>DATMJC010000098.1:0-35382 GCA_035554435.1 Burkholderiales bacterium | reverse complement strand
GCGGCGGCGACCGGCCCGCTGGGATGCACGAAGATCTCCGGGTGGGTGTCGTCGAAGTCGAGCACGTGTGAAGCGATGCCCTCGAGCAGCGCGGCAAGCAGGCAATCCGTCCTCTCGCTTCGGCCGGGCAGCGCCGACTGCGGCGGTCCGGCGAAGGGCGCGAGGCTCGCGAGGGCGATGTCGACCGATTCGTGATTCGCGCCGCCGATGGCGCAGCCGGTCCAGTTCACGAGCGAGCGGATCGCCTCGCGTACTACGCCGGCTGGCAGCACGTCGAAGCGCGACGTGGCGATGTAGCGGGCTAACAACCTGGTTGGTGCGAGGGGCTCAGTCGACACGGGCGCCTGTTTCCTTGACCAGCTTGCCCCAGCGGTCCTTCTCGCCGGCGATCAGCGCCGCGAACTCGGCGGCGCTGCCGCCCACGGGCTGCATGCCGCCTTCGTTCATCAGGCGCTCGCGGACTTCGGGGATCGACAGCGCGCGGCGGAATTCGGCGTTCAGCCGCTCGACGATCGAGGCGGGCGTCGCGGCCGGCGCGATGATGCCGAACCAGGTCTGGAATTCGTAGCCCGGCACGCCCGATTCGGCGACCGTGGGGACGTCGGGCAGCGCGCGCAGCCGCTCGCCGGTGGCGACGGCAAGCGCGCGGAGCCGGCCGCTCTTTACGTGCTGCAGGCCCGACAGCAGATTGACGAACATCACCGGCGTCGTCCCGGAGAGCACGTCGTTCAGCGCGGGCGCGCTGCCCTTGTAGGGGATGTGCACGAGGTCGATCCCGGCCTGCTTCTTGAAGAGTTCGGTGGCGAGCTGCACGCTGCTGCCGTTGCCGACCGAGGCATAGTTGATCCGTCCCGGCTCGCGCTTCGCCTTGGCGATCAGCTCTGCGACCGACGACACGCCGAGCGAGGGATGCGCCACCAGCATGAAAGGCAACTTCGCCAGCTCGATCACCGGAGTGAAGTCGCGCACCGGGTCGTAAGGCAGCTTCGGATACAACGCCGGGTTGATCGCGAAGGGGCCGGTGTCGGCGATGCCAATCGTGTATCCGTCCGGCGCCGCCTTGGCGACCGTATCGACCCCGACGATCGCGCCGGCGCCGGGACGGTTCTCCACCACCACGGGCTGGCCCCAGTGCTCGCCGATCCGCTGGCCGAGCAGCCGCGCGACGATGTCGGTCCCCGAGCCTGGCGGGTACGGCACGACGATCCGGACCGCCCGCTGCGGATAGATGCCAGTCGATTGGGCAAGCGCGCCGGCGCTCAGGAAAACGGCGGCGATCAGGAACATGGCGGCGCACTGGGCGCCCGGAATCCGGCGCATTTGGGTTGCGCCTGAAGTGTCGCAGAAAAGCTCAGGCGGCCCCACACCTAATCACGCAGCAGATCGCAGACGCTCTTCCTTATCGACCGCGTCGCCGGCCCGCCGCCGAGGCAAGCACCCGCCGCGCCCGGACCGTCTGGCGCCTGGCAGGCGTTAAGCGCGCGGGGCGTCGTCCCCGCGAAGCCGGGGACCCGGTTTCACTTTTCGCCGGCAGCACTTGTCCATCCCAGCCCATCGCGCCGGCGTAGCCGCCGATCCACGCTTCCGAGCTTTGCCCTGAAGAAATCCTGCGCCCCAGGCCGCGCGCGCCCGTCCTGCCGCCGGTGAGGAGCGACTCGAGCAGCCCGAACACGAACACCAGGGCGACGATTCCTTCGAGCAGGCGGCTGACGATGCGCATATACGTTGTCGATCATATCGGCCGAACGTTACACGCAGGTTGAGCGGAAATCGCTCGGGCGTGCCGTCAACGGCGCAGGGTTAACCCCGCACGTGTCACAACGCCTGTGATCCGCGGTCCGTTGACCGTGCACGATCGCACGCCAGGCTGCGCAAACAAAATAACGGGCGCGAGGTCCGAGCTCACGTTCGTTGACACAAGTCGGGAAAGAACTACGCGTGTCCACCTTCTATTCCGCTCTCCGCCGGCGCCTGCCGGTCGTCGAAGCGTCGGTGCTCGCGGTCATCGGCTTGCTCGGCGCCTTGCTCTGGCTCTTCATCTCGATCGCAGGCGAGGTCCGGGAAGGCGAGACGGCGGACTGGGATCGCAGGCTGCTCCTCGCCTTGCGCAGCGCGGCCGACCCGGCGGTGCCGTGGGGACCGCCGTGGGTGCAGGAGATGGCGCGCGACTTCACGGCGCTGGGCGGAGTCGCGATGCTGAGCCTGATGACCTTCGCGGCCGTGGGCTATCTCCTGCTCGCGCGAAAGCACTACGCCGCGGTGGCGGTCTTCGTGGCCGTGGCCGGCGGGCTGGTGCTGAGCACGCTGCTGAAGCTCGGATTCGATCGACCGCGTCCGGATCTCGTTCCTCATGGGAGCCTGGTCTACACGACGAGCTTTCCGAGCGGGCACTCGATGATGGCGGCCGTCACGTACCTCACGCTGGGCGCGCTGCTCGCGCGCGTCGAAGGCTCGATCCGGATCAAGATCTATCTGCTATCGGTCGCCGTCGTTCTCACCGTGCTCGTGGGAGTGAGCCGCGTTTGTCTCGGCGTGCACTGGCCGACCGATGTTGCCGCCGGATGGACAGTCGGCGCGGCGTGGGCGCTCCTCTGTTCGCTCGTCATGCGGCGGCTGCAAAGACGCGGCAAGGTCGAGCCGCCGAGCGGCGAAGAGTTGTAACGAGAAAATTCCTCTGACCCCTTTTCGTACGAAATGCCCAGTCTTCGATCGACGGCCGGTTAGGCGGCGACGGCGCGGAGGCGTTCCTTATAGGAACGTGAGCAAGGAATCCGGCTGCCGTCGCGCATCAGAAGGCGTGCATCGCCGGACTCCAGCGGCTCGATTTCGGCGACCTGGTCCAGGTTGACGATGTAGCTTCGGTGCACGCGCACGAATCGCGCCGGGTCGAGGCGCTTCTCAATCGCGGCCATGGTGGTGCGCAGGAGGTAGTCGTGGCCGCGCACATGCAGACCGACATAGTTGCTCTGCGCCTGGACCCACTCGATGTCCCCGGCGGCGACCAGGAATTCCTTGCGCAACTTGTGCACGAGGAAGCGCTGCGGGCGCTCGAGCGGTTCGAGCGGCGCGCCCTCGTCGGGCGCGTCGAGCAGCCGCGCCTCGCCCTGGAGCCGGAGCAGGAAAAACCGGTAGAGCGCGATGGTGGCAACGATGAGGGCATAGCTGCGCACGTCCTTCAGGTACTCGTAGGTCAGCGAGGGCACCCAATCCCCGAAGCGGTAGCGTGCGTCGAGGGCGGCATAAACGGCGTGTCGCAGCCCGAGCATCGCGGCGACGTGCATCGCCGAGTAGAGCAGGCTCGCCGCGATGTGCGTGGGCAGGCCGCGACGGAGAGTATCCCAGCGCAGCGGGAAGCGCGCCTCGAGCCATGCGAGCGCAGGCACGAGCAAAAGGAGCACGAGATTGCTCGTCACCTCCCACACGACAGGTTCCCACGGATGGTGCGGCACGCCCAGGCGGCGTAGCTCGATCACCGTGACCCCACTGTTGAACGCTGCCTGCGCGCCGAAGACCGCGATCCAGAAGCCAGCCTCGACCCAGCGGCGGTACGGGGCGTAACGCTCGAGCAGGGTCTTCTCGGCTGGCACGAGTCGATTCTACGATCGCGGCGAAGCGCGGCCGGCGCGGGTCGTCCCCGCCCGCCACGCTTGGTCACAAATCCCCCGCGCGCCGTCCCTTTTCATCCAACCTTGGACTGCACGCGCACAAAAATGGACCATGCAAAGACGCCACGACGTCGACGTCCTGCGCGCGGCTGCCTTCGCGCTCCTCATCCTTTACCACGTCGGCATGTATTACGTCGCCGGCTGGTCCTGGCACCTGAAGAGCGCCTACACCGCCCAGTGGCTGCAGCTCCCGATGCGGTTCGTGAATATCTGGCGCATGGACCTGATTTTCCTCGTCTCCGGCATCGCGCTCGGCTTCCTGCGACGCGGCAGTTCGCCGCTCGAGCTCCTCGCGCAGAGGAGCCTGCGCCTTCTCCTGCCGCTCGCCTTCGGCATGGCGGTGGTGATCCCCGTGCAGCCCTACCTCCAGGGCATCAGCAACGGACGGGTGGAGCCGGGTTTCGGCCACTTTCTCCTACGCTATTACGGCGGCGGGCCGTGGCCTCGCGGCGCCTTCGATGGATGGGAGCACGGCCTCACGTGGAACCACCTCTGGTATCTGCCCTACCTCTGGGCGTACACGGCGATCCTGGCCCTGCTGCTGCCATCGCTCGAGTCGCGCGCCGGGCGCTGGCTGCGCGAGCGCTTCACCGGCTTGCGCGGGGCAGCGCTCATCGTGGTGCCGGCATTGCCGTTCCTCGCCTGGTCCTGGATGCTCCAGCCGCGCTTTGCGCCGACGCACGACCTCGTCCATGACTGGTACCTCCACGCGGCGTACTTCACCGCGTTCCTCTACGGGCACTGGATCGGCACCGAAGAGCGCCCCTGGCGCGAGGCGATGCGGCTGCGCCGCCCGGCGCTGGCGGTGGCGCTCGCGAGCTTCGCCTTCTACGTCTTCTTCGCCGGGCCCGCGACCCGGGAGATCGCGATCGTGTTCCGCAACCTGTACCTGTGGAGCGCGATCGTGGCCACGCTCGGCTATGCGCACGCGCACCTCAACCGGCCGTTCGCGTGGCTGCCGTGGGCGACGGAGTCGGTCTATCCCTGGTACATGCTGCACCAGACGCTGATCCTGGTCCTCGCGGCCGCGCTCGCGCCACTCGCCTTGGGCCCGGTGCTCGAGCCGATCCTGATCGTGGGCGGCACGGTGCTCGGCTGTCTTGCGATGACCGAGTCGCTGGTGCGGCCGTGGCGCTGGGTGCGGCCGCTCTTCGGCCTCAAGCCACTGCGCGCTCGCCGCGCGCCGGATTCCACGAGGCGGTGCGAGAATGCGCTCACCTCGGCACACCTTTTCCCCAGGAACTGACGCCATGTACTTCCTTTGCCGCCTCCTTCCCCCGCGCCCGAGCTTCGCGAACGACATGACCTCGTCCGAGGCGAAAGCGATGCACGAGCACGTCGCCTACTGGACCGGGCTTCTCGGCAAGGGCAAGGCGATTGCGTTCGGGCCGGTGATGGATCCGAAGGGACCGTGGGGCGTCGGCATCGTCTCGGTGCGCGACCAGGAGGAGCTCAGCGAATTGCAGGAGAACGATCCGGCGATCCGCGCGCGGATCGGGCTCTCGTACGAGGCCTACGAGATGCCGCGGCTGGTGCACGCGAGCGGTCTCGACATTAGACGTTAATTACGCACCAGATCGCGCAGACGCTCCTTCAGCTCGCGGTAGGCGGGCTCGTCGGCGTCGCGAAGGAGCTTCAGGTCGGCCTCGATGCTCTCGAGCCGTCGTTGCGCCGCCTTGACTTTGATGTCGTCGATCTCGTCTTTGAGACTGTGGAAGTCCTGGACGCGCTCGTCGCCGGAGGTCGAAGCCTTGCGCGCTTCGAGGTCGTTCACCAGAAGGTCCACGGCATCCATCAGGCGCCCGAGCTGACGGCCGTAGCTGTGCCGCGCGAGGATGCGTTGCTCGGTGCCGGGAGCGCTCGAGTTGTTCGAGTTGATGTTGATGGTCCAGGGGTTGATGTTCTGCGCCAATACATCGGGAGCAGCCTGGATCCCATTCCCTCGGAAGGTCTGGGTCGCAAGCTCGGCGAATTGCAGCGGCCATGTGAGCCAATAGGTCGCGGGTGAGACGGATGTAGAACCGTTCATTTGTTGCCCTCGGGAGCGGGTGTAACTAGAATGGTGTGCGTTGGGGGAATTGCATCAAGAACTAAAAGAAACGCGGAGCATTGATTCGTAATCGAAGCGTTACTAAGAATAACCAGCACCTCGGCTTCATTCTCCCGCCGCCAGCCCTGATGTACCCTGGCGATGCGGCGTCGCTTCTGCCCGACAGTTGTCGATGACGATCGCTGTACAGGGCGTTACCCCAGACACTTTCGAGATCAAGAGCGCCACGCTGCCGCTCGTCGCCCTGGTGCTGAAGTCGGCGGACCTGGATGCACTGGCGCGCGAGCTCGAGGCGCGCTTTGGCGACATCCCGGATTTCTTCGATCACGACGCGCTGGTGGTCGATCTGTCGCGCCTCGAGTCGGAGGCGCAGGGGGGCGAGCGTCCGGCGGTCGACTTTCCGGGCCTGCTCGAGCTGCTCTGGAAGTACCGGCTCGCGCCCGTGGCGGTGCACGGGGCAAGGAACGAGCTCGCGGCGGTCGCGAAGGCCGCCGGGCTGTTTCCGGCGCCCGATGCGCGCATCGGCACCGCCGCGGCAAGAGAGGCCAATGCCGAGGTCGTACAGAAGGTTGTGGAGCCAGAAGCGGCGACCGGCGCGCTGGTGATCGACAAGCCGCTGCGCTCGGGCCAGCAGGTCTACGCGCGTGGCCGCGACCTGGTGATGCTCGCCATGGTGAACCCGGGCGCGGAGGTGATCGCGGACGGGCACATCCACGTGTATGCGCCGCTGCGCGGCCGCGCCATCGCGGGGGCGCGCGGGAATGTCGACGCGAGGATCTTCACGCTCGGCATGGAGCCGGAGCTGATTTCCATCGCCGGTCTGTATCGGACCGGCGAGACGCCGCAGCTCGCGGCGATACGGGGCAAGCCGACGCAGGTGCGGCTGGTATCGGATGCCGAGGGAAACCGGCTGGTGTTCGATCCCCTCAAGTAACAACAACTCCTTCGAAAGGAGAGGCAAATGACGAGAACCGTGGTGGTGACTTCCGGCAAGGGCGGAGTGGGCAAGACGACGACGAGCGCCAGCTTCGCGAGCGGCCTCGCGCTGCGCGGGCACAAGACCGCGGTGATCGACTTCGACGTGGGCCTGCGGAACCTCGACCTCATCATGGGCTGCGAGCGCCGCGTGGTGTACGACCTGGTCAACGTCATCAACGGCGAGGCGAACCTTCACCAGGCGCTCATCAAGGACAAGCATTGCGAGAACCTCTCGGTGCTCGCGGCCTCCCAGACCCGGGACAAGGAGGCGCTCACGAAGGAAGGCGTGGAGAAGGTGCTCGGCGGGCTCTCCGAGCTGGGCTTCGAGTACATCGTGTGCGATTCGCCCGCCGGCATCGAAACCGGCGCCATGATGGCGATGCACTTCGCCGACGAGGCGCTGGTCGTCACGAACCCCGAGGTGTCCTCGGTGCGCGACTCGGACCGCATCCTAGGAATGCTCGCGAGCAAGACGAAACGCGCCATCGAGGGCGGCGAGCCGGTCAAGGAGCACCTGCTGATCACCCGCTACAACACGCAGCGGGTGCACCAGGGCGAGATGCTGTCGCTCGACGACATCCAGGACATCCTGCGGATCAAGCTGCTCGGCGTGATCCCCGAGTCCGAGTCGGTGCTGCAATCGTCCAACCAGGGCGTGCCGGCCGTGCACATGAAAGGCGCGGACGTGTCGGAAGCCTACAAGGACACGGTCGACCGCTTCCTCGGGGAAGAGAAGCCGCTGCGCTTCGTGAACGGCTACAAGCCAGGATTCTTCAAGCGTCTTTTCGGGGGAAATTAAGACGAAATGGGCTCATTCCTTTCTTTTCTGCTCGGCCAGAGGAAGACCAGCGCCAAGGTCGCCAAGGAGCGGCTGCAGATCATCCTGGCGCACGAGCGCACCGGCCGCAGGCGCCATCCCGGCTACCTCACGTCGCTGCAGCGCGAGCTGGTGGACGTCGTCTGCAAGTACATCAAGATCGATCCGAAGGACATCAAGGTGAATGTCGAGCGCCAGCAGAACCTCGACGTGCTGGAGGTGAAGATCGAGCTGCCGGAGGCGCGCTAGTGGCTATTGGAGCGAGTTCGCGCGCGCCGTTGTCCCGGCACGCGTGAAGCTGAACCTCACCCGCATGATCCGCTGCTTTTCCGAATCCGTCGGCGCAAACGTCCACTTCTCTGATGCCTGGAGGGCGAGCCGCTCGAAATAGCGGCTCGGACCGGGATCGTCCGCGGTGGCGGCGAGAACCGAACCTTTCTTGTCGACGATCACCCGAACGGACACTCTGACTGTGCCGCGGATAGTTTTCTGAGCGCTTCGCGGGACCTCGGGGATCACTTCGCTGATGGGTGATGGTGGTGCCGACGCTTGGGACTGAGACTCCGAGCTTGGCGCCCCCTCGGTGGCAGCGGGCGTAGAAGCCGGCTCGGTCCTGAACACACTGATGCCAACCCAGCTCAGCAGTACCGCGGCAGCTCCTAGAATCAGCAGCAGCGCACCTCTACTCAAACGACGCCGGACAGGGGCCGGGGGCGGCCCTTTCGAACTTATCTCTATGCGGATTACCAGTTGCGGCCCTCGCTCGGTGCCGGGCCGGCAAACAGGGACTTCTGCAAGTCGCAGACGGTGGCTCAGGTCAATCCCTGGCAACAAGACAAATGAAGTGTACCAAGGCAAAAATGCGCGCGCTTGCGGCGAGGTTACGGGCGGGCTGCGACTTTGCGCCCCGCACCCTTTCCCGGATAAATCCGGCGATTCGCGCCCGGGCAGGCATAGCCATTGATGAAGACTCGGCGGGCGTGTTTGGAGCGATTGGGCTTGCTTCCGTGAACCGTGTAAGGCCCTAGCAGAAGAACCGAGCCTTGCTCCATCAACACGGGCCGCGCCCGCCCGTCGAAGAGCGCATCCAGCGGAGAAGGGTTTTGCTTCAAGTATCGATGGCCCTGGCGGCCGCTGCCCGGAACCACCATGAGAGGCCCGTTTTCCTCGTTCATGACGTCGACCGCCATGAGCGTCTGCACGAAGCTGCCGCGGCCATTCACGTCGGTCCACTCGTCGGTCCCGTAGCGGCGATGGTCGCTATCCTGATGCCACCCGAATCCCACCCCGTCGGCCGGCAGCTTGAAGTGGGCCTGGCAGATGAGCTGGTCCATTTCGTTCGTTCCCAGGAGCTGGCTCGACGGGAAGGTGAGCCGCGCGTCCTCGCCGTACTTGAGAAGGACCGGCTCGGCCGCTCCGCACCAGACAATGCGATTGATGCGGTGGTCCTCAACGACGAAGTAGGCGCCCTTGATCATCCGGGGCCGGGTCAGTTTGACCGCCGTGTCGCGGAGGCGGTCAAAAGCCTGGCCGATTTCCCGGATTTCAGCGTCGCGAAAGACTCCAGGCAGGACGACATAGCCTGCGTCGTAGAACTCCTCTATCTGAGATTTTTTCAGGCGCAGCATGGTGCAGTTGGATCATCATATCGCCACCGTGCAGGACGCCGCGCGCCTTGAGGAAGTCATGCGCTACCACGAGCGCACGAAGCACCACTTCGCCCGCTTCGCGCCCGGCCCGGGGCAGCTCGACTGGGCCAACCAGCCCGATCCCTTCCGCTGCTTCGAGGGCGCGCCCCTCACGCGGCTGCCGCTCCTCGCGCCGGACGACGAGCCCCGCCCGCCGCCGTACGACAGCCTTTACGCGCCCGGCGCGGTGGCGAGCGCACCGCGCGACTTGCGCTCGCTGTCGCGCCTCTTCGAGTACGCGCTCTCGCTCTCGGCGTGGAAGCAGGCCGGTGGCACGCGCTGGGCGCTGCGCATGAATCCGTCGAGCGGCAACCTGCATCCCACCGAGGGCTATCTCTTCATCGATTCCATTCCAGAGCTGGGCGAGTCTCCGGGACTTTTCCATTACGCACCGCGCAGCCATGCGCTCGAGCGCCGCGCCGACTGCCCGAGCGAGCTCTATTCGGTTCTCACGCGTAACTTGCCCGCGGGCGCGTTCCTCGTCGGGCTCTCATCGGTCTACTGGCGCGAGGCGTGGAAGTACGGCGAGCGCGCCTTCCGCTATTGCCAGCACGACGCCGGCCATGCAGTCGGCACGCAGCGCATCGCAGCGGCTACGCTCGGCTGGTCGGCACGCCTGCTCGACGACGTGAGCGACGAAATCATCGAGGCGCTGCTGGGTCTGGACCGCGTCGACGACTTCGGGGGCGCGGAACGGGAAAGCGCCGAGCTACTGATGGCGGTATGGCCGGGCAGAGCCACAACCAATGTTTCAACCCTCGAGATACACGCGGTCCAGGAGCTCAAAGCGCAGCGCTGGTACGGAAAGGCGAACCGCCTCTCCCGCGGCGATCCCGTGCCCTGGGAGATCATCGATACCGTCTCGGCTGCGTCGCGAAAGCCGTGATCTCCTCCGGACAGATCATTCACCAGCGGCGCAGCCTTCTCGCGTGCGACGGAAGCACCTCGATTTCGGGCGAGCGCCTCTACCGGATGCTCGGCCGCATCATGCCGCGGGCGGAGCGGCCGGCGGCGCAGCGCCCGATGCCCTGGGACGCGATCCCCTGGGCGCCGGCGATCCACCTTGGCCTCTTCGTGCACCGCGTGGACGGCGTCGAGCCCGGCCTGTACGCGCTTGCCCGCGATCCGGCAAAGGTGGAGACGCTCAAAGGCGCGATGCACGCGCATTTCTCATGGGAGACGCCCCCTGGCTGTCCGCCGGAACTCCCGCTCTTCCTGCTCGAGCGCGGGGACGCGCGCGTGCTCGCCACACAGGTGAGCTGCCGGCAGGACATCGCCGGCGACGGCGCCTTCTCGCTGGGCATGCTCGCCGCGTACCAGGCGACGCTGGTTGAGCACGGGCCGTCGTTCTACCGCCGCCTCTTCTGGGAGGCCGGCCTCGTCGGGCAGGTGCTCTACCTCGAAGCCGAAGCCGCTGGTGTGCGCTCGACCGGCATCGGCTGCTTCTTCGACAACCCGGTACACCAGGTGTTCGGCTTCCGGGACCTCGAGTTCCAGTCGCTCTACCACTTCACCGTCGGCGGCGCGGTGGATGACCCGCGGCTCACCACCCTGCCGCCTTACAGGCGCGACCGGTCCTAGACGCAAGCGTGTGACTGCCGGGGTTAAGCGGGGACGACTTCACGCCGGCTTGCGCCAGACGCTCGCGAGCCAGGGCTGCTGCGCGCGCGGCACGCCGGGAGGGCGGTAATAGTGAGTCAGCTCGACGAATCCGGCGGCTGACAGGTAGCGGCGCCAGTTCTCGAGATCGTGATAGACGCCGTAGCGTCCGCGGTTCCAGCCTTCTTCGTTGTGGCCATGCGGGTTCGAGGCGAACAGGACGCCACGCGGCTTCAGGGCGGCGTGCAACTGCAGCAGCACGCGCGGCAGCTCCTGGCTGGGGACGTGAAAGAGCGCCGCGTTGGCAAATACGCCGTCGAAACGGTGCTCCGGCAGATCGAGCTTGAGGAAATCCTGCTGCCATACTTCGGCACCGCTGTCGGCGCGCGCCATGGCCGCCAGGCGCGCGGCGCCTTCCAGACCTATCGCAACGTGACCGAGCTCGGCGAACGCCCTGAGGTCGCGTCCCGGCCCGCAGCCGAAATCGAGGATCGCGAACGGCGGCTCGCCCTCGATGGCTCGCAGCAGCGCTTCGATGTTCTGGCTGACGTCGTGATCGCGCGTGCCTTCCCGGAAATCCCCGGCATGCCGGTTGTAGTGCTCCAGCGTGACGGCGGCTATCTTTTCCAGGTCTTGCGGCACTTGTCGCTTCCCAAAAGACCCATGTGCCTTGCTCCGTCGCGTTGGAGGACGTTGACGCCGCTCCACTTGGAGTGCGAAACCCGCGGGAAGTGCCCGGCGGAAGGCGCAATCGACGTGCCGCGATGCTTATGCGGCAGCCAGGACCCCGTCTTCGCGCGCGAGGTAGTCTTCGTAGGTGCCGCGGTAGTCGATCACCGTCGCCGGGGCCGATGGAGCGACGCCGGCGTCGCGGACTTCTCCCGGCTTGAGCTCGATGATGCGCGTGGCGAGGGAGGACACGAACTCGCGGTCGTGGGAGACGAATACGAGGGTGCCGGGGTACTTGTCGAGGGCGGTGTTGAGCGACTCGATAGATTCCATGTCGAGGTGGTTGGTCGGCTCGTCCAGGAGCATCACGTTCGGCATGGCGAGCACGAGCTTGGCGATGATCATGCGCTGCTTTTCGCCGCCGGAGAGGACTTTGACCGACTTCTTCTGGTCGTCGCCGGAGAAGAGGAGCTGGCCGAGGGTGGCGCGGACGATCTGGTCATCGTCGCCGCGGTCGGGGCGGCGCCAGCGGCCGAGCCAGTCGGCGAGGAGCTCGTCGGCCTGGAATTCGTCGGCCGCGTCCTGCGGCCAGTAGGCGACCCGGGCCTTGTCGGCCCATTTCGCCGTGCCAATTTCAGGTTTCAATAGGGAGCGTAGGAGCGTGCTCTTGCCGACGCCGTTGGGGCCGATGATGGCGATGCGTTCTCCGGCCTCGATCGAAAGATTGAATTTTTCAAAAACATTTTTTCCACGCTGATAGCCCTTGGCGAGGCCTTTCGCCTCGAGGGCAAGGCGGTGCAGCTTCTCCTTGTCGTCCACGAGGAGCTTGATGTACGGGTACTGGCGGCTCGAGGGCTTGACGTCCTCGACTTTCAGCTTCTCGATCTGCTTCATGCGCGAGGTGGCCTGGCGCGCCTTGGCCTTGTGGGCGCGGAAGCGGCGCACGAAGTCCTCGAGGTCGGCGATGCGGTCCTTGGCGCGCGCGTTGGCGTCCTGCTGCTGCTGGCGCGCGAGGGTGGCCGCTTCCATGTAGTCGTCGTAGCTGCCGGGATAGACGCGGATGTTGCCGTAGTCGACGTCCGCCATGTGGGTGCACACGCTGGAGAGGAAGTGCCGGTCGTGCGAGATGATCACCATGGTGCTCGTGCGGCGGTTGAGCACGTCTTCCAGCCAGCGGATGCTGTGGATGTCGAGGTTGTTGGTCGGCTCGTCCAGCAGCAGGATGTCCGGGTCGCCGAAGAGGGCCTGCGCGAGGAGCACGCGCAGCTTCCAGCCGGGTGCCACCGCGCTCATCGGGCCCTCGTGCTGCGCCGCCGGCACGCCCAGGCCGAGCAGCAGCTCGCCCGCGCGCGCCTCCGAGGTGTAGCCGCCGTACTCTGCGTACTTCGCCTCCAGATCCGCCGCGCGCAGGAATTCGGCTTCGCCCGCCTCAGGGTTGGCGTAGATCGCGTCGCGCTCGCGCATCGCAGCCCACATTTCGACGTGGCCCATCAGCACCACGTCGAGCACCCGCTCGTTCTCGTAGGCGAACTGGTCCTGGCGGAGCTTGCCGACGCGCTCGTTGGCATCGATCGCCACCGTGCCGGCGCTGGGCTCGAGGTCGCCGCCGAGGATCTGCATGAAAGTCGACTTGCCGCAGCCGTTGGCGCCGATCAGGCCGTAGCGGTTGCCGCCGCCGAACTTGACGGTGACGTTCTCGAACAGGGGCTTGGCCCCGAACTGCATGGCGATGCCGGAGGCGACGATCATGGGATACCCGGGAAAAGTCGGCAGAAACAAAAAAGCCGGCCGCAGCCAGCTTTGGTGAAAGCACAGGAACGAGGACGGATTATACCGTGGACCCCGCCTTCGCGAGGCCGATCGCGAAGTGAACCTTCAAACAAAAAGGGCGCGGCCCTAGAGCCGCGCCCCCTTTGACAAGAAGAGATGCTTTACATCGCGTCGACCGTTGCCCACGCGAGGTTGACGGTATCGGTGGTTACCCCGTTGGACACGTCTACTCTTACGCCCACAACCGGGCTGGAGATCACGGTCAGCACGATGCTCGTCCCGGGCGATCCCGACGAGGTGATGGTGACGGTCCCGGAGCTCGGATGCAGATCTCCCGGCGGCGAGAACACGAGGTTGGGCGAGATGTTCACGGTGACCGAACCGCCGATAGTCGTGCTCGCGTAGGTGTAGCTGGCTGCGATCGACGAGCTACTGAGGCCTGAGACGAGAGTGATGCTGAAGTTGGACAGCAGCTCGCGCACCGTGCCGTTCGAGGTCAGAAGGCTCGGCCCGCTCATCGATATCGTTACCGTGGTCGCCGGACCCGGCTGCACGCCACCGGTGCCGTTGGCTTGCATGGTTCCGTTGATGGTGACCGTGAAGGTGAACGAGCCTTGCGTGACTACGGTCGGCGCACCCGCCGTGGCGACCGAGAGATCGATGGTGAAGCTCGCCGTCACAGCCTGGACATAGGGGCTGCCCACCGTCGAGCCCAGGTTTTGAGTCGCGTTGACATTCGAAGACGAGAGGGTGCCGTGCAGGACGATCCCGCCCTCGTTGCATTGGACGAAGACCTCGATTGCGCTGTGGCTCGCATCGTCGGCGGCGAAGGTGTCCGTTCCGCCCCCGGTGCACCTGCGCGAGTCCAGCACCCGTAGCGCACCGGTCAAGGAGGGCTGGTGGTCAGTGAGCCTTTCCGCATGGCGGCGAACGATCCCGGCGAGGGTCTCGCGCTGGGCTTGCGTGCCGCTGCCGTCGGCTTGCGACGTGAGCGCCCCCGAAGCCGGGTTGGCAGCGTCGGTCAACGCTCCCTGGGACGCCTGGAAGCCGTTCGCGGCGATGCTCTGATTCGTCTGCGACGTCCCTGCCCCGCCGGCGTTGTTGATCGTGACCGGCGTCGTCGGCGGCGGCGCAATCGCCGCGTTGCTTGCGGTCGGAATACCGCCCCCGCCGCCGCTATCACCTCCGGATCCACCGCAAGCCGCCAGACCAAGGATCAGCAGCGTCGTGACGAACGTGAACAACCAAGTCCGTTTTGTCATTTGTTCTCCCTCTTTTTTTTAGTGCGCGCCCGCTGCGAAGCGAATCGCGCCTGGACTTGCCGCGGGGATACTAGCGGAAACCTGCGTAAGACTCTGTGACCAAAGCCATATGACGCCGCAACCAAACGTCCAATTCCGGTATGGCCTTAGGCGCCGCCGCGGTGCGATTTGCGGCCGTACTACGCGAAGCTTATCTCCGCGTCCTGACGGCCCAAGAAATCCTCACTCCATAACCCGCATTGTTTCAACCGGCAGCACTTCTTCGTTTCGGTTGGAATACGGTGATCCATGAGTGACACGCTCCCGAGGTCTGCGGCGACGAAAGTGGAGGCCGTATGCAGTACCACTTAACCAACTTTGGGAGTACGCCATGAAACGCCTCATCGCCGCAGTTGCACTCAGCAGCCTCGCCTTCTCCGCCTCCGCGCTGGAAATCGGCAAGCCGTTCGAACAGGTCGATCTCGACCGCGCGCTGCCGAACATCGAGTTCGCGCCCGTCCAGGAGTACGTCGCCGGCAAGAACGCCCCGTACGAGGATCTCGCGATCGATCGCACGCTGCCGAACGTCGCCAGCCGCGCCGGAGAAGCAAGCACGGGCAGCACGCAAACCGCCCAGTCGCCGTGGGCGAATGACTACAACTTCATCGCTCCCGCGCTGTAATGCCGTTGCGGGAGCAGGCGCGCGAGGACTTTCAAGTTGGACTCGCGCGCCGTTTCTTTGAGTAGAGCACCCCAGGGGATCGATCCGAATATTTTCATCGTGCTGCCTCCCGCGGCGACGCAGTTCGCCACGGGCTCGCCGGCCGAAAAGGACAAGGTCACGGCGAGCAAGCAGGGCGCGCCGCGAGCGCAGTAAGGGAGGCGCTCGGCGGCTCCGCCCCGGCCTCGCTTATTTCTTGGGCGGGAACTGCGCGAGCATCTGCGCAATCACGTCGTTGATCCGCTTCTGCTGCTCTTCGGGCGAAGCGGCCGGTTCGACGGCTCCCGAGGCGGTTGCCTGCCAGAAGAGCGCCTTGGTCTTCGCGTCCACGAAGTGCAGCACCAGCGTCCCTTCCTTCGATTCGATGGGCTTGCTTTTTCCGCCGCCCACCGAGACCCTGCCCGCCCTGCCGACGGGAATGCCGACCGATACGCCGACCCCGGTGGAGCCGCCATAGGTCGTCTTTCCGGATAGGTCCATGGCGATGAGGAAATTGGGATTGTCCGCGGCCGGCGTGCGTCCTTTTGCTTGAAGCTGCTGATCGACGGCGCTCCGGATCCTCTTCACCAGCAGCTCGTTCGCCGCCGCGTTGCCGGTGGCCGGCATCCAGGCAAAGGTCTTCTGCGCGGCAAAATCCGCTGCCGTGTCGTAGTCGACGTCCATCGTAGGGGGCGACGAGGCGCATCCGGCCACTGCGAACCCGATCGCCAGCGCAAGCATGGTGTTCTTCATGAGCATGGGTCTCCTCAACCCGGCGGAACCTTCCGGCCGTCTTGAGAAGATAATACGCGCGAGCGAAGGGTCAGTGACGCTCGAGCAAGGCCGGGTTCGACATTTTTTCCCGCAGCAAGCGGCGCTCGGCCGGATTTCGCGCGAGCTTCAGGGCTGCCGCGAACGAATCGCGCGCCTCGGCCAGGCGCCCGAGCTGCAATTCGAACTCGGCGACCGCGGCGTGATAGAACGGATAGCGCTTGAGCCGCTTGCGATCCTCGATCCGCGCGATCTCTTCGAGTCCGCGCGCCGAGCCGAAGCGCTGCGCGAGCGCGACGGCGCGGTTGAAGGCCACCACCGGAGACGGCTGGATCCGCATCAGCACGTCGTAGAGGGACACGATTTCGTCCCAGTCGGTTTGCTCGGCGCTGGACGAGCGGGCATGCACGGCGGCGATGGCGGATTCGACGTGATATGGGGTGAGCTCGGTGCCGGCCGCGGACAGCTCGAGCTGGCGGCGTCCTTCGACGATGCGCGCAGCGTCCCAGCGGGATCGATCCTGGTCGGCGAGGAGGACAAGGTTTCCCTCCGCGTCCTGGCGTCCGGGGAGACGCGCGGCATGCAAATTCATGAGCGCCGCGAGCGCGTGAGCCGCGGGCGTCGCGGTGACGCGGTGCTCCAGAAGAAGATAAAGGAGGCGCAATGCCTCCTCGCAGAGCTCGGCACGGACCGCCGCGTGCGGCGAGGCGCCGTGGTAGCCCTCGTTGAACAGGAGGTACAAGGCGCGCAGCACCGCCGGCAGGCGGGCGGCGACCTCGGCCGGGCCGGCGAGGTCGAAAAGGCGCTTCGAAGCGGCGAGGGTCCGCTTCGCGCGGGCAAGCCGCTTCTCCATCGCTGCGCGGCCCTTGAGAAAGGCAGCCGCGGTTTCATCGATGCCGAAGCCGCACAGGAGATGCAGGACCAGCGCCACCTGCGTTTCCTCCGGCAATCGCGGATGAATGCAGGAGAACATCATGCGAAGCTGCGCATCGTTGAGGCCCGCGGCGAACGCCTCCTCCAGCGCTGGCGCGAGCGTCCATTCTGAGTCCAGCTCCCGCTCGAGCTCGGGCGCGAACCTGCGCGCGGTGCCCTCGCGCCGCAGGACGTCCAGCGCGCGGTTCTTCGCCGTCTTCATCAGCCACGCCTGCGGATTCTCGGGCACGCCGTGGAACTTCCACGTCTCCAGCGCGCGGCAGAAGGCGTCCTGCACGACGTCCTCCGCCAGCGCCAGATTGTGGATTCCGAAGACGCGGGTGAGGAGCGCGACCAGCCGGCCCGCTTCGCGCCGGAACAGATGCTCCTCTGCTTCCATCAGACGTTGAGTTGCATCACCGGGCGCACCTCGACGCAGCCGCCAAACTCGAGAATCGGGCATCCCGAGGCGATCCTGGCCGCCTGCTCGAGGTCCCTCGCCTCGATGATGGAGAAGCCGCCGATCACGTCTTTCGTCTCGGCATAGGGGCCGTCGGTGACCGTCTTCTTCTTCCCGGTCACGACGCTTCCGACGCGCTCCAGCGGCTGGCCAATGCTCTTCAGCTGCCCCTTTTCGGTCATCTCCTTGAACCAGGCGCGCCACTTCGTCATGGACTGCTGCGCCTTCTCGGGCGACCCCATTGCCTCCCGGTGGGCTTCCTGGGTGCTGCGGTAAAGCAGGGCAAATTCGCTCATGGATGGGCTCCTTTCGGTTGACTACGCCCTAATGACGTTCGACGCGGGCCTGTCCGGACATTTTGTTCGCTCGAAAAAGGGGGCAGAGCAATTTTCCTATGTTCAAATACCGGAAAGAAGAGCGATGGCTGCCCTCCTCGCGTTCCTCCACCACCTAGCGGCGTTCACGCTCGCCGCCGCCGTCGCGGTCCAGTTCGTCGCGATCCGGGGCGAGCTCGACGCGGCGAACGCCCGCAGGCTTTCCGCGGCGGATGCGGTCCTCGGCTTGTCGGCGCTGACGGTGCTCATCGTCGGCCTGCTCAGGGTGTTCTATTTCGAGAAGGGCGCGTCGTATTACTTCCACAGCGTGCCATTCATCGTGAAGCTGAGCTTGTTCATCATCGTCGCGCTGGCCTCGATCTATCCCACGGTCCAGTTCGCGTCCTGGCGAAAGGCGATGAAGCTGGGGTCGATGCCGGCGGTGGCGCCGGGCAAGCTGCGCGCGATCCGCAAGGTCATCCACTGGGAGCTCGCCGGCGTGGTGGTGATTCTTCTCTGCGCCGCGCTGATGGCGCGCGGCGTCGGTTACCTCGGAGGCTAAGCCTATGTACTTTCTCTGCCGCCTGATCCCGCCGCGCCCCGGTTTCGCGAAGGACATGACCCCGGCGGAGGCGAAGGCGATGCACGAGCACGTCGCCTACTGGACCGATCTCCTCGGCACGGGCAAGGCGATCGCGTTCGGGCCGGTGATGGATCCGAAAGGTCCGTGGGGCGTCGGGATCGTGTCGGTGAGCGACAAGGAAGAGCTCGCCAGGCTGCAGGCGAACGATCCGGCGATCCGGGCGCAGATCGGGTTGAAGTACGACGCCTACGAGATGCCGCAGGTGGTCTACAAGAAATAGGGACTGTCCCTATTTTTCGTCCCGGCGCAGGGCCTTGAAGAGCGCCGGCTCCCACGACCGGACCGCGAGAAGAACGCTCACCGGCTGCCGTTGCTCGAGCGGCAGTCGGGCATCGGCATTGTGCTGCTCGCTGTATTCGCGAGCGATCTGCTCGATCTGGCGAAGCAGCGCCACCTGGGCTTCGGCGCAGACGCGCACGCTGATCAGGCGCATGAGCTCGCCCTTGCCGCCGAAGGAATGATCGAAGAAGTCGGGCGTCTGCGACCTCACATAGCGCATGATCGGGCCGTCCGGAATCCAGGAGAAGGTGCGCGAAATGCGAAGCCGGATGCGGTTCTTCTCGTGCAGCTCCAGGATCCCGATGCGCTCGAGGCGCAACAGAAGCTGAAGGCACTGAGCGTCGGTCAGCTTGTAGGTTTCGACGATGTCCTCCGCCCGAAGCTGCTGCAGCGCGGACACCGCCACCAGCAGCAACGCCGGATCCGACATCAGCTCTTCTTCCTGTTCCTGCGTCAGCCGGTTGATCAGGCGGCTTTCCCTTGGCATGCCGCGCGCCAGCTCGGCCAGATCGACCTGGACCAGCTCGCAAAGGGAATCCAGTCTCTCGACGGTGCAGTTCTTGACCGCGAATATTCTCTTGACGGTCGCTTCGGAGATGTCCAGCGCCCGGGCGACGTCGGCGTAGGTCATGCCGCGCGCCTTGAGATGCATCTTCAGACCCTCGAAAACGAATGCGGAGGACACGCTGCCTCACCCAAGATAAGTATCATAAAATGATACCGTAATAGGGATCGACCGCAACTTCGTATCGATTCCTTGAACCTGGGGCGCGACTCTCGGGATACTCCTCCGCAGGCGGGGCGTCGCCTCGCATTCGAGAGGAGGAAACGTGAACACCAGGATTCTTGCGGCGGCTACCGTGGTTTTGGCGTCGGGCGCACTGGCCGGCTGTTACGTGATGCCGATGGACCTCCGGTACACGCCATCGGAGCAGGCCGCCATGGCCGCCGGCAAACCGGTTCCGTCCGCGCCACCCCAAGGCGGACCCACAAACCTTCAGGCGCGGCTTTATCCGCTGAACGAGATCGCCGGCGGGATGGGACCGCTCACAGTGATACTCAGCGACAACGCGAGCGGACATGCGGGTTTCGCCGTGACGTATGGCGGTGAACAATTGCAGGGCGAGGCGACGCGGGTCGGGCCCCAGTACCCGGGCTTCGGCAAGGTGCACAGGGAGGTGTATGGCGACGGTAGGATGCCGGCAGGGCAGCGCGGCATCGCGAGCGCGGCCGGGGCTCGCGGCTTGTACGTCAATTGCGAATACGCGATCACGGCGTCGAATCGCGGCGCAGGGGCGTGCCTGTTCTCGAACGGCGCGAAGTACCAGGTGCACTTCGGCAGCTAGAACGGACAAGGCGCCGACATGAACATCGACATCTGCATCAGCAGGGCGATCTACCGCGGGCTCAAGGGATACGGCATCGAGCGGCTGACGCGATGGACGCTGAGCACGGCGCGTAGACGCATGAGGCTCGCGCGCTCGAGACCCGCCTTCCATGTCTGAGCGCAGTCAATTCAGGCTGCTCGGCGAGCGGCGCTTCGGCCCGTTCTTCGGCGTGCAGTTCCTCGGGGCGCTGAACGACAACCTGTTCAAGCAGGCGCTGGTGATCCTGCTCGCCTACCAGACGAGCTCGTTCACCGCGATGTCGTCCGACACGCTGCAGAACGTCGCCCAGGCGCTCTTCGTCCTGCCCTTCTTCCTCTTCTCCGCGACGGCGGGGCAGCTCGCCGACAAGTACGAGAAGTCGACGCTCATCACCGTCACCGTCGCGCTGGAGCTCGCCATCATGGCGCTCGGGGCGGTCGGGTTCGTGTCCACGAACCTCGCGCTTCTTCTCGGCGCGCTCTTCCTCGGCGGCGTGCAATCGGCGCTCTTCGGTCCGGTGAAGTACGCCATCCTTCCGCAGCATCTGAAGGAGAGCGAGCTCGTAGGCGGCAACGGGCTCGTCGAGATGGGCACCTCGGCTGCGATCCTCGGCGGCATGATGCTCGGCGGCTGGCTCGTCATCCAGCCCGGCTGGGGCGTCGCCGCCGTGGGCGTCCTGACGTGCGCGATCTCCGCATCCGGCATCGCGCTCTCGCGCTTCATCCCCAAGGCGCCGCCCGCCGATCCGGAGCTGCGGATCAACTGGAATCCCTTCACCGAGACGATCCGCAACCTCCGCTTCACCGCGCAGCACCGCACGGTATTCCTGTCGATCCTCGGCATCTCCTGGTTCTGGTTCTACGGGGCGCTCCTCGTCACCCAGTTCCCCAACCTCTCGCGCAACGTGTTCGGCGCGAGCGAGTCGGTGGTCACGCTGCTCCTGGTCGTCTTCTCGCTCGGCATCGGCCTGGGCTCGATCGCCTGCGAGCGCCTGTCCGGGCACAAGGTCGAGATCGGGCTGGTGCCGCTCGGCTCGATCGGCCTTTCGGTGTTCGCGTTCGACCTGTGGCTCGCGACCGACCGCGCCTTCGCGCTGGCCGGCGCGGAGATGGGCGCGGTGATCGGCGACCCTGCCGCGCGGCGCGTGCTCATTGATCTCTCGCTGATCGGCCTCTTCGGCGGCTTCTACATCGTTCCGCTCTACGCGCTGATCCAGACCCGCAGCGACCCGCGGCACCGCTCGAGGATCATCGCCGGGAACAACATCCTGAACGCCGCGTTCATGGTCGCCGCCGCAGGCGTCGCGATCGGCCTCTTCGCCGCCGGCCTGACGATCCCGCAGCTCATCCTGGTGCTCGCGCTGATGAACGCGGGCGTCGCGCTCTACATCTACACCCTGGTCCCCGAGTTCCTGATGCGCTTCCTGGTGTGGATCCTGATCCACTCGGTGTACCGGCTGCGCAAGGCGGGGCTCGAGCGCATTCCGCAGGAAGGGCCGGCCATCCTCGTCTGCAACCACGTCTCCTACGTGGACGCGCTGGTGATCACGGCCGCCTGCCGGCGGCCGATCCGCTGGGTGATGGACCACCAGATCTTCAGGGTGCCGGTGCTCTCGTTCTTCTTCCGCACCGCACGGGCGATCCCGATCGCGCCGGCGAAGGAGGATCCGGAGCTGCTCGAGCGCGCCTACGAGCGCATCGCGGCGGAATTGAGCGCCGGCGAGCTCGTCGGCCTCTTCCCGGAGGGCCGGCTCACGTCGGACGGCGAGATGAGCGAGTTCCGCGGCGGGGTGATGCGGATCCTCGAGAAGACGCCGGTCCCGGTGGTGCCGATGGCGCTCTCGGGCCTGTGGCCGAGCCTCTTCGCGCGCAACCGCGACAAGCTCCGGCACGTCATGCGGCTCTTCCCGAAGATCCGCCTCGCCGTCGGCGAGCCGCTCGCCCCGCAGCAAGTCTCGCCGCAGGGCCTGCAAGCAAGCGTGCTCGCGCTGCGCGGAGCGTGGAAATGACCCTGCGCCGCGAATACCTGGTGCTCTTCGTGCTCGCGGCTCTCGCGCCGCTCCTCTACTTCGGCGCGGCGCCCATCCTGCAGCCCGCTGCCTACCACGACCTCGCCGACCAGCGCTCGATCCTTGGTATCGGACATTTCTGGAACGTAGTGTCGAACCTGCCGTTCCTGGTCGTGGGCCTGATGGGACTCGATCTCCTGCGGCGCAAGCCGGAGGAAGCGGGCGCGGGCTGGGCGGCGCTTTTCGGCGGCAACGTGCTCGTGGCCTTCGGCTCGGCCTGGTACCACAGCAACCCGAACGACGCCACGCTGATCTGGGACCGCCTGCCGATCGGCATCGCGTTCATGGGATTTTTCACCGCGCTGCTGGTCGAGCACCTCGAAGGCACGGCGCGCGAGCTTGCGCGCCGGCTCCTGGCGCCGCTCATCGCCCTCTCCGCCGCGGCGATCTGGTGGTGGCACGAGAGCGGCGATCTCTCCCTCTGGGTCTGGGTGCAGGCCGCGCCGATGCTCGCGGTCGTCCTCGTCCTCGCGCTGCTCCCGGGCCGCTACACGCACCGCCGCTATCTCGCGTATGCGCTCGCCTGCTACGCCGCGGCCAAGTTTTTCGAGCTCGGGGACCTGCAGCTCATGCAATGGACCGGCGGCCTGATGAGCGGCCACACCCTCAAGCACGTCGCTGCGGCCGCCGGCGTGTGGTGCTTCTACGTTATGCTGCGCGAGCGAAAATCGCTCGCCGAGTGAATATCCGCGACCTCCCCGGCCCGCGCGGGCTGCCGATCCTCGGCAACTCGCTGCAGGTCAATCCCTCCCGGCTGCATCTGGTCGCCGAGGAATGGAGCCGCAGGTACGGAGACTATTTCCGCTTCAGGCTCGGCGGCCGGGAATTCCTGGTGATCAAGAACGCCGAGGCGATCGCGTCGGTCCTGCGCGACCGCCCGGACGGGTTCTCGCGCCCTTTGCGCCTGAGCGGGATCGCCAGGGAAATGGGCTTCGACGGTCTCTTTTCGGTCAACGGCGAGCAGTGGCGCCGCCAGCGGCCGATGGTGATGGCGGGCCTGGACCCCGCGCACATCAAGTCGTACTTCCCCGCGCTGGTGAGGGTCACCCGGCGATTCGCCGGACGGTGGCAGCGCGCGGCGGCGGCGGGCGACGCAATCGACCTGCAGGCGGACCTGATGCGCTACACGGTGGACGTCACCGCGGGGCTCGCCTTCGGCGTCGACATCAATACGCTCGAGTCGGACGAGGAGGTGATCCAGAGCCACCTCGACAAGGTGTTTCCGGCGCTGCACCGCCGGCTCTTGTCGCCCTTTCCCGATTGGCGCTGGCTCAGGCTGCGGACAGACCGGGCGCTCGCCTGGCACCTCCGCGAGCTGCATCGCGCGGTGGCGAATTTCATCGCGATGGCGCGGAGCCGCATGGACGCCGACCCGACGCTGCGTGCGCAGCCCGGGAATCTCATCGAAGCCATGATCGCCGCGCGCGAAACCGAGGGTAGCGGGCTGCACGATGCCGACGTCGCGGGCAACGTGCTCACCATGCTGCTCGCCGGCGAGGATACGACCGCCAACACGCTCGCCTGGATGATCTGGCTCCTGAGCCGCCATCCCGAGGCCATGCGGCGGGCGCGCGACGAAGTGCACGCCGTCGTCGGCGCGCAGGCGCTCCCCGCGCAGTACGAGCAGCTCTCGGCCCTGGCGTTCGTGGAGGCCTGCGCGCACGAGACCATGCGGTTGAAGCCGGTGGCGCCGCTCCTCATCGTCCAGGCGGCGCGCGAGCGTGTCGTGGCGGACATCGAGATTCCCGCCGGCCACCTCGTGATGCTGCTGATGCGCCCCGCGGCGACCGACGAGCGCCACTTTCCCGGCGCCCGGATGTTCGACCCTGCACGCTGGCTGGCGGACGGTGCGCCAGGCCGGGCCGCAAGCTCGGCCAAGCGCGTAGCGATGCCCTTCGGCGCCGGGCCGCGCCTGTGTCCCGGCCGCTATCTCGCGATGCAGGAGATCAAGATGGTCATCGCCATGCTCTTCGGCGGCTTCGAGATCGAAGCTGTGAGCACGCCCAACGGCGGCGAGCCCCGGGAGCATCTGTCGTTCACCATGGTGCCGACGGGGCTGCGCATGCGGCTGCAGCCGCGCAAGCCGGGCCCGCCTAGCTGACGCCGCTCAGCGGCGCTCGAAGTCCGACTTCACCGGCCCGCAGCGGGGCGAGGGATCCGGCACCGAGGTGCATTTCTCGAATGCCTCGGCCTTCATGATGCCGTTGTCGGCGACGAACGGCGCGAAGCAGGCCATGCTTTCCTTGTACTGCCGGTGCGCCGCCTCGCACTCGGATTCGCCGAAAGGCTTCGGCTTCGCCGCCGGCTGCGATGGAGGCGCCATCGCGGTCGCGCTTGCCTTCTCACGCGCGCGATCCGCCGCCGCCCGATCTTCCGCGGCCTTGCGGTCCGCCGCCGCCCGGTCCTGCGCGGCCATGCGGTCCGCGGCGGACACCTCGAACTGCGTCGAATCGATCCGCTTCGCCGTCTTCTTGTACCTCTCGGGCACCAAGTCCGACACGTGCACCTTGCCGTTCTCGTCTACCCAGCGGTACATGTCCACCGCCGCGGCCGGAGAGCACGACAGGATAAGAACGACCGCAAGGATCGGAGCTCGCACGCCCCGAGTCTAGCCTCGGGATGCGCGGGCCGCCGTGAACTGCGCCGCGTACGGACCACTGCTTCCTACGGCAGCCCGTACTGCGAGCGCCGCCACGCCCGGCCGAGCTCGCGCGCGCGCCGCCGCACCGTCTTCGCCGGCAGGTGCCCCGGCAGCGCGGCCGCCGCGGCGCCGGGCCGATTGCTGAACGGGAATATCTGCGCATAGTCGAACAGGCCGCTCTGCAAAACGCGCCGGGTGTCGCGATGCTCGCCTTCCGTCTCGGAGGGGAACCCGGCGATGATCTGCGTGCCGAGCGACACGCCCGGCGCCTGCTCGCGGATCCTGCCGAGCGCGGGCAGCACGTGATGCATGAGGTAGCCGCGACGCATCAGCTTCAGGATGCGGTCGCTGCCGCTTTGCAAGGGCGCCTGCAGGTAGGCGATCTTCCCGGACTGCAGCAGCGGAATCAGGCGCCGTTCCTGCGTCCGCAGCCAGCGCGGGTCGTAGAAGTGCAGGTAGAGCGTGAAGTTGCCGTCGATGCGCACGAGCTTCTCGAGCAGGTCGGGAAACTCGACGCCGACGTCCTTGCCGTAGGCGCCGATGTCCTCGCTCGTGAGGACGATGCGCCTGGTGCCTCGCGCAACGACCGTCCTGACGTGGTCGGTGATGAGGCCGAGCGGCAGGCTGGTCGTGCTGCCTTTCGCCATCGGGATGACGCAGAACGAGCAATGCCCGAGGCAGCCGCGGCTGATCGACAAGGCATACCCGTGCGGATTGGCGGCCTGGCTCGCCGCGAGCATGTGCTTGAGGAAAGGGACGCGCCGCAACGAGACGTGGTGGTCGACGCGGTGGAACAGCCCGGCGACGCGCGCCATCGCCTGCAGCTTCCAGTCTCCTCCCTCGAAGCCCTCCGTGCCCATGAACCGACCGCGCGGGTCGGACAGCTCCAGGAATTGATCCTCGGCGTCGTCGATGCAAAGCAGATAGGCGAGCTGCTTCTCGTCGCTCGGCGCGAAGTATTCGCAGCGATAGTGCTCCTGCAGCCGGGCGGGACTGATGCCGGCGATGCATCCGGTCACGATGAGCTTCGCCGACTCCCTGGCCTCGCTCTCGCACTTGCGGATCAGGGCGAGCGACTGCTCTTCCTTTTCCTGGTTGAACGCGCAACTGTCGAACAGGATGATGTCCGCGTCCGCCGCGCTGCTCGCGCGGGCGGCGCCGTGGCGAAGGATGAAATCCTCGTAGCGGTTGAAGGAAATCCGGGAGGCCGTGCAGCTGAGCTGCCCCGCGACGTACAGGCGCTTTCCGCCAAGGCGATTGCTCAGCCGGCTGCTGGGGGGCGGCGACGCCGCCTTGCCAAGGAAATGGACCAACGGCGCCGACATGCGCGTACCTCCGGCGACGAGAGCTTACTCGCCGTGAACACGCGCGGCGCCGGGGAATTCCGCGCGAGCGGCGCGCACCGTCGGAGCTTGCAGGCGCGTCAGCTTTCGTCGAACTACGGAATGCCGGCGATATTCAGAAAAATAGGGACTGTCCCTGTTTTTGAACTAGCGCAGCAGCTTGCCGTTCGGCCCGATCACCGTGAGGTCGACCTGGCCCCAGCCGCGCCGCTCCTTGGGCGAGTAGTGCACGTACACGCCGCCGAGGTCATGCTCGCCCATCGAGTTGAGGGCATTCAGCACCTTCTCGCGCGTCGGATTCCTGCCCGCGCGCTTGAGCGCCTCGACCGTGATCTTGCCCGCGACGAAGCCCTCCAGCGTGGAGAACGAGAGGGGCTCCTGCGGCGCGTATTGCTTCATCAGCTTCTGGTATTCGGTGACGAGCGGCAGGGTCACGGCGAACGGGAACGGCACCGACTGCGCGATCACCAGTCCGCGCGCCTTTTGCTCGCCGACGACCTTGACCACGTCGCCGGGGGGCACGATGGACATGGCGTAGAGCTGCGCGTCCTGGGCTTGCGAATTCTTGATCTGCTTGATGAACTCGAGCGAGTACTTGCCCGAGATCAGCATCAGCACGGAGTCCGGAGACTCTTTCGCCACCGCCGCGACCGCGGCCTTCATGACCGCGTCGAACTTGTCCTGCGCCTGCGCGTCGATCGGAACCCACGCCACCACGTTGACGCCCGCGTTCTTCGTCTCCTCCTGGGCGAGCTTCATCATCGCCGGCCCGAAGGTGATGTTCCAGTAGACGACCGCGAGCTTCTTCTTCTGCGTGTTCGCCGCCTCCTTGATGAGGGCGATGACCTCGTCCGGATAGCCCGAGCGGAACGGGTAGAAGTTCGCCGCGCCGACGATGCTCTTGTCGCCTTGCAGGGGTGCGATCAGCGCGATGCCCGCCTGGCCCGGGAGGTTGGCCTTCGACACCTCGGTGATGCCGCCGGTGTTGACGTAGCCCGCGAGCGCCACCACGCGCTTGTCGGCGATGTACTCCTGCGTGATCGCGACCATCTTGCCGGGGGTCAGGTCGTCGTCCTTGGTGACGAGCGTCACCTTGCTGCCGCCGACTCCGCCGCTCGCGTTGACGTGGTCGAAGTACACCTTGATGCCGGCCTGGAGGCCCTTGGCATTGGCGCTCGTCGCGGGATTGCTGATCGCGGCGGCCTGGCCGACGAGGAGCTCGTCCCCGAGAGCGGGCTCGGCAAGCAAGATGCAAGAAAAGAGCGCCGCGGCGAGCGGAACGGGACGAAGCGGGCGGTACACGAACATCTTGTTTTCTCCCCGAAGAAGAGCTTGAATAGCATTCGGGCGTCACGGACGCGAAGGAAATTCGTGTCCTTTTGTCCGGGAGACAATGGCTGTCGTGAACCTTGCGTCGTTTCTGGTGCGGCCTGCGGCCCTCTCCCTGGTGCTTTCCCTAGGGCTTCTTCCGCTCGCCGCTTCGGCGACCATCTACAAGTGGACCGACGAGCACGGCACCACGGTCTATTCCAACCGGGCGCCGGCGGCCGAAGCGAAAGTGTCGAACGTGCAGGTCGCCTTGCAAGACGAGGCGCCGGCATCGGCCCCCGCACCGGCCAATCCGGACGAGCTCCAGGCGCGCGTGCGGGCGCTCGAGCAGCAGATCCAGGCGCTGCAGGGCCAGCCTACCGCTCAGGTTCCGCCACCGGTCAGTTATTACCCGCCTCCGGACTACTACCCGACCCAGCCCTATCAGTCCTCTCCGTCCTATCCGGCGGACTACTATTCGTCGATGTACGGGTACGGCTATCCCTACTATCCGTACTACCCGTCGTACATCGTCGTCACGGGAAGAAGGTTCGTCCGGCCGGTGCACCCAGTGCACCGCGGATTCGTCGGAGCCCGCCCCGTGCCCGTGAGCCATGCCATGGGCGCCGCCGTGATGGGCGGTTCGCGCCGCCGCTGAGGCCTCACCAACGCAGCGTCGGGTCTTTCTCGCGCTGCTTGTTCATGAAGCGAACGAAGGGATCGGTCCTCAACAGCCTGTAGCAGGCGTGGATCGCGGGCTGCCAGTTCGCGTCGGCGAGGCCACCCGCCTTGTCCGCATCCCACAACGGATTCTGGATGTCGGCGGCCAGGTTGATCTGACGGCGCACGCCATCCTTGATGAATTCATCGAAGATCGCGCGAGCGCGCTCGGGAGACAGCACGACCCGACCCGTCGGCGGGAATTCCGGATAGTGCTTCGCGTTCTTGCACGCGACGAGGAAGTCCAGCTCGTTGTCGTTGAACTCCCCCCTGCAATGAGCCTGGAATTTGTGCAGCCACATGGGCGACGAGAGCACCGCCTCGAATTTCATTTCGTGGGTATTTCGCAGCTGCCTGGCGAACGCCGCCGCGGCCTCGGACATCCTCTCCACGTGAAGGCGCGAGCTGATCGGGATGGTCCTGCTCTGCTTGAATTGGGCGGCGACCTCGTCGCACTTGCTTTTCAATTCGAGCATGTACTCGGAGGCGGGGAGGACGTGCCTGCGGAACTCCACCCGCGTCAATGACTCGACGAACTTGGTATCGGCGTTCGGGGCGGATGGCCCGAAAATCCGCCAGTTGATGAGGTTGTACTTGCGCTCGGCGGCTTCGCAGGCCGTCCCCAGGCCCGTCTCACCGGACATCTTTGCGATGACGCCCTTGTTGATGTCCCAGTCGGACTTTCTCAGGATCTGCGGATATTCGACTTTCGCCATGCACCCCTCCCCAATGACCTGAAATCATAGTTGCATTCCGGCCCGGGTCAATGGTCCCCCGCCGCTCACCTGCCGGCGTATGCGATTCGGTAGATCACGCCGGCCTTGTCGTCGCTGACGAGCAGCGCGCCGTCGGGCGCGACGACCAGGTCCACCGGGCGTCCCCATGAATCGTTGCCCTGCAGCCAGCCCTGCGCGAAGGGCTGATAGCTGACCGCGCGGCCCTCCTTCAGCTTGACGACAGTGATGCGATAGCCCGATTTCGGGTCGCGGTTCCACGACCCGTGCTCGGCGATGAAGATCGCGCCGCGATACTCCTCCGGGAACAGGCTGCCGGCGTAGAACCGCATGCCGAGCGAGGCGACGTGCGCGCCGAGCTTCTGCGCCGGGGGCGCGAACTCCTTGCAGGAGCGCCTGGCGCCGAACTGCGGATCGGCGACGTCCCCGCCGTGGCAGTAGGGAAAGCCGAAATCCATGCCGGCCTTCGGCGCGTGATTGAGCTCGTCGGGCGGTACGTCGTTGCCGAGCATGTCGCGGCCGTTGTCCGTGAACCAGAGCTGGCGCGTGGCTGGGTCCCAGTCGAAGCCGACGCTGTTCCTCACACCCCGGGCGAAGATCTCGCGCTTCCCGCCGGCGGCGTCCAGGCGGCTGATCGTGCCGTACTCCCCCTTCGTCTCGCACACGTTGCACGGCGCACCGATCCCGACGTAGAGCAGCCCGTCGGGCCCGAAGCGAAGCGTCTTCAGCCCATGGTGGCGATCGCGCGGCAGGTCGTCGGCGACGACGGCCGGCTTCGGCGGGCTCTCGAGGCTCGCCTCGATGTTGTCGTAGCGCAGGATGCGCCCGATCTCGCCGACGTACAGCGCGCCGCCGCGGACCGCGACGCCGTGCGGCGCCTGGAGATTGCGCGCCACCGCGACCGCGCGCCTGCCGCCCGGGGGCACCGCGTACACCGTTCCGGCGCTCGTCCCGACGAAGAGCGTGCCGCGCTCGCCGAGCGCGAGCGAGCGCGCCTGCTCGAGCCCTTCGGCATAGACGCTGATGCGGAATCCCGGCGGTAGCCGAATGTCCTCGAGACGCGGAGCCGCGATGCACGCGCTGGAAATGAAAAGAAGGAGACATGCGATGTGGGGTTCTCTCAATTGGCTACCCTGCCTTTCCAAAATAACCTCAATGGGCACCCGCCGCAGTGCCACCCGCCCCGGGCCGCGGCGGCCGCGCGATCCATAGCAGCGGGATCAGCACCAGGAGCAGGATGGCCGAGGCGTAGAAGAGGTCGAGCGCGGAAAGCGTGAAGGCCTGCTGGTTCACGATCTGGTTGAGGAGCGCGTACTGCGCGTCCTGCGGCATGCCGAGCGCGCCGAGCGAGCCCAGCGTCGCGGCAGTCGCCGGATCGCCGGGCGTGAGTCGCTCCACGATGTGGGCGTGATGCAGAGCGGCGCGGCTCTCCCAGAGGGTCGTGGCGATGGAAGTGGCGAACGCGCCGGCGGTGATGCGCAGGAAGTTGTTCAGCCCCGAGGCGGCGGCGAGCTGATCCTGGCGCATGCCGGCGAGGGCAAGCGACACCAGCGGAATGAAGAAGCAGGACACCGCCGCGCCCTGCAGGATGGTCGGCACGACCAGCGTCCAGATATCGACCTGCGCGTTGAAATGCGAGCGCATCCACGCCACGACGGCGAAGATCACGAGCGAGGTGGTCGCGAGCAGCCGCGTGTCGACCCGGCCGCCGAAGCGCCCGACCAGCGGCGTGAGCAGCAGCGCGAGCAAGCCGACCGGCGCGAGCACCAGGCCCGCGTCGGTCGCGCTGTAGCCGAGGTACTGCTGCAGCCACAGCGGCAACAGCACGATACTGCCGAAGTACGCCGCGTAGGCGAGCGAGATCGCCACGGTGCCGGTGGAGAAATTGCGGTCGCGGAAGAGCGACAGATCCACCACCGGATTCTTCTCCGTGAGCTCCCAGACCATGAACAGGCAGAGCGACAGCGCGGCGGCGACCGCGAGGGCGATGATCTCCGGCGAGGCGAACCAGTCGAGGTCCTTGCCCTTGTCGAGCATGAGCTGGAGCGATCCCACCCAGAAGACGAGCAGCGCCAGGCCCACAGCGTCGATCGGCCGCTTGACGCGCGCGGTCTCGCGGCTGCGGTACATCATCCAGGTCATGGCGAGCGAGATGAGGCCCACCGGCACGTTGATGAAGAAGATCCACGGCCAGGCGAAGTTGTCGGTGATCCAGCCGCCGAGCACCGGGCCGACCACCGGAGCGACGAGGATGGTGAGCGAGAAGGTGGAGAGCGCGATGCCCGCGTTCTCGCGCGGGTAGGTGGAGAGAAGCAGCGTCTGCGAGAGCGGGATCATCGGCCCGGCGACCGCGCCCTGCACCACTCGGAAGAAGACCAGCATCGGCATCGAGACCGCGAGGCCGCAGAGGAGCGACGCGACGACAAAGAGCGCCGTGGTGGCGAGGAACAGGCGCACCTGGCCGTAGCGCTCGGTGAGCCAGCCGGTGAGCGGCACCGAGATCGCGTTCGCCACCGCGAAGGAGGTGATGGTCCAGGTGCCCTGGTCGGGCGACACGCCGAGGTCGCCGGCGATCGCCGGGATCGACACGTTGGCGATCGACGTGTCGAGCACGTTCATGAAGGTGGCGAGCGCCACCGCGAGCGACGCGACGATGCGCGCGCTGCCTTCGAGCGGCGGCGGGCCGCTCGGTCTATCGGCGGGCGCTTGCTCCGCCATGCGCGCTTTCCCCATTCATCCCGGCGAGGTTGCCGCGGTTCGGGGAAGCCGTGTTCTCAGCGACGATCCGCTCGATCACCTGTTCTGCCTCCGCGTCGATCGAGTTGAAGGCCTGCGTCTCGTAGGCGGGCGCCTGGCGCGCGACGCGCTGCAGGCGCTCGTCCGAACGCCGGTGGGTGTCGACGTCGACCCGCATCGAGAGGCCGATCTGCAGCGGATGCGCCTCGAGCTCCTTGGGATCGAGGAGGATGCGCACCGGCACGCGCTGCACCACCTTGATCCAGTTGCCGGTGGCGTTCTGCGCCGGCAGCAGGGCGAACGCGCTTCCCGTGCCGGCGCTGAAGCCCGCGAGCTTGCCGTGGAACTCGATCGAGGAGCCGTACGCGTCGGCTACCAGCGTGACCGGCTGCCCCGGCCGCAGGTTGGCGAGCTGGTTCTCCTTGAAGTTCGCGTCGACCCACACCTGCTCGAGCGGCACCACGGTCATGAGCACGTTGCCCGGCGCGACGCGCTGGCCCACCTGCACCGAACGGCGCGCCACGAACCCGCCCATCGGCGCGGGAAGATCGGTGCGCGAGCAGGCGAGCAGCGCCTCGCGCACCCGCGCGGCGGCGTTCTTCACGTCGGGATGGTCGTGCACATCGGTGCGATCGACCTGCGCGCGCTGCGCCTCGAGCTGCTTCCGGGCCGCTTCCAGGGTGGCGCGCGCCGAGCTCACGGCGTCGATCGCGTGCTGCAGCTCCTCGCCCGACACCGCGCCGCTCGACTCGATCGAGCGCCGCCGCGCGAGGTCCTGCTCGGCCTTGCGCAGCTCGGCGCGGCGCATGACCACGTTCGCCTCGCCCTCGGTGCTCGTGGCGCGCAACGTCCTCACCGAGCGCACCGTCTTCGCGAGCTGCGCCTCGGCCTGCTCGAGCGCCACGCGCGCATCGGACTTGTCGAGCTCGATGAGGCGCTGGCCGCTCTTCACGTAGTCGGTATCGTCGGCGTAGATCGCGAGCACGGTGCCGGCGAGCTGCGGCGTGATCTGCACGAGATTCCCCCCGACGTAGGCGTCGTCGGTGGTCTCGTGGTACTGCCCGTGCAGGAAGTACCAGAGCGCAACCGCGCCGCCGGCGACCGCGAAAACGGCGAGCACAGCGAAAAGAAGGATTCGTCGCTTCATTGCATCGCCACCTTTGCTTCGTAGCCGCCGCCCAGGGCGCGCATCAGGTCGATGGACAGCGCGAGCTCGCGCGATTGCAGGTCCGCGCGGAGGTTGCGCTGCTCGAGCACCGCCATCTCGGCCGTAAGCACCTGCAGCAGGCTGCCGAGGCCGGCCTTGTAGCGCGTCACGGCGAGCGCATAGGCCTCTTCGGCCGAGGCGAGCGCGCTCTCCACTTCCGTGCGCTGCGCGTTGACCGAGCGCAGCGAAGTGAGCTGGTCGACCACCTCGCGCAGCGCGTCGGCGAGCGTCTGGTTGTACTGCTCCACCGCCGCGTCGTACTCGGCGTTGCGCTGCGCGAGCGCGCCGCGCAGCCGCCCGCCGTCGAAGATCGGCAGCCGCACCGCCGCGCCGATGCTCGGGATCGCGCTCGCGGGGTCGAGCAGGTGCGAAAGGGTCACCGACTGGAGACCGACCAGCGCCGAGAGGTTCACGTCGGGGTAGAACTCGGCCTTCTGCGCCGCGACCTGGCGCGACGCGGCTTCGGCGCGCAGGCGGCTCGCCACGACGTCGGGCCGGCGGCCGAGCAGGTCGGCGGGCACGCGCGAGGGCAGCGCGACGCCGGCCATCCGCAGCGTCGGCCGCTCGAGGGCGAGCCCGCGGTCCGGTCCCTTGCCGAGCAGCGCCGCGATCTGGTTGCGCGCGAGGGCGATCTCCTCCTCGACCTGCGCCACGCGTGCGCGCGCCGCGGGGATCGAAGTCTCGACCTGCTTCAGCTCCAGGCGCGAGTCGAGGCCGGCGCGCACCCGGTCGTTGGTGAGCGCCTGGACCTTCTCGCGGTCCTCGAGCGCGCGATGCGCGAGGTCGAGCTGCTCGTACGCCCGCGCGAGCTGCACGTAGGCGCCGGCGAGCGCGGCGGAGAGCACGAGCCGCGAGGTGAAGGCGTCGGCCTCGGCGGCCTGCGAGCGGCCGAGCGCCGCGTCGTAGGCCGCGCGGTTCTTGCCCCAGAGATCGAGCTCGTAGTCCGCGTTCAGCGCGACCTCGGTGGTCGTAAACGTCGAGCCGCCGATCGGCGGCGGAAAGATGGCGTTCTCGGAGAAGCGCTGGCGGGTCACGTCGCCGCTCGCGTTCACCTGCGGCTTGCGCACGGCGCCGGCGACCTGCGCCGCGGCGAGCGCCTGGTCGACGCGCGAGCGGGCGAGGCGGATGGTCGGGCTGCCGGCGAGGCCCTCCTCCTCGAGCGCGTCGAGCTGTGGATCGCCGAAGCGCTTCCACCAGTCGAGCTCGGGCCAGGCTGCTTCCATGTTTTCATGGGAAAGACTCTTGTCCACCTCCAGCGAAGATGCGCCCACCATGGCGCTGCGGTGGGTGATGCCACCCGGATCGGCGCAGGCCGCGAGCAGCGCGAGACCGAGAACGGAAAGCCGCCTCATTCGCCGCCCACGTTGTCGAGCACGCGCCTGAGCAGGCCTTCGAGCGCCCTCGCCTCGGCGGGTGAGAAACCGCGCAGCGCGCGGTTCAACATGGCGATCTGTACGCGCGTCAGGTCGGCGTGCACCTGCCGGCCGCGCGCCGTGATCTCCAGGCGCGCGCTCCTCCGGTCGTCGCGCCCGCGCACGCGGCGCACGAGGCCCATCGCCTCCAGCTTGTCGACGAGGCGTGTCATCGCCCCGGGATCGTGCGAGAGCTGCTTGCACACCTCGGCGGCGGTGCTGGCGCGCTCGTCGACGAGGAACACGAGCACCAGCGCCTGCGCGGTGTTCAGGCCGAGCGGCGCGAGCTCGCGGTCGAACGCCTCGACCAGCGCCTTGCGCGCAAACCCGATCAGCGCGCCGACCGAGTCGCGGCTGCGGAAGGTGGCGGCGCGGTAGATCGGCGCCCGCTCGCGGTCGGTCGGCACAGGCTTTTTGATTGCCTCGGCAATCATTAGTTCGACTGGCAAGCAACGGCCGTGCCGTTTCGATTCGGTTCGCGGCCGCAAGGTTGGCGCAAGGCCGTTTCGTCGTACGATAAGGACGAAGCTCACGAGAAAGGAGAGGAAGAACACTATGGTTCGCTATGCCGCCGCTGCGCTTGCCTTGCTGTGTCTCGCTTCATCCAACCAGGCGCTCGCGCAGGCTGAGCCGCTCAGGATCGGCTTCCTGACCGTCCGGACCGGACCCCTCGCCGCCGGCGGGCGGCAGATGGAGGAAGGGATCAACCTCTTCCTGAAGGAGCGCAACAGCACGCTCTCCGGTAGAAAGGTCGAGATCGTCTTTGCCGACACCGCCGGCCAGCCGGCGCAGGCGAAGTCCAAGGCCCAGGAGCTGGTCGAGCGCGAGAAGGTGCACATCCTCGTCGGCCCGCTCGCCACGTTCGAAGCGCTCGCGATCGACGACTACGTGCTCCAGGCCAAGGTGCCGCTCCTGCCGCCGATGTCGGCGGCGCAGGTCGACCTCGCGCAGCGGAAGCTTAGCGACTACGTCATCCACACCTACGGCACCGCGGCGCAGGCCATGTACGTCATGGGCGACTATGCGGCGAAGAAGCTCGGCATGAAGCGGGTGGCGATGGTCGCCGACGACTTCACCTACGGCCACGAAGGCGCCGCCGGCTTCCACAAGACCTTCGAGGACGCCGGCGGGCGCATCGTGCAGAAGCTTTGGCCGCCGCTCAACGCGCCCGACTACGGCTCGTTCATCGGCCAGCTCAAGAGCAACGTCGACGGCGTCTACGCCGGCTTCGCCGGCTCCAACCCGCTGCGCTTCCTGCGCACCTACCGCGAGTACGGGTTGAAGCCGGTG
>DATMJC010000097.1:0-30845 GCA_035554435.1 Burkholderiales bacterium | reverse complement strand
GACCAGCTCCAGCTCCCCGACGGCATGAGCGTCATCGCCCGCACCGCGGCGATCGGCCGCTCGCTCGAGGAGCTCACCTGGGACCTGAACTACCTGATGCAGCTCTGGGGCGCGGTCGAAGGCGCCTCCCGGGACCAGTCGAAAAAGCCCTTCCTCATCTACCTCGAGTCGAGCCTGGTGATCCGCGCCATCCGCGATTATTTCCAGCCCGACATCGGCGAGATCCTGATCGACACCGAGGAGATCTACGAGCAGGCCAAGGCGTTCATGCAGACGGTCATGCCGGGCAACGTCAACAAGGTGAAGTTCTACCGCGACGACGTGCCGCTCTTCTCGCGCTTCCAGATCGAGCACCAGATCGAGAGCGCCTATTCGCGCCAGGTGGGCCTGCCCGCCGGCGGCGCGATCGTGATCGACCATACGGAGGCCCTGGTCGCCATCGACGTCAACTCGGCTCGCGCGACGCGCGGCGGCGACATCGAGGAAACCGCCTACCGCACCAACCTCGAGGCCGCCGACGAGGTCGCGCGGCAGCTCCGGCTGCGCGACCTGGGGGGCCTGATCGTCATTGATTTCATCGACATGGAGTCGCAGCGGAACCAGCGCGAGGTCGAGAACCGCCTGCGCGAAGCGCTGCGCTTCGACCGGGCGCGGGTGCAGATCGGCAAGATCTCGCGCTTCGGCCTGATGGAGCTCTCACGCCAGCGGCTGCAGCCCTCGCTCGAGGAGACCGCGCACATCAACTGCCCGCGTTGCAGCGGCACCGGCTTCATCCGCGGCACCGAGTCCACCGCCCTGCACGTGCTGCGCATCATGCAGGAGGAGGCGATGAAGGAGAACACCGGCGCGGTGCACGCGCAGGTGCCGGTCGACGTGGCCTCGTTCCTGTTGAACGAGAAAAGGAACGAGATCCAGAAGCTCGAAGGCCGCCTCAAGGTGAACATCGTGATGGTGCCCAACCCGCACCTGGAGACGCCGCACTACAAGGTGCAGCGCCTGCGCCACGACGAGCTGAACGAGATGGAGCACGTCCCTTCGAGCTACGAGATGGTCGAGCGCCCCGAGGAGCCGAAGCCCGCCGGCGCCGAGGAAGAGGCCAAGCGCGAGCGGCAGGAGGCCGTGGTCAAAGGCATTACGCCGACCCAGCCAGCACCGATGGTGGACGAATCGCAGCCGCGGCCGCCCCGCACCCCGGAGACGCCTCGCGCTCCGGTGCAGGCCCCGCCGCCGCAGCCGGTGGCGCAGCCCGCCACCGCAGCGGCGGAAGGGTTCTTCTCGCGTTTCTTCGGCATCTTCAAGGCGCCGGCGACCTCCGCGCCGCCGCAGCCGGCGGCGCAGCCCGCCGTGCAGGCGAACCCGCAGCCCCGGCGTGATCAGCAGCAACAGCACAGGCGGGATCAGCAGCCGCGGCGCGACCAGCGACCCGATCAGCAAAGAAGGGATGGACGCGACGGCCGGCGCGACGGTCGCCCGCCGCGAGACGAGCACCGGGACCGCCAGCAGCAGGGGCGCCTGGAGCAGCGGCGCAATGGCCAACCCCGCGGCGAGCGCGGTGACCGAGGCGAGCGACCCGAGCGGGGAGATCGCAGACCCGACCAGCAGCGGCACCAGCAGCCTCGGCCGCAGAACCAGGGAAGACCGGAGCAGCAGCCGAGACCGGAGCAGCAGCCGAGACCGGAGCAGCCCAGGGCGGAACAGCAGGCCAGGCCCGAGCAGCAGCCGAGGCCGCCGGAGCGCGAAGGCGGTCCTCGCGAAGGCGCTCCTCGCGAAGGCGAGGAGCACCGCCGCGGCGGCCGGCGCCATCGCCGCGATCGTCCTCGCCGGGACGAGCAGCCTGCCGCAAGCGGCACCGCTGCCGGAGCGCCATCCGGGCCGCGGCACGAGCAGCCGCGCCACGAAGCGATCCGCGAGGATCAACGGCGGGAAGCGCAGCGGCTGGAAGAGGCGCTGCGCGCCGAGGAAACGCGCGGCGAGGAGACGGTCCGACACGAGCCGCCGCCGGTGCGACACGAAGAGCCGGTCGTGCGCCACGAAGAACCAGTCGCGCGCCACGAAGAGCCTGTGCGACGTGAAGAGCCGAAAGTCGATTCCAGGGCGCTGCTCGAGAGCTCGGGCCTGGTGATGATCGAGACCGACCGCAGCAAGGCTCAGGTCGCCGCGCCGGCGGAGGAGCCGCAGCAGCTCGGCCGCCCGAGGCGCGAGCGGCCGAAGCCGGCCGCGCAGGAAGACGAGCTGCAGCAGGTCGAGACTAGGAAGTAGCGCCGGTGATTTCGCGCAGCAGCCCGGCGCAGGCGGCTTCGACCATGTCCAGCACGCGCTCGAAGCCCTCGGCCCCGCCGTAATACGGGTCGGGCACGTCGCGCTCCGGCACGAGCAGCCTCAGCTTCGCGCGGTGCCTGGTTGGGCACTGCGCCTGAAGCGCGGCGAGATGGCCGCGGTCCATGGCCACGATGAGGTCGAACGTCTCGAAGTCGCCCCGCGTCACCTGCCGCGCGCGCTGCGCGCTGAGGTCGTACCCGCGCCCGCGCGCGTGGTGCAGCGCGCGCTTGTCGGGCGGATGCCCGACGTGCCAGCTGCCGGTGCCCGCCGATTCGACGTGGACCTCGACGCCCGCCTGCTTCGCCATATGCCGCAGCACGCCCTCGGCGGTCGGCGAGCGGCAGATGTTGCCGGTGCAGACGAACAGCACTCTGACCGGACCCGCGCGCGCGCCAGTCAAGCTCGCCCTTTTTGCCGGCGAACCAGCATCGTGAAGAGATGGCCTTTCACTCTGCGCACTTCGCAGCCTGCGGCCATCATCGCCGCAACAACTTGCCGCGACGCGCCCCGCTGGTCGGTCATTGCGGCCTCCTGAAGCGATGGACGCAACTGCCGTACCTCGGGACGACCTGGGCTAAGACCAAAGCGACAGAAGGTTATTTCGCAATCTGATAAGCGACCGGCGCGGCTATCATGACCGTCATGACTTCTTGCGCCGACGTGCTTTCCGGGCGCGCACCGAAGGATGCGCCCGTGACGATCCGCGGCTGGGTGCGCACGCGCCGCGACTCCAAGGCCGGGATCTCGTTCGTCAACGTGTCCGACGGCTCGTCGTTCCATCCGGTCCAGGTCGTGGCGCCGAGCACGCTTCCCAATTACGCCGACGAAGTCCTGAAGCTCACCGCGGGCTGCGCGGTGGAGGCGACCGGCAGCATCGTGCCCTCCCCCGCCAAGGGCCAGCCCTTCGAGATGCAGGCCGCGGCGATCCGCGTGGTCGGATGGGTCGACGACCCGGACTCTTACCCGATCCAGCCGAAAGCCCACAGCTTCGAGTTCCTGCGCGAAGTGGCGCACCTGCGCCCGCGCACCAACGTCATCGGCGCGGTGACGCGCGTGCGCCACACGATCGCCCAGGCGATCCACCGCTTCTTCCACGAGCACGGGTTTTTCTGGGTCAACACGCCGATCATCACCGCCTCTGACGCGGAAGGCGCCGGCGCGCTGTTCCGCGTCTCGACGCTCGATCTCGCCAACCTGCCGCGCACGGAGGCGGGACGCGTCGACTACAGCAAGGACTTCTTCGGCCGCGAGACCTTCCTCACCGTCTCGGGACAGCTCAACGTCGAGGCCTACTGCCTCGCGCTGTCGAAGGTCTACACCTTCGGGCCGACCTTCCGCGCCGAGAACTCCAACACCAGCCGGCATCTCGCCGAGTTCTGGATGATCGAGCCCGAGATCGCTTTCGCCGACCTCGCGGCCGACGCGGATCTCGCCGAAGCACTCTTGAAACAAGTCTTCAGATCTCTTCTGGGGGAAAGACCTGATGACATGGCGTTCTTCGAGGAGCGCATCGAGAAGGGCGTGATCGCGAAGCTCCAGGGCATCGTCGACTCGCAGTTCGTGCGCATGCACTACGACGAGGCGATCCAGACCCTGGAGCGCGCCAAGGCGAAGTTCGAGTTCCCGGTGAAATGGGGCATGGACCTGCAGTCGGAGCACGAGCGCTACCTCACCGAGCAGCACGCGAAAAAGCCCGTGATCGTGATGAACTACCCGAAGGGCATCAAGGCGTTCTACATGCGCGCGAACGACGACGGGCGCACGGTCGCGGCAATGGACGTGCTCGCGCCCGGCATCGGCGAGATCATCGGCGGCAGCCAGCGCGAGGAGCGCCTCGCGGTGCTCGATGCGCGCATGGACGAGCTGAAGGTCCACAAGGAAGCGTACGGCTGGTACCGCGACCTGCGCCGCTACGGCACGGTGCCGCACGCCGGCTTCGGCCTGGGCTTCGAGCGCACCGTCGCGTACGTGACCGGGCTCTCCAACGTGCGCGACGCGATCCCCTTCCCCCGCACGCCGGGCAGCGCAGCCTATTGATCGCGCCCGTATCTTGCTCCATCGGGGCATGGACGGCATCGAACGGTTGATGCGGAAGGTGCGCCGGAAGGTCCTCTACCACGGCTTGTGCAACGCGGTGTGGCTCGCGCTCCTCAAGGGGCTGGGCTGCGATCGATGGGTGAGCGTGCTGCGCGCCCACGTCATCGAGGAAACGGATCCCGCGTTCCTGCAGGATCCGGCGGGTTATTCCGGCGGCTTCGTCGGCAAGCAGGCGCTTGAGGCGCTCATCCGCGAGCCCGAGACTGCGCTTTCCGCGGAATTCGTGCGCTACGCGTCGGCCAAGGGCGACAAATGTTTCGGCTTCGTCCACGACGGCGCGCTGCGAGCGTACGGCTGGTACGCAACGACCGCGACTCGCGTTTCTCCCGAGCTGAGGATTGATTTTGCACGCGGTTATGTCTACATGTATCACGGCTTCACGCACGCCTCGCACCGCGGCAGGCGCCTCTTTCCGACCGGGATGACGCGCGCGCTGCGCCACTGGCTTTCGGTCGGCTACAAGGGCATGCTGCTCTACGTCGACGCGACCAATCTCGACTCGCTCAAGTCCTGCGCGCGCATGGGTTGGCGCGTCTTCGGCACCGCTTACGTGGTCAAGCTCTTCGGACGCAGCTTCGTCTACTGCAGCCGGGGCTGCGGCCGCTACGGCTTCAAGCTGGAGGACGCCTCGGAGAGCGTGCCGCCCACGGCGCGCGCCGCGACCACCAGGCCGTCGACGTAGGCGGCGCCCTCCCGGCGCAGGTTCGCTTTTCCGAGCTCCACCAGGTCGAAGCCCGCTTCGGCCAGCGCCCCGCGCACGTACTGCTCGGTGTGGCTGTAGCGGCCGTGCGGATGAATGCGGTAGCCGCTCGGGGCCTCCGCCTCGTTCGCCTCGTGCTCGAGCGTAAAGACGAGCATTCCGCCCGGCCGGAGCGACCGGCGCGCCGCGGCGAGCACCTCGCCCAGCTCGCCGAAGTACACCAGCGTGTCCGACGACGCGACGACGTCGAACCCTCCGGGCGACGCGCGCAGGAATGACCCGAGCTCCGCCACGACGCTCTCGTCATACAGGGCGCGCTGCGCCGCCTGCGCCAGCATCTTCGGCGAGAGATCGACCCCCACCAGGCGCCGGGCGTAAGGGCGCAGGTAGGGCGCAAGCAGTCCCGTGCCGCAGCCGACGTCGACGATGCCAAGCTCCTGGCGCGGCTCTCCCGCGGCGCGCTGCAAGGCCTGCCCCACCAGAGCCGGCGCGCGGTACTCGATCCTGTGCAAAGCCTCGTCGAAGCTGCCCGCCAGGCCGTCGAACATCGTGGTCACGAACGCGTCGCTCGCCCGTGCCGGGACCTCGCTTAGCGTGCAGGCGGCCAGCATGTGCCTGGCGATCGGGTTGTCGGGCTCGTTCCAAAGCCACGCCTCGTAGTTCGCCGCCGCTTCGTCGGTGCGGCGCAGCCAGCGCAGGACCTGGCCCAGGAGCCGAAACCCCTCGGCCTCGGGCCTGATCGCGAGCGCCTGCCGCAACGCTTCGGCCGCGTCGTCGAGGCGGTCCAGGTCCTTGTACGCAGCGGCAAGCGCGTAGTAGTTCCCGACGTCCAGCGCATCGCGCGCGATCGCCTGCCGGCAGGCATCTGCCAGTGCCTCGAGGCGCTCCACTTCGCGCAAGGCGATCGCGCGATTGCGCAAGGCCTCGGGGTGATCGGGCCGCAGCGCCAGCGCCACCTCGTAGGTCTTGGCAGCCTCCGCAGGGCTCCCCAGATGCCGGTAGATGTTGGCGAGATTGTTGAGGGCATCGACGTAGTCGGGCTGGATCTCGAGCGCCCGCCACACCAGATCGAGCGCCTCGAACGACTGGCCCTGCTGGTGCCGCAAGACCCCGAGGTAGTGCAGCGCGTCGGCGTTGTCCTTGTCGGCTTCCAGCGCGGCGAGGTAAGCCGCCTCCGCTTCGGCGAGCTGTCCGCGCTGATGCAGGGCGATCGCTGACGCGACGTTCTCGAGTTGCGCGTCGTGTTCCTTCCGCCGGGCGGATACCACAAGGCCGTCGACGTACGCATCGCCTTCCCGCCGCAGGTGTGCCGTTTCGACCTCGACGAGGGAAAACCCGGCCTGGGCAAGGGCTCGGCGAACGTAGGCCTCGGTATGGCTGTACCGGCCGTTAGGATGGATGCAGTAGCCTTCGGGCAACGCCTCCTCGGCGGCATGCTCGAGCGTGAAGAGCAGCCGCCCCCCGGGCCGCAGCGACGCGCGGGCCGCGGCGAGCGCATCGCGCAAGTCGCCGAAATAATTCAGCGTGTCCGACGCGGCGACGACGTCGAACGTTTCCGGCGAGGCGCGCAGGAAAGCCGCGAGCTCGGCGAGGCTCGTCTGGTCATAGAGCGCGCGGCGGGCCGCCTTTTCCAGCATCTTCGGCGATAGATCGACTGCGACGAGACGGCGCGCGTAAGGACGCAAGTGCTGCGCGAGCTGTCCCGTGCCGCAACCGGCATCGACGATGTCGAGCTCACCGCGCGGCTCGCCGGCGATGCGGTGCAACGCCTTCGCCAGCAGCGCCGGGGCGCGGTATTCGAGCTGGTCCAGTGTTTGGTCAAAAGTATCGGCGAAGCGGTCGAACTCCGCGGCCACGAACGCGTCCGGGGCGCGATGCGGCACGTCCTTCCCCGAGCATGCAGCCAGCATGTGCCGGGCGAGCGGACTGTCCGGCTCGGCGCGCAGCCACGCTTCGTAAGTCGCCTCCGCTTCGTCGCGCCGGCCGATCGCGCACAGCGTTGCGCCGAGGCGGCGGAAGGCGTGGGCCTCGGGCCTGATCGCGAGCGCCTTCTTGAGCGCCTCGACGGCCGCCCCGATGTCCCCCATGTCCCTGCACACGGCAGCGAGCGCATACAGGTGCTCGGCGTTCCCGGGCTCCTGCTCGATCGCGCGCCGATGCGCGGCGGCCGACTCTTGCAGTGGCTTGAGCTTTTCCAGCACCACGGCGAGGCTGCGCGCAGCTTCCGGATGATCGGGCCGCAACTCGAGCGCCCTCCTGTATGCCTCCAGCGCGCCCCGCGAAGAGCCGATGCTGCGATAGAGGTCGCCGAGCTCGTTCTGCGTATCGCTGTTGTCGGGGTCGATTTCGATCGCCTTGCGCGCGAGCTGCAGCGCGGCGAGCACGCGGCCTTGCCGGTGCTCGAGCCGGCTCTGCTGCAGCAGGGCGAGCGCCGATGCCGGCGTCTCGCCGGACGCCGCGGTCAAGCAGCGCTCGATCGGCGGGCGAGCACCACGAGACCCTCGACATAGCGGTCCCCTTCCCGGCGAAGATGGACGTTCTCGATGTCGATCACCTCGAAGCTCGCGCCGGCGAGAGCCGCGCGCACGTACGGCGCGGCGTGGCTGTACCGCCCGTGAGTATTGATGCAGTAGCCTTCGGTCGACGCCTCCTCGGCGACACGCTCGAGCGTGAACAGCAGCCGCCCGCCCGGCCGCAGCGCGGCGCAGGCGGCGGAGAGCACGTCGCGCAGGTCGCCGAAGTAAACCAGCGTGTCCGACGAAGCGACCACGTCGAAGGCTGCGGGCGAGGAACGCAGGAACAACGCGAGCTCGGCCGTGACCAGCTCGTCGTAAAGCGCGCGCTTGGCCGCTTTCTCGAGCATCTTCGGCGAAAGGTCGACCCCGACGAGGCGCCGGGCGTAAGGGCGCAGGTGCTGCGCCAGGAGGCCCGTGCCGCAGCCCGCGTCGACGATGTGCAGCTCGCCCCGAGGCGGGCCATCTGTCCGCTGCAAGGCGTCGGCGACCAGCGCCGGAGCGAGATATTCCAGCCCGTGCAGCACCTTGTCGAAGCTCTCGGCAAAGCCGTCGAACACCTGGGTCACGAACGCGTCCCCGGCCCGGACCGGGACGTCCTTCTGCGTACAGGCCGCCAGCATGTGCTTGGCGATCGGGTTGTCTGGCTCCATGCGCAGCCAGGCTTCGTAGTTGGCCACGGTTTCCTCGACGCGGTGAAGCGCATACAGCATCTGGCCCAGGCGGCGGTAGCCGTCGCCGAGGGGCTTGATCGCAAGCGCCTTCTTCAGGGTGTCGACCGCCTCCTGCGAGCGGCCCATCGACTTGTATACCTGCGAGAGCGCGTAATGGTTCTGGACGTTCCCGGGATCGTTTTCGATCGCGCGCTGGTGCAGGCCGACCGCTTCTTCGTAGCGCTTGAGCTGGCTCAGCACGTGGCCGAGGTTTTGCAACGCCGGCGGATGGTCGGGCCGCAGCGCCAGCGCCTTCCTGTATAACTCTGCGGCCGGTTCGAGCGCCTCCAGTTGCTTATACATGTTGCCGAGATTGTTGTAGGCGTCCACGTAGTCGGGGTCGACCTCGATCGCGCGCTGCACCAGATCGATCCCCAGCGGACACTGGCCCTGCTGGAAGCGCATGAGCCCCAGATAGTGCAGCGCATCCGCGTTGTCGAGATCGGCCGCCAGCACTGCGAGGTAGACCTCCTCGGCTTCCTTGAGCTGCCCGCGCTGGTGCAACGCGATCGCCGACTCGAGCTTGGACTTGCCCTTGTCCTCCGCCATCACCCTCCCCCTGGCACCCTATTCTGCCTCCATCCAAGGGATGCGAACATGGCCCTTCTTGGCTACTCGGAAGCGAGCTCCACGCCGAAGACCCGCTTCTTAAGCTCGGCAAGCCGGTCGCGCGCCGCGGCCGCCTCCTCGAACTCGAGGTTCCTGGCGTGCTCCAGCATCTTCTTCTCGAGCGCCTTGATCTCGCGCGCGACCTGCTTTTCGCTCATCGCCTCGTAGCGCGCCTCGTCCTGGGCGACGCGCGCCTCGTCGGCGTCGTAGACGCCGTCGATCAGGTCCTTGATGCGCTTCATCACGCCCACCGGGGTAATGCCATGGCGCTCGTTGTAGGTCACCTGCTTGGCACGGCGGCGATCGGTTTCCGCAATCGCCTTCCTTATGGAGTCCGTCACCTGGTCGGCGTAGAGGATCGCGGTGCCGTTGATATGCCGCGCGGCGCGCCCCATGGTCTGGATGAGCGAGCGCTCGGAGCGCAGGAACCCTTCCTTGTCGGCGTCGAGGATCGCGACCAGCGACACCTCGGGAAGGTCGAGCCCCTCGCGCAGCAGGTTGATCCCGACCAGCACGTCGAACTCGCCCAGGCGCAGGTCGCGGATGATCTCGACGCGCTCGATGTTGTCGACCTCCGAGTGCAGGTAGCGCACCTTCACCCCGTGCTCGGCGAGGTACTCGGTGAGCTCCTCCGCCATCCGCTTCGTGAGGGTCGTGACGAGAACTCTTTCGGATTTCTTGGTTTTCGAATGAATTTCCGAAAGCAGATCATCGACCTGCGTCGATGCCGGCCGCACGATCACCTGGGGGTCGACGAGCCCCGTCGGGCGCACCACCTGCTCCACCACCTGCGCCGACTTCTGCCGCTCGTAATCGGCCGGGGTCGCCGAAACGAAGATGGTCTGGCGCACCACCGCCTCGAACTCGTCGAACCTGAGCGGCCGGTTGTCGAGCGCCGAGGGCAGGCGAAACCCGTACTCGACCAGGTTCTCCTTGCGCGAGCGGTCGCCCTTGTACATGCCGCCGAGCTGCGGGATGGTGACGTGGCTCTCGTCGATGATCATGAGCGCGTCGCCCGGCAGGTAGTCGATCAGCGTCGGCGGCGGCTCGCCGGCCCGGCGTCCCGAGAGATGGCGCGAGTAGTTCTCGATGCCCTTGCAGAAGCCGAGCTCCGCCAGCATCTCCAGGTCGAAGCGCGTGCGCTGCTCGATCCGCTGCGCCTCCACCAGGCGCCCGGCCTTCTGGAAGAACTCGATGCGCTCCCGCAGCTCGGCCTTGATCGCCTCGACCGCGCGCAGCGTGGTCTCGCGCGGAGTGACGTAGTGGCTCGAGGGGTACACCGTGAAGCGCGCCATCGGGTGATGCACGCGCCCGGTCAGCGGGTCGAACACCTCCAGCTTTTCCACCACATCATCGTCCAGCGAAATTCGAACTGCGTGCTCGGCATGCTCCGCCGGGAAGACGTCGATCACGTCGCCGCGCACGCGGAAGGTGCCGCGGCGGAAGTCGAGCTCGTTGCGCGTGTACTGCATCGCCACCAGGCGGGCGAGCACGTCGCGCTGCGCCATCCTCTCGCCCTGGCGCAGGTGCAGGATCATGCCGTGGTATTCGGAAGGGTCGCCGATGCCGTAGATGCACGACACCGTCGCCACGATGACCACGTCGCGGCGCTCGAGCAGCGACTTGGTCGCCGAGAGCCGCATCTGCTCGATGTGGTCGTTGATCGAGGAATCCTTCTCGATGTAGAGGTCGCGCGCCGGGACGTAGGCCTCGGGCTGGTAATAGTCGTAGTACGAGACGAAATACTCGACCGCGTTCTCCGGGAAGAACTCGCGGAACTCGGAATAGAGCTGCGCCGCGAGCGTCTTGTTGGGCGCGAGCACCAGCGCCGGCCGGCCCACGCGGGCGATCGCGTTCGCCATCGTGTAGGTCTTGCCCGAGCCGGTGACGCCGAGGAGCGTCTGGAAGGCAAGGCCGTCGTCGAGGCCTTCCACGACGCGTGCGATCGCCTCCGGCTGATCGCCCGCCGGCGCAAAAAGCTGGTTGAGGCGGAAAGGGCTGTTGGGAAAGGTCACGCTCACGATAGAATGCAGTGCACAATCTCGAACGGCGAACCGATCATTTTATCAGCATGAACGCTCCCCACTCCCCGTCCCCCCTCGCCGCGCTGCCGATGGCGCCGAGCGACCCGATCCTCGGCGTAACCGAGGCGTTCGTCGCCGACCAGAATCCGAGAAAAGTAAACCTCGGCGTCGGCGTCTACTACGACGACAGCGGGAAGATTCCGCTCCTCGAGTGCGTGCGCCACGCGGAAAGCGAGCGGCTGAAGAGCGTGCCGCACCGAGGCTACCTGCCGATCGACGGTCTGGGGGTCTACGACAAGGCCGTGCAGGAACTTGTTTTCGGTTCCAAGAAAGAAAATATCGTGACCGTTCAGGCGCTGGGCGGCACCGGCGGGCTGCGGGTCGGCGCCGACCTCCTGAAGCGCATCAACCCCGACGCGACGGTCTGGATCAGCGAGCCGAGCTGGGAAAACCACCGCCAGCTCTTCGAGGCCGCGGGCTTTGCCGTGAAGAGCTATCCGTACTACGACCCGAACACCCACGGGCTCGATTTCGCCGGCATGCGTTCCGCCCTCGAGGGTCTCGCCGCCGGCTCGATCGTGGTGCTGCACGCGTGCTGCCATAACCCCACCGGCGTCGATCTTGCCCAGGAGCAGTGGCACGCCGTCCTCGAAATCGTCCGCTCGCGCGGCCTGGTGCCGTTCCTCGACCTCGCCTACCAGGGCTTCGCGGAGGGACTCGAAGCCGACGGGTATGCCGCGCGACTCTTCGCCGAGGCCATGAGCCCGGTGTTCCTCTCGAGCTCGTTCTCCAAGTCGTTCTCGCTCTACGGCGAGCGGGTGGGCGCGCTCAGCGTGGTCACCGCGAGCCCCGACGAGGCCGCGCGCGTCCTCTCCCAGCTCAAGCGCGTCGTGCGCGCCAACTACTCCAATCCGCCGACGCACGGCAGCCAGGTCGTGGCTACCGTCCTGGGCACGCCGAATCTCAGGAGCCTGTGGGACCGCGAGCTCGGCGCGATGCGCGAGCGCATGAAGGCGATGCGCAAGCTGCTGGTCGAGAAGATCAAGGCGCGCGTGCCGTCGTCCGACTTCGGCTTCATGCTCAAGCAGCGCGGCATGTTCTCCTACTCCGGCCTGAGCAAGGAGCAGGTGCGCCGCCTGCGCGAGGAATTCTCGATCTACACAATCGACACCGGGCGCATCTGCATCGCCGCGCTCACCACCGGCAACGTCGACTACGTCGCCGACGCGATCGCGAAGGTGATTCGCTAGCCTATTTGCAGCCGGAGCTGCGCTCGATCTGCCCGCCGAGGGTCAGCCCGATCGAGGTGCCGATCCCCGGCAGGAGCGCCGTGCCGATCGCCGCGCTGAGGAGATAGCCCTTCGAGGGCCGCATGCTCGGCTCGTCGGTGGTGCCGCTCAGCGCCACCGGCACGCCCACGAAGCCGCCGGTCTGCGCCACCGCGATGTGGAGCTTGCCGGAGAGCGCCTTGTCGGGCGCGATGTCGACGTTGCCGCCGGCCACGATCTTCGGCGAGCGGATGCAGAGCTGGTTCAGCCGCACGCGCTCGCCGCGCAACTCCAGCGTGCCCCTCAGCTCCTCGAAGTGGGTGGCGTCGTCCAACCGGCGCTCGCCGGCGAGCTCGCCCGCCCGGGAGAGGTCGACCCCCTGGTAGACACCCCCGAGGACCTCGAACGGCCCGTCGAGCGTGAGCGCATCGCGCAGCTCCGCCGGCGTCTTGGCGTTGGTCGAGAACTCGGCGTCGGCCTTGAGGCGCCCCGAGAGCTTCCCCGGCTTGCCGAGCGCCTTCTGCACCGGAGCGAGGTCGACGCCGGCGAGGTGCGCGCTTCCGGCGAGCTGGAGCTCCTTTTCCCAGTCGGCGTGCGCCGCGCCGACCAGCCGGCCGCCGTAGAGGGCGCCCTCGACCTTGGCGACCTCGAGCTGCCGGCCTTTCAGCGTCCCGTGGGCCGCGAGCGCGTCGAACGTGAGCGGCGCGCCGAACGGCAGCGTCCAGTTGGTGGCGCTGAGCTGCAGCGCGGCCGTATCGTCGCCGCGAGGCCGCACCACGAGCGACAGCGCGCCGTCGCTCGTCTCGAAGCGCGCCTCGCGCACCCGCCGGCGCTCCCCGAGCTTCACGTCGACGTTGAAGATCGGCACGTCGACCCTGGGATGATTGAACTTCACCGTGTTCAGGATCAGCCGGCGCACCGGGACCGGCTCGTCGCTGCGCTTGGGGATGGCGCGCTGGATGGCGAACGCGCTCTCGTCGAACGCCACGCGGCTAGCGCGCACGAGCCGCAGGCTGCGCGGGCCGACGATGAGCGAGTGCAGGTCGGGAACGATCTCGAGCTCGCCGATCAGGATCTCGCCCTTCCTGCCCACGCTGATGCGGTGGCCGATCACCCTCGGCGTCGGCAGGAGGTGCAGCGTGAGGTCCTCCATCTCCACCGGCTGCGCCAGGCGCTCCGAGGCGATCCGCGTCACCTCCGGGATGAAGTACGAGCCCGGGACGAGGAACGGCACCGCGAGCGCGAACGCCACCGCGAGCGCAATGCCTCCCAGCGTGCTGCGCACCGCCTTCCCCATGGCCCCCATAGCCGGCCGACCATAGCGGGAAAACCGCCGCCGCCATAAGGCAAATTCCCGCGTCCTCGAGCGAAGAGTCGAGCCAGTGGAGCGACGGACTGTTAATCCTCTTGTTCGTCGCTGAACTCCCCACCTTCGACCCAAAACCAGGGAAAGGTGTCTTGACGAGCCTGTGCCGGTGAACTAGGCGCCAGGCTTTCTTCACAATCGCGGAGTGAACCGGGAAACGCGAGTTTGCGACCCAGAGGCACCAATTTCTCTTACACGGTCTCGGCTATAATTTTGTTTCCGCAGACGAATCCCCGATAGCTCAGTTGGTAGAGCGACGGACTGTTAATCCGCAGGTCCCAGGTTCGAGCCCTGGTCGGGGAGCCAACCTTATTGTAAGTGCCCGCTCAGAGGCGATTACGGTGCCTACTCGGTGCCTGTTGTTTCACAGAGGCGGTTGCAAATGCGGCTGCGACGAGCGCGTAGAGCGGCAGTCTTGTAGGCATGCCCGCACTCTAGACTTGTTGCTGCCCCTTTTGCAGGCGCGGGCGCGCCGGACGAACGTTACGCTTTGCCCGCGCTCAGGACAGGCGCCGGTTTCGCCATCTCCTGTAGGTCGTGTTCGCCCACGATGTCGGCCGCTTTCAGGAACACATCGCATGGAGGCACTCCGACGCCGCCCATCCATAGCTCTAGAAGCTTCGTCGTGACCTTGAGTCGGCGGGCGAGTTCTACCTCTCCTCCGACGATTTCGGCGGCCCGCTTGAGTGTCCTTGCGTGAACCGTTGGCAAAGTGAGCCCACCTCGAAGGGCCTGTGTACGCTACCGGACATTGCGCGCAAAGCGGGTTCCTGTCAATGGAACGGCCACAGGCCAATGGGATCAAGGGTTTCGCGAGAGCTTCGGCATGTTGCTTGCGTTGTAGCTACGTTTGTATCCTCGCGGCGGCATCGAGAAGTCGAGCATGGACCTGAACGAGGCAATCCGCGACGCGCTGTGCAAGGCCGCCGAACGGTTGGGCGGCGGCGGCGAGGAAATCCGCGCCCTTCCCCGAGCCAAGATCTACGACCGCCTGGAGGATCTAGACGCCGACCGCCATCTCCTCGCGGTGGTGGGCTCCTGGGGCGACACGCTGTCCGATGACCAGGTGCTCGCTTCTCTTCAGCGGTGGAACCGCGGCGAGCCACCGCTCGACTACGTCATCGCCAGCACGGGCGGACGTGAATAGCGCGGCGCTACAGCATCGAGAGGCTTCGCCAGTAATCACGGATCAATTCGGAGCAGGTGAGGTCGATCCTAATGGTGGGCGCGGTATCCAGGCCCAGGGCGACCAGCTCTTTGGCAATTTCATCGCGGTCGTTGACTGAAATATTCTTGCCTGTCGCCCAGCACCTGGCCGGGGACGCCTGCCGCTTCGACGCATCCCACAGCAGCTGCAGGTTCAGCCGGTGAAACGCGAAGCCCAAGAAAAGGAGCCGGTCTGCGGCGAGCACCTTGGCCCTGATCGCGGTGATGTCGCTGGACGTAGGATCGGTGCCTTCCGTGAACGTTTTGATGCCACCTGCGAGTTTCAGCAATTCCCCCGCCCCGGGCTCATGGCCGAAGGGGCTCGTCTGGGTGCCGCCGTACCAAGGCAACGAGCCGACGCTGCCGTAGGGGTGGTAGATGTGGATCTTCTTCACCAGCCCGGCAGCGCGCTCGGCGACCATGCCGTAGTACGTCTGAAAAGCAAGATAGAGGTACTGCTCGATGCAGCGGTCGTAGTTGAACACGATCAGCGTGACTGTGCTCAAGCGTTGCTCGACGTCGTCGGCTCGGCAGTTCTCGAAATCAGTTTTGTGACGTCATGCTGTGATTTGAAGCAGAAGGAGCAATAGAGCGTCTTGCCTGGCGTGGTTTTCGTGGCTTCCATATCACTCTCCGATGCGGTGTCCGGCTAGTAATACTCCGACCGACGGTTCTGTCAATGACACCCGATGTCCACGTTGGGAGCGGTGCGAAGATCATTCCCTTTGAAAAGGAAGTTGGCATGGCCAAGCTCGTGTTCGGAATGAACCAGTCCCTGGACGGCTACGTCGACCATATGGCCTTTGCGCCAAGCCCCGCGCTTTTCCGCCACTTCATCGAGGAGGCTCAGGGGCAGGCAGGTAGTGTGTACGGTCGCCGGATGTACGAGGTCATGCGTTACTGGGACGACGATCATCCTGAGTGGGATGCAGCGGATCGCGCCTTCGCGGCGGCGTGGCGGAGCCAGCCGAAATGGGTCGTCTCGCGCTCGTTGAAATCGGTCGGCCCCAACGCCACGCTTGTCGAGGGCGATCTCGCGGGCGCGATCCGTGAGCTGAAGGCCGAGCGGGCCGGGGAGATCGAAGTTGCCGGCCCGGGCTTGGCGCGAAGCCTCTCGGAACTCGGCCTGATCGATGAGTATCGAATCTACCTGCACCCGGTCGTGCTCGGCCACGGCAAGCCCTATTTCGCCGGGCCCCGGCCGCGGCTCCGCCTCATGACCAACGATCGGATCGCCGAGGACGTGATCAGGTTGACCTACGCTCCTGCCTGATCTGATTTAGCGGTCCGCGACAGTGGCCTTAGGTGACTGCTTTTTCTTTTTCGCCGGCTGCTCGAGCATGGCGACGGCCGGCGGGCATGGTTTCGCCTTGCGAGGCGTGTTGAGGAACGTGGTGATCTGCCCGGCTATCTTCTTGTTTTCGTCGACCGTGCCGTAGTTGTCGACGAACTCCGTGAGTAGCGCGCGGCCGTCGAGCCGTGCCTGCTCGAGACGCCGGCACTCGCGCTCGGCTGCCTCGCGCGCTTCCTGCTCGGCGATCTGGCGGAGACGGGCTTCTTCAGCCAGCTTCTCCTGACGCAGGCGCTCTTCCTCGGCCTTGCGCGCGGCCTCGGCCTCGAGCCGGCGGCGCTCGGCGGCGAGCCGCTCCTCCTCGGCAGCCCGCTGCTTGCGGGCGGCCTCTTCCCGGGCAAGCTGCTCCTTCCGGGCCGCCTCTTCCCGGGCAAGCTGCTCGGCGCGCTCACGCGCGAGGCGCTCGCGCTCGGCGCGCTCCGCGGCTTCCTTCCGGGCCTTGGCCTGCCGCTCTTCTTCCTTGATCTTGGCGCGGCGCTCGCGCTCGCTGAGCTCGCGGCACAGCAGGTTGCCGCCGTCGGAATTGATGGTTCTGCCGCAGTCCTGCTCGCTAATCTTGCGCTTCGGATCCATCGGCGGCGGCGGCCCGTAAGTTGGATCCTGCGGTCTGCTACTGCCCGCCGCGAGCATGAGGACGAGGGCGAGGACGACGGTTATGTTCTTGTTCTTGTTCATGGCTCTCCCTTCAGGCTCCGTAGGCGCGCAGCGCCAGAGCTACCTGAATTGGCTTCGAAGCGAAGGATATGCGCAGCGCGCTCGGAGCGCTGCGACAAAATCCACATCAGCAGCGACGCCTCGGCGGTTTGGCGTCAGTGGCCTAGAAGCGCGCCCGCTGACGCCAAAACGCACACTCCAATGGAGAAGCAGACCTGCTAGTCCGCAAGGTCCCAGGTTCGAGCCCGGGTCGGAAACCTTTTCTTCACGCCGCTGCAAGCGCCGGTGCTGGTTTTGCCTCGCGGATCGGCAGGTGCACCAGTGCCGCCATGAGGCAGAGCGCGATGTCCGCGTACCACATCCAGTCGTAGCTGCCCGTCGCCTCGAAGGCCTTGCCGCCGAGCGAGGCGCCGAGGAAGCCGCCGACCTGGTGCGAAAGCATTACGATGCCGAAGAGCGTGGCGAGGTAGCGCGTGCCACACAGCTTTGCGACAAGGCCGACCGTCGGCGGCACGGTCGACAGGTAGGTGAAGCCGATGGCGCAGGCGAAGATAAGGAAGGTCGCCGGCGTCTTGGGCGCGAAGAAGAAGGCGCCGATGATGAGTGCGCGAGCGAAGTAGAGCCCCGCAAGCGCGAGCTTCATGCGCCGCCTCTGCACGAAGCGGCCGATCCACAGGCTGCCCATGATGTTGAACAGACCGATGAGCGACACCGACCAGGCGCTCACCTCCGCCGGCAGGCCGCAGAGCGCCACCACGCCTGGCAAGTGCGTGACGATGAAGGCGACGTGGAACCCGCAGGTGAAGAAGCCGGCGTTAAGGAGCAGGTAGCTCCGATTGCCCAGTGCGCCGCGCAGCGCGGAGCCGACCGAGCTTCCGCCGGCCGCGCCGGCGGCCGGCGCGGGCGCCGGTGACGCCGATGCGAAGAGCACCAGCAGCGGGATCACGGCGAGACTGGATAGGCCGAGCAGCACCATCGCCGGCTGCCAGCCGGCGAGACCGATGAGAAGCTGCGCCAGCGGCACGACGGTGAACTGGCCGAACGAGCCGCCGGCGTTGATGATGCCGTGGGCCACCGAGCGCTTCGCCTCCGGGATCCAGCGGCTCGCCGCGCCGAGCAGCATGGCCGGGCCCATGGTGCCGGCGCCAAGCGCGGCGGCGATGCCGATGACGAGCGTGAGCACGAGGGCGTCGCTGATGAACGGGATCGCCGAGTTGGCGGCGGCAAGCAGCATTGCGCCGCCGATCATCACGCGGCGCGGACCGAAGCGGTCGGACACCGCGCCGGCGACCGGCTGGGCGAAACCCCAGACGAGCTGGGCGACGCCGAAGGCGAGGCTGATCGCCGCGTAGCCGATCCCGGTGTGCGAATTGAGCGCGCCAATGAAGAGCGGCTGCGCCTGGCGCAGGCCGAAGGCCAGCGCGTATACCGCCGCCGCCGCGATAGCGATGGCGAGCGGTGCCCGCGCGGAGGGGCTCACCACGGCCCCAAGCCGCTGAGGACGCGGACGCGGGTGCGCTCGACCTCGCCGGTGTTCTCGGCGACCAGGGAGTCGATCTCGGAGCGGTGCAGGCCGAGGTCACGCAGCATATGGTCGTCGAGGCGCTTCAGCACCTCGCGCGCGGAGCGCACTTCCATCGTCCTAAGGTGACGCTCCCAGGCCTTACGAACGAACGAGCAAAGGCCTTCTGCGAGAGCGATAACTACCGGCTGAGTCGAAGCAACAGGTTCCATGACACTTTCTCCAGTCGTACCCCTCTTTCCGCCGGTGCGTGGTAGCCGGCGTAGAACGGCCGTTGCTCGTAAGCTAGACGTACGGTGTATCCGCCGCATTTCCCCTGGGAAACGATTGTTTCGGGCGCGTGTCATCGTTCACACGGTCGCCGGCGAGCGCGCCGAGACGGCTCATGCCCTACCTTGAGCAGTAACGCGCGCTCCGAGGGTTTGTTGCGGTGCGGGTGCTGTTGCCAGAGCCCGACCACTCGCACCAAGGCACGCCAGGTCAGCCGATCCGGCGCGAGTTCTTCGTCATCGTCCATGTCCATTTGGACGCGCCGTCGAGATTGCGAACCGGGCCACCCTTGAGCACTTCCGGTGCAGCGCGCGTGCGGGCCTGTGACTGCCTTAGCGCTTAGAGAGGTGACTTCAGCGTGACACGCTCGCCGAGTTTCTACGAATCTCGGCGAGCGCAAATCATTAAGGTTGGGCCTCTATCCGTGTAGCAAGAGCTTCACGGCGCAATCGGCCCTAGCTCTACTGCACAGGCCCCGGCGCCGGTGCAGGGTTGGGTCCCGGCGTCGGGAAAAGCGGATTGGCGTCGAATTGGGTGCATCCCGACGCTATGTTGCCCGCGCTATTTCCAGACAAGGCGACGATCGTAGGCACCAGATTCACGACGCTCGATTCGGCGTCGGTGCACTGCACGCCGAAGCCCGAATTTCCGGACAGCGTACTTACCGGCCCGAGCGGCAGAAGCGCCGCCCCCAGGACGAGGCGGACTGCGTCGCCTGCATTGCTTTGAATCGTGGTGCCCGACATCTGGATCTGTGATCGAAGGCTGATGATCAGTCCGGTGCCGTTGTTCGAATTGATTTGGGCGTCACGTACGAGCATGGATGTTCCCACCCCGGCGAATACTCCACCAGTCTGCGTCGGGCTGCCGTTCTGGCTGATCGTGTTCACCGTCGTAACGCCCGGTCCCGGGTCGCCCAGCACGACCTTGGCGCTGGTCGCCACGATTCCACCTCCGGGATTGCCGGTAATCACATTGCCGCCCGCGATGCTGGCCGTCGCATGGAATACGCCGATTCCCTGGGCATTCTGCATGACCTGGTTCATCGCCACCGTGGCGCTTGCTCCAACCGAGATAAAGATTCCGTTCACGGTGTTTTGCTGGATCGTGTTGCCCGCTGGGACGCCACGGTCCGTCAGGCCGATTGTCCCGTTGCTGCCGTTGGACATCAGGACCCCGATCCGGTTGCCAGTAATACTGCTATTGATAATCCTCGCGTTAGAGCCGTCCACCACGACGCCGTTCCCCGCATTCGACTGGACCGTGCAGCCGTCGACGGTGCCGCTCGAGCCGGCGGCATAGACAATACCGGCGCGGCCGACGGCCTGAACCGTCACGTTGCGGACGGTCAAATTCGAAGCTCCCACGCCCGTGATTCCGTTGCGACCGCCGCTCACTGTCAGCCCTTCCAGGGTTACGCGATGACCCGTGACGACGACGGTATTGATGTTGGGATCGGTGCCGTGGATGCTGCCGCCGGCCGGATCGGCCTCCACTACGACGTTGTCGCGATCGATCAGCACGCCGGCCGGGCAGATACCTCGCACGATGATGCGCGCCGCCCCGCTCGCGAGCGCGTCGGCGACCGATCCGCCCGCGCCGCAGTCGACATTCACTGTCCCGCCTCCGCCGCCGCTGCCGATAAGCGCGCGCAGCTCATCGATCGCGCGCGTGCGAGAGGCAACTTCGCCGGCGATGTTGCTCTGCAGGTTGGCGTCGGCGGCCGCTCGGGTCGCGGCCTCGGCATCGATACTGCGCTGCAGCCGCTCGTCGGCTCCCTGTCGAGCCGTAATCTCATTCGGCAAACCCTGGGCGCCGACCGTCTGTGCCACGAACGCTACGCTCGCCGCCAACAGCATCGTGTGCTTCGTCATGATTCCCCCTCGGTGGTTTTGGTCCTACGTCAAACAGTCTCCACCACCTAGCCACGCAGGAAAATCCCATGAATCGGGGAGAGTGAAGCGGAAACCATGCCGCAACAACTCGCTTGCGCGACATGACGCGAATGAATTTCCGAGCCTTCTCTTGCCGGATGTGGCGCTAGAAGCGCTTGCTGCCGGCGATCACATATTTGCGGGAGGTTCGCGGATCGAGGCCGGTGATCCGAGCGACTTCCGCGTAACTGCCCGTGCGCCGGTGCAGCATGCCGCAGTAGCGCGCGATCAATTCGTCGGCGCCGAGCGTGCCCGCACGCAGTTTCTCGACCAGCGCGGCTTCTTCGCTCAGCGTGCCGGCCGCGTTGTGCGCGGCGTAGCTTCCGGTGAGAAGCACGCGGCGCACCGCCTGCTCGAGCTCGCGCACGTTTCCGGGCCAAGCGTATCCGCGCGGCAGGCAGCGCTCGAGCGTGTCGAGCACGCGCGCGGCGAGCTCCGGCGCTGCGCCGCCCGTGACGCGCGCCACGAGCAGGTCGACGAGCTGCCCGAACTCCACGGGCGATTCGCCGATGCGCTGGCGCAGCGTCGGCACCTCGATCACGTCCGAGCAGAGGCGGTAGAAGAAGTCGTCGCGGAAACGGCCTTGGTGCCGCAGCACATCGAGGCGCTGGTTGGTCGCGGCGATGACCCGCCCGGAAAAGCGCTTCCTCTCGCGCCCGCCCACCGGGGTGAAAGTGCGCTCCTGGAGTACTTGCAGCAGCTTGATCTGCACCGGAATCGACACCTCGCCGATTTCGTCGAGGAAAAGCGCGCCGTGCGGATTGCAGCGCTCGAAGATGCCTTGGTGGTGATCGATCGCGCCGGTGAACGCACCTTTGCGATGGCCGAAAAGCTCCGACTCGATGAGGTTCTCCGGAAACTGCGACAGGTTGATGGCAATGAAGCCGTCGACGAAGTTGGTGGCGAAGCGCCGCTCGTGCGGCAGATACGGAATGAATTCCGAGCGGCCGATCGCCGCGGCCGCCGAACCCTTCCCGGTACCGGTCTCGCCGAGAAACAGCGTCGAGAAGTCCTCCATCTGGTTCCAGAGCGCCGCTTCGTAGCCGCGCATGTCGTGGGTGAACATGTTGTTCCAAAGCGCCTGGCGCAGGCGCTCCATCGACTCGCTACCGCCGGCGAGCGCGCGACCTATGAAATAGAACGCACGCCGCAGCTGGAAGAAGAACGCGAAGAATCGAGCCGCCCGGTCCCCGGCGAATCCCATTTGCACGAGCTCGCGTACCGCGTCCTCGCCGAACGGCGCGCCTAGCGGCTCGCCACTCTTGTTCGCTTGTCGCTCGATGTGCGTGTCCAGTTGCGGCACGTAACGGTGGTAGGTCACGTAGAGCAGCGCCGGCTCTAGAAGGAGCCGGTCATCCGCGGCCCAATGCGCGATCGCGTTTTCGCGCACGAACCGCGCCACTTTCGGCGCTACGACGCGCGCGAGCGCCTCACGGTCGCTCGTGAGGTCCTCGGGTGCTAGCGGCGCAAGGCGCCTAATCAGCGCCATGCGCTCCCGCGTGAACGGATTGCCGAACACCACGTCGGCCAGCGCCCGCAGGAAGTCTCGATCTCCCGCGCTCGGTTTTTCACTGGACATACACAAAATGTATGCCCGCCATGCATCAAGTGCTAGTCGGCGTCGCGACTAGAAAATGAATCTTCAATGAACACAAATAGTTAGACACTGGCACAAGGGGTGCTCAGGGCAGGCATATCACCACAACAAGGGAGGCACGCCATGGACGCCGTCAAAGGAAACGGCCAGCACCTGCTCATCACGCAAAAACTTACGGCTCGCGAATCGCAGGTGCTGAAGCTCATCGCCTCAGGCTGCACCTATTCGCAGACCGCCGAGCATCTCGGCATTTCGTTGCACACCGTCACCACACACATCAAGAACCTGTACCGCAAGCTGGAGGTGCATTGCGCGGCGGGCGCCGTCATGCGCGCCGTTCAGCTGCAACTCCTGGGAGAGCGGCAGTGAAAGGAGAGCATTGCCCGCGTCACGTTGGCGGCGCCGTGAAGTAGGGATCGTTCGTCCAGGGCGATCCGGGGGCCTCGGCCTGCCCGTACGGAGGAACGCTGCTGCATCCCGAGAGTGCGAATGTTGCGAGCAATAGAAAAGCGATCAAGCGTCTCATTGCAGATCTCCTGATTCAAGGGTTGGGTTCATCGTTTAACCGTTTACCGACGCGTCAATGAGCAATAGCGCGTGTGCTGCCGCAGATCGTGCAAGCGCCATGCCTTCGCCTTGCGTCTGGCTGAATACGGTGTGGGTCAGCCAACCCGGCGTGAGTTCTAGGAATAGCTCTGCAGAGCGCCCTTCGGCGCTTCGATTCAACAGTTGCAGTTCGTCACCGTGCGGGGCGCGCGCCGCACGTGAATGCGGACGGCCGCGCAGTGACAAGTCGCGCTGAGGACCGCCTCGTGCTAAACGATCCGCCTCACTTCACCGCGAACACATAGATCGCGCCGCCCTGCGGCACCTCGGGATACTTGCCCGGGAAGAGCAGGTTCATCCGGGCTTGCATCTTTGCCGGGTCGACGCCCCAGCCCGATTGCACTGCGACGTATTGCTTGCCGTCGACCTGGAAGGACACCGGCACCGCGGCGACTCCCGAGATGGTCGGGTACTCCCACAGGATCTTTCCGCTCCTCGCGTCGAACGCGCGGAACAGGCGATCGTTGGTGCCGCCGGCGAAGAGCACGTCGCCGCCGGTCGCCAGCACCGGCCCCCACATGAACGACGGCATGTTGGTCGTCCACGCCTTCTTGCCGGTGTCGACGTTCCAGGCCTGCAATTCGCCGATGTGGTCCGCGCCCTCGACGATCTTCATCACGTTCTTCGCCACGCCCATGTAGCGCTCGCCGACGACGTACTTCGGCGTCTCGCCGACCAGCTCGTGGCACAGATTGTCGTTCGCAGGGATGTAGATCAGTCGTGTCCGCGGGCTGAACGCAGCCGGCGGCCAATCCTTGCCGCCCCACAGGCTCGGGCAGAATTCCGCGCCCTTGCCGGTGCCGGGCTTGCGCGCCTCGTCGACAACTGGCCGGCCGGTCTTGGGATCGAGGCTCTTGAACACGTTCTGGCGCACATAGGGCCGGCCGGCCACGAAGTTGATCCTGCCCGTGGTGCGCTCGAGGTCCCAGATGTAGCCGCTGCGCGAGACGTTGATCAGCCCCTTCACGGTCTTGCCGTCGCGCTTGTAGTCGACGACGATCGGCGGCGAAACCTCGTCCCAGTCCCATGAGTCGTTGGGGTGGTACTGGAAATGCCCCTTGATTGCGCCGCTGTTGACGTCGAGCGCGACCACCGAGCTGGTGTAGAGGTTGTCGCCCGGGCGTTGATCGCCGAACCACGGCGCGGCGTTGCCGGTACCCCAGAACGTGAGGTTCGTTTCCGGATCGTAGGTGCCGGTGATCCAGACCGCGCCCCCGCCGCGCTTGTAGTGATCGCCGCCCGACGGCCAGGTCTCGCTGCCGGGCTCGCCCGGCGCCGGAATGGTGTAGGTCTTCCACAGCTGCTTGCCGGTCTCCGCATCCACGGCGGCGACGAAGCCGCGCACGCCGAGCTCGCCGCCCGATGCGCCCAGGATCACCTTGCCGTCGACGATGAGCGGCGCGAGCGACATGTAGTGGGCCTTGCGGTAGTCGTCTACGTCGGCGGTCCAGACCTCCTTGCCGGTCCTGGCGTCGAGCGCCACGAGGACGCAATCGGCGGAGGCGAAGTAGACCTTGTCGCCGTAGAGCGCGACGCCGCGATTGGTCGGATGCAGGTGAACGACGTCTTCCGGCAGCCGCCGCTTGTAGCGCCACAGCAGGTTGCCGGTCTTCGCTTCGATGGCAAGGAGCTGGTTGCCCGGCGTGGCCACGAACATCACGCCGTTGTTGACGATCGGCGGCGCCTGGTGGCCCTCGACCTGGCCCGTGGCCATGCTCCACACGAGCTGGAGCCGGCCGACATTCTTTGCGTTGATCTCGGTCAGCGGGCTGAAGCCCCAGCCATCGTAGGTGCGGCGGAAGTGGAACCAGTTTCCGTCCTCCGGCTTCTTCAGCCGCTCGGTCGTGACCGAGGTGTATTTTTGCAGCACCTCGGGCACCGGTCCGGGCACCGGCGTGGCCGATACCGGCGCGACCACCTGCGGCATCTGCGCCGAGGCCGTGGACAGGCCGGCCGCGACGAGCGCGGCGGCGGATTGCAGGAATGTCCTCTTGGCAGACATGACGCTCCTCCCTTTGAAATCGATCAGGTCGGCACGATGCCGACGCGGCCAGTGAAAGGCTTCGCCACCACGAGCTTGCCGTCGGCGAGCTTCAGCGGAAGCGCTGCGAGCGAGCGCGGGGTCGGCCCGTCGATCACGGCGGCTCCGTCGCGCGGATCGTAGTGCGAGTAGTGGCACGAGCACTCGAGCGTCTTCGGCTCCGCGGCCCAGACGCTGACCTCGCAGCCGGCATGCGGGCAGATCGCCGAATAAGCGACCACGCCGTCGGCAGCGCGCTCCCGGGTGACTCCGAGCAGCGTCGCCGAGTCGAGCCGGACCAGCAGCACTTTGTTGAGCCGCGAGCCGTTGCGAACCACCTTGGCGGCAGGGTCCATCGGCCATGCCAGAAGAGGCGCCGCGTCTCGCGGGACATCCTTGGGTTCGAGCGGCACCTGGGAGTCGCCTTCGAAGGCCACCAGGACGTCGCCTTCCTTGGGGCGCTCGCTCGCGGGCTGCGCCAGGGCCGGGCCGACGGAAAGGCCGGCGCCAAGAACCGAAGCCGTCTTCAGGAAGCCACGCCGCTCCACTGACGCCCCAATCTAGGACGTACGCGTTCTACTGCGAGGGCCAGACTACGCCTTGAGTCCGCCGCACCTGCCGCATTCCCTTGTAGACAAATTTCTGCAGCCGCTTTCCCTCGTACGTCTCTGTGGTGTAGAGGTTGCCTTTCGAATCCGTGGCGACGCTGTGGACGCCGAAGAACTGTCCCGGCTGGCGGCCGCCGTCGCCGAAGTTGGTGATCTCCTCCAGCGTCTCGCGCAGGATGATGCGCACCTTCTGGTTGCGGCCGTCGGCCATGAAGATGTAGCGCTGCTCCGGGTCGCGCGAGAACGCGACGTCCCACACCGAGCCCTCCGAAAGGCTGCGCCTCGCGTACCACTGCTCTTTTACGAACTTGCCCTCCTTGGTGAACACCTGCAGCCGGTTGGCCTGGCGATCGCACACGTAGACGAAGCCGTCGTTGGACACGTCAGAGCAGTGCACCGGATTCCTGAACTGCTGCGACGGCGGCGCATCCGGGTTGAAGGGAGCGAGCGGACCGTCCTGCGGGCGGTTGCCGTACGCGCCCCAGTAGCGCTTCATTTTCCCGGTGTCGGCGTCGAGCACCGCCACGCGGCGGTTGCCGTAGCCGTCGGCGACGAACGCCTCGTTGGTCTTCGCGTCGACGAAGATCTTCGCCACGCGGCCGAAGTTCTCCAGGTCGTTGCTGCCCTTGTTGTTGCCGAAGCGCCCGACCTGCATCAGGAACTTGCCGTCCTTGGTGAACTTGAGGATGTGCGCGTCCTTCTCGCCGTTGCCGCCGATCCAGACGTTGCCCTTGTAGTCGACGAAGATGCCGTGGTTCGACTGCGGCCACTCGTAGCCCTGCCCGGGTCCGCCCCAGTGCCGCACGAGGTTGCCGGCCTGGTCGAACACCAGCACCGGCGGCGCGCCGCGGCAGCATTCACCGGTCGGCGGGTCGACCTCGGCGCCGCGCTCGTTCGCGTTCAGCGTCGCCGAGCTGCGGTGGATGATCCAGACGTGGTCCTGCTCGTCGACCCACACCCCGATCGTCATGCCGAGCAGCCAGTGGTTGGGCAGCGGCTTGGGCCAGAGCGGGTCGACCTCGAAGGCCGGAGCGTTCACGAGCTCGCCTTGCGGCGCCTGCTTGTCGAGAAGCGCCTGCGTGCAGCCGAGCAGGACGAGAACGCCGGCGAAAATCCCGCCCACGATCTTGCGATTGCCCATTGCCCCTCCTCCACGAGTGACGTCTTCAGTATATGCAAAATCTGCAATACTGGGTGCGCTTGGCTCGAACCATCGCCGTCGCTCTCGGGCTCGTCGTTCTAGGCCTGCTGCTCGCCTTTGCGCCAAACGCGCGCGCGCACGACGTTCCCGACGAGGTGCGGGTGCAGGCGTTCGTCAAGCCGGAAGGCCAGGCGCTCAGGCTGGTCATGCGCGTGCCGCTCAAAGCCATGCGCGACGTCGACGTGCCGCAGCGCCGCGGCGGCTTCCTCGACTTCAGCCGCGTCGATGCAGCCTTGCGCGATGCCGCGACGCTCTGGCTCGGCAACGAGATCGAGCTCTACGAAGGCGACGAGCGGCTGCCGCGTCCACGCCTGATCGCCGCCCGCGTATCGCTCGAGTCCGACCGCTCCTTCGCAGCCTACGAGAGCGCGCTCGCGCATTTCGAGGCGCCGCCGCTGGGGAACGACACCGAGCTCTACTGGAGCCAGGGCCTGCTCGACGTGCTGCTCGAATATCCCATCCGCTCGGATCGCTCGCAGTTCTCGATCCGGCCGCAGCTCGAGCGCCTGGGCATCAAGGTCAACGTCGTGCTCCGCTTCCTCCCCCCGTCCGGCGAGACGCGGGCGTTCGATCTTCACGGCGACCCGGGGCGCGTGCAGCTCGATCCGCGCTGGTACCAGGCGGCCCTGAGCTTCGTTCACTCCGGCTTCGTGCATATCCTCGGCGGCACCGACCACCTGCTCTTCCTCCTCTGCCTGGTCGTTCCGTTCCGCCGCTTCTGGCCGCTCGCCGCGATCGTCACCGCCTTCACCGTCGCGCACTCGATCACGCTGATCGCGACCGCCCTCGGCCACGGCCCCGATGCGCTCTGGTTCCCGCCGCTCATCGAGGTGCTGATCGCGGCGTCGATCTTCTACATGGCGCTGGAGAACGTGCTCGGCGCGAGACTGCGGCGGCGCTGGATGGTCGCTTTCGGCTTCGGCCTGGTGCATGGATTCGGCTTCGCCTTCGGGCTCCAGCAGCTGCTGCAGTTCGCCGGAGCCCACCTCGTCACATCGCTGCTGGCGTTCAACGTCGGCGTTGAGCTCGGACAGCTCGCCGTGCTCGTCGTCGCCATCCCGGCGCTCGATCTTGCCTTCCGCCACGTACCGGAGCGAGTCGCGACGATCGTCCTGTCGCTGCTGGTTGGTCACACTGCGTGGCACTGGCTCTGGGAGCGCTGGGAGCGGTTGAGCAAATTTCCGTGGCCCGCGGCCGATCCCGAAGCGCTCGCCGGCGTCGTGCGCTGGTTGATCGTGCTGGTTCTCTTGTCGGGCCTCGCATGGCTCGTCTTCGAAGCCATTCGGCGGCGCAAGCTCGGCGCCAGCGAAGCGAAGGATTAGCGGTGCTTTCTAGAACCTGTCGCGGGTGAATTTATCAACCCGTCTTGGCTCTTGCTCGCGGCGCGGCTCTGTGTGAACGTATCGTCCGGGGACGGTGATGTTCGAGCAGGGGGCCCAATTGCAGCAGGGAATCTCGGGCGCGGATTTGTCCGCGGTGCGGGCGCTCGCCGCGCACCTGGACGTCACACCTGAACAGCTGGGCGACTGGCTTCGGGAACCGCGAGGGGTTCCGCCGCAGGTGCTGCTGTCCTGGATCTGCCTCTGGGATCTGAAGCACCGCTGACGAGGTCGATCACCCGCAGCAACGTCGAGCAGTCGGGAATCGAGGCACCTGCGCACCAGCCGTGCACTTCGGCCAGGCTCACTCCGAGGGTCGCCGCCAGCCGATCGTGTCCGCCCGCGAGCGCCGCGGCGTCTTCGACCGACTCGACGTAGAACGCCCTTCCCATCGGCACATGGTGCGCCCGGCGCTCGCGGCGCCCGTGCCAACTCTGACGCCCTTTGCTGCAAAGGCTGGTCAAGGACGGCAAACGCTTGTCAGGACCGGCTACTGCGGCTTCTGCTCGACCGCCTGGGGCGGCTTGCCGGGCTCCATCTTCACCAGGCCGAGCTTCTGCAGCGCGCCCATCATCTGGTTGAGGCGGTTGAAAAGCTCGACCATCGCGTCGGGGGTGAGCACCATGCGGCAGACCGGGTAGCGCTTGAACTGGGCGGGCTTGCCCTGCTCGGGCTCCTGCATGCGCAGCACGCAGAACGTGAGCCGCGCCGCCGCGCCGTCGAACGTGGACAGCGCGAGCGAGTCGACGAAGGTCTCGCCGAGCTCCGGACGGTCGACGTCGGTGATCTGCTGCGGGGCAACTTTCATGATTCTCCTGGCTCCTTGGCTCGTGTAGAGGGATGGCGCGCGACGGCGCGGGCCAACTATACTGCGGCCGCGATGATCCGGTTCAGCAATGTCCAGGGCGACGTGTTCGTGGACGACCGGCGGCGGGACGACCGGCTGATGGCGCGCGACGGCCTGGCCCTCGATCCGGGCGGCGATTACCTGGTCGCCACCACCCAGAACTCGAGCGCCGACGTCGAGGCGTACGGCAGGACCATCCGGCTGGCGCCTTTCAGCTACGCGCGGCTGAACCTGATCCAGGTCCTCGAAGGCAGGCACAACGAATTCTGGTGGGCGCCGATGACCAAGGCCTTCCTGGCCAAGCTCTGGGCGCTCGCCGGCGGGCGCATCTAGCACGCCGCGTGCGCTGCGCCGCTTACCTTACCTTCCCTTGACGGTGATCTTCTCGCCGAGCTGGCGCGCCCGCTGATACCAGCGAAGTGACGCCGTGTAGTCCTGCGAGACGTCGCCCTTGCCGCCGCTGTAGATGTCGCCCAGCTTCTTCGCCGAAGGGCCGTGGTCCGCGTTGGCGGCCGCGACGTAGAGCTTGACCGCGTCGGCGACTTTGCCCTGGCCCTCGAGCTCGGCCGCGCGCGCGTAGAGCTCGGGCCCGTTCACGCGCTTGGTCTCCTCCGCGGGCTTGGCCGCGACCGCCGCGACCTGCTGCCGCTTCTGCTCCTCGGCGGCCTTCGCTGCGGCCGCCGCGGCAGCTGCGGCCTCCTTCTTCTTCGCCTCTTCGGCCGCGAGCCGCGCGGCTTCCTTCTTCTTCGCTTCCTCCGCAGCCGCAGCCAGCCTGGCGGCTTCTTCCTTTTTCTTCGCTTCCTCGGCGGCCTTCGCTGCAGCCACGGCCTCTTTCTTCTTCGCCTCCTCGGCGGCGAGCCGCGCCGCTTCCTCCTTCTTCTTCGCGTCGGCGAGCTTGGCGGCCTCTTTCTTCTCGGCGGCGAGCCTCGCGGCCTCTTTCTTCTTCTCTTCCTCCGCGAGCTTCGCGGCTTCCTTCTTCTTCGCCTCCTCCTCGGCGGCCAGTCTTGCCGCCTCCTGCTTCTTCGCCTGCTCGGCCTTCGCCGCCGCTTCGCGCTGGGCCTTCTCGTCGACCTGCGGTTGCGGCGCCGGCTGGGGCTCGACCTTCGCCACCTGCGGCTGCGGCGTGGCGACGACCGGCGGCTGCGGCCTGGCGGCGACCGGCGGCTGCTCGGGCGAGCGCAGGGCGAAGTAGGCCGCCGCCGCGCCGGCCACGATCACCCCGCCCAGGATCCCGGGGATGACGAGCGGGTTGCGCCGCTGGGGCGGCACGGTCTGCGCGGGCATCGGGACGGTGAGCGTCTGCTCGCGCCCCTCGGTAATGCGCGCCTGGCGCTCTGCAGCGAGCGCCTCCGCCTCCACTTCCTTCTGCCAGTCGCTGCGCTCTTCGACCGCCTCGGCCGCCCGCGCCTTCTGCTCGGCAATGCGCTTCTGCTCCAGCTCGTCGTGCCGCGCCCGCGCCCGCGCGTCGGCCTCCTGCCGCGCCTTCTCTTCGGCTTCGCGCTTGACCCTCGCTTCTTCGCGCCGCGCCTTCTCGGCCTTCTCCTCGGCTTCGCGCCGCGCCTTCTCTTCCGCCTCGCGCTTCGCCTTGGCCTCGGCTTCCCGGCGCGCCTTGTCCTCGGCATCGCGTTTTGAGCGCGCCTCGGCTTCCCGCCTGGACTTGGCCTCGGTCTCCCTGCGCGCCTTCTCGTCGTTCTCGCGCCGGATGCGCTCGGCCTCGAGCCGGGCCGTCTCCTCCGTCTCCCGCTTCGCCTTGGCCTCGGCTTCGCGCTTGGCCTTCTCCTCGGCCTCGCGCTTGGCCTTCTCCGCAGCGTCACGCTTGGCTTTCTCCTCGGCGTCGCGCTTGGCTTTCTCCTCGGCCTCCCGCTTCGCCTTGGCCTCGGCTTCGCGCCGCGCCTTCTCTTCGCTCTCGCGCCGGACGCGCTCGGCCTCGAGCCGCGCCCGTTCCTCGGCTTCGCGCTTGGCCTTCGCCTCGGCTTCCCGTCGCGCCTTCTCCTCCGCCTCGCGCCGGACCCGCTCGGCCTCGAGCCGCGCTTTTTCCTCT
>DATMJC010000096.1:0-31450 GCA_035554435.1 Burkholderiales bacterium | reverse complement strand
GCAACCGCAGCCTGCAGCGACGTGTAGGCGAATGCGACGTTGGTGACCGCCCCCAGCGTGCACGCAGAGGTCAGCGTGACGTTCACGGTGAACGTGCCGGAAGTGCTGCCCGCTTGCGCGTTGCCGGCCGCAAGCGCGGCGGCGATTGCAGTTGCTGTAAGGATCCGTTTCATTGCGCCCTCCCTGTAGAAAATAGGCAGAGCGATGTTGCCCGCGCTGTAGAAGAGCGCTGTTACGTATGGTGTCTCGGTTGTAAAAAAACGTCGCTCAGCCGTGACTTACGCCACGGCGTGCGCCAAATATTCTTCGGACAAAAAGATTAAGTGCTCAGACCTTCAGAGTGAAGGGTGTGAAGCGGGTTTCCCGGTCGTAATAGTCCTCATTTTCCGCCCGCTTCAGAGCGCCGACGATCTTGTAGGTGAGGGGTGTGAAAATGACCTCCACTGCGACCTTCAGGACGAACTGCGCCAGCATGAGCTTGGGGATGATCTCGTTTGGCATGATGCCGCTGTCGTAGAAAGCCAGCGGATAGAAAAGCGCCGAGTCCACCGCCTCCCCCACGATCGTCGAGCCTATGGTGCGCGTCCACAGCCACCTGCCGGCGGTGAGGATCTTCATCTTCGCGAGCACGAAAGAATTGACGAATTCGCCGCAGAAGTAGGCGAACATCGATGCCGCTGCGATGCGCCAGGTGCTGCCAAAGGCGGTTTCGTAGGCCTTCTGGTTCGGCCATTCCGGCGCAGGAGGCAGCGCCACGACCACGTAGGCCATCAGCGCGGCGAACGCCAGCCCGGCGAATCCGGCCCAGATCACACGCCTTGCGCGCGCGTAGCCGTACACCTCGGTGAGGACATCGCCGAAGACGTACGAGATCGGGAAGAACAGCACCCCCGCACCGAAGACCACCGCGCCGAAGAACGGAAGCTCGATCTGCACGGCCTTCGCCGGCCCGATCAGGTTCGAGCAGATGAGGACCGTGACGAACGCGGCCATCACGAAGTCGTAGTAGCGGTAGGACTTCACGGCAGCTTCGGCTGATGGTCGCGGAACTCCGGCTCGAGCTCGACGGCCATCGCGTCGAGCACTCTCGCCACCATGGCGTAGAAACCGGCGGTCACCGCGAGCTCGACGTAGTCGTGGTGGTCGAAATGCCGCACCGCGTCGCGGTAGACCTCATCGCTCACCCGGCCGGAGGTGACGCCTTCCGCGAGCTGCAGGGCGGCTTTTTCCTTTGCATCGAACTCGGGCGACGTGCGCCAGGCCGCGAGCGCGGCGATCTGCGCTTCCCGCACCCCGGCCTTGCGTGCCATCCGCAGGTGCTGGGCCCACTCATACTCCGAGGCGCAGACCTGCGCGCCGCGCAGGATCAGCAGCTCGCGAAGCGCGCGCGGGGTGCGGCTGCCGTGGCGCAGGGTGTTCGCGAACTCGGTCCAGGCGGCGACGATGGCGGGATGGTTGGCGAGCGCCCGGTACAGGTTCGGAGGCGTACCCCAGAGCTCTTCGAGCCTCTTCCCGAGGCCGGGCTCGAACTCCTTGTGCGGTGTGCGTTGCATGGGCTGCATGATAACGGCGGATTTTTAGTACGCTAGGGGCTGGAGGAGGAAACCCATGGCCGTTCCGCATCAGACTGGAAGAGCGCGCTCCGGCGAGCTCTCGATCCATTACCGCAAGCTCGGCCGGACGGGCGAGACCCCGATCGTGATCGTGCACGGCCTGTCGTACTTCTCGTACGACTGGCTCGGCGTCGCTCATTCGCTCGGCGCCGGCCGTGAAGTCGTCGCGATGGACATGCGCGGGTTCGGCGACTCGGACTGGAGTCCTTCGCGCGACTACAGCGTTCCGGCGATGGCGCAGGACATCGCGAGTCTGCTCGACCATCTGCGCTGGAACCGGACGCTGCTCATCGGCCACTCGATGGGCGGGCGCAGTGCGACTTATTACGCCGCCCGGCATCCGGACCGCGTCGCCGGGTTGGTGCTGGTGGATTACAGCCCCGAGAACGCGGCCGCCGGCGCCAGACGCACCACGGAAATGGTCGGCAACCAGCCCGACGCTTTCGCGAGCATCGAGGCGGCGATGCGCTACTTCGGCAAGGGCGATCGCGAGCGCGTCGAGTCGTATCTGAAGAAGACCGAGTCAGGCTGGGCGGCGAAGCGCGACCTCTATTTCCGCGATCAGTTCAGGCGCACGCTGCAGACCGGCGAGCGCCCGAAGCTCGGCGTCGACATGTGGCAGCTCCTCGGCGAGGTGCGCTGCCCGATCCTGTCGTTGCGCGGCGCGCGCTCCGACATGTACGCGGCCGAGACGGTCCAGAAGATGAAGGCCGCCAACCCGCGGCTGCAGGTCGTGGAAATCCCCGACGCGGGCCATGACATCGCGGGAGACAGCCCGAGCGAGCTGGTTTCGGCGTTCGACAGATGGAATCGCGCCGTTCTTCCGGAGAGAGCCGATCATGAACACACGGGGCATTGACCACCTCGCCGTGGTGTCGGACGACATGCCCACGGCGATGGATTTCTACACCCGGGTGCTCGGATTCCGCCTGGTCCACGTGCGGCGCGTGCCCTACGAGCAGGACCGCTGGCAGCCGCCGTACGACAACCTGCGCCACTACTTCTTCGACATGGGCAACGACTCCCTCTTCGCCGTATTCGAATACCCGAAGGGTCTGCCGCGGCAGGTTCGGGACCATGTCGGCGGCATGCAGCACGTCGCCTTCCACGTGCCGCCGGAGCGCTTCGATGCGATGGTCGCGCAGGTGAAGTCTTGCGGGATCCACGTAGTGGGCCCGGTGCCGCTCGGCGGGCGCTTCTGGTCGGCGTACTTCCTCGACCCGTTCGGCACCCGCCTGGAGCTCGCGACCGACCGCAGCGGCGCGAGCCAGGGCGTGGTGGAGTCGGTGCGCCAGACCGAGGACGAGGCGCGCGCCGAGCTCGAGACGCTGTTCTCCGACCCTGCGGAAGTCGAGAAATGGCTCGCGCAAATGCCGCTGCGCAAGGAAACGTCGACCGCATGATTTTCTCAAGGAGGGGAGCCGTGAACGCGAAAGTTATGGCCGGTCTGGCCGCGCTCGCCGTGGGTGCAGCTGCGGGCGCCGCCGCGCACGCGCAGGACAAGTACGAGGTGAAGGTCGCGACGTTCGTCGGGCCGCAGCATTTCATGTCGCAATGGCTCGTAAAGTGGAGCGAGAAGCTCGAGAAGGACTCGAACGGGCGGCTCGTGTTCAAGCATTTTCCCGGCTCGCAGATGGGCCCGACGCCGGCGATGTACGACCTCGCGCGCAGCGGCCAGGCCGAGGTGGCCTGGTTCCTGCACGGCGCCACGCCGGGACGTTTCCCGCTCACCGAGCTCCTGCACCTGCCCTACGTCGTCGGCAGCGCCGAGATCGGCACCAAGGTGATCAACGACGCCGAGCTGCGCTCCAGATACCTCGACGCCGAGCACAAGGGGATGAGGGTGCTGCTGCTCCTCACGCATCAGCCGGGCAACGTGCACACGACCAAGAAGCCGATCCGCGGCGCCGCCGACATGAAGGGCCTGCGCATCCGCTTCTCTTCGCCGACGGTGCGCGATTTCGTCTCCAGGCTCGGCGGCACCGCGGTCGGGGTGCAGCCGAACGAGCAGCTCGAGCAGCTGCAAAAAGGCGTGATTGACGGCACCTTCATCGACTACGGCGGCGCCGGCGTCGCGTTCAAGATGGGCGGCACGATCAAGTATTCGACCGAGATGTACTCGTACGTCTCGTCCTTCGGCATCGGCATGAACCCGGACTTCTACGCTCGGCTCCCCGCCGAGCTGAAGAAGCTCATCGACCAGTCGGTGGTCGGGGTGGAGAAGGAGGTCGGCGCGGGCTGGGACGCGCTCGACGACGTCGGCAAGAAGCTGCTGGTCGAGGGCGGCGCGCAGCCGATCAAGCTCTCGAGTGCCGAGAACGAGCGCTTCCGCAAGGTCGGCGCCGAAGTCACCGAGGCCAAGCTGAAGGAGCTCGAGGCGAAAAGCCTGCCGGCCCGGTCCGCGTTCAAGCTGATCCAGTCGCTCTCGCAGAGGTACTCCAAGACCTCGCGCAACTTCTGGAACTGACCGCCAGGATCCTCGGCTACGTGGCGGCCGCGTTCCTGGCGGCCATGATGCTGCTCACGGTCGCGGACGTGCTGCTGCGCGCGGTCTTCGGCTATCCGGTGCGCGGCATGCTCGAGCTGATCGAGCTCGGGCTCGCCTGCACCGTTTTCCTCGGCATGCCGGCGGTGTTCCTGCGCAAGGAGCATCTGGTAGTGGACGTGATCGACCAGCTTACGGGGCCAGCGGTGGTGCGACGGCTCGAGCTCGCGGCAGCGCTGGTGTCCTTCGGCCTGCTCGCCCTCATGGCGTGGCAGATGGTGCCGGTCGCCCGCGGCATGTACGAGTTCGGCGACGTGACCTCGGATCTGTCGATCCCGAAGATCTACTACTGGGCCCCGGTGCTCCTGGGCGTGATCGGCTCGGCCGCCGCCGCGCTCGTCTTCGTCCTGCGCTGGAGACGCCGCTCTTGAGCAACCTCGCGATCGGCGCGCTCGGCGTGGCTGCGCTGCTCGCGGTGCTGTTCGTGCGCGTGCCGATCGCGGTTGCGCTCGCCCTCACCGGCGTGTGCGGCTACGCGGCGATCGACGGCTGGCGCAAGGCCCTCACCATGATGGCCTCGGTGCCCTTCGAGCTGGCGAGCGCGTACTCGCTCTCCGTCGTGCCGCTCTTCATCCTCATGGGGGCGGTGGCGGCGCGCGCCAACATGGCGAAGGAGATGTTCGCCGCGGCGAACGGCGTGTTCTCCGGAATCCGCGGAGCGCTCGCGAATGCCACCGTAGGGGCGTGCGCGCTGTTCGGCGCGATCTGCGGCTCGTCCATCGCCACCGCCGCCACCTTCTCGCGGGTGGCGATTCCCGAGATGCGCCGCCACGGCTACGAGCCTTCGTTCGCCGCAGGCTGCGTGGCGGCCGCAGGCACGCTCGACGTGCTGATCCCGCCCTCCGTGCTGATCGCGATCTACGCCCTGGTGGCCGAGCAGTCGCTCGCCAAGCTCTATGCCGCGGCCTTCGTGCCCGGCTTCGTCCTCGCCGGGCTGTACGTCGTGGCGGTGTGGACGGTGGCCTGGCTGCGGCCGGCGTGGGTGCCGCGCGTGCCGGGCATGCGCCTCGCGAACCGGCTACGCGCCGGCGTCGGCGCATGGAAGCTCGTGGTGCTGTTCTTCTTCGCGGTCGTCGGCATCTATCTCGGGTGGTTCTCGCCGACCGAGGCGGCGGCCATCGCCGCATTCGTCGCCATCCTGATCGCCTTCGCGACTCGCGCCATGAGCCTGCGCGGGCTCGTCGAGGCCCTCCTCGAAACCGTCTACACCACGGCAGCGGTGTTCTTCGTGATCGTCGGCGCCTTCATCTTCTCGCGCTTCATCGTGATTACGCAGTTTCCGGTGGAGCTCGGGCGCTGGGTGACGCAATCACAGCTCTCGCCGCTTTCGGTGATGCTGGCGGTCATGGCGCTGTACCTCATACTCGGCACCTTCCTCGACGAAGTGAGCACCATCCTGGTGACCATTCCCGTCACGCTGCCGCTCGTGACCGGCATCGGCTACGACGGCATCTGGCTGGGCGTGTTCGTCACCGTCATGTGCACGATCGGCCTCATCACCCCGCCAACAGGAATGACGGTGTTCGTGATCCAGGCCCAGCATCCCGACATCCCGGTGGCGCAGATCTACCTCGGCACGCTGCCCTTCCTCGTCGCCGACCTCGTGCTGGTCGGCCTGCTCATCGCGTTTCCCGCGCTGGCGCTCTGGCTTCCCGGGGTCTTGCGCGTGTAGTAATTCATGCAAGGTTCTGCTCGGACTAGGTGACGGCTCACGCGCTGCAACGGGGCGGGAGTCAAATGAACCCCGGGCTGCGCCCCTCCCAGCGAAGCCTGCCTCGGCCTCCAAAACCGGGCCTCTCCCAAACCCCGCTACGGCGGGGTTTCTTTTGGCCCGCCACCGCGGGGTTTCTTTTTTTGCGGTGGGTAAAATTTGAGCGTGCCAACCATCCTCGTCACCGGCGGGCTCGGCTACATCGGCTCGCACAGCTGCCTCGCCCTCGCGCGCGCGGGATACGCGCTCGTGATCGTCGACAGCCTCGTCAATTCCAAGCGCGTGGTGTTCGATCGCCTGCGCGAGATTGCGCCCGCGGCTTCGATGACGTTCCACCAGGCCGATCTGCGCGACGCACCCGCGCTCGAGCGCGTTTTTTCGCAGGGGCCGATCGAGGCGGTGATTCATTTCGCCGGCCTCAAGGCGGTCGGCGAGTCGGTCGAAAAACCGCTGCTTTACTACGCCAACAATGTCGGCGGCACCGTCGAGCTGCTCGAGGCGATGGCGCGGCACTCGGTGTGCCGCATGGTGTTCAGCTCCTCGGCCACCGTGTACGGCGAGCCGCTCGAGCTGCCGATTCCCGAAACGCACCGCCTCGCCCCGACCAATCCGTACGGAAAGACCAAGCTCGTCATCGAGCACCTGCTCGCCGACTACGCCGCTTCCGACGCGCGTTTCCGCTATGCGGCGCTGCGCTACTTCAACCCGACGGGGGCGCACCCCTCGGGGCGTCTGGGCGAGGACCCGAACGGAATTCCGAACAACCTCTTCCCGTACATCTCGCAAGTCGCGGTCGGCCGCCGGCCCACCCTGCGCGTCTGGGGAAGCGATTACCCGACGCCCGACGGCACCGGGGTGCGCGACTACATTCACGTCGTCGATCTCGCAGAGGGTCACGTGGCGGCGCTCTCGTACCTCGAGCGCGGCAAGTCGTCGCTTACCGTTAACCTCGGCACGGGACGCGGCTATTCGGTGCTCGATGCCGCCAAGGCGTTCGAGCGCGCCAGCGGCCGCCCCATTCCGCTCGAGTTCTCGGCGCGCCGACCGGGCGACGTCGCCTCGTGCTTCGCCGACCCCTCGCTCGCCTCGCGCGAGCTCGCCTGGCGGGCGCACTTCGACATCGACGCCATGTGCCGGGACGTGTGGCGCTGGCAATCGGCCAACCCGAACGGATATGGCTGAAAAACTGAATGAACTGAAGGACTTCGCGCCAAACTGGCCGCGCCGGCGTTAGCTTCGGGTTCGCCGCGACTAGTCGGAAATTCCTATTGCCAGGTCCGCGCGGTTGGCGCACCCTGCTGTGAACTATTTCACATCCCAGCAGATGATCGCCAACCGCATCGAGCAGCGCTATCGCGCATGGAACACGCCGTCGCGGCTGGCGCAGGCGGTTTTCCAGATCATCCTGTCGGCTGCCATCATTACCTGCCTCGCCGCGCCGTTCTGGCCGGCGCCGTAGCCTAGGCCGTCAACCCGTTGCGCGTGGCGAAGACGTAGAGCTCGACGCGGTTCGGCACGCCGAGCTTGTCGTAAATACGGCTCAGGTGATTGCGCAGCGTGTGCTCGCCGATGTGCAGGCTCGTTGCGAGGCTCTTGTTGTCCGCGCCTGGCTTGGTGACGAGCTTGCGCACGACATCGTGCTCACGCTGCGTGAGAGTAGCGAGTCGGATCTGCTCGGGGCTGGTGCTCGCGCCGCTCTTGCGCCGGGCGATCTCGACGAATAGCTTGCCGGTCGTCGAGCGGTCGAGCCACAGCTCGCCGCAATGCACCTTCTCGATCGCCTTGAGCAGCGTTTCCGGCGCTGCGTCCTTCTGCACCACGCCGGATGCGCCCCGCAGCACGAAGCTTTCGCGGATGCTTTGATCGCGCTGACCCACCAGCATCAGCACGCGCGCGCCGCAGTCGGCCACGAGCGTGGGAATGATTTCGCCGACGTTCTCGCAACCGTGCTCCGGATCGATCACCACGACGTCCGGCAGCGCTTGAGCAGCGAGCGTGCACGCATGCGCGCACGAAGTCGCCGTCGCCACGATTTCCATCGCCGGGCGCCGCTCGTTGATCAGTCTGTCCAAACCCCACAAAGCAACGCGATACTCGCCAACGAGCATCACGCGAATTGGCGCTCCCACCCCCCGCCCCCTTCCCCGCTGCGTTCTAACTCCCCCGGCGTAACGATAAGCGATTCTTGTTACTGAGGCTATGCTTCCCGTGAACGGGGTGCGTCATTTCGTCGCCGCAGCGATCTCAATTTATATGTTAATCAAATAGTTAGTCACTCCAGGGCGCCTACTCGGAGGAACCATGCCATTCAGCTATCAGCACGGCTTTTCGAATCATTTCTCCTCGGAGGCAATCGGTGGAGCGCTACCTCTCGGACGCAACTCTCCCCAGCATGCACCCAAGGGCCTATACGCCGAAGTGCTATCAGGCACAGCTTTCACCACACCGCGGGCGGAGAACCGCAGCACCTGGCTCTACAAATTGCGCCCATCGGCCATGCACCCGGCATATCGCCGCATTCCCGAGGGCGAGATGCGCTCCGGTCCGTTCGCGGAAGTCGAGACACCGCCCAACCGCTTGCGCTGGGATCCGCTGCCGATGCCGGCGCAGAAGCGCGACTTTGTCGAGGGCCTCACCACCATCGCCGGCTGCGGCGATCCGGCCAGCCAGACCGGCCTTGCGGTGCACGTTTACCGCGCGAACCGTCCCATGGTCGAGCGCTGCTTCTGGAACGCCGACGGCGAGATGATGCTCGTTCCGCAGCAGGGCGGGCTCGTCCTGTCGACGGAGCTCGGAAAGCTGGACGTCGCGCCCGGCGAGATCGCGGTCGTGCCGCGCGGCATGAAGTTCAGGGTCGAGCTTGCCGAAGGCGCGGCGCGCGGCTACCTGTGCGAAAACTACGGCCAGCCGTTCCGGCTTCCGGAGCTTGGACCCATCGGCTCGCAGGGCCTCGCGCAGCAGCGCGACTTCGAGGTGCCGGTCGCCGCGTTCGAGGATCGCGGCAGGTGCGAGGTGGTGGCCAAGTTCATGGGCGGGCTCTGGACGAGCGAGCTGGCGCACTCGCCCCTCGACGTGGTCGCGTGGCACGGGGACTACGTCCCCTACAAGTATGACCTGGCCAGGTTCATGGTGATCAACACCGTGAGCTTCGATCATCCGGATCCGTCGATCTTCACGGTGCTGACCTCGCCTTCGTCGCAGGCCGGGGTAGCGAATTGCGACTTCGTGATCTTCCCGCCGCGCTGGATGGTGGCCGAGGACACCTTCCGGCCGCCATGGTTTCATCGCAACGTGATGAGCGAGTTGATGGGCCTGGTGCGGGGGACGTACGACGCCAAGGCCGGTGGCTTCCTCCCCGGCGGCATCTCGATCCACAACTGCATGTCGGCGCACGGACCTGACCTCGCCACCTTCGAGAAGGCGGCGGCCGCGGAGCTCAGGCCGCACAAGATCGAGGGCACGCTCGCCTTCATGTGGGAATCGCGCTATGTCCTGCGTCCGACCCGCGCTGCCCTGAGCGCGCCCGAACTGCAGAAAGACTACGACGGCGTGTGGGACGGCTTCAGGAAGCTGTATCCGGAAGCGTGACAAATTTCACATCGCGCGCGCAGGTCTAGCCTGCGGACCCGCCGTGTGAAATTTCTCATGGCAATCGCCGGCCGCGCCCGGGAAACTCCCATTCTGACTGGGGGAGATGTATGGATTCGACTTGGCAAGGGACCGTCCTGCTCGCCGACCTGCGCCGGGACGCGTCCAGGCTCTACGCGAGCGCCGGGCCGACCAAGGCGCTGCAGGCGATCCAGAACTGCGTCGCGGTGCTCGAGCGCGCCGCCTGGGACGGCGGGGCGACATTCGTCCGGGCCACCGGCGACGAAGTGATGGCGCTGTTTCCCGCGCCGACCGCCGCAGCCGACGCCGCTTCGGCGATGCAGATGGCGGCCGACGCGCTGCCGCCGGTGGGCAATAGCAAGCTCGGCGTGCGCATCGCTTTCCAGTCCGGGCCAGTCGTGGTGCGCAACGGCGACGTCCTCGGCGACACCGTGAGCATGACTTCGCGCCTGATCGAGGAAGCGCAGAAGGAACAGATCATCACCTCGCGCGACACCGCGGCGGTGCTCGGCCACAGCTATCGCAGCCGCATGCGCACGGTGCGGCCGTCGCAGGCGCTCGACCCGGTGAGCTCGCTCGGGCTGTGCGAGTTCGTGTGGCGCGTGAACGAGAACACCACGCGCCTGGGCGTCGCGACGCTGCCCAAGCCGCCGCGCCACGAAACGCTGCGCCTGCAATACGGCATCACCGAGGTAATCGCCAAGGGCGAGCACAATCCGGTGAGCCTGGGCCGCGACTTCCAGTGCGCCGTGATCATCCTCGACGATCTCGCCTCGCGGCGCCACTGCACCATCGAGCAGCGCGCCGGCGAATTCGTCCTGATCGATCACAGCACCAACGGCACCTATGTCACCGAAGAAGGCGAGGCCGAAGTGCGACTGCAGCAGGCGAGCTTCACGCTGCGCAAGCACGGCTGGCTCGCCTTCGGCCAGCCGCGCGCCCGCACCGACCAGGTCGTCGAGTACTTCTGCGCCTAGCCAGTAGAATTGGCGGCATGTCGCCGCGCTTCTGGCTGCCCGCCCTCGCCTGCGCCCTGCTTCTCGGTTTCGGCTTGTACCTGCAGTACGCCAGGGGCCTCGAGCCTTGTCCGCTCTGCCTGGTGCAGCGCGGCTTTTTCGTGACGGTGATGGCGGTATGCCTGCTCGCCGCCGTGCACCGGCCCGGCCGGCTCGGCACGGCCGCCTACGGCGTGCTGGCAGCGCTGTTCGCGCTCGGCGGCGCGGCGGTGGCGGGACGCCAGGTGTGGCTACAGCACCTGCCTCCCGACAAGGTGCCGCAATGCGGCCCCGATCTGTTCTTCATGGTGGAGAACTTCCCGCTCAGCCGCACCCTGAAGACGCTCTTCTCCGGGACCGGGGAGTGCGCCGCGGTCGACTGGACCTTCCTGCGACTGTCGATCGCCGAATGGTCGCTCGTCTGCTTCGCTGCGCTGTTTGTCTACTGCCTCTGGCTGATCCGGACCCGGGCGTCGAGGGCCTCGAGCGCTTCGCGGTAGACCTCACCGAGGAGAATCAGCGTGGGACCGCCGCGTGTGGCCAGGCGCGGCAAATCGGCGAGCGTCGCGTACTGCACGCGCATCCCGGGCAGCGATGCGTCCTCCACCAGCGCGAGCGGGGTCTGCGCCGGCTTGCCGGCGCCGATCAAGGCCGCAGCTATGGCCTCGGCTTCCCCGGCGCCCATGTAGATCGCCGCGGTATCCGCGGCGAGCACCGACGCGACCCAGCGGCTCGCGCGCTCCCCTTTGCCGACGCGCGGCGTCACCAGCGCAACGCTGCGCGCCGCGCCGCGGCGCGTGAGGGAAATGGCAAGGTCGGCGCTCGCCGCGAGCGCCGCGGTCACGCCCGGCACCACCTCCACCCGGACGCCGCGCGAGGTCAGGTACGCGATCTCCTCGTGCGCGCGCCCGAAAAGCATCGGGTCGCCGCCCTTGAGGCGCACGACCACGCGGTGGCTCCGGGCCGCGTCGGCGAGCCGCTTGTTGATGAAGCGCTGCGCGGTGGAATGCCGCCCGCAGCGCTTGCCCACCGGGATCTTCTTCGCAGCGGAGGCGAGCCGCAACACGTCCTCTGCGATGAGCGCATCGTGGAACACCACCTCAGCCTCGCCGAGCAGCCGGGCCGCGCGCACCGTGAGGAGGTCGGATGCGCCAGGCCCGGCGCCGACGAGGTATACGGTCCCCTTCACCGAACCAGCCCTGCGCCGACCGCCTGGTCGGTGGCTTCGTCGATCACCGTCAGCGCGCCGGTGGCGCGCACCGCGTCGTAGGCGTCGACGAAGAGCGGCGCATGGAGCGCGATGCGCGCCTGGCCGATGTCGTGCGCGCTCAGCGGACTATCGCTCTCCACCGTCGCGAAGGTGCGGCGCGCGGCGTGCTGGACGACGTAGCGTCCGCCTCCGCGCAGCGGCTCGTGGCCCAGCCAAACGAGCGTGACCTCGAGCGCGCTCGCCTGGCGCGGCGGCTGCGCCGCGTCTGCGATCAGGTCGCCGCGTGCGGCGCCAACCTCGTCGGCGAGAACCAGGCTCACGGTGTCGCCCGCCACCGCAATGTCGCGCTCGGCACCATGCGCGAGGATCTTGCGCACCACGGTTTGCGTCCCGGCAGGCAGCACCCGAACGCGGGTGCCCGCCAGCACGCACCCCGACTCGACGCGACCGGCGTAGCCGCGCGACTGGCCGGCGAACGGCCGCGACACGAGCTGCACTGGAAAGCGCAGCGGCCCGGCGGCCGCCTGCTCGCTGCAGGCACGAAAGCTCTCCAGCCTCTCGAGCAGCGTGGGCCCCTCGTACCAGCCCAGCGCCGCGCCACGCCCAACGACCATGTCGCCGTGCAGCGCCGAGCCCGGAATCGCCTCCAAGCCGTCGAGATCGAGGTTCTGCAGCGCCGCCTGCGCGTAGCCGACGAGGTCCATCTTGTTGACGAAGGCGACGCTCTGGCGGATGCCGAGCAGGCGCGCGAGCTCGAGATGGCGGCGCGTCGCAGGCGCCAGGCCCTTGGTAACATCCACCAGCAGCACCACGGCGTCGGCATTGGCGGCGCCGCTCGCCAGGTTGCGCGCGTACTGCTCGTGGCCCGGAGAGTCGGCGATGATGAACCTGCGCTTCGCAGTCGCAAAGTAGCGGTAGGCGACGTCGATGCCGATGCCGTCGCCGCGCTCGGCCTCGCGTCGCTCGGTGAAGAGCGAAAGGTCGCGCAGGAGCCGACCGATCAGCGTGCTCTTGCCGTCGCCGACGCCGCCCGCCGTTGCGAGACGCAGCGGCCGGGTCACGCTCATGCGCGCTGGTAGGCGGCCGAGAAGGTGGCGAACGCGGCGAGCGCCTCGGCAGGGTCCTCGCCCTCGCGCAGCTCGAAGGCATCGAAGCCCACGCGCTCCATGAAGTACAGGTGATCGCGCGTGATGTGTCCGACGGCGCGCAGCTCGCCGGTGTAGCCGTAGCGGCCGCGCAGCAGCCGGGCGATCGAGAAGCCGCGTCCGTCGCCGAACTTCGGGAAGTTGATCTCGACGCGCGTCACGCCCTCGAGCGCGACCGCGGCCGGATCGTCGCCGGGCTCGAGGCGGACGATCTTGTCGTTACGCGACGGCGAGCTCTCGCTGACGACGCGGCGCCCTTTGATGAGCGTGGCCATAGACGCGTTCCTTGAAAGGTTCGATGCCGATGCGGTGCACCACGTCGACGAAGCGCTCGGCTTCGCTGTCGCGATGCTGCAGGTAGGCATGGATCAGGTTCTCGATGACGTCGGGGATGTCCGCGCGCGCGAAGGATGGGCCGATCACCTTGCCGAGGCGGGCGCCGTGCCCGCCGGGAGGGGTTTCACCGTGCCCGCCAGGACGGGTTTCACCGTCCCCGCGAGGATGGGTGTCACCTTGATTTCCGCCGATCTCGACCTGGTACCACTCCTCGCCGTTCTTGTCGACGCCGAGGATGCCGATGTGGCCGACGTGGTGATGGCCGCAGGCGTTCATGCAGCCCGAGATGTTGAGGTCGAGCTCGCCGATCTCGTGGAGGTAGTCGAGGTCGTCGAAACGCTCCTGGATGGCCTGCGCCACCGGGATCGACTTCGCGTTGGCGAGCGCGCAGAAGTCGCCCCCCGGGCAGCTGATGATGTTGGTGAGCAGGCCGATGTTGGGCGTGGCGAGGCCGAGCGCACGCGCCTCGCGCCATAGCGCCTGCAGGTCGCGCTGCCGCACGTCGGCGAGCACCAGGTTCTGCTCGTGCGACACGCGCAGCTCGCCGAAGGAGTAGCGCTCGGCGAGGCCGGCGATCGCGTCCATCTGGTCGCTCGTCACGTCGCCCGGCGGCACGCCGGTTTTCTTGAGCGACAGGGTCACCGCGGCGTAGCCCGGCACCTTGTGCGGGTGGACGTTGCGCTTGTACCAGCTCAGGAAGCCGGGCTCGACCGCCAACGCCTCGTTCTCGAGCTTCTCGTAGGCGGGGCGCGTGAAGCGCGTCTCGATGCGCTCGATGTCGTCGGAGGTGAGCGTCGCCACGCTGTGCTCGAGGTGCGCCCACTCCGCATCGACTTCCTCGCGGAATTTGTCGATGCCGCGCTCCTTCACCAGGATCTTGATGCGCGCCTTGTGGATGTTGTCGCGCCGGCCGTAGCGGTTGTAGACGCGCAGGATCGCCTCGAGGTAGGTGAGGAGGTGCTGCCACGGCAGGAACTCGCGAATCACCTGCCCGACGATCGGCGTGCGCCCGAGGCCGCCGCCGACGAGGACGCGGAAGCCCAGCTGCTCGCCGTTCTTCACCGCGTGCAGCCCGATGTCGTGCACGCCGACCGCGGCGCGGTCGGCGCGCGCGCCGTTGATCGCGATCTTGAACTTGCGCGGCAGGTACGAGAACTCGGGGTGGAAGGTCGACCACTGGCGCACGATCTCGCACCACACGTACGGGTCGACGAGCTCGTCGGCGGCGACGCCGGCGAAGTGGTCGGTGGTGACGTTGCGGAACGAGTTGCCCGAGGTCTGGATCGCGTGCATCTGCACGCTGGCGAGCTCGGCGAGAATGTCGGGCACCTGCTCGAGCTTGGGCCAGTTGAGCTGCAGGTTCTGGCGCGTCGAGAAATGGCCGTAGCCCCGGTCGTACTTGCGCGCGATGGACGCGAGCTTGCGCAGCTGCCGCGACGACAGCAGGCCGTAGGGAATCGCGATGCGCAGCATCGGCGCATAGCGCTGGATGTAGAGGCCGTTACGCAGGCGCAGCGCCCGGAACTCCTCCTCGCTCAGCTTGCCATCCAGGAAGCGGCGGGTCTGGTCGCGGAACTGCGCCACCCGTTCGTCCACCAGCCGCTGGTCGACCTGGTCGTAGACGTACATGTCAGATGGACGCAGAACAGCGCGTGGAGGTCCCCATGGGATGCCATCCTAGGGCCTGTCGTTATATCCACAAAGACTAATGTGTTAGCATGTTATACGATTTCAGTTATATGACGGTTTCGGCCCTATGAAGCTGCAACAGCTGCGATATCTCACGGAAATCGCCCGTCGCGGCCTCAACGTCTCGGAGGCCGCCGACGCGCTGCACACGTCCCAGCCCGGGGTGTCGAAGCAGATCCGGGCGCTGGAGGAGGAGCTCGGGATCGACGTCTTCGTGCGCCACGGCAAGCGCCTCGTCTCCATCACCGAGCCGGGCAAGGCGGTCATCGCCATCGCCGAGCGCATCCTCTCCGAGGCGAACAACCTGCGCCGCGCCGGCGAGGAGTTCGCCAACGAGAAGCTCGGCACCCTCACCATCGCCGCCACCCATACCCAGGCGCGCTATGCGCTGCCCAAAGCCGTGGCCCAGTTCAAGAAGAAATATCCGAGCGTCCAGCTGCGGATCCACCAGGGCAACCCGACCCAGATCTGCGAGCAGGTGCTCGCCGGCGACGCCGATCTTTGCGTCGCGACGGAAGCCATCGCGCTGTATCCCGAGCTCGTGTCGCTGCCGGTCTATCAGTGGAACCGCTGCGTGGTGGTGCCGCCCAAGCACCCCCTGCTCAAGGTGACTCCGCTCACCCTCGAGGCCCTGGCGCAGTTCCCGATCGTCACCTACGACTTCGCCTTCGCCAACCGCTCGCTGGTGCAGAAGGCCTTCGAAAACCGCGGCCTCGCGCCCAACATCGTGCTCACGGCGCTCGACTCGGACGTGATCAAGACCTACGTCGAGCTCGGCCTTGGGGTCGGCGTCCTGGCCAAGATGGCATTCGACGCGAAGCGCGACGATCACCTGCGCGCAATCGACGCGAGCCATCTCTTCGATGCGAGCACCACCCGGCTGGGCATCAAGCGCGGCGCCTACCTGCGCCGCTACGCCTACGAGTTCATCGAGATGTTCGCGCCGCAGCTTTCACGCTCGATCGTAGAGCGTGCGGTCGCGGGGGAGGAAGGCTCGCGCTACGAGCTATGACTGCGCGCGGATGAAGTCGCGCACCCGCGGATAGATCATCTCGCGCCAGCGCCGGCCCGAGAAAATGCCGTAGTGGCCGACGCCGGGTGCCATGAAATGGCTGCGCCGCTCGCGCGGTATGTTGAGGCACAGCGCGTGCGCGGCCTCGGTCTGGCCGTTGCCGGAAATGTCGTCGAGCTCGCCCTCGACCGTGAGCAGGGCGGTTTCGCGGATCGCCTGGGGCCGCACCAGCTCGCCGCGCACGAACATGCGGCCTTTCGGCAGCGCGAAATCCTGGAACACCGTCTGGATCGTATCGAGGTAGTACTCTGCCGGCAGGTCGAGGACCGCGTTGTATTCGTCGTAGAAGCGCCGGTGCGTTTCGGCCGAGTCGCCGTCGCCCTGCACGAGATGATGGTAGTAGTCCCAGTGGGCGACGAGGTGCCGGTCGGGGTTCATTGCCACGAACCCCATGTGCTGGAGAAATCCGGGGTAGACCCGGCGCATGTAGCCGGGATATTTCGGCGGCACCCGGTGGATCACGTTCTGCTGGAACCACGACAACGGCTTCTTCTGCGCCAGGTTGTTGACCGCGGTCGGGCTGCGCCGGGCATCGATCGGCCCGCCCATCATGGTCATCGAGCGAGGCTGCGGCGCGCCGTTCGCAGCCATGAGCGCCACCGCGGCCAGCACCGGCACCGTCGGCTGGCAGACCGAGATCAGGTGGAGCTCGGGCGACAGCAGCGTGATCCAGTCGCGCACGTAGTCGACGTAGTCGTCGAGGTGAAACGGTCCCGCGGTGAGCGGCACCATTCGCGCGTCGCTCCAGTCGGTCACCCACACGTCGTGCTCGGCGAGCAGCGCGCGGACCGTGTCGCGCACCAGCGTGGCGTGGTGGCCCGAAAGCGGCGCCACGACGAGCACCTTGCGCGGCTTCGGGGCGCCCAGCCGGAAGCGGATCAGGTTGCAAAACGGCTTCTCGAGCACGACTTCGGACTCGGCGTCCCCCAGATTCCACTGCGGCTTCTCGTAGCGATCGGTCACGCGGAGGAAAAGATCGCTCGACGCGGCGAACCGACGCGATAGCGGATGGTGCGCGAACGGGCTGAAGGGATGGCCGAACCAGCCTCGCGTCAGCTCCGCCAGGAACCGGAGCGGCACGAGCGCCGCGTGCTGCGCCTCATACAGCGAATAGAGCATCACCGGCGGTTATAACATTATTACCGCAGTGCGACACGGGCCTGCACGCCGGCCCTTCGACGGACGGCAGCACGCTCCTGATGAGCGGCGTTCCCCCAGGAACTTCAGGCGGCCTTTTTCTCTTCGCGCAAAGCGCGGCGCAGGATCTTGCCGACGTTGGTCTTCGGCAGCTCCGAGCGGAACTCGACGTACTTCGGCCGCTTGTACCCGGTGAGCTCCTTCCTGCAATGCTCGAGCACGTCCTGTTCGGTGAGCTGGGGATCCTTGCGCACGACGTAGACCTTGGGCACCTCGCCGGAGTGCTCGTCGGGCACGCCGATCACCGCGCATTCGAGCACGCCGGGGTGCGTCGCCACCACCTGCTCGATCTCGTTGGGGTACACGTTGAAGCCCGACACCAGGATCATGTCCTTCTTGCGGTCGACGATGCGGACGAATCCCTTGTCGTCCATGATGCCGATGTCGCCGGTGTGCAGGAAGCCGTCCTGACCGAGCACCTTGGCGGTCTCGTCGGGCCGCTGCCAGTAGCCCTTCATCACCTGTGGGCCGCGGATGCAGATTTCCCCGGGCTGGCCGAGCGGGACGCTGCGGTCGTTGTCGTCGCGCAGCTCGACCTCGGTGGACGACATCGGCACGCCGATCGACCCCGTATACTCGGTGGAGTTGAGCGGGTTGGCCGTGGCCGAAGGCGCGGTCTCGGTGAGTCCGTACCCTTCGATCAGCGCCGTGCCGGTCACCTGCTTCCAGCGCTCCGCGACCGCCTTCTGCACCGCCATGCCGCCGCCGAGCGCGAGCTTGAGGTGCGAAAAGTCGAGCTTGGCGAAATCCGGGTGGTTGAGAAGCGCGTTGAAGAGCGTGTTCACTCCCGTGATCATGCTGTATTTGTGCTTCGCGAGCTCCTTCACGAAACCGGCGATGTCGCGCGGGTTCGTGATGAGCACGTTCTCGCCGCCGACGAACATCATCACCAGGCAGTTCACCGTGAGGGAGAAGATGTGATAGAGCGGTAGCGCGGTGATGATGACCGGGCGCTCCACGCCGATGGCGGGACCGAGCCAGGCACGGTACTGGAGCAGCGCCGCGATGATGTTCCGGTGAAGCAGGATGGCGCCCTTGGATACGCCGGTGGTGCCCCCGGTGTACTGGAGAAAGGCGATGTCCTCGTGCCCGAGCGACGGAGCGTCGAGGCGCCTGGCGCTTGCCTCCGCCAGGGCGGCTTTGAAGCGGACCGCGCCGGGCAGCTCGAACGGCGGCACCATCTTCTTCACCCTGCGCACCACGAGGTTCACCACCACGCCCTTCAACCCGAGCATCTCGCCGAGCGAGGTGATCAGGATGTGCTTGAGCGGTGTCCTGGCCCGCACCTGCTGCAGCACCGCGGCGAAGTTCTCCAGGATGACGATCGCCTCGGCGCCCGAGTCGCGCAGCTGGTGCTCGAGCTCGCGCGCGGTGTAGAGGGGATTGACGTTGACCACGGTGCAGCCGGCGCGCAGGGCGCCGAACATCGCGATCGGGTACTGCAGGCAGTTCGGCAGCATGATCGCCACGCGCGCGCCGCGGCCAAGCCCCTTCGCCTGCAGCCACGCGCCGAAGTCGCGCGAGCCCCGCTCGAGGTCGGCGTAGCTGATCGTCCTGCCCATGCTGTGGAACGCAGGCCTGGCGGCGAACTGCTGCACGGCCCTGTCGAACATCTCCACCAGGCTCGTGTATTCCGAGGGATCGATATCCGCCGGCACTCCCGGCGGATAGCTCTTCAGCCAGATGCGCTCCACGTCTCCTCCTAGAGGCGCGTTTTATTCGGATTCATTCTAACCACCAGCGGCGCGGCGAGGCATCCCGCGCCAATCGCGGCATACGCGGTGATCCAGGCGGCGTGTTTCGCCGCCCCGCCCGCCAGGTCGAGCGCCGCGCCGAACAGCACCGGTCCCGCCAGTCCGCCGCCAAAACCCGCGAGCGAATAGAGGCCGAGCGCCGCGCCACGGAGGTCGTTCGGCGCGGCGGCGACCAGACCGGCCGTGAGCGTGCCCGACTCCGCCATCACCAGCATGGAGTAGACGACCAGCAATGCAAGCACTGCGGCCCAGTGCCAGGGGGCCCCGAGGGCGAGCACGATTCCGCTCGTCCCCGACGCGCTCATGACGGCCACGATCCAGCGCCGCCGGCCGAGTCGCAGCGCGACTTCGTTGCCCGCGATCGAAGCCGGCACCGCGATCAGGTTGATCACGGCCGCGATCGCCGCCGCGTGCCACGGGAAGCCGGGCCCGGACTGCACGCTGGCCGAATACCCGAGGAATGCCACCATCCACGCGCGCGAGCCGAAGAGCTCCAAGCAATGCGCCGCGTAGCCGAAGGTGTAGCCGGCCGCCGCGCGGTCTGCAAGCACTCGCCGCCACGCCCCGAGCGGAAACAAGCTCCCGAGCGACAGCGTCCTCGCGCCCGCGGGCCTGCGTCCACGAATGAGCAGCGCCACCGAAAGCGCTGCGAGAAGGGGCCCGAGCGCCGAGACGAGAAAGGCGGCCCGCCAGCCGTAGTGCGGCGCCGCCAGCCCCGCGATGGCGAATGAAAGCGCGGTGCCGATCCCGAAAAAGGAGGTATAGAACGCGATGTAGCGGCTCTGGTTGGGCCCGGAGATGCGATCGGAGAGCAGGCGCAAGCCGGGCATGTACGTGGCCGCGATGCCCGCCCCCAGCACGACCTGGAACAGCACCGCGCTCCAGAAGCCAGAGGCGGCAAGGCCGAAGCCCGCGCTCGCGGCGGCCGCAAGCGAGCCTCCCGCGAGGTAAACCCAGCGCGCATCGACGCGGTCGGTGAGCGCGGTGGAGAGCGATACCGTAGCCACGTAGCCGGCGAAGAACATCCCGCCGACGATGCCCGCCTGCGAGTTCGAGAGCGACCACGCGTCGCGCAGCTCCGGGAGCAGCGCCGCGTAGGTTGAAAAGCCCAGCATCGACAGGATGTGGGCCGCGAGCAGAATGAGCGCGGTGCGGTTTATCGGTTCTTGAACCCGGGCTTGCGCTTCTCGAGGAAGGCCGCCATGCCTTCCTTCTGATCCTCGAGCGCGAACTGCGACTGGAACACGCGGCGCTCGAAAAGCACGCCCTCGGCGAGCGAAGTCTCGTACGCCCGGTTGATCGATTCCTTGATCATCATCACCACCGGCAACGAATAGCCGGCGATCTTCTCCGCGACCGCGAGCGCCTCGTCCACCAGTTTTTCCAAAGGAACAATCCTGGAAACCAGGCCCGCGCGCTCCGCTTCCGGCGCGTCCATCGTGCGGGCGGTGAGGCACAGGTCCATGGCCTTGGCCTTGCTGGTGAAGCGCGGCAGCCGCTGCGTGCCGCCGTACCCGGGCATGATGCCGAGATTGACTTCGGGCTGGCCGAACCTGGCGTTGTCGGCTGCGATCACGATGTCGCACTGCATGGCAAGCTCGTTGCCGCCGCCCAGCGCGTAGCCCGCCACCGCGGCGATCACGGGCTTGCGCACCGCACGGAAATGCTCCCACGCGGTGATGTAGTCGCCCATATAGGCGTCCATGTAGCTGTAGTCCTTCATCTCGGCGATGTCGGCGCCGGCGGCGAACGCCTTTTCGCTGCCGGTGATGACGATCGCGCCGATTGCGTCATCGGCGTCGCATGTTCTGAGCGCCTGGCCAAGCTCGGCCATCAGCTGGGGGCTGAGCGCGTTGAGCTGCTTCGGGCGATTGAGCGTGACGAGGCCGACGCGCCCCCTCTTCTCCACGGAGATGAACTGGTATGTCATCGGTTGCCTGCCTTGAGCTCCCGATTGTAAGCTTTTCCGATGACGCCGATCCTGGTCTCGCGCGACGCGGGGGTTCTCTCGCTGACGCTCAATCGCCCCGACAAGCTGAACGCGTTCAATCCGGAGATGCACCGCCTGCTGCGCGAGGCCCTGGAGGAAGCGCGCGACGAACCCGGCGTGCGCGCGGTGCTGCTCACGGGCTCGGGTCGCGGTTTCTGTGCCGGGCAGGACCTCTCCGAGCGCAACGTCGGCGCGGACGCCGCACCGATCGATCTCTCGGTGAGCCTCGGCTCCAACTACAACCCGCTGGTGCGGCGCCTGCGCGCGCTGCCCAAGCCGGTCGTGTGCGCGGTGAACGGCGTCGCCGCGGGCGCCGGCGCCAACATCGCCCTCGCCTGCGATATCGTGCTGGCGGCTCGCTCGGCGAGCTTCGTGCAGTCGTTCTCCAGGCTCGGCCTGGTGCCCGATTCAGGCGGCACGTACTTCCTGCCGCGGCTCGTGGGCAGCGCGCGCGCCATGGGACTGGCGCTTCTCGGCGAGCGCCTCTCGGCAGAGGAGGCGGAGCGCTGGGGGTTGATCTGGAAGGCGGTCGAAGACGAGCGCCTCGTCGAAGAGGCGACAGGAATCGCGCAGACCCTCGCCGCCGGCCCGACCAAAGGCTATGGCCTGATCAAGCAAGCCATCCAGGCGTCCGCGGGGAACTCGCTCGACGCGCAGCTCGACTTGGAGCGCGACTTGCAGCGCGAGGCCGGGTTCTCGGAGGATTACCGCGAAGGGGTCGCCGCGTTCATGCAGAAGCGCAAGCCGCAGTACAAGGGCAAGTGAAGACTTTTTCGCTCGAGCCGATCGAGACCGCGCGTCCGGCCGCGCTGAGGGCGCTGCAGCTGGAGCGGCTGCAGTGGACGCTGCAGCACGCGTACGACGACGTGCCTCACTACCGGAGAAAGTTCGACGCCGCGGGCGTCAAGCCCGGCGACTGCCGTTCGCTCGAGGACCTGGCGCGGTTTCCGTTCACGACCAAGGCCGACCTGCGCGACACCTACCCGTTCGGCATGTTCGCCGTGCCGATGGACCGGATCGTGCGCATCCACGCCTCGTCCGGGACCACCGGCAAGCCCACGGTGGTGGGCTACACCGCGAAGGACATCGACACCTGGGCGCAGCTGATGGCGCGCTCGATCCGCGCCGCGGGCGCGCGGCCCGGCGACAAGGTGCACGTGGCCTACGGCTACGGCTTGTTCACCGGAGGGCTGGGCGCGCACTACGGCGCCGAGCGGCTCGGCCTCGCCGTCATTCCTCTCGGCGGCGGCATGACCGAGCGGCAGGTCCAGCTCATCCGGGACTTCGAGCCCGACATCATCATGGTGACGCCGAGCTACATGCTCGCCATCGCCGACGAAATGGAGCGCCAGGGCATCGATCCGCGCGCGTCATCGCTGCGCATCGGAATCTTCGGCGCCGAGCCCTGGAGCGCCGAGATGCGGCGCTCGATCGAGTCCAGGCTGGCGCTCGAAGCGATCGATCTCTACGGCCTGTCCGAGGTGATGGGGCCCGGCGTGGCGCAGGAGTGCATCGAGACGAAGGACGGGCTTACCGTCTGGGAAGATCACTTCTACCCGGAAATCGTCGACCCGGCGAGCGGCGCTCCGCTGGCCGACGGCGAGAACGGCGAGCTGGTGTTCACCTCGCTCACCAAGGAAGCGCTGCCAGTGATCCGGTACCGCACGCGCGACCTCACTCGCCTCCTTCCGCCCACCGCGCGCGCCATGCGGCGCATGGAGCGCATCTCGGGTCGATCCGACGACATGCTGATCATCCGCGGCGTCAACGTGTTTCCGTCGCAGATCGAGGAGCTGATCCTCAAGCAGCCGGGCCTGAGCCCGCACTACGTGCTCGAAGTCTCCAAGGAAGGCCCGCTCGATCATCTCACTGTAGTGGTCGAGGGCGACGCGGGAGCCACCGCCGGCCTCAGGCACAGCATCAAGTCTTACATCGGCGTCAGCGCCGACGTGAAGATCGGCACGATCGAGCGTTCCATCGGCAAGGCAAAGCGCGTCATCGACAAGCGGCCGAAGTAGGAGGTGACCTTTTTCCGCTGAACGGCGCGCGCTCCGTGGTAGAAGTACGCCATGAGATTCGCGCCGATCGTCGCGCTGTTCGCGCTGGCTACGCTGGCGGGCTGCGGCGTCGAGACGATGGGGGCCGCGGCGACGAGCGCCGCGGCCAGGAAGCAGGAGCTCGAGCAGGCGCAGAAAGCCGAGCAGCTCGCGCGACAAAGACTCGACCAGGCCGTCCAGGCCCAGCAGGAGCGTCTCCAAGCAGCTGAGTAGCCTGCGAAATCCGGCGCAAGAAGCGGATAGATGCTGCCGGCCGCGCCCTGTAAAGTGTCGGCATGGACGCTTTCATCGGCAAGGCAAAGGCATACCTCGACTCCAAGCGCGGCGAGCGCGTCACGCTCGGCGAGCTGGCGAGCGCCGTCGGGGCGAGCCCGTTCCATTTGCAGCGGCGCTTCAAGGAAGCGTTCGGCGTGTCGCCTCGCGACTACCAGGATGCGCACCGGGTCGAGGCGGTGAAATCCTCGCTCCAGAACGGGCGCCGCGTGGCCGATGCGGTATTCGACGCGGGCTACGGCTCGGTTTCACGCTTCTACGAAAAACCCCTGCTCGGCATGAACGCGCGGGACTACCGCGCGAAAGGCAAGGGCCAGCGCATCTCCTGCTGCTCCTTCCCCTCATCCCTCGGCAGCGTGCTGATCGCCGCGACGGACAAAGGCCTCTGCTCGGTCAAGCTGGGTGACGACGCCAGGCGCCTCGAGCGACTCCTCGCGGAGGAGTTCAGCGCCGCCGAAATCGTCACGAGCGACCTGAAGGATCTGAAAGCCAAGATCCTCGCCTTCATCGAAGGCGAAGCGAGCCTCGCCCGGCTGCCGCTCGACATCCGCGGTACGGTGTTTCAGCGCCGCGTTTGGGACGAGCTGCGCCGGATTCCGCGCGGCGAGACCCGCACGTATCAGCAGATCGCCCGCGCCATCGGTGCGCCGGCCGCGGTGCGTGCGGTCGGCAGCGCCTGCGGCGCCAACCCGGTGGCGCTCGCCGTGCCCTGCCACCGCGCCGTTCGCACCGACGGCGGCATGGGCGGCTACGCCTGGGGATTGCAGCGCAAGCGGAAGCTCCTGGCGCTGGAAAAGAAGCGCTAGGCATGCGGCGGGCGGACGCGGCGCGACTGCTGCTGCTCGCCGCGATCTGGGGCGCGTCGTTCCTGTTCACCCGCATTACCGCGCCGGTCCTCGGACCGGTATTGACCGCCGAGCTGCGAACGCTGATCGCCGGCATTGCGCTCGCGGCGTATTTCGCCGCGACGGGCTACCAACCCGAGTTGCGGCGCTTCGCCCGCCAGTACGTGATCGTCGGCATCCTGACCTCGGGCCTGCCTTTCCTGCTGTGGGCTTACGCCGCGCTAAGCCTGACCGCCGGACTGATGTCGGTGCTGAACGCCACCTCGCCGATGTGGGGCGCCCTCTGGTCGGTGGTGCTGCTCCGCGAGCGCATGAAAACGGGCCAGGTCCTCGGCTTGGCGATTGGTATCGTGGGAGTGGCGCTGGTGACGCAACCCCAGCCGGGCCAGGCGATTTCCTATGCTGCGGTGTGCGCGGCGCTCGGAGCTGCCTTCTGCTATGGGCTGGCCGGGGGCTACATGAAGCGCTGGGCGAGCGAGGTACCTTCGCGCGGCATGGCGGCCGGCACGCAGCTCGCGGCCGGCATTCTCCTCGCGCCGTTCATCGCACTGTCGCCGCCCACGGCGGCGCCGACGCCGCTTGCCGCGGCGAGCATGCTCGCCCTCGGCCTGGTCTGCGGCGCGATCGCGTATCTGCTGTATTTCCGGCTGGTCACCGACATCGGCGCGACGGGCGCGCTCACCGTCACCTATCTCATCCCGGTGTTCGGCGTGCTGTGGGGCGCGCTGTTCCTCGGCGAAGCGGTCTCGCTGCTCACGCTCGCCGGCGCGGCGCTCGTGATCCTCGGAACGGTGCTCACTCTCGTGCAGCCAGGAGCTGGTACTCGACAAGCTCGTTCGGCGCCTTGAAGTACACCTGCCGGAACTCGGCGGCGCTCGCGTACTTGCGCTGCGGGAGGCGCTTGCACGACAGCTGGATTCGCAGGCGCGGCTCGTCGAACGGGTACGGATCGAACAGCACCCTGCGCTCGCCGGTCGGCCGCATCGTCATGCGCCTGCCCTCGCCGGCGAAGCCGGTTGGAACCGGGTCGATATGGTCTTCATAGGGCTCCTGGCAGCAGAAGTAGAGGCCGAGCAGATCCCACACCTGCATCATGCGGTAGTTGGCCGGAAAGCTCTGGCGTGAGGGTTGGTCGAGCGACTTCAGCGTCTGGTCCTGCCAAGCTTCGTTGCGCTCGATCAGCTGAACGATTCTCGGGTCGAGCTTGTGCAGGTCGTATTTTCCCTTCGGATGCTGCATCGAGCCGTAGCGGCCCTGCCAAAGCCCGGTGCGATGCCGGCTGATGATGAGCGCGGAATAGAGGTCGGTCTTCGCCATCCAGTCGATGCACCACTGGTAGGACTCGAGCTGGCGTTCCTCCAGCGGCAATCCGAGGAAGCGATAAGGGTCGCCGCTTCGCGGATCCACCAGCGGATTGGCCTCGTAGGTCAGCCATCCGTAGTCGTGGTAGATCGCCGCGCGCACCACCGATTCCCAGGGCTCCGGCCGGGCGACCTCGGCGTTTCCCCAGTGCGCCGCGAGCTGCCCGACCAGACGCGAGTGATCGGTCTGGCCGACGACCAGCATTTCGCCGTCCACCGGGTCCCGTATGATCATGCGGCTAGTCTATCCAATCCCGACGCCGCGATGCCCGCTTTCCCGAACCTGTTCCGGCCGCTCGATCTCGGCTTCGTGGTTCTGCCCAACCGCATCGTGATGGGATCGATGCACACGCAGCTCGAGTCCCGGCCCGACGGGCCGGAGCGCCTGGCCGCCTTCTACGCCGAGCGCGCGCGCGGCGGCGCAGCGCTGATCGTGACCGGGGGCTTCTCGCCGAACGCGGCCGGAAACCTGGGCGAGCACCGCGCGCAGTTCTCCACGCGTGGCGACGTCGAGGCGCACCGCATCATCCCGCGCACCGTGCACGACGCGGGCGGCCGCATCGTGCTGCAGCTGCTGCATTCCGGCCGCTACGGCTTCCACCGTGGCATCGTGGCGCCCTCGGCGGTGAAGTCGCCGATCAATCCGCACGCACCTCGCGAGATGACACCGGTGGAGGTCGAGTCGACGCTCGCCGACTTCGTCCGTTCGGCGCAGCTCGCGCGCGAGGCCGGCTACGACGGCGTGGAGATCATGGGATCCGAGGGCTACCTCGTCACGCAGTTTCTCGCCACGCGAACCAACCAGCGTCGTGACGAATGGGGCGGCACGCTCGAGAACCGCATGCGCTTTGCTGCCGAGCTGGTGCGGCGCACCCGCAGCGCCGTCGGTGGGGATTTCATCATCGTGTTCCGCATCTCGACGCTCGATCTGGTCGAGGGCGGCCTGGCGGTGGCGGAGACGCAGATCCTGGCGCGTGCCCTGGAGTCGGCCGGGGCCACGATCCTCAATTCCGGCATCGGCTGGCACGAGGCACGGGTCCCGACGATCGCGCAGGCCGTGCCGCGCGGCGCGTTCGCATGGGCCACGCGGCGCTTGCGCGAAGCGCTGGGCATTCCGGTGGCGGCCTCCAATCGCATCAACGCCCCCGAAATCGCCGAGGAGATTCTCGCGCGCGGCGACGCGGACCTGGTGTCGATGGCGCGCGCCCTGCTCGCCGATCCGGAGTTCGGCAACAAGGCGCAATCCGGCGACCGCGCAGCCATCAACATCTGCATTGCCTGCAATCAGGCCTGCCTCGATCACTACTTCACCGGCGAGCCGGCGAGCTGCGTCGTCAATCCCCGGGCCGGAAGAGAAACACGGCTTGTTTTTATCAAGACAAGGAAAAGAAGGCGCATTGCCGTGGTCGGCGGCGGACCGGCCGGCCTCTCCTGCGCCGCGGTCGCAGCCGAGCGCGGGCACGAAGTGACGCTGTTCGAAAGCGCGCGCGAGCTCGGCGGCCAGTTCAACCTCGCGAAAGTCGTCCCGGGCAAGCAGGAATTCGCCGAGTCGATCGCCTACTACGCCGAGCGGCTACGCCGCTTGAACGTCCGAGTCCTCCTGACTCACCGCGCGGATCATGAGAGTGTAGAAGGCTTCGACGAGGTCGTAATCGCTGCCGGGATCGATCCGCGCCGACCTGCGATCCCCGGAATCGATCATCCCAAGGTCGCGAGCTACGTCGACGTGCTTTCGGGCCGCGTCGAGCCCGGCCGCGAGGTGGCGATCATCGGCATGGGCGGCATCGGATTCGATGTGGCGCTGTACCTGCTCGAACGCTCGGGCCGCGCGCCGCTCGATGCGGCGGCGTTTGCCGAGCATTGGGGCATCCGCGCGGATGGGTCGGTAAGCACGCCCGCGGCAAGAACTCCGCCCCACAGCATCTCGATGCTCAAGCGCTCCACCGGGCCGTTCGGCGAAACCTTGGGGCGGACCACAGGCTGGGTGCACCGCGCCGAGCTGGCACGCAACGGCGTAAGAATGCTGAAAGGCGTTCACTACTCCAAGATCGACGATGCCGGTTTGCATGTGGTGATCGATGGCGCGGACATGGTCATTCCTGCCGATACCATCGTGATCTGTGCCGGCCAGGAGCCGCGCCGCTGGCCGAATGATCGCTTCCACCACATCGGCGGTGCGCGCGAGGCGGGGGAGTTGGACGCCGAGCGCGCCATGCGCGAAGGGGCCGAGCTCGCCGCAGTGCTATGAGGTAAAGATTCCGCACTTGCGCGCCACGACGTTCCGACGGGAATACAATGGTTTTCAATAATGAAGCCGGTGATCCTCGCCGCCGCGATGTTCCTGTTCCCGCTGGTCTGCGCTGCGCAGCCGCTCAATCCGCAGCAGCTCCATCAGCAGGAGATCCAGCGCGCGCTCATCCAGCTCGACCAGCGCGGCGCCGATTTCGCCCGCGGTACGGTTTCGCCGCCGCTCGACCCGTTCGTCGGGCGCCCGCTGCACCCCGACCCGGAGATCGCGCAGCAATTGCGTCCCTACGAGCGCCTGAAGGCCGCCGAGGCGAACGAGCCGCCGGTGCTGCGCCTTCCGCCGCCGGAGGCGCGCAAGGTCGACAAGCCGTTACCGCTGCCAGGCGGGCCGCCCGGCGCCCTCGAGCCCAATCCGATAACGAGTCCGCGCGTCGCCGACTGAGGGGTGCTCCATAGCGGCGAGCGCCGCCACCGCGATGTTGCGCGCGTCGACCTCGAAGAACGCGCGCAGAGCAGCGCGCGTATCGCTGCGTCCGAACCCATCGGTCCCGAGCGCAACGTACTGGCGGCGTGGGACGTACGGCCGGATGAGGTCGGCCACAGCGCCGACGTAGTCGCTCGCGGCGACGACCGGCCCTTTCGTGGGCTTGAGCAACTTTTCAACCCAGGACTCGGCGTCGCCGCCCAGGCGCCGCGTGCGCTCGGCTTCCATTCCGTCCCTGCGCAGCTCGGTGAACGAGGTGACGCTCCAGACGTCCGCCCTCACGCCCCAGTCCTTCTCGAGCAGCTCAGCCGCAGCAAGCACTTCGCGCAAGATCGGGCCGCTTCCCAGAAGCTGAACCGTCGCCCGGCCGGCCTCCTTCAAGCGGTACATCCCCTTGAGGATGCCCTCTGCGGCGCCCTGAGGCATGGCGGGATGCGCATAGTTCTCGTTGGCCACGGTGACGTAATAGAACGCATCTTCCTGCGCCTCGAGCATGCGGCGCGCGCCGTCGTGCACGATGACGGCGAGCTCGTAGCCGAAGCACGGGTCGTAGGCGCGGCAGTTGGGAATCGTCGAGGCGATGAGGTGCGAGGAGCCGTCCTGGTGCTGCAGGCCCTCGCCGGCGAGGGTGGTGCGTCCCGCCGTGCCGCCGAGCAGGAAGCCGCGAGCGCGCGAGTCGGCCGCCGCCCAGATGAGGTCGCCCACGCGCTGGAAGCCGAAGACCGAGTAGTAGATATAGAACGGCAGCATCGCCAGGCCGTGCGTCGAATAGGACGTGGCCGCGGCGAGCCACGACGACAGCGCGCCAGCCTCCGTGATGCCCTCCTCCAGAATCTGTCCATCCTTCGCTTCGCGGTAGTAGAGGAGCTCTTCGTGGTCCTCGGGCTCGTAGAGCTGGCCCACGGCGGAGTAGATCCCCGCCTGCCGGAACAGCGTCTGCATGCCGAAGGTGCGTGCCTCGTCGGCCACGATCGGAACCACGCGCGGCCCGATGGTTTCGTCCTTGAGGAGCTGCGCAAGCAGCTGCACGAACACCATCGTGGTCGACTGGTTCCTCTCGCCGACGGTGAGCAACGGCACCCGGACGGCCGCGGCTTCGGCGCTGCGAGCGGGCAGATGGCCGCCCAGATCGCGCCGCCTCGTCTCCAGATATTTGATCTCCGGGCTGTCGGGTCCGGGATTGAAGAAGCGTAGCTGCGCAACGTCGTCGTCGGAGATCGGCAGGGAGAATCGGTCGCGGAACTCGCGCAGCGCGTCGTCGTCGAGCTTCTTCTGCTGGTGCGTGCCCATCCTGCCCTGTCCCCAGGTCCCCATGCCGTAGCCTTTCTTGGTCTGGGCGAGCACCACGGTGGGCCGTCCGCGGTGGTTCGCCGCGGCGTGGTAGGCAGCGTAGATCTTCAGCGGGTCGTGCCCGCCGCGCTTCAAGCGATCGATATCGGCGTCGCTCATTCCGGCAATGAGCTCGGTAAGCTCGGGATACTTGTTGAAGAACTGCTCGCGGTTGAAGCGCCCGTCGGTGGCGGCGTAGGTCTGGAACTCGCCATCCACGGTCTCGTGCAGCCGCTTGAGCAGGACCCCGTCCGCATCGCGGGCAAAGAGCGGATCCCAGTCCGAGCCCCACAGCAGCTTCACCACGTTCCAGCCGGCGCCGGCGAAGAGGCCCTCGAGCTCCTGCACGATCGAGCCATTGCCGCGCACCGGCCCATCGAGGCGCTGCAAGTTGCAGTTGACGACGAAGATCAGGTTGTCGAGTCCTTCGCGCGCGGCAAGCGACAGGCCGGCGAGCGACTCCGGCTCGTCCATCTCGCCGTCGCCGGCGAACGCCCACACCTTGCGGGCGTCGGTCTTCGCGAGGCCGCGGTGCTCGAGATAGCGCATGAAGCGCGCGGCATAGATCGCGTTGATCGGACCGAGGCCCATCGAACCGGTCGGAAACTGCCAGAACGTCGGCATGAGATACGGGTGGCAATACGAGGACAGGCCTTCGCCCCCGGTTTCACGCCGGTAATGATTCAAATGGTTTTCAGAAAGGCGGCCTTCCAGGAAGGCCCGCGCATACACGCCAGGAGCGGAATGCGGCTGGAAGTACACCAGATCTCCGTGCGGCCCGCCGCGGAAAAAGTGGTTGAAGCCTACCTCGAAGAGATCCGCCGCCGAAGCATAGCTCGCGATATGGCCGCCGAGCTCGGGGTACGCCCGGTTCGCGCGCACCACCATGGCGAGCGCGTTCCAGCGCACGATCGACGAAATGCGCTGCTCCAGCTCCAGGTTGCCCGGAAACTGGGGCTGCTGCGCAAGCTCGATCGAGTTCTTGTAGGGCGTGTTCAGCACCGGCGGCAGCGGCACGCGCCGCACACGCGCATGGTCGAGGAGCTTGCGCAGCAGGAAGGTGGCGCGCTCGCGTCCCTCGGCGGCGATCAGTGCATCGAAGGCCTCCAGCCATTCGCGCGTTTCGACGGGGTCCGCGTCGGGAGGATTGACGCGCCAGAACGCGGAGGAAACGATGTCGGAAAGATTGGCCATTCCGGCATGGTAGCTTGCAACCGCTAGCATGGGGTGTCGTTTTTTGCCGTCGATAGACTTCCAAACGGCATATCATGCTGCAATGGACGCCATCGACCTGCGCATCCTCGCGCGCCTGCAGCAGGATGCGCGCATCTCCAACGTGGAGCTCGCGCGCGCGGTCAATCTCTCGCCGTCGCCCTGCCTCGCGCGAGTGCGTGCGCTCGAGGCTGCGGGCTACATCGACCGCTACGTCACGTTGCTCGATTCCAAAAAGCTCGGGCTCGGCGTGAGCGTGCTGGTGCAGGTGACGCTGGAAAAGCAGATCGAGCCGGCGCTGGACACGTTCGAGCGTGCGGTGCGCGAGCGGCCGGAGGTCATGGAGTGCTATCTCATGACGGGGGACGCCGACTATCTGCTGCGCGTTCTAGTACCGGACGTCCCCGCATTCCAGCGCTTCATCCTGGAATTTCTCTCCAAAGTGCCGGGCGTCGGCAACATCAAATCGAGCTTCGCCCTGAAGCAAGTTAAGTACCAGACTGCGTTGCCGCTTCCGACGAAAACGAGCACAAACAGCACTACAAGAAAATCGAGAAAAAAGTGATATGATCGCCGCGCAGTGATTCATCAGGTAGCGAATTTGCACCTCACCACCGCCGCATTCAGCAGCGCTCGTAGTGGCAGTCAAATCACTTCCTTGATCGTCATGCCCGGCTTTGTCGCGCCCGGAATCGTCGCGGCATTTAGAGGAAGTAGATGAACATGGCAACCGGTACCGTCAAGTGGTTCAACGACTCGAAAGGCTTCGGCTTCAT
>DATMJC010000095.1:0-19652 GCA_035554435.1 Burkholderiales bacterium | reverse complement strand
GACCTGCGGACCTGGAGCGCGAAGCAGGCTGGCCGGAAGGACAGCCTTACCATGCCGAGCTCACGCTCGACCAGGCGCTGTGGATGCGGCCGCTTCCTGAGCTGGCGCAGTACAGGACGCCGATCCAGGGTTTGTGGCTCTGCGGCCCGGCGACTCATCCGGGAGGCGGCATTGCCGGAGCGGCCGGCTACAACTGCGCGCAGGCGATTCTCAGGGAGACGAACTGACCAAATGGAAAATCTCATGCACAAGCGGATCCGCGCCGTACCGATCGTCCTGCTGCTCCTGCTCTCCGGCTGCGGCTACAACACCATCCAGAGCGCCGACGAGCAGACCAAGGCCTCCTGGTCCGAGGTGCTGAACCAGTATCAGCGCCGCGCGGACCTCGTGCCGAACCTGGTGGAGACGGTCAAGGCCTTCGCCAAGCAGGAGATGGACGTGTTCACGCGCGTTACCGAGGCGCGTGCGCGCGTCGGATCGATCCAGGCCACTCCGGAGCTCGTCAACGACCCGCAGGCTTTTCAGCGCTTCCAGCAGGCGCAGGGCGAGCTGACGAGCGCGCTTTCGCGGCTCCTGGTGGTCGCGGAGAACTATCCGCAGCTCAAGTCGGACGCCAACTTCCGCGATCTGCAGGCGCAGCTCGAGGGCACGGAGAACCGCATCGCGGTCGCACGCAACCGCTACATCAAGTCGGTTGAGCAGTACAACGTCACCGTGCGTCAGTTCCCCTCGAACCTGACCGCGATGGCATTCGGCTACAAGCCCAAGGCCAATTTCGCCGTCGAGAACGAGCGCGAGATCTCCAAGGCGCCCAAGGTCGATTTCGGGCAGAAGCAGAAGTAAGAGCTCGAGGGAATCTGTGAAGGCGTTGCGCGCCCTGTTCGTTTTGCTAGTAGCAGTTTCGGTGTGGGCACAGATCGCGGTGCCGCCGCTGAAAGGACGCGTCACCGACCTCACGGGGACGCTGAAGCCGGAGCAGGTCTCCTCGCTCGAGCAGCTCCTGCGCTCGTTCGAAGCGCGCAAGGGAAGCCAGATCGCCGTCCTGATCGTGCCCACCACCGCCCCGGAGACGGTCGAGCAATACGCGTTGCGCGTTGGCGAGCAATGGAAGATCGGCCGAAAGAAAGTGGACGACGGCGCGATCCTGGTCGTGGCGAAGGACGATCGCACGCTGCGCATCGAGGTCGGCTATGGGCTCGAAGGCGCGCTGAATGACGCCACCGCGAGCCGCATCATCCGCGAAGTGATCGTGCCGCGCTTTCGCGAGGGCGACTTCTTCGGCGGCATCAGCGCCGGGGTCGACCGGATGATCCGCGTGATCGACGGCGAGCCGCTGCCGGCGCCGGCGAGGGCGGCGCCGCCGGCCGGCGACGGTGTGCTGCAGGTCCTGCCCGTGCTGCTCATCCTCGCCGTCGTTGCCGGCGCCATCCTGCGCCGGATGTTGGGGCGCTTCGTTGGATCCGCGGCCACCGGAGGCGTGGTCGGCGCGCTCGCCTGGCTGCTCGCCGGCACGCTTGCGATCGCGCTGCTCGCCGGGATCGTGGCATTCTTCTTCACCCTGGTGAGCGGCGTCGGCGGGAGCGGACGCCGCTACTACGGCGGCTTCCCGGGCGGAGGCTGGGGCGGCGGCGGCGGTGGCTGGAGCGGTGGCGGCGGCTTCAGCGGCGGCGGCGGTAGCTTCGGCGGCGGCGGAGCCTCCGGGCGCTGGTGAGCGTGAAGCTCGGCCGCATCCTGCGCCACTTGTTCAGCCTGCCGGGCGCGGTGGCACGAGCGCTTCCGGCCACCGCGCTCGGACGCATCGAAAAGGCCATCAAGAAAGCCGAGACCGAGCATCGCGGCGAGATCCGCGTCGCGGTCGAGGCGGCGCTCGAGAGCGGCGCGCTGCTCTCGGGTCAGTCGTCGCGCAGCCGCGCGCTCGAGGTGTTCTCTCTGCTGCGCGTCTGGGACACCGAGGAAAACAACGGCGTGCTGATCTACCTGCTGCTCGCCGACCGCGCCGCCGAGATCGTCGTCGACCGCGGCATCCATGCCCAGGTCCAGGCCGCGGAGTGGCGCCAGATCTGCCGCCGCATGGAGGGCGCCTTTTCGAAGGGTGAATTCGAGCACGGCATCGTCTCGGGCATCGAGGAAGTATCGCGGGTCCTGGCGCGCCACTTTCCGCCGCGGCCCGGCGACCGGAACGAATTGCCGGACAAGCCCGCGGTTCTCTAGGATGAACCGGCGCGAATTTCTGGTTGCCAGTGCATCGGCTGTCCTTGCACCAAAGACTGTTCTTGGTCAGTCGAAAGCGTTGCGCCCATCGGTCACCCGGCAGAACCTCGTCGGCGCCGCGCACCCGGCTACCGAGATCTGGGGCTACAACGCCTCGGTGCCGGGGCCCGAGTTGCGCTTCAGGCAGGGTCAACGTCTTCGCGCCGAAGTCGAGAACGCGCTGCCTGCGCCGACCACCGTGCACTGGCACGGCATCCGGCTGCCGAACGCGATGGACGGCGTTCCCGGGCTGACGCAGGCGCCGATAGCCGCGGGCGGCGGCAAGTTCGTCTACGAATTCGATCTTCCCGACGCCGGCACGTACTGGTACCACCCGCACCTCGGCGACGGCGAGCAGCTCGCGCGCGGACTGTACGGCGCGTTGATCGTCGAGGAGCGCGACCCACCGGCGGTAGACCGCGACGTGGTGTGGATCCTGTCGGATTGGCGCCTCGATCGCGAAGCCGCCCTGCGCCGGGACTTTGCGAGCGCGATGGACGCGAGCCGTGCCGGCCGGATCGGAAACACCGTCACCGTGAACGGCGCGATTCCGGAGGCATTTACCGTCAGAAGCGGCGAACGGCTGCGGCTTCGGCTGATCAACGCATCGAACGCGCGCATCTACGGTCTCAACTTCGAGGGCCACGAGCCTTGGGTGATCGCGCTCGACGGGCACCCGGTTCAGCCGCACTGGTTCCAGCGCGTGGTGCTCGGGCCCGGGATGCGCGCAGACCTGATCCTCGACTGTACCGGCGACCCGGGCAGCCGCCACCGCGTGGTGGACGACTTCTACCGATGGTCGCGCCTACGAGCTCCTGAGGCTCGAGTACAGGGCCGAGCCGCGGCTACGTGCCGCGTTCGAGCCGGCCCCGCGCCTCGCGGCGAATCCCCTAAAGGAGCCCTCGGCGTCCGCGGAGGTCCAGCTCATCGTGCTGGGTGGCGGGATGATGGGAGAGATGCCGGACCAGCGCAGCCACAAGGGCGTGTTCTGGACCCTGAACGGCAAGCCGGTGAGCCGCGACCACCATCATGGCGAGGCGCCGCTGCTCTCGCTCAAGCTCGGCCAAAGCTACCGTATCGAGCTCGTGAACCGGACCGCCTGGCACCACCCGATGCACCTGCACGGACATGTGTTCCGGGTGCTGTCGAAGAACGGCAAGGAGGTACTACCGCGCCAATGGGCCGACACCGTGCTCCTCGACCCCGACAGCCGTGCCGAGATCGCGCTGGTGGCCGACAACCCCGGCGACTGGATGCTGCATTGCCATGTGCTCGAGCACCAGGCAACGGGTATGGCGGCGTTCATCCGGGTAAACTAAAGCGGTGACGATCTATCTCGAGAAGGCGGCGCGCCCGGCGCAGTCGGTGCCGATGACCGATGCCGAGTGGCAAGCTCGCGTGCAACTCGCGGCCTGCTACCGCATCTTCGACATGCTGGGCTGGGTCGAGATGATCTTCAACCACATCACGGCGCGCGTGCCCGGACCCGAGGTTCGGTTCCTGATCAATCCGTTCGGGCTGCACTACCGCGAGATCAAGGCTTCGAACCTCCTTCTCATCGACATCGAGGGAAACCCGGTGCGCCCCGCGGAATGGCCGGTCAACCGCGCCGGCTTCGTGATCCACTCGGCGATCCACGCCGCGGTTCCGAAGGCCCACTGCGTGATGCACACGCACACGACGAGCGGCATCGCGGTCGCGTGTCTCAAGGAAGGTCTGTCGCCGCACAACTTCTACGGCGCGATGCTGCACGGGCGGGTGGCGTACCACGACTTCGAGGGCATCACCGTGGAGGAGGGCGAGAAGGAACGCCTGGTGCGCGACATCGGCGACAAGCCCGCGGTCATCCTGCGCAATCACGGCCTGCTCGCCTGGGGCCCGAGCGTGCCGGAAGCGTTCCTCATGATGTGGACGCTGCAGCGCGCCTGCGACGTGCAGATCGCGGCGAGCCGCGCCGGCGAGATCCATCCCATCCGGCCGGAAGTTTTCCCCCAGACGGTGCGGGAATCGGGGCCCGGGGAGAAGCGCACCTGCGAGGACGCCTTCGCCGCCCTGCAGCGCAAGCTCGACGCGATCGATCCTTCCTACCGGGAATAGCGGGCGGCCACCGGGATCATGAGATTGACGTTTACGTAAACGTCAACTAGGCTAGCAGGTACGCATGACCGACCTCTCCGACTCGTCGAAGCTCGTCTACAAGTCGAAGCACAAGATCCGCTTCGTCACCGCGGCGAGCCTGTTCGACGGGCACGACGCCTCGATCAACATCATGCGGCGCATCCTGCAGGCCTCGGGCGCCGAGGTGATCCACCTCGGCCACAACCGCTCGGTCGAGGAGGTGGTGACCGCGGCGCTTCAGGAGGACGTGCAGGGAGTGGCGGTCTCGTCGTACCAGGGCGGCCACCTCGAGTACTTCAAATACATGCTCGACCTGCTGCGCTCGCGGGGCGGCGCGCACATCAAGGTGTTCGGCGGCGGTGGCGGCGTGATCGTGGCGGAGGAGATCGAGGAGCTGCAGCGCTACGGAGTCGCGCGCGTGTATTCGCCGCAGGACGGCCAGCGCATGGGGCTGCAAGGCATGATCAACGACATGCTCGCGCGCTGCGACTTCGATCCGGCGCAGCACGCGCCGAAAGCGCTCAAGAAGGACGACCTGAGAACCCTCGCTCAAGTCATTACCGCCCTCGAGCTTGGAGTTTTCAAAGATAAGCCTTCATTGCTTGACGGGGCAAAGCAAAACCCTGCCCCGGTGCTCGGCATCACAGGCACCGGCGGGGCAGGAAAGAGCTCGCTCACCGACGAGCTCGTGCGGCGCTTCCGCCTCGACCAGGGCGATGGCCTGAAGATCGCGGTGCTCTCGGTCGATCCGACGCGGCGCAAGACCGGCGGCGCGCTGCTCGGCGACCGCATCCGCATGAATGCCATCAACGGAGCGGGCATCTTCATGCGCTCGCTCGCGACGCGCGCGACCGGGAGCGAGATTTCCGCCGCCCTCGGCGACGCCATCGCCGCCTGCCGGGCGGCGGGATTCGTCCTCGTGATGATCGAGACCGCTGGTATCGGCCAGGGCGATGCGGCGATCGTGCCGCACGTCGATGCGTCCTTGTACGTGATGACACCGGAATTCGGCGCCGCGAGCCAGCTCGAGAAGATCGACATGCTGGATTTCGCCGACTTCGTCGCCATCAACAAGTTCGACCGCAAGGGCGCCGAGGACGCGCTGCGCGACGTGCGCAAGCAGGTGCAGCGCAACCGAGAGGCGTTCCATGCGGCGTCCGAGGAGATGCCGGTGTTCGGCACGGTCGCTGCCCGCTTCAACGACGACGGCGTGACTGCGCTCTATCACGCGATCGCCGCTCGGCTCGCGGAGAAAGGCCTGAAGCTCGTGCCCGGCCGCCTGCCGAAGCCCGCGACGCGCGTCTCCTCGGCCGTGCATGCCGTCGTTTCGCCGCAGCGCGCGCGCTACCTCGCCGACATCGCGGAGACCGTCCGCGGCTACCACCGGCGCGCCGCGTCGCAGGCGAGCCTCGCGCGCGAGCGCCAGCAGCTCCTGGCGGTCAAGGCGATGCTCGGTAGCGCCTCGCCCGAGATCGACAAGCTCGCCGCGGACAAGGACGCCGCGCTGAGCGGCGAAGCGAAGCTGCTCCTGGAGAGCTGGCCGCGGACCGTAGCCGAGCACTCCGGCGACGAGCGCGTCGTGAAGGTCCGCCAACGCGAGATTCGGACCCGACTCACGACGGTTTCGCTTTCGGGCACGCATGTGCCGAAGCTTGCGCTGCCGAAGTACGACGACCACGGCGAGCTGCTGCGCTGGCGCATGCGCGAGAACCTTCCGGGCGAGTTTCCGTTCACTGCCGGCGTATTCGCGTTCAAGCGCGAGAACGAGGACCCGACGCGGATGTTCGCTGGCGAGGGCGACGCGTTCCGCACTAACCGCCGCTTCCATCTGCTTTCGAAGGACATGCCCGCGAAGCGCCTGTCCACGGCGTTCGACTCGGTGACGCTATACGGCTTCGATCCCGACGAGCGCCCGGACATCTACGGCAAGGTCGGCAACTCGGGCGTGTCGATCGCCACGCTCGAGGACATGAAGGTGCTCTATTCGGGGTTCGATCTCGTCGACCCGGCCACGTCGGTGTCGATGACGATCAACGGCCCGGCGCCGACGATCCTCGCGATGTTCTTCAACACCGCGATCGACCAGCAGGTCGAGAAATTCACCAAAGAGAAAAACCGGAGCCCGGATCCGCGGGAGCTGGAGGAGCTCAAGGCGCAAACCCTTTCTTCGGTGCGCGGCACGGTGCAGGCGGACATCCTCAAGGAGGACCAGGGCCAGAACACCTGCATCTTCTCCACCGAGTTCTCGCTGAAGGTGATGGGCGACATCCAGGCCTACTTCATCGAGCACGACGTGCGCAACTTCTACTCGGTGTCGATCTCGGGCTACCACATCGCCGAGGCCGGCGCGAACCCGATCTCCCAGCTCGCCTTCACGCTCGCCAACGGCTTCACCTTCGTCGAGGCCTACCTCGCGCGTGGCATGAAGATCGACGATTTCGCGCCAAATCTTTCGTTCTTCTTCTCCTACGGCATGGACCCCGAGTACGCGGTGCTCGGGCGCGTGGCGCGGCGCATCTGGGCGGTCGCGATGCGCGAGCGCTACGGGGCGAACGAGCGCAGCCAGAAGCTCAAGTTCCACTCCCAGACCTCCGGGCGCTCCCTGCACGCGCAGGAAATCGCCTTCAACGATATCCGCACCACGCTGCAGGCGCTCATTTCGACCTACGACAACACCAACTCGCTGCACACCAACGCCTACGACGAGGCGATCACCACGCCGACCGAGGAGTCGGTGCGCCGCGCGATGGCGATCCAGCTCATCATCAACAAGGAGTGGGGCCTGGCGAAGAACGAGAACCCCAACCAGGGCTCGTTCGTGATCGACGAGCTGACCGACCTGGTCGAGGAAGCGGTGCTGAAGGAGTTCGAGGCGCTATCGAGCCGCGGCGGTGTGCTGGGCGCGATGGAGACCGGCTACCAGCGCGGCAAGATCCAGGAGGAGTCGCTCCACTACGAGCGCCAGAAGCACGACGGCACGTATCCGATCATCGGCGTGAATACCTTCCGCGGACCCGCTGCGGACAACCCGATGCCGCAGAAGCTCGAGCTGATCCGTTCCACCGAGGAAGAAAAGCAGTCGCAACTGAAGCGGCTAAGGGATTTTCAAAAGAAGAGCGAGAAGGATTCAGGACCGATGCTCGAGCGTCTGCGCCAGGCGGTGATCAAGGACGAGAACGTCTTCGCCGTCCTGATGGATGCCGTGCGCGTATGCTCGCTCGGGCAGATCACGCACGCCTTGTTCGAAGTCGGCGGCCAGTACCGCCGCAGCATGTAGGCCTTCGCTCGATCCCGTATCAGGGAGCCGGATCGGGAATCCGGGTCCTCGAGACGATCAGATCGTCATACCAGGTGTAGCCGACGGCGTGGCTCTGCGCCGCGCTCTTCCCGCTGTGGTAGGGGAGCAGCCAGATCTTTCCGTACCTGGCCGCCGGCTGCGTGTTGACGATGTCGTAATGCGTCTGGTCGACCACCAGCCGGGACGGCTGCCCGGCCTCGGCGACCCACAGCCGGATCGTGCTGTCCCGGTGATATCGGCGGTCGTTCCGGTACCAGCTGCCGATCTTGACGTACACCTGAAACGTCATCCACTGGTCCGCTTTGTATGGAACCCAGCTACCCTGTCCTTCCAGCGGCTCGTAACGGCCGTCCTTGCCGCCGCAGCTGTGGTACATCTGGGCGGCGCCGCGCTGGTAGGTGTTCTGGACCACGATCTCGAGCTCGGTGCAGGAGTACACGGTCTTCCCGGGCCGATCGCCCTCGCCGATGATGCCCTGCTTCCATCCGCCTCCGCCCTCGTAGAACGTGTCCAGAAACTCCTTGGAGAATCGCTGGCGCCACTGGACGTAGAACTCCTCGCCTTCGCCGAACTGGACCGAGAGGTCGTCGGAGAAGTTCTGCCAGAAGCTGCCGGAGGTATCCGCTCCCGTATTGGAAGGAATCTCGAAGCGCAGCGAGCCGGCGCCGGACGCCTTGATGTCCGTCACGACGCGCGCGCGCTTCACGGTCATCCCGTAGGGCGGAAAGATGAACCGATCGGTCTGCGCCGGGGAATCGAACCCGACGCATTTGACGACCGCCGGCTGCGCACAACGCTCCTCGAACGTAAGGCCACCGGCGTTGAGGTCATCTGCCCCTGCGGCACATCCGGCGGACAGAAAGATTAGCAAGATCCATGTTCTGCCATTCGGGCGTCCGCGCATGACTCTACGGTAGCGCTAAAATCCGCGCTGACAGAGCTTCCCGGCGGCAAATCTCTTCGCGGAGGATTCCCATGGCAGCTTTCACCACGGCGTTTGTCGCCGCCTCGGCGGGCATACTGACGATGGCAAGGGGCAGCACCATCTCCTTCACCGTGACCTGGGGCAGCAATATCAGCCAATTTCGTTTCAATCGGATCTGGGCCGGCGTCGTGGGTGCGAGCGACGAGGACACGCAGCAGAGCGTCACCATCGTGTCGGAGGGTTCTGTGTGGAACACGTCGAGTCCCGCCAGCACCCCGATGGCCATGAGCTTGCGCGCGAACGGCCAAAGCGGAGCGCCCATCCAGGCGCGAATCCAGGTGCTGGCATCCCAGGTCGACACGTTCTAAGGGAACGAACTCATGAAGGTCCTGGCATTGTTCGACAAGAGCGGAAAAATCCACGCCCTGTTTCACCCTTCGACGGAGGCCGACGCGCCTCGGCTGAGCTTTCATCCGGAGCGCGGCCGGCGCGCAGAAATGCTCGACGTTCCCGCCGAGTTTCACCACCTGAAGCCCGGCCAGCTGCATGCGGCGCTTCGCGTCGAGCTCGCCGGCGGGAAGCCAAGGCTCGCGGCGCAAAAGAAAAAGCAGATCGCGGGCCCAAAGAAGAAGCATCCGTAGAAGCTGACGCAACTTTCAGGTTCCGCGGCGTTCTACTGGCAGAACGTCGGGGAACCACCATGAAGAAACGAACCATGCTCGCCCTCCTGGCGGCCGCGCCGGCCGTCGCTTTCGCGCAGATGGGCGGTAAGCGCCGCAGCGGCGACAAGAGCGGTGCGGGCGGAGCGAAAGGCGGCGGCGGGCCGCAGATCAACCAGCTCGAGGCGACGCTGGGCGAGTTTGAAACCGACCTCAACCTGACCTCCGCTCAGCAGAAGGCTTGGAACGCGTACGCGGAGGGCATCCGTGCGCTGCAGAAGGATATCGCGCGCGACCGCGCGCCGCGCGCCTCCGATGCGCAGCTCGACATCGCCAAGCGCCTCGACCGCGCCGCCGACGTCGCGCGCGACCGGCTGACGGCGGTGGAGGACATCGTCGATTCGGCGAAAGGCCTGCTGAAGTCCCTCATGCCCGAGCAGCGCACGATGGCCGACCCGCGCCTCGCCAACCTGATCGTCATGTCGTTCGGCGAGATGGCCTGCGCACCGGGCGCGCGGCCGCAAAAGCCGGCGCCGAATTTCCCGGCGCCAGCCGCGCCCCCGGTCTAGAATCATTCCCACAACCCACGAGGAGGATGCCGCATGATGCGCATCTTCGCCGCCCTGGCCTTCGCGCTCGCCGCACCGGCCATCGCCCAGGTTCCGCCGCGCACGCTGCCGGAGCTCAAGGAGGAGGTCCAGGCGCGCGCCGACCGCCACGCCTACCCGGTGTCCGAGCTCGTGCCTGCCGAAGTGCGCGAGGCGCTCGCAAATCTCAAGAGCCTCGACCGCGACGAATGGGCCGCGGCCTGGAGCTCGATCGGCGAGCGCCACATGGCGAACGCCAGGAAGGCGGAGCTCGCCGAGATGGCGTCGCGCGCCGAAGCCGCCAAGGAATACAAGTACGCCTTCGAGTACTACCTCTTCGCACGCTTCCCGCTCGAGAACTCGCCTGGGAAGGAGAAGGCGTACGCCAGGGCGCTGGAGGCCTTCACCGGATACGCCCGGCTGCAGGACCCGAAGCTCGAGATCGTAAAGATCCCGTTCGAGGGGAAGGAAATCGTCGGCTATCTGCGCCTGCCGAAAGGCGTGCGCCCTGCGCCGATCGTAGTCACGATCGGCGGCCTGGACGGCCGGAAAGAAAACGCTTCCTTCCGCAGCGACGCGTACCTGAAGCACGACGTCGGCTACTTTTCCTTCGACATGCCGGGCACGGGCCAGTCGACCATCCGGCAGGTCGTCCCGGGCGCCGAACGCGAGTTCTCGCGCGTGCTCGACTACGTCGCCACGCGCAAGGACATCGACGCCAAGCGCGTAGTCGTTTACGGCGGCTCGTGGGGCGGGCACTGGTCCGCGCGCGTCGCGTACGCGGAGCGCGAGCGCATCCGTGGCGCCGTCGTCCAGGGCGGCCCGGTGCACGAGTACTTTCAGCCCGAATGGCAGAAAAAGGCCATCACCACGCGCGAGTACCTGTTCGAGCTCTTCGAGGCCCGCGCGGCGATCTACGGCGCGAAGACGCTAGACGAGTTTCTCGCCTACGGGCCGAGGATGTCGCTCAAGACCGCGGGCTGGCTCGACCGGCCGTCCGCGCCCATGCTGCTCATCAACGGGATGCGCGACACGCAGGTGCCGATCGAAGACCTGTTCCTGCTGATGCGCTCGGGGTCGCCCAAGGAAGTGTGGATCAATCCGCAGGGCGGGCACATGGGGCGCAACCCGCAGCTCTCGGACCAGCGGATCTTCGAGACGGTCACGCTGCCCTGGGTGGTGCGTATCCTTCAGCCCGCGGCTTCGCAGTGAGCCTTCCCGGCCGCTAATTTCTTGCCTGTTTCTTCAGAGCTGCGAGCTCGGCCTCGCTGCGCACCGTCATCACGCCCATCTGGCTGGTGCGGTAGACCGGGGCCACGACGTGCAGCTTGTCGCCACGCTCGAGCAGCGCGATGTGGCGGATCTCCGTGCCGCGCACCGGCAAGTCGAACGTGGTCCACGCGTTCGCGTTCGGGTCGTAGCGGACGATGCGGTCCGAAGTCCAAAGGTTGCCCCAGACGCGGTGCTTGCTGTCGACCGTGATGTGATACGTCTGCATCGTCGCGTCGGGCAGCGGGATGATCGTCGTCTCCATGGTTTTCGTATTGATCTTCGCGAACGACGAGCCGAACGAGTTAGCCACCCAAAGCACGTCGGCGTTCTTGTCCGTGCCCATGCGGCGCGGGCCCTGCGACCAGGGCAGCGGCGCGTTGAATCCGAGGTCGCTCACGGTCTCGTAGAAAGCGCGGTCCTCGCCGAACATGCGGTCGACCGCCTTGACGTCGGGCAGCTTGATCTCGACCGCCTTGCCGCTCGCGATGTCGCCCTTGTAGACCGTGTCCATCGCCATCTGGGACCACCAGCCGTTGCCGTCGCGGTCGCCCGCCGCTCCATAGGTCGCACCCGACCCGCGGGCGTTCTTCTCGGCGAGGCGCGAGCGGAACTCGGTGAACTTCTCGGTGGCCGGGTCGAAGCGCACGGCGCCGCTCGGGGTGGAGGCCCACACCATGCCCTTGCCGTCGACGTCGACGGTCACCGCGCCGCCAAGCGGCGCCATCTCGGCAGGCGTCTGGTAGATCGAGATTTTCTCGCTCGCCGTGTCGAGCTTGCCGAGCGCGCGGCGCCCGGGGTTTACGTCGAACCAGAGGTTGCCCGCCCGGTCGCGCACGAGGCCGTGAGCCGTGGCCGCGAGGCCGTTGGCCCCCTCGGCCTTGAGGTACTTCACCGCGCCGCTCGAGGGATCGACCTTGCCGATGGTGACGCCGCGGTTCGGGTTGTTGCTGGTGAAGTAGATCGTGCCGTCGAGGCCCAGCGCACCGTCGTGCGGCAGCTGGCCGAGCTTGGAGGTCGTGCCCATCGCCCAGTCGGTGCCGTCGTTCGGGTTGTATTGCGTGCCGATGCCGGTGTCGGGATTGAGCTGCACGTCGTAGAGCGTCCAGACAGCCCGCGCGGCCTCGCCCGCCGGGCGCGGGCGAGAAGCGACCTTCATCGACGACTCCCCGGGGCCTCGGGCGCGCGCGAGGTAGGCGGCGAGCGCTTTCTGGTGGCGTTCCAGGATCTGGTTAGGCTTCCCGCTCGGCCCCGGGTAGACGCCGCTGACCGGCACGATCTTCATGAGATCGATGATCTTGCTCCAGCCCGCCTCGTCGAAGCGGAACTGCAGCGCGTAGCTGGTCGAGTGGCAGCCGGTGCAGTTGTTCATGAAGATTTTCTTCATGCGCGCGTCTTCGGCGTTCGCCTCGGGCAGCGCCGCGACCATCAGCTCGCCCGGGAGCTGCCGGAAGCGCCGCTCGGGATCCGCGATCTCGGCCAGCGTGAAGTCCTGCCGGCGCGCCGCGGAGAGCTCGACCGAACCGCTCGCGCGCTCGAAGCCGAGCGCCTGCGCCCACACCCGGTATCGGCCCTCCGGCAGCGGCGGGAAGAAATAGTCGCCGGCGGCGTCGGTGTACACGCTCGTCGTGATCGTCGAGCCCTGGCGCTTCGCCGACACCGTGACGCCGTCCAGCTTCTGGCCGGAGCTCGATGCGATCCTGCCGGAAAGCGTCTGATCCGCGGCCTGGGCCGCGGTCGCGGCCGCGAACGGCAGCGCGCATGCGAGAAGGGCCGTGCGGATCGTGTTCATCGCATCTCTCCTTGTTTCGGGGCGTTGGGCGAGGTGTTGACCGGCACGGTTCTCACGTAAGCGATGATCGCGTCGATCTCCGCGGGCTTCAAGTAATGCTTGAACGCGGGCATGCGCTCGGTGCCGTTCGTGATGATGGCGCGCATCGCGTCGTCGCTGCCGGCGGCGGCGGTCTTGTTGAGCGGCGGCCCGTAGGTCTTCACACCGAGCACCGGCTGGAGGTGGCAGATGCCGCAGGACTGCGCGAACACCTGGCGGCCGTGCATCTGCTTTTCGTCGAGCTGCTGCGCCTGGGACGGGGTCGCCGCAAGCGCGAACAGGAGCGTCAAAACGGGCGTGGAGACTGCGGGTCTCATCCGGTTCTCCTTGCGTTCGCTGCTAGCCGAGCGGCTCCACCGTAGCGCGTCCGCAATTTAGCAGAGTTCGGCCTCCCCGAGGGCAAGCGCTGATCGGCTACTGAACGGTCGCCCCCGTGTCGCGCACCACCTTGCCCCACTTCTCGTCCTCGGCGCGCATATAGCGCAGGAGCTCCTCGCCCTGCCTCGCGTCGGCTTCGACGCCCGCCTCGCGGAACTTCGTCTGAAGCTCCGGATCCTTCAGCGCCTTGGCGATCTCGGCGGAGAGTTGCTGCACGATCGGCGCCGGCATGCCGGCAGGGCCGGAGATGCTGAGCCAAAGCGTGGCCTCGTAGCCGGGAACGCCCGCTTCGGCCATCGTCGGCACGTCGGGTAGCTCGAACCAGCGCTTCGGCGTGGTCACCGCGAGCGCCTTGAGTCGCCCGCCGCGCACGTTGCCGAGGACGTTCGGCACCCCGGCAAAGGAGACGCCGACTTCGCCGCCGAGCAGGTCCTGCATCGCGGGTCCGCTGCCTTTGTAAGGCACGTGGTTCAGCTTCACGCCCGCCATGGCGCTGAAGAGCGCGGCAACCAGGTGCTGCGAGCTGCCGTTCCCCGAGCTCGCGAAGTCGATCGCGCCCGGCTTGGCCTTGGCCGCCGCGATCAGCTCCCGCACGTTGTTGACGGGAATCTTCTTCGGATTGACCACGAGGACGTACGGACCCGACGCCATCATGCTGATGTGCGTGAAGTCCTTGAACGCGTCGTACTGAAGGTTCTTGTACAGGTGCGAGGTGATCAGGTGCGTCGCGCCCGTGATCGCGAGCGTGTAGCCGTCGGGGGGCTGCTTCGCCACGAAGTCCCAGCCGATCGTGCCGCCCGCTCCCGGGCGGTTCTCGACGAAGAACTGCTTGCCCATCTGCTCGGACAGGCGCGGCGTGAGGATGCGCGCCGGCGTGTCGGCGAAGCCGCCGGGCGAGAGCGGCACTACGAGCCGCACCGGACGCGCTGGGTACTGTTGAGCAAATGTCGAGAGCGAGACTGCAAAGCCAAGAAGAAATGCGAACGTTTTCATCCGCGGTACACCGCTTCGGGTTGCGTGAAATAGGAATGCAGGATGTGGTACACGCCGAGGTAGTTCTTCTGCTGGAAGCTCGCGTGCGAGATGCCTTCCATGACCGTGAACTGCTTGTCCGGATGCGGCAGCAACGCGAAGAACTTCAGCAGGTCTTCCATGGAGGCGATGCCGTCGAACTCTCCGCGCATGACGATGGTCGGAACGCGGATTTTGGCCGGGTCGACCAGCGGCAGCCTGGAGCACATGTCGACGTAGGTTCCGGTCGGGACCGAGTCGTCGAGCGCGACGATCGCGGTGGCGAAGGCCTCGATGGTGGCGTCGTCGGCGGTGCCTGGGTGGTCGCGGTTGAAGATGCTGCGCACGAATGCGCGGTCGATGGGACGGCGGTGCTTGGCGCGGAATTCGGGCAGGCGCTTCCTGCGCTCCTCGAGCGTCGGGCTGCCTTCGCCGGTCCACACCATCGCGTCGAGCGCGAGGCGCGCGACGCGCTCCGGATGGCGCTGCGCGAAGAGCGCCGCCTTCAGCGCCCCCGACGAAATGCCGTACACCAGGAGCTTCCTGTGCTTCGCGCGCTCGAGAACGTACGCGGTTCCCGCCTCGAGATCGTCGGCGCCGTTCGGGATGTCGCAGTTGATCGGCCGCGACTTGTCCGAGCGCCCGTAGCCCTCGTTGTCCATGCACCACGTGTCGAAGCCGCGCTCGGCAAACCATTCCATCACCGAGGAGTGCGGCCGGCCGGGCACTTCGAGGTCGAACGTGGGCTGCGAGGCCATCGAAGAGCCGTGCACGAAGAAGATGGTGCCTTTCGGGGCGCCCGCGGCGGCGGGCTTGTGCCAGAGGAAGAGCTTGACGTCGCCCTTGCGGGTCCAGTGTTCCGTGCCTTTCATTCCCGGTAGTCCTTAGCGTCGGATTGGGTCGAGCGCCGTACTTTAAAGCTTTTTGTGCAAGAATCCGGCCGCTCGAGGGGAGGAGGGCCCTTTGGACACGTTTCCCAAGCTGCTCATGCGCCACGCGCTGGAGCGCGGCGCGCGCCCCGCGATCCGCGAGAAGGATCGCGGCATCTGGCAGACCTGGACCTGGCGGCAGTTCGCCGACGAGGTGCGCCTGCTCGCGGCCGCCCTTGCGGCGGAGGGCTTCAAGCGCGGCGACCACCTCGCCTTGATCGGCGACAACCGGCCGCGCATCTACGCCGGGGTGTGCGCCGCGCAATGCCTCGGCGGCATCCCGGTGCCGCTGTACCAGGACGCGGCGGCCGCCGAGATGAGCTTTCCGATCCAGAACGCGGAGATCGCGTACGCGCTCGCCGAGGACCAGGAGCAGGTCGACAAGCTGCTCGAGATCCAGCCGCAGTGCCCGAGCCTGCGGCGCATCTACTACGACGACCCGCGCGGCCTGCGCCACTACGATCAGCCGCAGCTCATGAGCTACGAGAAGCTCCTCGATCTCGGCCGGGCGTTCGTTGCCCGGTCTCCAGGCCTGGTCGACGAGGAGATCGCGAAGGGCCGCGGCGGCGACACCGCGGCGATGTTCTTCACCTCGGGCACGACCGGGGCGCCGAAGGGCGTGGTCCTGACCAACCATGCGCTGATCGACCGCTCGCGCGCGGTCGCGGAGCTGGAGCGCCTCGGCGAAGAGGACGTGGTGCTCGCGTTCATGCCTCCGGCCTGGATCGGGCAGAACATCTTCTCCTACGCGCAGCCGATGGTCGCCGGCTATTGCATCTGCTGTCCCGAGTCGCCCGAGACGGTCGTGAACGACATGCGCGAGATCGCCCCGACCTACTACTTCGCTCCGCCGCGCGTGTTCGAAGCGCTGCTCACGCAGGTGTCGGTGCGCATGGAGGACGCGGGCGCGTTGAAGCGCTGGCTCTACAAGTACTTCATGGCGGTGGCAAAGCGCGTCGGGACCAGGCTTCTCGAAGGCCAGAAAGTCAGTCTCCTGGAAAGGCTCAAATACGCGCTGGGAGATCTGGTCGTCTACGGCCCGCTGCGTAACGTGCTCGGGATGAGCAAGGTGCGCATCGCCTATACCGGCGGCGAGGCGATCGGCCCGGATCTTTTCTCCTTCTACAGGTCGCTCGGCATCAACCTGAAGCAGCTCTATGGCTCGACCGAGACCAGCGTGTTCGTCTGTGTGCAACCCGACGGCCAGGCGAAGGCCGACACCGTCGGCCCGGCGGTCGCCGGAGTCGAGCTCGGCTTCACGCCGCAGCGCGAGCTCCTGATCCGCTCGCCCGGTCTGTTCAAGGAGTACTACAAGAACCCGGAGGCGACACGCGAGGCGAAAGACGCCGAGGGCTGGTTCCACACCGGCGACGCGGGCTATGTCGACCGCGACGGCCACCTGCGCATCATCGACCGCGCGAAAGACGTGGGCAAGCTCGCCGACGGGACGCTGTTCGCGCCGAAGTACCTCGAGAACAAGCTCAAGTTCTTCCCTTACATCAAGGAGGCCGTGGCCTTCGGCGCCGGCCGCGACCGGGTCGGCGCGTTCGTCAACATCGATATGGACGCCGTTTCCAATTGGGCCGAGAAGCGCAACCTCGCCTACAGCGGCTATACCGATCTCGCGCAGAGCGATGCGGTGTACGAGCTGGTGGCGGGCTGCATCGCCCAGGCAAACGCCGATCTTGCGCGCGAGCCGGAGCTCGCCGGATCCCAGATCCACCGCTTCCTGATCCTGCACAAGGAGCTCGACGCCGACGACGGCGAGCTCACGCGCACGCGCAAGGTGCGCCGGCGCTTCATCGGCGAGAAGTACGGCTCCCTGGTCGAGGCCTTGTATGACGATCGGGAAACCGTTCACGTCGAGGCGCAGGTCCGGTACGAGGACGGGCGCACGGGCACTTTCTCCGCCGACCTCAAGATCCGCGACGCGAAGACCTTTGCGGCGGCCGCGGCGAAGAGCGCGGCCTGATGAGCGATGAGCTGCTCGAGGTCCGCAATGTCTCCCTCGCCTTCGGCGGCGTAAGAGCGCTTTCCGACGTCTCCTTCGACGTGCGCCGCCGCGAGGTGCGCGCCATCATCGGCCCCAACGGCGCCGGCAAGAGCTCGATGCTGAACGTGCTGAACGGGGTGTACCACCCGCAGCAAGGCACCATCCGCTTCGAGAACCTCGAGTTCAGCAACATGGACCCGCACCGCGCCGCCGCGCTCGGGATCGCCCGCACGTTCCAGAACATCGCGCTGTTCAAGGGAATGACGGTCCTCGACAACATCATGACCGGGCGCAACCTCAAGATGCGCTGCAACTTCCTGCAGCAGGCGCTGTGGCTCGGTGCCGCCCGGCGCGAGGAGCTGGAGCACCGGCGCGCGGTGGAGGAAATCATCGACTTCCTCGAGATCCAGCACATCCGCAGGACCCCGGTCGGGCGCCTGCCGTACGGACTGCAGAAGCGCGTCGAGCTCGGCCGCGCGCTCGCGGCCGAGCCCAAGGTGCTGCTGCTCGACGAGCCGATGGCCGGGATGAACCTCGAGGAGAAGCGGGACATGTGCCGCTTCGTGCTGGACGTGAACGACCAGTTCGGCACCACCCTCGTGCTGATCGAGCACGACATGGGCGTGGTCATGGACATCTCCGACCGGGTGCTGGTGCTCGACTACGGCAGGAAGATCGCCGACGGCTCGCCGCAGGAAGTGAGAGCCGACCAGAAGGTGATCGACGCCTATCTAGGAGTCGCACATGGTGCTTAGCGGGGTGACGCACTAGTGGACGCGCAGGTCGGGTTCTTCGTCGAGGTGCTGGTGGGCGGCCTGCTCGCGGGGGTGATGTACTCGCTCGTGGCACTCGGCTTCGTGCTGATCTACAAGGCCTCGGGCGTATTCAATTTCGCGCAGGGCACGATGGTGTTCTTCGCCGCGCTCACCTACGTCTCGCTCGCCGAGCGCGGCTGGAACCTCTGGCTCGCGCTGCTCGTGACGCTCGTCGTGATGGTGGCGCTCGGGGTCGCGATCGAGCGCGTCGTGCTGCGTCCGCTGGTCAACCAGCCGCAGATCACGTTGTTCATGGCGACGATCGGCCTCACCTTCGTGCTCGAGGGCCTGTCGCAGCTCATCTGGGGGTCGCAGCCGCACGGCCTCGAGCTCGGCATCGCCGACGTGCCGATGGAGTGGCTGTCGCAGAAGTGGAACATCAACGTGAGCCAGTTCGACCTCTTCGCCGCGCTGGTGGCCGGAGCGCTGGTCGCGGCGCTGGCGGTCCTGTTCCAGAAGACGCGCGTCGGCCGCGCGCTGCGCGCGGTCGCCGACGATCATCAGGCGGCGCTCGCGGTCGGGATTCCGCTGCAGCACATCTGGGCGATCGTCTGGGCGGTGGCCGGGTTCGTCGCGCTGGTGGCCGGGCTCATGTGGGGCGTGCGCAACGGCGTGCAGTTCGCGCTCACCTTCGTCGCGCTCAAGGCCCTGCCGGTGCTGCTCATCGGCGGGTTCGAATCGATTCCGGGCGCGATCCTCGGCGGCCTCATCATCGGCGCCACCGAGAAGCTCGCCGAGGTCTACGTCGGCCCGATGGTGGGCGGCGGGATCGAATCGTGGTTTGCCTATGTGGTCGCGCTGCTTTTCCTGCTCGTGCGTCCCGAGGGATTGTTCGGCGAGAAGCGCATAGACAGGGTATAGGGACAACGACCGATGCTCTACAGGGAAGCAGGCCAGTTCAAGTCGAGCTACGCCGAGGATCAGCAGATCTTTCCGATCCGGCAGGACCGCATCGGCATAGCGCTGCTCCTGGTCGTAGCCTTCGGGGTGGTGCCGCTCGTTGGCGACCAGTACTGGCTCTCCGCCATCGTCACGCCGTTTCTGATCTTCTCGCTCGCCGCGCTCGGGTTGAACATCCTCACCGGCTACGCCGGGCAGCTCTCGCTCGGCACCGCCGCGTTCATGGCGGTGGGGGCCTTCATGGCTTACAACGCCGTGCTGCGCATTCCAGGCATACCGATCATCGGCGCCTTTGCCATCGGCGGGCTTTGCGCCGCGGCAGTGGGGGTGGTGTTCGGGCTGCCCAGCCTGCGCATCAAGGGTTTCTATCTTGCCGTGGCCACGCTCGCCTGCCAGTTCTTCGTGCTGTGGGCGATCAACCGCGTCGGCTGGTTCTCGAACCACAGCTCCTCGGGCGTGATCACCGCGCAGGCGATCCGGATCCTCGGCTACGAAGTCGCCTCTCCCGCGCAGAAATATCTCCTCACGCTCGGCATCGTCGCCGTCATGGCGCTGGCGGCGAAGAACCTGATGCGTAGCGAGACCGGGCGAGCCTTCATGGCGGTGCGCGACATGGACGTCGCCGCCTCGGTGATCGGCATCCCGATGATGCGCACCAAGCTGCTCGCCTTCGCCATCAGCTCGTTCTA
>DATMJC010000094.1:0-15872 GCA_035554435.1 Burkholderiales bacterium | reverse complement strand
TTCGATTACCGGCTGATCGACCAATCGGCCCTGGAAATCGTCGACACGGCCAAGCGCACGGGTGCGGTGGTTCGCGGCCCGGTGCCGCTGCCGACGCGCAAGCAGCGCTTCGACCTGCTGCGCTCGCCGCACATCGACAAGGCCTCGCGCGACCAGCTCGAGATCCGCACGCATCTGCGGCTGATGGACATCATCGACCCGACGGACAAGACGGTCGACGCTCTTATGAAGCTGGATTTGCCGGCTGGCGTCGACGTGGAGATCAAGGTTCAGTAGCACGTAGTACGAGGGTAGTGCCGGCCAATTGAAGCTGGCGCCCACCGGGAAAATCCCGGGGGATCAAACCAAAAGAGGAAGGTATGACGATAGGTTTGGTCGGCCGCAAGGTCGGCATGACTCGCATCTTCACCGACGACGGCGTCACGCTGCCGGTGACGGTGCTCGACGTCTCCGACAACCGCATCACCCAGATCAAGACCGCCGAGAAGGACGGCTATGCCGCGGTGCAGGTCGCGTTCGGCAAGCGCCGAGCGACCCGCGTCAACAAGTCGCTCGCCGGCCATCTCGCCAGGGCGGCGGTCGAGGCCGGGCACGTGCTGAGGGAGTTCCGGCTCGGGAAGCCCGAGGAGCTCGGCGAGCTCAAGGTGGGCGCGAAGATCCCGGCGCAACAGCTCTTCAAGGTCGGCCAGCTCGTCGACGTGCAGGGCGTGACGATCGGCAAGGGCTTCGCCGGGGTCATCAAGCGGCATCATTTCGGCGGGCAGAACGCATCGCACGGCAACTCGATCTCGCATCGGGTTCCCGGCTCCACCGGCCAGAACCAGAGCCCGGCGCACGTCTTCAAGGGCAAGCGCATGCCAGGCCATCTCGGCGACGTGCGTCGGACCATCCCGAATCTCGAGATCGTGCGCATCGACGAGGCGCGCCAGCTTCTTCTCGTCAAGGGCTCGGTCCCGGGCTCGAGCGGCCGCGACGTGCTCGTGCGTCTCGCCGTGAAAGGCCAGAGAGCGCCGGTCAAGGCGCAGGCGCCCAAGCCCTCGGCGCAGGCGGCGCCGAGGCCAGCTGCGCAGCCCGCAAAACCCGCCGCGGCGCAGCCGGCGAAACCCCCTGCCAAACCCGCACCGGCGAAGGGTTGAGCGATGGAACTCAAGATGATCGGCAGCAACGGCGCCGCCGGCACCGTGCAGGCGACCGACCACGTCTTCGCGCGCGACTTCAACGAGGCGCTGGTGCACCAGCTCGTGGTCGCGTACCAGGCGAACGCGCGCGTCGGCTCGCGCGCGCAGAAGGACCGCGGCGCGGTGAACCACTCCACCAAGAAGCCGTGGCGGCAGAAGGGCACCGGACGCGCGCGCGCCGGGATGACCTCGAGCCCGCTGTGGCGCGGCGGCGGCAAGATCTTCCCCAACTCGCCCGACGAGAACTTCAGCCAGAAAGTGAACCGCAAGATGTACCGCGCCGGCATGGCCTCGATCCTGTCGCAGCTCGCGCGCGAGGATCGGCTGCGGGTGGTGAGCGAGTTCAAGCTCGACGCGCCCAAGACTAAGCTGCTGGTGCAAAAGGTGAAGTCGCTGGGCTTCGAGGAGCTGCTCGTCATCACCACGGACGACGACATGGACGAGAACCTGATGCTGTCGGCGCGCAACCTGCGCAGCGTGCTGGTGATGTCGGTGCGCAACGCCAATCCCGTCGCCCTGGTGCGCTTCCCGAACGTGGTGCTGACCAAGGCGGCGGTCGCGAAGCTCGAGGAAATCCTGAAATGAGCGAAACGAAGACCCCTGAGAAGAAGGCGGACAAGAAGCCCGCCCCGGCGCCGCGGCGTTTCGCCGTGGATCGGCTCATGAACGTGGTGCTCGCGCCGGTGGTGTCGGAGAAGAGCACCTTCGTGGCCGACAAGAGCCGGCAGTACGTGTTCCGGGTCGCCGACGGCGCCACCAAGCCGCAGATCAAGGCCGCAATCGAGCTCATGTTCAAGACCAAGGTCGAGGGCGTCACCGTGCTGAACGTCAAGGGCAAGGAGCGCCGCTTCGGCCGCACCATCGGACGCAAGCGCAGCTGGAAGAAGGCCTACGTGCGCCTCGCCGAGGGCCAGGAAATCAACTTCGCGGCCACGCAATAACCAGGAACCGCCATGCCTCTCGTCAAGGTCAAGCCCACCTCGCCCGGCCGCCGCGCCCTCGTCAAGGTCGTCACTCCCGAGCTGCACAAGGGCGACCCGTACTGGCCTCTCACCCGCTCGCAGATCCGCGGCAGCGGACGCAACACCCACGGCCGGGTCACCATGCGCCACCAGGGCGGCGGCCACAAGCACCACCTGCGCATCATCGATTTCCGCCGCAACAAGGACGGGGTTGCCGCGACCGTCGAGCGCCTCGAGTACGATCCGAACCGCAGCGCGCACCTCGCGCTCCTGCTCTACGCCGACGGCGAGCGACGCTACGTCATCGCGGCGAAGGGCGTGCAGGCGGGCAGCCAGCTCATGTCCGGGTCCGAAGCGCCGATCAAGCCGGGCAACGCGCTGCCCCTGCGCAACATTCCGGTCGGCACCATCGTGCACTGCGTAGAGATGCTGCCCGGCAAGGGTGCCCAGCTCGCGCGCTCGGCTGGGGCGCACGTGCAGGTGCTGGCGCGCGAGGGCTCGTACGCCCAGCTTCGCCTGCGCTCTGGCGAGATCCGCAAGGTGCACATCGACTGCCGCGCCACCATCGGCGAGGCGGGCAACGCAGAGCACAACCTGGAGTCGATCGGCAAGGCCGGGCGCAAGCGCTGGCGCGGAGTGCGCCCGACGGTGCGCGGCGTGGCGATGAATCCGATCGACCACCCGCACGGCGGCGGCGAAGGTCGCACCGCCGCGGCGCAGCCCCCGGTGTCGCCGTGGGGCGTGCAGACCAAGGGGTTCAAGACCCGGCGCAACAAGCGCACCCAGGTCATGATCGTTCGCGATCGCCGGGTGAAATAAGGAACGACGCCAATGGCACGCTCAATCAAGAAGGGTCCGTTCGTGGACCATCACCTCATGGCGAAAGTCGACAAGGCCCGGGCGGGCAACGACAAGCGCCCGATCAAGACCTGGTCGCGGCGCTCGACCATCGTGCCGGACTTCGTCGGCCTGACCATCGCCGTGCACAACGGCAAGCAGCACATGCCGGTGTACGTCACCGAGAACATGGTGGGCCACAAGCTCGGCGAGTTCGCCCTCACCCGCATCTTCAAGAGCCACTCGGCGGCCGGCAAGCGGACCGAGGAAGCGGTGGGCCGCGAGCGTCGTGTGGCGCCCGGCACGCAGGGACCTGCGGCGGCGCCCGCCGCGGCTCCGGCGGCGGCTCCGGCGGCGGCTCCCGCGGCGAAGAAGTAGGAGACGACATGGAAACCAAAGCCTCGCTGCGCGGCGCGCGCATGTCGGCCCAGAAAGGCCGGCTCGTGGCCGACCTGATCCGCGGCAAGCCGGTCGACCAGGCGATAAGCATCCTGGCCTTCAACCCGAAGAAGGGCGCCGCGATCGTGAAGAAGCTCCTCGAATCCGCGATCGCCAACGCCGAGCACAACGACGGCGCCGACATCGACGCGCTCAAGGTGAAGACGATCTACGTCGAGCGCGGCATGTTCCTCAAGCGCTTCCAGGCGCGTGCCAAGGGCCGCGGCAACCGCGTGCTCAAGCACACGTGCCACATCTTTATTACGGTGGGTGACTGATGGGCCAGAAAATCAACCCGATCGGCTTCAGGCTGGCGGTGAACCGCAACTGGAGCTCGAAGTGGTACGCGAACAAGCGCGGCTTCGCCCCGATGCTCGCCGAGGACATCAAGGTGCGCGACTTCCTGAAGAAGAAGCTCGCGCACGCGTCGGTCGGCCGCGTGCTGATCGAGCGTCCGGCGAAGGACGCGCGCATCACCATCTTCTCGGCGCGGCCGGGAGTGGTGATCGGCAAGAAGGGCGAGGAGATCGAGTCCTTGAAGGCCGAGCTGCGCCGCATCATGGGCGTGCAGCAGGTGCACGTGAACATCGAGGAGATCAGGAAGCCCGAGATCGACGCGCAGCTGATCGCCGACTCCATCGCCCAGCAGCTCGAGAAGCGCATCATGTTCCGGCGCGCCATGAAGCGCGCCATGCAGAACGCGATGCGCCTGGGCGCGCAGGGGATCAAGATCATGAGCGCCGGGCGCCTGAACGGCATCGAGATCGCGCGCACCGAGTGGTACCGCGAGGGCCGCGTGCCGCTGCACACCCTGCGCGCCGATATCGACTACGGCCAGGGCGAGGCGAAGACGAACTACGGCGTAATCGGCATCAAGTGCTGGGTCTACAAGGGCGAGATCGTGCCCAAGGGCGAGGCGCTCGGCGCAGCCGCCGCGCTCGCCGCGGCCGCGGCGCCGCAGCCCGAGGCGCCGGCCGAGCCCAAGCGCGCCAAGAAGCCCGCCCCCAGGCCGGGTGCCAAGCGTTCCGGCCCGCCGCGTCCACGCCCGGACGGCGACAAGAAGGCCGCCGCCGCGCCGGCGGCCAAGACCGCGGTCAAGAAACCGAAGAAGGTCGTCGCCAAGGATGACGGCGACGGCGAGAAGAAGGAATAGCCATGCTTCAACCCGCGCGGACCAAGTACCGCAAGCAGCAGAAAGGCCGCAACACCGGCGTCGCCACGCGCGGCGCGCACGTGGCGTTCGGCGAATACGGCCTCAAGGCCACCACTCGCGGCCGCCTCACCGCGCGCCAGCTCGAGGCCGCGCGCCGGGCGATGTCGCGCCACATCAAGCGCGGCGGCCGCATCTGGATCCGCGTGTTCCCCGACAAGCCGATCTCGTCCAAGCCGGCCGAGGTGCGCATGGGCAACGGCAAGGGCAATCCGGAGTACTTCGTGTCCGAGATCCAGCCGGGCAAGATCATCTTCGAGATGGACGGCGTCACCGAGGCGCTCGCCAAGGAGGCGTTCGCGCTCGCCGCGGCCAAGCTGCCGTTCCGCACCGTCGTCGCGCAGCGCATGCTGGGACACTGAGCAGATGAAACCGAACGAACTCAGAGAAAAAAGCGGCGAAGACCTGCAGAAGGAGCTCGAGGGGTTGCTGCGGGCGCAGTTCGGCCTGCGCATGCAGGTCGCCACCCAGCAGCTCGCCAATACCAGCCAGCTCAAGAAAGTGAAGCGCGACATCGCGCGCGTGCGCACCATCATGAAGGAGAAGGCGGCGAAATGAGCACCGAAGCAGCAGCGGCCCCCGTGAAGAACCAGCGCAAGCTGGTCGGCCGGGTGGTGAGCGACAAGATGCAGAAGACCGTAACCGTGCGCGTGGAGCGCCGGGTGCGCGACCCGATGATGGGCAAGATCATCACGCGCTCGAAGAAGTACCACGCGCATACCGAGACCAACGAGTTCAAGGAAGGCGACCTGGTCGAGATCGCCGAGTGCCGGCCGCTCTCCAGGACCAAGTCCTGGCGCGTCACGCGTTTAGTGGAGAAATCGAAGGCGGTTTGAGGTAGAATCGCCGCCTTCCTCGCCCCGGACGGGGTCCAAAACTGCGCCGCTGCACCAGGGTACGGGAGATGAATCTCCCGTTTCAGTGCAGGCGACGCAAGTTGGATTTGGAGAATAGCAATGATTCAGATGGAGTCCGTGCTGGACGTCGCCGACAACACCGGCGCGCGCTCGGTCCAGTGCATCAAGGTGATGGGCGGCTCGAAGCGGCGCTACGCTTCCATCGGCGACCTGATCAAGGTGAGCGTGAAGGAGGCCGCGCCGCGCGGGCGCGTGAAGAAGGGCGAGATCTACGACGCGGTGGTGGTGCGCACGGCCAAGGGCGTGCGCCGCGCCGACGGCTCGCTCATCCGCTTCGACCGCAACGCCGCGGTGCTGCTCACGCCCAAGCTCGAGCCGATCGGCACGCGCATCTTCGGGCCGGTGACGCGCGAGCTGCGCACGGAGAGGTTCATGAAGATCGTATCGCTCGCACCCGAGGTGCTCTGATGCAGAGAATCAAGAAGGGCGATGAAGTCGTGGTGCTCGCCGGGCGCGACAAGGGCAAGCGCGGCACGGTGATGCGCCGCATCGACGCGGACTACCTGGTGGTCGAGGGGGTGAACCGCGTGAAGAAGCACCAGCGGCCCAACCCGATGAAGGGCATCAGCGGCGGCATCGTCGACAAGGACTTGCCGATCCATATCTCCAACGTGGCGCTGTTCAACCCGGCGACCAAGAAGGCCGACCGCGTCGGCGTGAAGACGCTGCAGGACGGCCGCAAGGTGCGCGTGTTCAAGGACAACGGCGAGCAGGTGGACGCCTAATATGGCCAAGGAAAAGGACCAGAAGGAAGCAAAGCCCAAGCACGAGCAGAAGCCGGCCCAGCCGAAGCAGCAGCCGAAGAAGGAGGCCGCACCGAAGAAAGAGGCGGCCCCGGTCAAGAAGGAAGCCGCGCCGGAGTTGCCGGCGCCGCCGGCGCGCCTCGCCAAGGTCTACCAGGAGAAGGTGGTGCCCGAGCTGATGCAGAAGTTCGGCTACAAGACCGTGATGCAGGTGCCGCGGCTGCGCAAGATCACGGTGAACATGGGCGTGGGCGAGACCACCACCGACAAGAAGATCCTCGACAACGCGCTCGCCGACATGACCAAGATCGCCGGCCAGAAGCCGGTGGTCACGAAGTCGAGGAAGTCGATCGCCAACTTCAAGGTGCGCGCCAACTTCCCGGTGGGCTGCATGGTGACGCTGCGCGGCGCGCGCATGTACGAGTTCTTCGACCGCCTGGTGAACATCGCGATGCCGCGCATCCGCGACTTCCGCGGCGTGTCGAACCGGGCCTTCGACGGCCGGGGCAACTACAACCTCGGCTTCAAGGAGCAGATCATTTTCCCCGAGATCGACTACGACAAGATCGACACGCTGCGGGGCATGAACATCGCCATCACCACCACGGCGAAAACCGACGACGAGGCGAGGGCGCTGCTGTCGGCGTTCCGCTTCCCGTTCAAGCACTGAAGGAACCAGCATGGCCAAGCTCGCAGTCGTACTACGCGACCAGAAGCGCCGCAAGACCGTGGCGAAGTTCAAGACCAAGCGCGCGGCGCTGATCGAGATCATCCAGGACTCGCGCGCCTCCGACGAAGCGCGCGAGGAGGCCCGCGCCAAGCTGCAGAAGCTGCCGCGCGACGCTTCGCCGGTAAGGCTGCGCAACCGCTGCGCGCTGACCGGCCGGCCGCGCGGCGTGTACAGCAAGTTCGGCCTCGGCCGCAACAAGCTGCGCGACCTCGCCCTGAAGGGCGAGATCCCTGGCGTGATCAAGGCAAGCTGGTAGAACGATGAGGAAAGAGATCAGGGTAAGGAGAGATCGATGAGCATGAGCGATCCGATCGCGGACATGCTGATCCGCATCCGCAACGCCCAGATGGTCGGGCATACCGAGACGGTGATGCCGGCGTCCAAGCTGAAGAGCTCGATTGCCAAGGTCCTCAAGGACGAAGGCTATATCGAGGACTTTGCGCTGCGCGAGAACGGCGGCCACAAGGAGCTCGCCATCGCGCTCAAGTACTACGCCGGCAAGCCGGTGATCGAGCGCCTGGAGCGCGTCTCCAAGCCGGGGCTGCGCGTCTACAAGGGACGCGACGACATCCCGCGCGTCATGAACGGCCTGGGCGTGGCGATCCTGTCCACCTCGCGCGGCGTGATGACCGACCGCAAGGCGCGCGCCGACGGCGTCGGCGGTGAAGTCCTCTGCATCGTGGCCTGAGAATTCATATGTCGAGAATCGCCAAATACCCCGTTTCGGTGCCAAAAGGCGTCGAGTTCACCGTCGCTTCGGGCCAGATCTCCATCAAGGGTCCGCTCGGCACCCTCGCGCGCGCCGCCGATCCCAACGTCGAAGTGAAGAAGGACGGCGAGCAGATCGTGTTCAAGGCGCTGGGTAACTCGAACCACGCCAACGCGATGTCGGGAACCATGCGCGCGCTGGTGGCCAACATGGTCGCCGGCGTCACCAAGGGCTTCGAGCGCAAGCTCACGCTGGTGGGCGTCGGCTTCCGCGCGCAGGCGCAGGGCGACAAGCTGAACCTTGCGCTCGGCTACTCGCACCCGGTCGTGCACCAGATGCCCAAGGGCATCAAGGTGGCGACGCCGACCCAGACCGAGATCGTGATCACCGGCGTGGACAAGCAGCTCGTCGGCCAGGTGGCCGCCGAGGTGCGCGCCCACCGCCCGCCCGAGCCCTACAAGGGCAAGGGTGTGCGCTACGTCGGCGAAGTGATCGTGCTCAAAGAGACGAAGAAGAAGTAAGGGACTCCCATGAACGCCAAGAACATCGCACGCCTGCGGCGCGCGCGGCAGACGAGGATCCGGATCCGCGAAAACGGCGCCGTGCGCCTCACCGTGCATCGCAGCAACGAGCACATTTACGCGCAGATCACCTCTCCCGGCGGCGAAAAGGTGCTCGCCGCGGCCTCCAGCATCGAGAAGGAGGTGCGCGGGCAGCTGAAGAGCGGCGGTACCCGCAAGGCCGCCGAGCTCGTCGGCCAGCGCATCGCCGCGAAGGCGAAGGAGAAGGGAATCGACACGGTGGCGTTCGACCGGGCCGGGTACAGGTACCACGGCCGGGTGAAGGCGCTCGCCGACGCGGCCCGTAGCGGCGGATTGAAGTTCTAACGAGGGTTTATGGCAAAGATCCAACCCAGGATGCAGCAATCGGAAGAGCGCGGCGACGGCCTGCGCGAGAAGATGGTCGCGGTCAACCGCGTCACCAAGGTGGTCAAAGGTGGTCGAGTACTAGGCTTCGCCGCGCTCACCGTGGTGGGCGACGGCGACGGCGGCATCGGGATGGGTAAGGGCAAGGCGCGCGAGGTTCCGGTCGCGGTGCAGAAGGCGATGGAGGAGGCACGGCGCAAGCTCTTCAAGGTGAAGCTGAAGAACGGCACGCTGCACCACGCCGTGACCGGGCGCTGGGGATCGGCGCACGTGCTGATGCAGCCAGCGCACGAGGGCACCGGCATCATCGCCGGCGGTCCGATGCGCGCGGTGTTCGAGGTGATGGGCGTCACCAACGTGCTCGCCAAGTGCTTCGGCTCGACCAACCCCTATAACGTCGTGCGGGCGACCCTGAACGGCCTGCAGGCGATGAGCACGCCCGCCGAGATCGCGGCGCGGCGCGGCAAGTCGGTCGAGGAGATTACCGGGTGAAGAAGATCAGGGTGAAGCTCGTCAAGAGCACCAACGGCTGCAAGCAGGGACACCGCGATACCGTGCGCGGGCTGGGCCTGAAGCGCGTCAACCAGGTGTCCGAGCTCGCCGACACGCCGGAAGTGCGCGGCATGATCAACCGAGTGAACTACCTGGTTCGCATCGAGGACTAGCCAAGGATTACACGCATGCGACTCAATTCATTGAAGCCGGCGCCCGGCGCAAACAAGGTCCGCCACCGCGTCGGTCGCGGCGGCGGCTCGGGCTGGGGCAAGACGGCCGGGCGCGGCCACAAGGGCCAGAAGGCCCGCTCGGGCGGCTTCCACAAGCTCGGCTTCGAGGGCGGCCAGATGCCGCTGCACCGGCGCCTGCCCAAGCGCGGCTTCACCTCGCTCACCCGCGACGACGTCGTCGAGGTGCGCCTGTCGGACCTGGAGAAGCTCGCCGTCGCGGAGGTCGACCTCGCGGCCCTGCGCTCGGCCGGCATCGTGCCGCACGGAGCGCTCGGGGCGAAGATCATTGTCTCGGGCAAGCTCACCAAGAAGCTTGCCGTCAAGGGCGACGTCAAGGCTTCCAAGGGCGCGCGCGCGGCCATCGAGGGCGCCGGCGGCAAGGTCGAGGTCATCGAGACCAAGGTGGAAGAGAAGCCGAAGAAGGAGAAAAAGAAGCCCAAGCCTGAAGCGAAAGGCGGCGAAGAGGGTCAGAAGGCCTGATGGCGAACCCGCTTCCCAACGTCGGCAAGGGCCAGAAGTACGGCGACCTCAAGCGCAGGCTGCTCTTTCTGCTCGGCGCGCTGGTCGTGTTCCGAGTCGGCGCTCACATCCCGGTGCCGGGAATCGACCCGGCCCGGCTCGCCGAGCTCTTCGCCGGCAACCAGAGCGGCATTCTGGGCATGTTCAACATGTTCTCGGGCGGGGCGCTGTCGCGGTTCACGATCTTCGCCCTGGGCATCATGCCGTACATCTCGGCATCGATCATCATGCAGCTCATGACCACGGTCAGCCCGCAGCTCGAGCAGCTGCGCAAGGAGGGCGAGTCCGGGCGCCGCAAGATCACCCAGTACACCCGCTACGGGACGCTGTTCCTCGCACTGTTCCAGGCGACCGGCATCTCGATCGCGCTGGAGACGCAGTCGGGCCTGGTGCTCGAGCCCGGCCTGATGTTCCGCATCACCGCGGTGACCACGCTCGTCACCGGCACCATGTTCCTGATGTGGCTCGGCGAGCAGATCACCGAGCGCGGCCTGGGCAACGGAATCTCGATCATCATCTTCGCCGGCATCGCCGCGGGCCTGCCCAACGCCATTGCCGGCACGCTCGAGTTGGTGCGCACCGGCGCGATGCACCCTCTCACGGCGCTTTTCATCGCGATCGCGGTGCTCGCGGTCACCGCGGTGGTCTGCTTCGTCGAGCGCGGCCAGCGCAAGATCCTGGTCAACTACGCCAAGCGCCAGGTCGGCAACCGGATCTATGGCGGGCAGAGCTCGCACCTGCCGTTCAAGCTCAACATGTCGGGCGTGATTCCGCCGATCTTCGCCTCGTCGCTGATCCTCTTTCCGGCGACGGCGCTCAACTGGTTCGGCTCGACCGAGGGACTCATCTGGCTGCGCGACATCGCCGGGACCCTCAGCCCGGGGCAGCCGATCTACGTGATGCTGTACGCGGCGCTGATCATCTTCTTCTGCTTCTTCTACACGGCGTTGCAGTACAACCCGAAGGAGACGGCGGATAACCTCAAGAAGTCCGGGGCCTTTGTGCCGGGGATCCGCCCGGGCGACCAGACCGCGCGCTACCTTGAAAAAATCCTGACGCGCCTCACCTTGGCGGGCGCGCTGTACGTGACGGCGGTGTGCCTGCTGCCCGAGTTCCTGATCCTGCGCTGGGGGGTGCCGTTCTATTTCGGCGGCACCTCGCTGCTCATCATCGTCGTGGTGACGATGGACTTCATGTCGCAGGTGCAGGCCTACATCATGACGCACCAGTACGAGAGCCTGCTGCGCAAGGCCAATTTCAAGGGCCTGCCCGGCGGGGTCAGGTAGGAGCGGCGCGAGGCCCGATGGCCAAGGAAGACGTCATCGAGATGCAGGGGGAGGTGGTGGAAAACCTGCCCAATGCGACCTTCCGGGTGAAACTGGAGAACGGCCACATCATCCACTGCTTCATCTCTGGAAAGATGCGCATGAACTACATCCGCATCCTCCCGGGCGACAAAGTGACGGTGCAGTTAACCCCGTACGACCTCACCAAGGGTCGTATTACGTTCCGAGCAAAGTAGAGAGGCGCTTATGAAAGTAATGGCTTCGGTAAAGAGAATCTGCCGCAAATGCAAGATCGTGCGGCGCAAGGGTGTGGTACGAGTGATTTGCGAGGACCCGCGCCACAAGCAGCGGCAGGGCTAGCACTGGTCTTTTAAGACCTTGACAAACCAGCTATAATTTCGGGTTCCCCATGGCGCGTATAGCAGGCATCAACATTCCCAACCACCAGCACGCCGAGATCGCGCTCACCGCGATCTACGGCATCGGCCGCTCGCGCGCGCAGGCGATCTGCGCGGCGGCGGGCGTGCAGGGCAACCGCAAGATCAAGGATCTGAACGACGCCGAGCTCGACCGGCTGCGCGAGAACGTGCAGCGGCTCACCGTCGAGGGCGACCTGCGGCGCGAGGTCCAGATGTCGATCAAGCGGCTGATCGACCTGCAGTGCTACCGCGGCTCGCGCCATCGCAAGGGCCTGCCGGTGCGCGGCCAGCGCACCCGCACCAACGCTCGTACGCGCAAAGGTCCGAGGAAGGCCGCGGTCAAGCTGAACGTGCCAGTCGGTAAGGTGGCCTGATGGCGACCCGAAACGCACCGACCCGCCAGGAGCTGCAGCAGACCGCGCAGGCACGCGCGCGCAAGAAGGTCAAGAAGAACGTCGCCGAGGGCATCGCCCACGTGCATGCGTCGTTCAACAACACCATCGTGACGATCACCGACCGCCAGGGCAACGTGCTTTCCTGGGCGACCTCGGGCAACGCCGGCTTCAAGGGCTCGCGCAAGTCCACCCCGTTCGCGGCGCAGGTCGCCGCCGAGCGCGCCGGGCGCGCAGCGCAGGAATGCGGCGTGAAAAACATCGAAGTGCGCATCAAGGGTCCCGGCCCGGGCCGCGAGTCGGCGGTGCGCGCGCTGAATGCGATCGGCCTCAAGATCGGCAGCATCGCCGACGTGACGCCGATCCCGCACAACGGCTGCCGCCCGCCGAAGCGGCGCCGAGTCTGAGGCTCAATTAGGGATACCGAATGGCCAGAGTTCTGGACGCGAAGTGCCGCCAGTGCCGCCGCGAAGGCGAGAAGCTCTTCCTCAAGGCGGAGAAATGCTTCACCGACAAGTGCGCCATCGAGCGGCGCGCGTACGCGCCTGGCCAGCACGGCCAGAAAAGCGGCGCCAGGCTTTCCGACTACGGCAAGCAGCTGCGCGAGAAGCAGAAGATGCGGCGCATCTACGGCCTGCTCGAGCGGCAGTTCCGCAAGACCTACGCCGAGGCGTCGCGCTCCAAGGGCGTCACCGGCGAGCGCCTGCTCCAGCTGCTCGAGTCGCGCCTGGACAACGTCGCCTACCGCATGGGCTTCGGCGGTTCGCGCAGCGAGGCGCGCCAGGTCGTGCGCCACAACGGCATCCTCGTGAACGGCAAGCGGGTCAACATCCCCTCCTACGAGGTGAGGCCGGGCGACGTGATCGAGGTCGCGCCCAAGGCGAAGGAGCACCTGCGCATCAAGGCCTCGGCCGAGAACACCTCGTCGCGCGGCCTGCCCGACTGGATGGAAGTCGATGCGAAGGCCCTCAAGGGGACCTTTAAGCAGCTGCCGCAGCGCGCCGAGCTTTCCTCCACGATCAACGAGAGCCTCATCATCGAGTTGTACTCGAAGTAACCCAGCAAGTACTTAGGACAGCGAAGACATGCCGCAATCCGGATTTCTGAAGCCGCGTATTGTTGACGTTCAAAACCTCTCGCCCAACCACGCCCGGGTGACGATGGAGCCGTTCGAGCGCGGCTACGGCCACACGCTCGGCAACGCGCTGCGCCGCGTGCTGCTTTCCTCCATGCCCGGCTACGCGCCGACCGAGGTACAGATCGCCGGCGTGGTGCACGAGTACTCCACGCTCGACGGCATCCGCGAGGACGTCGTCGACATCCTGCTCAACCTCAAGGGCGTGGTGTTCCGCCTGCACAACCGCGCCGAGGCGATCCTCACGTTGAAGAAGAACGGCGGCAACGGCATGGTCACCGCCTCCGACATCGAGCCGGCGCACGACGTGGAGATCGTGAATCCCGACCACGTCATCGCCCACCTCGCCTCGGGCGGCAAGCTCGAGATGCAGATCAAGGTCGAGTCCGGCCGCGGCTACGTCCCGGGCAACATGCGCTACCTGCCCGAGGAGACCAAGGGCATCGGCCGCATCATCCTCGACGCCTCGTTCAGCCCGGTTCGCCGCGTCTCGTACGCGGTGGAGTCGGCGCGGGTCGAGCAGCGCACCGACCTCGACAAGCTGATCATGGACATCGAGACCAACGGCGCGATCGAGCCCGAGGAGGCGATCCGCTACGCCGCCCGCGTTCTGGTCGACCAGCTCTCCGTGTTCGCCCAGCTCGAAGGCACCTCGCTGCCGACCGAGCAGCCGAAGTCGCCCGCGGTCGACCCGATCCTGCTGCGCCCGGTCGACGACCTCGAGCTCACGGTGCGCTCGGCCAACTGCCTCAAGGCCGAGAACATCTACTACATCGGCGACCTCATCCAGCGCACCGAGACCGAGCTCCTCAAGACGCCCAACCTCGGCCGCAAGTCGCTCAACGAGATCAAGGAAGTGCTGGCCTCGCGCGGCCTTACCCTTGGTATGAAGCTCGAGAACTGGCCGCCCGCCGGCCTGGAACATCGCACCTAAGAAGAGAGAAAGCGCTATGCGCCACGGCGACGGACTCAGGAAACTCGGCCGCACCACGAGCCACCGGCTCGCGATGCTGCGCAACATGACCGTGTCGCTCCTGCGCCACGAGGAGATCACCACCACGCTGCCCAAGGCGAAGGAGCTACGCCGCGTGGTCGAGCCCATGATTACGCTGGGCAAGAAGCCGAGCCTCGCCAACCGGCGCCTCGCCTTCGATCGCCTGCGCGACCGCGACATCGTAGCGAAGCTCTTCGACGATCTCGGCCCGCGCTACAGCAAGCGGAACGGCGGCTACCTGCGCATCCTGAAGACGGGCTTCCGCAAGGGCGACAACGCGCCCCTCGCGCTCGTCACGCTGATGGACCGGGCCGAGGAGGGCGCGCAGCCCGCGGCCGGCGACGAGGAGAAGAAGGGCAGCAAGAAAGCCTCCAAGAAGCCCGAGCAGACCGCGAAGAGCGAGAAAAAAGAAGCCAAGGCCCAGGCCGCCTGATTTTCACGGTCGGCCACGGCGCCCGCAGCGCCGAGCAACTCATCGCAATCCTCCGGGAAGCCGGCATCGGCACGCTCGTCGACGTGCGCGCCTATCCGGCTTCGCGCCGCCATCCGCAGTTCTCCAAGGACGCCCTCTCGGCTTCCCTCATGGAAGCCGGCATCGCCTATCGCTGGGAAGGCAAGGCCCTCGGCGGCATGCGCCCCTCCTACGCCGACCACATGCAAACGGAGCAATTCCAGTCCGCCGCCCGCGCCTTGTCCGCGATCGACGGCCGCGTCTGCATCATGTGCGCTGAAAGCAATCCTTCGGCCTGCCACCGCTCCTACATAGCGGACTGGCTTGTCGCACACGGCGAGCGCGTGATGCATCTCCTGGATTCCGGCCGCCAGCAAGAGCATCCGGCCCGGCTCGTCTAGCAACACCCGAGCGCCAACGGCGCCAACATCGTGGCCTTCGAGCCACGGTGTGTCCTATGCCGTTTGCCGCTTAGCGATTCACGGGTAGCGTACGCGCCACTATGGCTCGGGTAGCGCTTTTGCCAAAGTCCACGCTTTCAATTTGGGAAGCCGCTACCGTCTCGGCGATCTGCTTCGGCCTTTTTATCGTCTGGTCTACCCAGGCAGTTCTGCGCGGTTTTCCCGAAGCGAGATTCTCCGCTTCAGCGCATGCCTGGATGGTGATTGTCGAGGGGATCCTTGCTGCGTCGGCGCTGCTGTACTTGCGCGCCCGAAATTTCGACGTCGGGTCGTTGTACCCGCAGCCCGATCTGCGGGGCACGCTCGTGGGTCTTGGACTCTTCACTGCAGCTTGGCTGGCCGGCGTCATTGCCGTCGCGCCATTGACCACTCCCGGTGGTCGGGCGCAGATAACGGAGTTCTCCTTCAGCGGCGTAACGATTGCTTCGACCGTGATTTTCGCGATGGTGAATGGCGCCTTTGAGGAGGTGTTTCTCCTCGGAGTGCTGGTGCGCGGCCTGAGAGGCTACGGGCTCTCAATCGCAATCGGGGTCCCTTTGCTGGTCCGGGTGCTATACCACCTTTACCAAGGTCCGCTCGGCGCCGTGTGGGTTCTCGCATTCGGCCTGACGTTCACGTTCTTCTATATCCGCAGCAGCCGGCTTTGGCCTGCAGTTTTCGCGCATACGCTGTGGGACATCGTTCCCGTGGTCATTGCGGGGTTCTGAGCCGCACGCCGCTAACGTACTAGCGGGAAAGGCGTCCGATCACAGCTCCGGTGAAGTCGCGGGTGGTGGCCTTGCCGCCGAGGTCGCGAGTGCGGACGTTGTCGTCGCGCAAGGCGTGGTCGACGGCGCGGCG
>DATMJC010000093.1:0-20349 GCA_035554435.1 Burkholderiales bacterium | reverse complement strand
CGTGATCTCCGCGCTGAAGGGAGGCCAAGTGCGCGCGCTCGCGGTGGCGAACGCCTCGCGCCTCGCGGCGCTTCCCGACGTGCCGACCGCCGCCGAGCTCGGCGTCAAGGGCTTCGAATCTTCCGCCTGGTTCGGCTTCGTGGCGCCGCGCGGGACGCCGCGCCCGATCATCGGGAAGCTGAACGGCGAGGTGCTCGCTGCCATGGCGGAACCGGCGGTGCGCGGCCGCTTCGTGGAATTCGGCGCCGAGCCGCTCACCAGCACGCCCGACGAGATGGGCCGCTTCATCTCTTCCGAGGTCGCGAAATGGCGCGACCTCGTTGCCAAGGCCGGCATCAAGGCCGATCCGTGAGCTCGGGTGCGGCGGGTGTGAATTCCCGGTAGCCGGGCGCTTCGACCGCCTCGAGCGCCTCGAGCAGCAACCCCGGCCGGTTGGGTCTAAGACGATCCGCGTCCGAGAGCAGCCGCCGCCAGAGCCGAGCCTTCTTGTGCCCGTGGTACAGGCCGAGCATGTGGCGCGTGACGTGGCGCACCGATTCCACGTCCTTCGCGTACTCGTACATGGCGCGGACGACCTCCGTCCGCGTCTTGCCCGGGTCGGCGAGCAGCCACGGGTTGTGGTACGCCGCGCGGCCGAGCATCACGCCGTCCACGTACGCGAGATGCGTCGTGATCTCGGCCCAGCTCGTGATGCCGCCGTTGATCACGAGCTCGAGCGCCGGAAACTCCGACTTCAGACGGTACACGTAGTCGTACTTGAGCGGCGGAATTTCGCGGTTCTCCTTCGGCGAGAGGCCTTTCAGGACCGCGTTGCGCGCGTGGACGATGAAAGTGCGGCATCCTGCTTCCGACACCGCAGCGACGAAATCGCGCACGAAGCCGTAGCTTTCGATGTCGTTGATTCCGATGCGGTGCTTCACAGTAACCGGAACCTTCACTTCTTCCCTGATTGCCTTTACGCAGGAAGAAACCAGTTCAGGCTCCGCCATCAAACAAGCACCAAAGGCTCCCCTCTGCACGCGCTCGCTCGGGCAGCCGATGTTGAGATTGATCTCGTCGTAGCCATAGCTTTCCCCCATCCGAGCGCAGGCTTGCAACTCATCGGGATCGCTTCCGCCGAGCTGGAGGGCGACCGGATGCTCTTCCCCGCTGAACGCGAGATGCCGTTCTACGTCGCCCTGGATCAGCGCGCCGGTGGTGATCATCTCGGTGTAAAGCCTCGCGCGCGAGGACACCTGGCGCAGGAAGAAGCGGCAATGCCGGTCCGTCCAGTCCATCATCGGCGCCACGCATAGCCGGTGGCTCGCTTGTGGTGCTACAGTCATCCGTTACCGAGTTTACTTCAGCATGGAGAAACCCAAGCCGGACCCAAGAATGTCGATCGGCGCGCGCCTCAAGGAATTCGAGGCGGCGCAGGCCGAGCGCATCCTCAACACCTGCACGCAGTGCGGGAAGTGCTACGAGGTGTGCCCCATGGCGCGCTATTCGAGCGCGCCGGCGGCGGACGGGAGAGAAGTCGTGCCCGGGGTGCTGGCGGTGCTGCGCGGCGAGCGCGGCAGCGACGCCGCGCTCGGCTGGATCGCGGTGTGCACGCGCAGCGGCGTGTGCGTGCCGGCGTGCCCCGACGCGGTCGATCCGCGCATGATGATGCGCCTTGCGCGCATGACCGCGCTCGGCGGCCGCGGCCTGCCGAAGCAGATCGAGCCGCAGCAGGATGCCGACTACTTCGACCGCGTGCGCGCCTTCGCGGAGCTGCAGCTCACGGATCAAGAACGCAAGGACTGGACCTGACATGACCAAAGCGGTCACGGAGGCGGTCACCTTCTGGTACGGCTGCAACGTCCTGCGGCACGGCGACATCATCCACACCTGCATCGACCTCTTGCGTGCGCTCGGCTACGAGCCGCATCCCGTAGGCGGTCCCGATTACTGCTGCGGCACGGTGAAGGACGCCAACCAGACCGCCGCCGGCGGCATGGCAACCCGCACGGTCGGGCGCCTGAACGAGCGTGGCGTGCGCGTCGTGGCGTGGTGCCCCTCGTGCCATTCGCACATGCACGACTTCATGGAGCACGCGGCCGAGCGGCGCTTCGAGATGAGCTACCTCGTGGAGCTGCTCCACGCGCGCCGCGCCGAGCTCGCGCCGCTCCTCGTGCACCCGGTGCCGATGCGCGTATTCCTGCACCGTCACGTCGGCTTCAACGACCTCGTGCCGGTGAACCGCATGGTCCCCGAGCTCCTGCGCCTCATCCCCGGCGTCGAGGTCGTCGACTCCGACTATGTCGCGCCGGGCTACATGTGCGCCTCGTTCGCCGCGATGCCAAAGGCGCTCTCCGACATCAATACGAACACGGTGCGCGCCGCGGGCGAAGCCGGCGCCCAAGCGGTGGTGACCATCTTCCACCAGTGCTACCGCGAGCTCCTCGGCCTCGACGCGGCGGGCGCCATCCCGGTGTACAACTACATGCATCTCATCGCCCGCTCGATGGGCCTCGCATACGAAGACGAATACAAAGAGTGGAAGCGGGCGGGCGAGGGCGCCTCCGCGCTCATCGGCCCCGAGCGCATCGGCAAGGTCGGCGTCACCTTCTACGAACGCGCCATTCTCCCCGAGCTGAAGAAGCGTCCGAAGCTGAGCTGACGCGCTTAGTGGAGCGTTTTGTGTTTCTCCAGCATTTGGACAAATGTGCGAATCCGTCTGGCCCGGGTTTCGGCCTTCCTCGCGGTTTGTATTCTGAATAGCACGGCATACCGATTCTGACCGGTCAGCGTGGCGAAGAAGGCCTTGGCTTTGGCATTGGCATCCAAAGCCGCCTGAAGATCGCTCGGCACTCTCGCACTTCTTGCCGAATCATAGGCAACCTTCCAGCGCCCGCTGGCCTTGGCGCGCTCGACTTCCTTGAGCCCGGCGGGCTTCATTTCACCGCGTGCAATCAGCGACAGCGCCTTTGCACGGTTGATCTTTGACCAGATGCTGGTGCTTGTTCTCGGGACGAACCTCTGCAACCAGTGCTGCTTGCTTTCGCTTTTCTTCTGCCCATCGATCCATCCATAGCACAAAGCCACTTCGATCGCCTCCCTGTAGGTGACCGACAAGGCACGCGAAGACCTCTTGGCTAGTCGCAGCCATACGCCTGATGAAGCACCATGATTCCTGGCTAACCAAGCAGCCCAGGCCGCTTTGTTTTCAAAGGACTGAATCGGCTCGGGCTTAGCGGTCGTACTCAATGAGAGGCCCGTACACGCGGTCAGGCTGCTGCGGTCACGCTCATCTCATGTCCAGCGCGCGGCGGCGGGTGAGCTCGACCATGCATGCGGCATGTGTATCCTCGGGCGAGGCGCCCGCGGGGACGGCGTCGCGCCGGCGCGCGCACTCGGCCTCGCGGTACTCGCGCCATTCGTCGTTGGCCCTGCGGTACGCGGCGAGGCTCTTCTCGCCGCGCGCGTTCGCTTCCTGGAAGCGGTAGGCGTAGACCTGCGAGAGATCCTGCTCGGCGGTCTGCAGCAGCAGATCGAAGCAGCCGCTCTGCTTGCCCCGCAGGCTTGCGCTGCGCTCGCACTGCGGGATCACGGGCGCGTCCGGCCTCGCCTGCCAGGAGAAGAACACCGGCCGCTTCTCGTCGGCGAGCAGGCAGATGAATGAGAGCTCGGCGCTGGGCGCGTCCTCGTAGACTACTGCGCCGTTACCGGTGAGGATCGAGCTCACCGGCTGGTTTCCGACCTTGCCGCTGTAGCGCTCGAGGTTGAGGCTCGAGTCGCGCTCGAACACCACCGCGTTCGCGTTGGCGCCGCCGCGCTTGAGGTCCTTGAGCGCGTAGGTGCGGCACGCCTCGACCGCCGGACCGTTGTACTGCGCGCTCGAATGAAGTGGAAACCCTCCAGCGATCGCGAGGAGGAGCGGGAGGACCTTCTTCATTTCATCGGCCGATACTGGCCGGTGGACAGGGCGCGCGCGCGGATCAGGCCGAAGAGGGCCTGGGTGCAAGGCGCCTGAACGCCTGCCTTGGCAGCGATCTCGAGCGTGCCGGCGAGAAGCCCGTCGACCTCCAGCGGCTTGCCGGCCTCCAGGTCCTGCAGCATCGAGGTCTTGAACCGGCCGAGCACTCTCGCCATGTCGACGCGCGCCTCGGGCTCGATGTCGGCGTCGACGCCGACCGCGCGGCCGATCCCGAGGACCTCGCGCATGATCGCCACCATGTAGGCCTTGACCTCGCGGTTTTCGATCAGGCTGTCGGCGGTGCTCACCGTGAGCGCGGACACCGGATTGAAGCTCACGTTGCCGAGGAGCTTGATCCAGAATTCCTTTTCGATGAAGTCGCTGACGGTGACCTGGAAGCCCGCGGCGGTCAGCGCATCGGCGATGTTCTTGGTCCGCAGGCCGTTGCGGCCGCCCGGCTCGCCCAGGATGAGCTTGCGCCCCATGTTGTGGCTGACGAGCCCGGGTTCGGGCAGCGAGGCGGCGAGGTGGATCACGCAGCCCACGATGCGCTCGGTCGGCATGGCGCGCGCCAGCCTGCCGCCCGGGTCGAGCGTCTCGAGGCGCAGCTTCCCGCCGCCGAACGCCAGGCGGTCGAAGAACCACCACGGCACGCCGTTCATGGCTGTAATGATCGAGGTCCCCGCGCCGACCAAAGGCGCGATGCCTTCGCCTACCTCGGAAAGGTTCTGCGCCTTGACCGCGACAATGACGTAGTCCTGCGGGCCGAGCAGCGCGGGGTCGGCTTCGGCTCGCAGCGCCTGAGCTTCGACTTCGCCGCTCGGGGCGTCGCGCACGCGCAGGCCGTGGGCACGGATCGCCTCCAGGTGGACCCCGCGCGCGACGACCGACACCTCCTGGCCGGAACGCGCGAGCCGGCCGGCGATCAAACCTCCGACCGCCCCGGCGCCGTAGACACAGATTTTCATGGTGTTATTCTAGATTGAGGAGCTGCCATGTTCGGATTCATGAAGAAGCTGACCAAGCTGCTGCCGAAGGAGGCGACGCTTCCCGGCCGCAAGGAGCGCATGCACGTCCCGGAGCGCCATTTCGTGAACGGCAGCCGCATCGTGCCGCCGTTCCCCGATGGCATGGCGCTCGCGCAGTTCGGCATGGGTTGTTTCTGGGGCGCCGAGCGCGTGTTCTGGCAGACGCCGGGCGTCTATTCGACCGCGGTGGGCTATGCCGGCGGCGACACACCGAACCCGACCTACGAAGAAGTGTGCACCGGGTTCACGAACCACACCGAGGCGGTGCTCGTGGTGTTCGACCCGAAGCAGGTGAGCTACGAAGCGCTGCTCAAGAAATTCTGGGAGGGCCACGACCCCACCCAGGGCATGCGCCAGGGAAACGACGCCGGCTCGCAATACCGCTCGGCCATCTATGCCTATGGCGACGAGCAACTCCAGGCGGCGCAGCGGTCGAGGGAAGCGTTCCAGGAGGCGCTGCGCAAGAAGGGCTATGGACCCATTACCACCGAGATCCGCCCGGCGCCCGAGTTCTACTACGCCGAGGACTACCACCAGCAATACCTCGGCAAGAACCCGAACGGCTACTGCGGCCTGGGCGGGACCGGCGTGAGCTGTCCGGTCGGGACTCTGGCGAAGGCCTGAGTTGCGTCTGGACAAGTGGCTGTGGGCAGCGCGCTTCTTCAAGACGCGCAGCCTTGCGCAGCAGGCGATCGAGTCCGGCCGCGTCACCCTCAATGATCAGCGCGTCAAGTCGGCGCATCTCCTGAGGATTTCCGATCTCGTGTCGGTGCGGGTAGGGGAGTTCGTCTGGCGAATCCAGGTGAAGAACGTTTCCGAGCGGCGCGGCCCGGCTACCGAGGCGAGGAAGCTCTACGAGGAGACCGCCGAGAGCCGCGCCGAGCGCGAGCGGCGCGTGGAGCTGCGGCGCTGGAGCGCGGAGCCGGCGGCCGATATCAAAGGCCGGCCGACCAAGCGCGACCGCCGCACCCTCGAGCGATTTACTCAGTCCGACGAAGAAGGCTGAGCTCCGAAGCCCGGGCGGCCCCGCGAGTCTTCGGCCTTCGCCAGCCATGGGGAGCGCTGCCGACGAACAGCGGGGTCCGTCCGAGAAGCTCAGGCAGCCGGCTCGGGTGCGGGACGTTGTCACGCCGCATGAGCTCGATGTGGCCGAAGGACAGCGGGGAGAAGTGCACCAGATCGAAGATGTGGCTCGCGAGCCGGGCAAGCGTGGCGGGGACCGCGACGCGCGGGGCAGGGCGCCACGCCGCGGGCCGCAGCGCGGCGAGATACTCGCCGAAGCTGCGCGGAGTGCCGCCGCCGAGCTCGACCTCGCGCCAGGCGCGTGCGTCGCGCTTCTCGCACAGCACCGCGATCGCCTCGCCGAGCTCGGCCACGTCGAGCGGGTCGATGCGCCCGCGCGAGTCGGCTGGCACCGGATGCACCGGCCAGCGCGCCACGCGCCGGAACCAGAGCGCGCCGTAGCCGCCTTCGCCGTCGAGGAGCGACGGCCGCACGATGCTGTAGTCGGCGCCGCTCGACGCCACCGCGCGCTCGCCCGCCAGCTTGGAGGTGAGGAAGCCGCTGCGCGCTCCCGGATGCAACCCCAGCGCGGAGACGTGGATCAGGCGTATCGCCGCGTGCGCGCAGGCGAGCGCCAGCGCTCGCGGCGCCGCATGGTGCACGCGCACGTAGGTCTCGGCGCCGCGCTCGCGCAGGATTCCGACCGCGTTGACGACGACATCGACTCCGCGCAGCAGGGCAGACCAGTCGCCGGGCACTCCGAGCCGTTCGAGGTGGGCCTCGCGGCGCTCGCAGCCGCGCAGGGCGGCAGGCAGGCGCCGGCCGGCGCGCAGCGGCCGGCGGGTGCCGATCAGTACGGCGTGGCCGCTCGCGGCGAGCGCCGCGGCGACGTGACGGCCGATGAAGCCCGCGCCTCCCAGCACCAGGGTCGTCGCCATGACGTGTCTTTCCAGCGTATCGTTCCGTGATTTCTGTCTTGACAGAAATATATGCCGAGAGTAGCCTGCAGGTCAAGGAGATCCGGATGCCGCAGACCGCTTCCCTGGCGCTCGAGCCGCTGACCGAAGCCCTCGGCCCGGTCGGCCAGCGCTTCGTGCTGCACTGGGGCGAGATGGGCTGGCGCTGGGGGGTGAACCGCACCGTGTCGCAGATCCACGCGCTGCTGTTCCTCGTCGGCCGGCCGCTGCACGCGGAGGAGATCGCCGCCCTGCTGCAGGTCGCGCGTTCCAACGTGAGCAACAGCCTGCGCGAGCTGGAAAGCCTGAAGCTGGTGCGCGTGGTGCACCTGGTGGCGGATCGGCGCGATCATTTCGAGACCGCCAAGGACCCTTGGGAGCTGCTGCGCACCATCGTGCGCGAGCGCAAGGCCCGCGAGTTCGACCCCACGATCGCAGTGCTGCGCGGCTGCGTAGACGACCCGGCCTTCCGACGGCTCGACGCCAACGCGCAGAAGCGGGTCGGCGAGACCCTCGCGCTGATGGAGGCGCTCTCGAAATGGACCGACGAGATGCTCGGCCTCGAAACCACGACCTTGAGCCGCCTGGTGAAGCTCGGCGCGAAGGTGCGCGGGCTGATCCGCGGCAAGTCGTCCTAGCGTGAAGGCGATCCGCTATCCGCTGACGGTTTTCTACGACGCCTCGTGCCCGATGTGCGCGAACGAGATAGTCGCCCTGAAGGAGCGCGATCTCGGCGCGCGTCTCGAGCTCGTCGACTGCTCGGCGCCGGACTTCGATCAGGACGTGCTCGCGGGCACGGGTATCACGCGTACCGACCTGATGAGCCGTATCCATGCGCGCGACGCCCATGGGCGCTGGCTGGTGGCGCTCGATGCGATCGAAGCCGCGTACCGTGCCGCGGGCCTCGAGCGCGCCGCGCGATTCTTCGGGGCGCGCGGCATGCGCCCGCTCCTGGACCCGCTCTACCGGTTGGTCGCGCGGCGGCGGCAGGCGTGGTCGCGGCTGGGCGCCGGCAGCCTGGTCCGCCGCGTCATCGGACCTCTGGCCAATCCTGCGGACGAATCCTCGCGATCACGCTGAAGCGCATAGCGCCATCGGGGCGCACCTCGGGCCGCACTACCGCGATTTCGCCTTCCGCGAGATAAGGCGGGCCGGCGACGGCGTGGAACGGGTTGCCGTGGCTGGAGATGACGCGGTTTTCGCCTTTCGCCACCGGCGTGGAAAGAAGCTTCCTCAGCTCGTCGTAGCGCCGAGGATCCTCGGGTTGCGCCGGGCCGCCGCGCACCTCCTTCATCGCCTGCGCGCGCCCAAAGACGAGCCTCGCGGTTTCCATGGTGCGGCAAAAGGGGCTGGCGAGGACCTGGCCGACTGGGATGGCGAGGCGCTTCAGGTGCGCACCGATCTCGCGTGCTTCGGCGCGGCCCTTCTCGGTGAGGTTACGCTGGTGCGCGCAGTCCTCGTAGCTCGTCATCGCGGCGTCGTTCTGGCTGAAGTCGGTCGACGTGTGTCGCATGTAGAGGACCAGGCCGCCTTCGCGGAGCTTCGCCACGACCGAAGGATCGACTTGCGCGGCGGCTTCGAAGGCAAGGAGAAGCAGGCCGCAGAGCAGTGCTTTCATCATGGCGCATTTTCATCCAAACGAGGCACGAGTCTTGCGGCTCCGCACGCGATTCTCACCAGAGGAGCAAGGCGATGATTGCAAAGCTATTCGGGACTGCGGCGGCCGTCCTGCTGCTCGGCCTTGGCGCTTCATGCTCTTACTTTTCGAAAAGCGGCAGCACTTCGGCTTCCACCGGGGGGACCGGCGCGAGCGGTCCTGCCGAAATGGGCCGCGGCCGTTGCGAGGCGCTCACCGGGCCGGAGCGCGACAAGTGCTTCGCCGAGGACCGCGTTCAGCGCAGCGACGCGAGGAAGTGACCTAGGTCCTCGATATCGCTGTCGGACAGCGTGCGCGCGACGGCGGTCATGTTGCCGGCGTCGTTGGTTCGCCGGCGCGCCTTGAAGTCCTGGAGCTGCTTGACGGTGTAGTCGTAGTGCTGGAAGGCGAGCCGCGGGATTTCGTTCTGCCCCTGGTAGGCGCCGAGGTGGCACATGGTGCACAGCGTCTCGTCAGCCTTGCGCTTGCCGCGCGCCGCGCGCGCTTCGTCGACCTTGAAGTCCAGGTTGCGCGGACGCTGCGCGGCGAAGAACGCGGCGAGATCGAACATGTCGTCCCGGCTCAGATCCTTGACGAAGGGCTCCATGGTCGGCTCGCTGCGCCGGCCTTCCTTGAAGTCGCGGATCTGAAGGTAGAGATAGCGCGCGGTCTGGCCGGCGAGGATCGGGAATTTTGCGTCGGCGGAGTTCCCGTTCGGGCCGTGGCACGCAAAGCAGACCTGCGCCTTCTTCGCGCCCGCCTCGAGGTTCTGTCCACCCGCGGTGAGGGCGAAGAGCACGATCGGAAACAATAAAAAGGCCGCCCGCAGGCGGCCTTTTTTCGCAACACGCACGCGATCAGTTTACCGAAAACACGAACAGGCTGTTCCCGCGCTTGAAGTCGAGCTGGGTGTTGCCGCCGCAGCCCATCGCGATGTACTGGCGGTTGCCGATCGTGTACGACACCGGCATGGCGTTGGCGCCGGCGCCGCAGTTGAAGCTCCAGAGCTTCTTGCCGGTGGCCGAATCGAGCGCGTTGAAGCTGCCGTTGCCTTCGCCGTAGAAGAACAGGCCGCCGGCCGTGGCGAGCCCGCCGCCGATCAGCGGCTGCGCGGTATCGTGCTTCCACGCGAGCTTGCCGGTGTCGATGTTGACCGCCGCCACGCGTCCCCACTGCTTCTCGGCGGGGATCACCTTGAACGCGCCGCCGAGCCAGAGCTTGGAGCCGCCGGGATACTTCGCCGCCTCGACGTGGTAGGTCATCGGCTGGTGCAGGTTGAGCGCGATCGCGAGCCGGTGCTTCGGATCGAAGGCCATCGGCGACCACTCCACGCCGCCGTTGGCGCCCGGCAGCATGCGCGCGCCCTCTGCGGTGGGCAGGACCCACATGTTCTCCTGCGGCACCATCGCCTGGGAGAAGCGGATGAGCGAGCAGTCCTTGCGGTCGTGCACGTAGACGTGCCCGGTCTTGCCGCCGTGGATCACGCCCGGAATCGTCTTGCCGCCCTTGTCCTTGACGTCGACCAGGATCGGCGGGCTCACCGCATCGAGGTCCCATACGTCGTGCGCCACGTACTGGAAGTGGCACTTGTACGTGCCCTTCTCGAGGTCGATCGCCACCAGCGAGTCGGTGTACAGGTTGTCGCCGGGGCGCTCGTCGCCGTAGAGGTCTGGAGACGGGTTGCCGACCACGAACCACAACGTGCGCGTCTTCAGGTCGACGGCCGGGTTCATCCAGACGCCGCCGCCGAGGGTCTGGTAGAAGGAGCTGTCCTTGGCGAATGCCGCCTTTTCCTTCCCGATGTCGCGCTTCATGTTGCGGCCGGTGGCGTCGTTCGGCGCGAACACGCCTTCGTGGCCTTTCTCGGGAATGGTGTAGAACGTCCACAGGAGCTTGCCGCTGTCCGCGTCGTAGGCCTTCACGAAGCCGCGGATGCCGTATTCGCCGCCGTTGGTGCCGATGAGCACCTTGTTGTCGATCACCGTCGGCGCCATGGTCTCGCTGTAGCCCTTTTCCGGGTCGGCGATCTGCTGCTCCCAGACGAGCTTGCCGCTCGCCGCGTCTAGCGCGACGAGCTTCGCGTCGAGCGTGCCCATGAACACCCGGCCGCCGGAGATCGCCACGCCGCGGTTGTTCGGGCCGCAGCAGAACGTGGTGATCGGCCCCATCTTGTGCTTGTAGTGCCAGAACTCCTTGCCGGTGGCGGCGTCGATCGCGTAAACGTGGTTGAACGCGGTCGTGAGGTACATGACGCCGTTCACCACGATCGGCGCGGTCTCCATCGACTCGACCACTTCGGTCTGGAACACGAACACCGGCCGCAGCGTGGAGACGTTCTCGGCAGTGATGCGCGCGCCGGGGGCATAGCGCGTCTGGGCGTAGTTTCCGTTGGTATGCAGCCAGTTCCTCGAGTCGGCTCCGGCCTTGGTGAGCTGGTCCTGGGTGACGTTGACCTTCTTGGGTACTGCGGTGCCGACCGTGGCCGCGCCTTGCTTGACTTCCTGCGCGAACGCGGGTGCGGCAAGGGCGAGCGATACTGAAGCGGCGACGACTGCGAGAGAGCGCTTCGTCTTCTTCGTCACGGTGATCTCCCTTGAAATTGCGGCTTAAAAGCGGCGGCTTGTTGGGCGGGGGGCTGCTATGATTTCCCCGACGAGTGTAGTCCTTGCTCCGGGTCTGTCAACAACGGACACTATTGGAAACTGCGCGATGCGCGCGCCGAGACGGCTGTTCATCCTGCTTTGTGCGGCGCACACGGCGGCGCTCGCACAGCAGGCGACCATCAACATCAATGCCGAGTTGCTGCAGGCGGCGCGCCGCGGCAGCGAGGCCACGGTCCGCACGCTGCTCGATCAGGGCGCGGCCGTGGATTCGCGCAACCGGCTGGGCGACACGCCCCTTAACATCGCGGCGAAGAACGGCCACACCCACCTCGGCCTCTACCTGATCGAGCGCGGTGCGGACGTCAACCAGAAGGACCTAGCCGGCGTCACGCCCCTGATGAGCGCCGCCTACAACGGCGATCTCGAGCTGACCCGGGCGCTGCTGCGGCGCAAGGCCGACCTTGCCCCGGTCGATCGGATGAAGAAGACCGCCGTGCTCTACGCCGCGGCCAACGGCCATGCGCAGGTGCTCGGCGCCCTGCTGGAGCAGGGCGTGGACGTCAACGCGCGCTACGACAACGACTTGACCGCCCTGATGTGGGCGGCCGGCTTCGGCCAGGACGAGGCCGTCAGGCTGTTGCTCGCGTGCGGCGCCGATCGCGATGCGCGCGACAACCGGGGCAAGACCGCGCTGGCGATCGCCGAGGAGCAGGACCGGCAGGCGACCGCCGCCCTGCTGCGCGCCGCGGGCGCACAAAAGTGATCTAATAACGGTTCCCAGAGGAGGACTTCCCCATGAAGCTCATCGCAACACTCGTCGCCGCCGCATTCGCCGCGCCGGCCTTCGCGCAGGACAAGCCCGCCGCTGAGGCGCCTTCCTGGCACGGGGGCAAGCCGCCGGCCATGGCCGAGTCGACGCTGCACCCGTTTGCGCCGCACATGACCGGGCGGCCCGCCAAGGAGCTGCCGCTCAACACGCTCAAGGTTCCGAGCGGCTTCAAGGTCGAGGCCTGGGTGGACGGCATCCCCGAAGCGCGCTCGCTCGCGCTCGGCGACAACGGCACGGTGTTCGTCAGCAACCGCAACGCGAAGAACATCTATGCGGTGACCGACAAGGGCGGCAAGCGCGAGGTCAAGACGATCCTGAAAGGCCTCGATGCGCCGAACGGCATCGTCTTCAACAAAGGTACGCTGTACGTCGCCGAGCGCGGCCGCATCACGCGCTACGACGGCATCGAGAGCAAGCTCGATAGTCCGGGCGAGCCCAAGGTGGTGGTCGACAAGCTCGACCCGAACCGCCAGGCGGGCCACTTCTGGAAGTACCTGGCGATGGGACCCGACGGCAAGCTCTACTTCAACATCGGCGCCCCGGGCAACATCGTCATGCCGACGTACATGGAAGCGTCCATCATGCGGGTCGATCCGAACAAGGGCGTCCTCGAGGCGGTGGCGCAGGGCGTACGCAACTCCGTCGGCATCGCCTTCAACCCGAAGAACAAGGACGTCTGGTTCACCAACCACGGGCGCGACTGGGCGGGCAACGACGTGCCGAACGACACCCTGCACCGGGTGGCGATCAAGTCGGCGGCGGTGCCGAACTTCGGCTATCCGTTCTGCCACCAGGGCAACGTACAAGATCCGGACTTCGGCAAGTACCACTCGTGCGCCCAGTTCGCCAAGCCCGCGCAGCTTCTCGGCGCGCACATCGCGCCGCTCGGGCTGAAGTTCTACGACGGCAAGATGTTCCCGGCCGAATACCAGAACAACATCTTCATCGCGATGCACGGCTCGTGGAACCGCGAGATCAAGCAGGGCTACAACGTGATGCGCGTCAAGCTGGACGAGAAAGGCAATGCGAGCAAGCCCGAGCCGTTCCTCACCGGCTTCCTACAGGACGAGAAGGCCGATCCGCCGATGTGGGGCCGGCCGGTCGACGTGCTGGTGCTGAAGGATGGCTCGATGCTGGTGTCGGACGATTACAACGGGATCATCTACCGGGTCACGTACGGCAAGTGAGTCTTTTTTGAAGTCAGCGGCTCGAAACGCGGCGGCGCTTGTCGTCGCGTTTCTGTTTTCAGGGGTGACGCAGGCGGCGGATCCGAATCTGTGCGCCGCCTGCCACGGCGAGGGCGGCAACTCGGCGAACCCGGAGGTGCCGTCGCTCGCGCAGCAGCCGGCGCAGTTCATCTCGACCTCGCTCTTCATGTTCCGCGAGGGCAACCGCAAGGACCCGCAGATGTCGCCGATGGCGGAGAAGCTGTCCAACGCGGAAATGAACGAGCTCGCGGCCTACTTCTCCAAGCAGAAGGCGGCGGTGCCCAGGCACAAGAGCAAGCCCGAGAATGTCGCCGCCGGTCCCGGCCTCGCCAAGAAGTTCAACTGCAGCCAGTGCCACGGCCCGCAGCTCCTGGGGCAGCAGCACATCCCGCGGATCGCGGGCCAGCAGTACGAGTACCTGCTCGCGCAGCTGAAGGGCTTCAAGGCGCAGAAGCGTGCCGACATCGACGGCAACATGACCTCGGCGGCGCAGGCGCTGAGTCCTCAGGACATCGAAGTCCTCGCCGACTACCTCGCCGGGCTCGGCACGCCCTAGGCGGTGTCTAGGCGGCTTTGCTCGCCGCTTCGGTCCCGCCGAGAAGCTCGCGCAGCACGTAGGGCAGGATGCCGCCGTGCTTGTAGTAGTCGACCTCGATCGGAGTGTCGATGCGTGACTTCACCGTGATGCGCTGTTCCGACCCATCGGGCTTCTTGATCACCAGGGTGAGCTCCTGCTGTGGCCGAATGTCGCCCATGCCGAGGACCTCGATCGTCTCGTCGCCGGCGATGCCGAGCGACTGCGCCGAGTCGCCGCCCGTGAACTGCAGCGGCAGCACGCCCATGCCGACGAGGTTGGAGCGGTGGATGCGCTCGAAGCTGCGCGCGACCACAACCTCTACTCCGAGGAGCATGGTGCCCTTCGCGGCCCAGTCGCGCGAGGAGCCGGTGCCGTACTCTTCGCCGCCGAAGACGACCGTCGGCGTGCCGTCGGCGATGTAGCGCATGGCCGCGTCATAGATCGGAAGCTTTTCCTTCTTGTACAGAGTCACTCCGCCTTCGGTCCCCGGAAGCAGCAGGTTCTTGATGCGCACGTTGGCGAAGGTGCCGCGCATCATGACCTCGTGGTTGCCGCGCCGGGCGCCGTAGCTGTTGAAGTCCGTCACCGCGACGTCGTGTTCCTGCAGGAAGATGCCCGCCGGCGAGGTCGGCTTGATCGATCCTGCCGGCGAGATGTGGTCGGTGGTCACCGAGTCGCCGAAGACGCCGAGCACTTTCGCGCCGCGAATCCCGTCCACGGCGGGCGGCGGTGTCATCGAGAAATCGGCGAAGAACGGCGGCTCGGCGATATACGTCGAAGCCGGCCAGCTGTAGACCTGCCCGCCTGGCGCCGAAACCTTCTTCCACAGCGGGTTGGTTTCCGCCAGGTTCGAGTACAGCTTCCTGAACGTGGGCGCATCCATGGCGAATTTCATGAGCGCCAGCACTTCGTCGCGGCTCGGCCAGATGTGGCCGATATAAACCGGCTTGCCGTCCTTCGACGTCCCTATGGGTTCTTCTTTGAAGTTCACCAGCATGGATCCGGCGATGGCGTAGGCCACCACCAGCGGGGGCGAGGCGAGGAAGTTGGCGCGGAGGTTCGGATGGATGCGCGCCTCGAAGTTGCGGTTGCCCGAGAGCACCGCGGCGCACACCAGGTCATTCTTCACCACCGCCTCGTCGATCGGCTGGGCGAGCGGCCCGGCGTTGCCGATGCAGGTGGTGCAACCGTAGGCGGCGACGTTGAATCCCAACTTCTCGAGATAGGGCAGGAGCCCCGCGGTGGCGAGATATTCGGTCACCACGCGCGAGCCCGGCGCGAGCGAGGTCTTGACATGCGGCTTCACCTTGAGGCCGAGCTCGACCGCTTTCTTCGCGACCAGGCCTGCGGCAAGCAGCACGCCCGGGTTGGAGGTGTTCGTGCAGGAGGTGATGGCCGCGATGAGCACGTCGCCGTTCCTGAGCGCGGTGCCGTCGAAGGCTTTATAGGTCCGCTCGAGGTCCTGCGGCTTCTTGCCGAAGCCGTTGTCCTTGACCGGCGCCGCGAAGAGCGACGTGAACGCCGACTTGACCTTCGCGAGGTCGATGCGGTCCTGCGGGCGCTTCGGGCCCGCGAGCGAGGGCATGACGCTCGCGAGGTCGAGCTCCACCACCTCGGAGTAGTCGATCTGGCCGGCTCGCGGGACGCCGAACAGGTCCTGCGCCTTGAAGTAGGCCTCGAGGGCGTCGATCGCCTCTTTCGAGCGCCCGGTGCCGCGGAAGTACTCGAGCGTGCGCTCGTCGACCGGGAAGAATCCCATGGTGGCGCCGTACTCGGGCGCCATGTTGGCGATGGTGGCGCGGTCCTGGACCGAGAGCGAGCGCGTGCCTTCGCCGAAGAACTCGACGAACTTCCCGACGACTTTCGCTTTTCTGAGAAGTTGTGTAACCGTCAAGACGAGATCCGTTGCGGTGCAGGCCGGGTGGAGCTTGCCCTTCAGGTTCACGCCGACCACGTCGGGGGTGAGGAAGTAGTAAGGCTGGCCCAGCATCGCGGCCTCCGCCTCGATCCCGCCCACGCCCCAGCCGACCACGCCGATGCCGTTGATCATCGTGGTATGGCTGTCGGTGCCAACCAGCGTGTCGGGGTAGCAGACGCCTTCCTTCGACTTGTGGATCCCGGGGGCCAGATACTCGAGATTCACCTGGTGCACGATGCCGATGCCCGGCGGCACCACTTTGAAAGTGTCGAATGCCTGCATGCCCCACTTCATGAAGCGGTAGCGCTCTTCGTTGCGCTTGAACTCGAGCTTCATGTTGAGGTCGAGCGCGTTCTTGCTGCCGTAGTGGTCGATCTGGACCGAATGGTCGACCACCAGGTCGACCGGCACCAGCGGCTCGATCACCTTCGGATTGCGTCCCATCTTCTGCGCCACGCCGCGCATCGCGGCGAGGTCGACGAGCAGCGGCACGCCGGTGAAGTCCTGCAGCAGCACGCGCGCCAGGACGAAGGGGATTTCGTCGGTGCGCGGCGCCACGCCCTTCCAGCCGGCGAGGTTCTTCACGTGCTCCTCGGTCACCTTCTTGCCGTCGCAGTTGCGCAGCACCGACTCGAGCACGATGCGGATCGAGACCGGCAGCCTCGCCACATCCACGCCGAGCGCCTTGCCCAGGGCAGGCACCGAGTAGAACTTGCCGTGCTTGAAGGTTTGCAGCGTGTCGTACAGGTTATGCGGCATTACAGCCTCCATCGTTGGCCCACAGCGCATCGACGCTGCAGCCTTTCTTTTCGAGTTCAGACAGGATTTGGGCGCGCTCTTCCAGGAGGGCAGGAAGCTGCTCGTCGCAGCGAGCGATCGGGCCGGGGTAGGAACGAATCTCTTCGTTCAGGCGGGCGAGTCGCTGTTCGAGGTAGGCGCTCATGGCGAGGCGATTTTCGCGCGCGGCGGCCAGCGCGTGAACAGATGGTAATCGGCTGTTTTTGGCTGCGTTTCAGGCGTCATATCACCATGAGGTCCACGAATTCGCTGACTGGCGTCTGCTCCAGGCGCGCCTGATCCATGCAGAGGTCCAGGATCGCCTTCTGCTGCTTGGCCGGAAAGCGGCGCGCGAGGTTGGTGCGGAACTTCTCGACCAGCACCGGCATGCCTTCCTTGCGCCGGCGCTTGTGCCCGATCGGGTACTCGACCACGGTCTCCGCAAGGCGCTTGCCGTCCTTGAACTCCACCGTGAGCGCGTTCGCAATGGAGCGCTTCTCCGGGTCGTGGTAGTCGCGGGTGAACTGCGGGTCCTCGACGCAGTCGATCTTGTCGCGCAGCAGATCGATTTTCGGGTCGGAGGCGACGGCGTCCTCGTAGTCCGCGGCGGTGAGCCGCCCGTAGAGGAGCGGCACCGCCACCATGTACTGGATGCAGTGGTCGCGGTCGGCCGGGTTGTTGAGCGGGCCCTTCTTGTCGATGATGCGGATCGCCGCCTCGTGAGTTCTTATCGTTATTTTTCTGATCTCCTCGATCCTGTTTCTGACGGCTGGGTGGAGCTGCATCGCCGCTTCCACGGCCGTCTGCGAGTGGAACTCCGCCGGGAAGGAGATCTTGAACAGCACGTTCTCCATCACGTAGCTGCCGTAGGGGCGCTGGAACCTGAACTCCTTGCCCTTGAACAGCACGTCGTAGAAACCCCAGGTCTTGGCGCTCAGCACCGAGGGGTAGCCCATTTCGCCGGTTTTCGCGATGAGCGCCAGGCGAACCGCGCGCGAGGTGGCGTCGCCCGCGGCCCAGCTCTTGCGCGAGCCCGTGTTGGGCGCGTGGCGGTAGGTGCGCAGGCTCTGGCCGTCGACCCAGGCGAGCGAGACCGCATTCACGATCTCTTCACGGTCAAGCTTCATCAACTGGGAAACCACTGCGGTAGAGGCCACCTTGACCAGCACGACGTGGTCGAGGCCGACGCGGTTGAAGCTGTTCTCGAGCGCGAGCACGCCCTGGATCTCGTGCGCCTTGATCATCGCCGTCAGCACGTCGCGAATCACGAGGGGCTGTTGCGGGTTGTTTCTGGACAACCAGTCCGCGGTGGCGAGGATCCCTCCCAGGTTGTCCGACGGATGGCCCCACTCGGCGGCGAGCCAGGTGTCGTTGAAGTCGAGCCAGCGGATCATCGCGCCGATGTTGAAGGCCGCCTGCACCGGGTCGAGCTGGAACTGCGTGCCCGGCACCTTCGCGCCGTTCGGCACCACGGTGCCGGGCACGATCGGCCCGAGGAGCTTGGTGCACGCCGGGTACTCGAGCGCTTCCAGCCCGCAGCCCAGCGTGTCCACCAGGCAGTAGCGTGCGGTCTCGTAGGCTTCGGTGCTCGTCACCTGGTAGCGGGTGACGTAGTCGGCGATGTCGGTGAGGACCTGGTCGGGCTTGGGCCGTACGTTGGAGATGGGCGCGGACACTAGTCTTTTTCCTCGACGGCGTCGTCATCCGCGCCGAAGCTCCACTCGTAGCCGCCGGCAGGCTCGAAAGTGTGCTCGGCGCCGCCCGAGCGCGGGGCGTGCTGCATCGAGGGAGTCGGGGAACGTTCCTCGGGCTTCTTGTCCCACCAGATGGCGCGGCCTTTCCGCTGGGACTCGACTTCCTCGGGGTGTTGCTTGAGGAACTCGCGCATGAACTTGGTCAGATCGGATTCGTAGATGGCCATGGAGGCGGGTATGGATGCGGGTCTCAGCGCTGGGCGAGCGGCACCCATTTGCGGTTCTCGGGGCCGATGTAGTTGGCGCCGGGGCGGATGATCTTGCCGTCGGCGCGCTGCTCGACGACGTGCGCCGCCCAGCCGCTGGTGCGCGAGATCACGAACACCGGCGTGAACATCGCCGTGGGCACGCCCATCATGTGGTAGGACACGGCGCTGTACCAGTCGAGGTTGGCGAACATCTTCTTCTCGCGCCACATCACCGCTTCCAGCCTTTCGGCGATGTCGAACAGCTTCTGCTCCGGCGAATCCTTGGAGAGCCGCCGCGCCACCTCCTTGATCACCTGGTTGCGCGGGTCGCCGGTGGTGTACACCGGATGGCCGAAGCCGATCACGATCTCCTTGGCCTGGATCCTTCTGACGATGTCCTGCTCCGCGTCGTCCGGCGCGTTGTAACGGGAAAGAACCGCGTAGGCGAACTCGTTGGCGCCGCCGTGCTTGGGGCCTTTCAGCGCGCCGATGCCGCCGGCGATCGCGCTGTGCATGTCGGAGCCGGTGCCGGCGATGACGCGGCAGGCGAAGGTGCTGGCGTTGTACTCGTGCTCGGCGTAGAGGATGAGCGAGGTGTGCATCGCGCGCACCCAATCCGGCGAGGGCTTCATGCCGTGCAGCAGGTGCAGGAAGTGCCCGCCGATCGAATCGTCGTCGGTCTCGGTCTCGATCCGCTTGCCGTGGCGGCTGAAGTGGTGCCAGTAGAGGAGCATCGAGCCGAGCGAGGCCATCAGGCGGTCGGCGATCGCCTTGGCGCCGTACGGGTTGTGGTCTTCCTTCTCCGGCTCGAGCGCCCCGAGCGCCGACACGCCGGTGCGCATCACGTCCATGGGGTGCGCGGTCTTCGGGATCGATTCGAGGACCGTGCGCAGCGCCTTCGGCAGGCCGCGCAGGCCCTTGAGCCGGGCCTTGTATTTGTCGAGCTCGGCCCGGTTCGGCAGCTTCTCGTGCACCAGCAGGTAGGCGACTTCCTCGAACTCGGCCTGGTCGGCGAAGTCGAGGATGTCGTAGCCGCGGTAGTGGAGATCGTTGCCCGAGCGCCCGACGGTGCAGAGCGCGGTGTTGCCGGCGACGACCCCCGAGAGCGCGACCGATTTCTTCGGCTTAGGAGCGGTTTCGGGAGAAGAGCTCATCGAGTTTTTGTTCGTAGGCGTGATAGTCCAGGAAGTCGTACAGCTCCTCGCGCGTCTGCATCTGCGGCAGCGCGCCTTTCTGCGTGCCAGTCCTTCTCAGCGTCTCGTAAACGCCGAGCGCCGCCTTGTTCATGGCGCGGAACGCCGACAGGGGATAGAGCGCGATCGCGACCCCGGCCGAGCGCAGCTCCTCCGCCGTGAACAGCGGCGTCTTGCCGAATTCGGTGATGTTGGCAAGGATCGGCACCTTCACCGCGTCGGCGAACTTGCGGTACATCGCGAGCTCCGTGATGGCCTCGGGGAAGATCATGTCCGCCCCCGCTTCCACGTAGGAAACAGCTCTGGAAACGGCGGAGTCGAAACCTTCGCCTGCGAGCGCATCGGTGCGCGCCATGATGACGAAGCCGTCGTCGCCGCGCGCGTCGACCGCGGCCTTGATCCGATCGGACATCTCTTCCTTCGAAACCAGCTCCTTGCCGGGCCGATGGCCGCAGCGCTTGGCGCCGACCTGGTCCTCGATGTGCATCGCGGCGGCGCCCGCCTTGGCGATCGAGCGCGTGGTGCGCGCGACGTTGAACGCGCTAGCGCCGAAGCCGGTGTCGACGTCCACGAGAAGCGGCAGGTCGCACACGTCGGTGATCCTGCGGATGTCGATCAGCACGTCGTCGAGGTTGGAGATGCCGAGGTCGGGCACGCCCAGCGAGCCCGCCGCGACGCCGCCGCCCGAGAGGTAGACCGCGCGGTAGCCGACGCGCTTCGCCATCAGCGCGTGGTAGGCGCAG
>DATMJC010000092.1:0-49201 GCA_035554435.1 Burkholderiales bacterium | reverse complement strand
GGCGTGCGGCTTTCATCAGGGCCAGAGCGCGTAAATCGCTCACAAACAGGCCGGTTATAGTGACGCAGTCAGACCTTCTTTCGTCACCATTGCAGCGAAGAGGAAGTCCTTATAGTTTGAGCTGAGAAGCCGGCGGATGTCCGCTCGAGCGAAGGGTTAGGCCTCAGTGGGCTACACATGGCGACTGGGAATTTGGTCTACACCTTCGCTGCCGACGGCCAACCGATTTGGGCAGCACGAAAGACCCGCCGATGATGTAGCCCAACGCAGTGTCTAACTTCGAAAGGATCATGGCGGTTACATATGAGCGCCGCGCTTAGTGAGGCCTAACGTCGGAAATCGGCGGCGCCCGCTTGCGGGCGTCCGTCTTGCGGCATCTTCACCACTATGCCCGTACGCGGCTCGTTGAGTTTCTTTAGAAGGAGTGTCGTAGCGTCTTGCCTCGACAGGTGCTCTGTATTGCGCTCGCAGTAGCCGGCCAGTATCTCGAAATCACCTTTCGCCAAAAAATAGAACTTTTTAGCGTCTGTGACCTCCACTGAGAGCCTTATCGGGGGTCCATCGGGCCTCTTAATGTCTACTTCATTCCGGCGCGGGAACACGACCACATGCTCGAGGAACGGCTGCCGTGATGTTGCTGCTGGACCTGTAATGACCTCGACCACTTCGCCCATCCGTGTCTTGACACCATACTGCCCGTTTGGAACATCAATGGAACTCGAACACGCCGAAACAAATCCACTTAGGAGCACAACGGTGATGGTTGAGGCGTGGGCCACAAAGATGCCTAACGTCCCGATTTTGCCGCGCTGAAGGACGCGCGCAGCGCGGATGCGCAAGCGTCGGTCAACAATCGGCTGTTAGGCTGCACGTTTCGCCCCTTTTTTCGCTATTTGCTGTTCTCGGGCGTACTCCTCTGCCATGAGGCTATTCTTTCGCGCCTTATCAAAAACATCGCTTGATTTCGGTACTTGCTCGTAGTGCTCGATCGCCTCTTTGTAGCGCTCCTGGTCAAAGAGACTATTGCCCAGGTTGAATTGAACCGCAGCTCGATCCTTCTTGCCGTAGTACGCGAGCGCTCGCCTCAAGCATTTCTCTGCATCGACCGGTCGTCTCAGTTCGTCGTAGCAGTTGCCAAGCGCCATCCACGCCTGTCCGTCCTTAGGCCAATAGCTCACAGCTTCGTCGAATGCCTTGATCGCCTTCTTGTACTTTGCCGCCTTGAACAAACGGCATCCCTGGAGGTATGCCTCGTGATTTAGATCTGACGCATCAGGTTGGAAGGTCTTTGCTGTGTACCGCTTCATGGGCGTGCGATCGTTCCCTGTGCAGCCTAACGTTGAATAGTGCGCAACATTTCTGCCTATCTTGGCGCAGGTCGGTGGAGTGGACAAATGAATCAGTCACTTGTCTCAAGCGTGGCCAGGATATCCGGCGCTAGTAGGGACAAGATGCTGATTCGCCGGGCGAAGAAATGTGACAGTTGCCTAGGAGAGCAGCGCGACTACTGCGTAGCGCGCAAGGCGGCCGGCGGCGCTGAAGGCGAGGGCGCCGAGCCAGTGGATGCGGAGCCAGCCGGCTGCGACGAGCAGGGCGTCGCCGATGATCCAAAGGAAGGCGAGGAAGGTGATTGGGGCGCCGTGGCGGCGCACCCAGGCGAGGGCGCGGGCATCGGGCGAGCGTTGCGGGATCAGGCGGCCGATGAGGTAGGAGGTCATGCCGCCGGCGGTGTTTGCGACGGTAGCGACTGCTACTGCGAGAGCGGCGTGCCCGGGGCGCAGGTGCAGGTAGGCGAGGAGCGCGCCCTCGGAGGGGAGCGGCAGCAGGGTTGCGGCGAGAAAGCAGGTCGCGGCGAGGCCGAGGAGTTCCGCCATGCTAAATTCGCCGCCTCCCGGGGGCGATTTGAAGAACGATTATCTGGAGCGGGTGCTCAAGGCACGCGTCTACGACGTGGCGATCGAGTCGCCGCTCGAGCTCGCCGCGGCGCTCTCCAAGCGCCTGCGCAACCGCCTGTTCATCAAGCGCGAGGACCTGCAGCCGGTATTCTCGTTCAAGCTGCGCGGCGCCTACAACAAGATGGTGGGATTGCCGAAGAAGCGCCTGCAGCGCGGGGTGATCGCCTCGAGCGCGGGAAATCACGCGCAAGGCGTCGCGCTCGCGGCGCAGCGCCTCGGTTGCCGCGCGGTCATCGTGATGCCGGTGACGACGCCGCGCATCAAGGTCGAGGCGGTGGCGGCGCGAGGAGCGCAGGTGGTGCTCCACGGCGACTCGTACACCGACGCCTACGGCAAGGCGATGGAGCTGAAGAAGAAGCGCGGCCTCGTATTCGTGCATCCGTACGACGATCCGGACGTGATCGCCGGACAGGGCACGGTCGGCATGGAGATCCTGCGCCAGCAGCCCAACCCCGACGTTATTTTCGTTCCGGTCGGCGGCGGCGGCCTCATTTCCGGCATCGCCGCCTACGTGAAGCGGGTGCGGCCGTCCGTGAAGGTGATCGGGGTCGAGCCGGTGGACGCCGATGCGATGACGCGCTCGCTGAAGAAAGGCCGGCGCGTGCGGCTCGACCAGGTGGGCCTTTTTGCCGACGGCGTCGCCGTGAAAGAGGTCGGTAAGGAGACCTTCCGTATTTGCCGGCGCTTCGTCGACGACATGGTGCTCGTCGACACCGACGAGATGTGCGCGGCGATCAAGGACGTGTTCGAGGACACGCGCGTGGTGCTCGAGCCGGCGGGGGCGCTCGCAGTCGCCGGCGCTAAGGCCTGGGTCGACCGCAACGGCGTACGCGACCGGACGCTCGTCGCGGTCGCCTCGGGCGCCAACACCAACTTCGACCGCCTGCGCTTCATCGCCGAGGAAGCCGAGCTCGGCGAGCACCGCGAGGCGATCCTGGCGGTCACCATCCCCGAGCGGCCGGGGAGCTTCCGCAAGTTCTGCGCCGCGCTCGGCGGGCGAAACGTCACCGAGTTCAACTACCGCATCGCCGATTCCAACGAAGCGCATGTCTTCGTGGGCATCGAGGTGCGTGCGCGCGAGGAAACCGGGCGCATCGTGCGGAGCCTGCGCCGCCAGGGGCTGCGCACGCTCGACCTCTCCGACAACGAGATGGCGAAGACGCACCTGCGCCACATGGTCGGGGGCCGCGCCCCCTTTGCAAGGAACGAGCTTCTGTACCGCTTCGAATTCCCGGAGCGGCCCGGCGCGCTGCTGCGCTTCCTCGAAAGCATGCGCGACGACTGGAACATCAGCCTCTTCCACTACCGTAACCAGGGCGCGGACTACGGCCGCGTGCTCGTCGGCATGCAGGTGCCGCGCGCCGAGCTGAGCCAGTTCCGGACGTTCCTCAGGAAAGTCGGCTATCCGTACGCGGACGAGACGGGGAATCCGGCATACAAGCTGTTCCTGCTATGAGAGGTCCGGACGTCACCGCCGCGCTCTACGAGTACATCGTCGCGACGGGAACGAGGGAGACGCGCGAGCAGCGCGAGCTGCGCGCCGAGACGCGCAAGCTGCCGCACGGCGGGATGCAGATCGGCCCCGACCAGGGTGCGCTCCTCCAGGTCCTGGTGCGCATGCTGCGCGCGAAGCGCTGCATTGAGGTCGGCACGTTCACCGGCTACTCCGCGCTTTCCGTGGCGCTTGCGCTTCCAAAGGGCGGGAAGATCGTCTGTTGCGACGTGAGCGAAGAATGGACCGCGATCGCCCGGCGCTACTGGAAGAAGGCAGGCATCGCGGCGAGGATCGATCTGCGCATCGCGCCGGCGCTCGACACGCTGGCGAAGCTGAGAGGCCGATACGACTTCGCCTTCATCGATGCCGACAAGCCCAGCTACTGGAAGTATTACGAGCGTTGCTTGGAGCTCCTGCGCAAGGGCGGCGTCGTTGCGGTCGACAATACGCTGTGGGGCGGGGCGGTGATCGACCCATACGATCGCAGCGAGAGCACCGTGGCTCTGCGCGAGTTCAACCGGCGCGTGGCGAAGGATCGCCGCGTCGACATCGCGCTCGTGCCGGTCGGGGATGGATTGACCCTCGCCGTGAAGCGATAGCTAGTCGTTGCGTTTGACTTCGCCGGCGTAGCACACAGGCGAGGAAAGCACGCTAGGTTCGTCACCCGCCTGAGGCTCGCCGAGGTAGGCCAGGCCTTCCGGGTCGCGCCGGTAGACGCCGCGCTCCGTGACAACGTAGTCGACCGGGATATCCCAGGGCTGGGGGTGGATGGTGTCGAGGCGCGCGAGCTCATAGGAGATGCCGATCACCACCGGCCGCTTGGCCAGGCTCGCGAGGGTGCGGTCGAAGAAACCGGCGCCGTAGCCCAGGCGGTATCCCTGCGGGTCCCAGCCGTTCATAGGCAGCAGCACCGCTTCGGGCACGACCTCGCGCGAGCCGACCGGGTAGGGGATGTCGAGCGCGCCCTTGGCCAGTTCTACGCCCGGGTGCCACTCGCGGAAGATGAGCGGCGTCTTTGGCGCGACGACCACCGGGAGCGCGGTCAACGAACCGCGCTCGCGAAGCGTTCTTGCTAGGTGCCGCGCGTCGTATTCGCCGCGGATCGGCCAGCAAAAGGCCACCCGCCGGCCGGCCAGGCCGGGAAATGAGCGCTCCAAGAAACCGTCGATTCGATGCCGCCAACGCTCAAGTGTCACGGGATCGAGCCCCGAGCGCTCCCGGATGAGCCGCTCGCGCTCCCCCTTGCGCCATCTTTTTAACGTGTCGCTGTCCATCGCTGTGCTATGCTGGGTTAACCCATGATTTTCAAGAAGTTGGGCTCAATTAGTTTACTCCCGGGTTTACTCCCCGCGCTCCTGCTGGCGATGCTTCTGCCGGCGGCGGCCTTGGCTGCCCCAAGCACGAAAGACGCCGACTTCCACATCATGGGGGTGTTCGACGCGTACCGCATGGGCAACCCGATCAAGCTCGCGAGCCATGCCCAGAAGATCGAGGGCCATGTTCTCACGCCGTGGATCGAGTACATGCGCCTTTCCCTCAAGCTGGAGGATGCCCAGACCGCCGAGGTGAAGGCGTTTTTCTCCTCCTACGGCAACACCTACGTCGGCGAGCGCATGCGAGGCGACTGGCTGAAGGTGCTCGGCAAGCGCGGTGACTGGAAGGAATTCGACCGCGAGGCGGCCGACTACGCCCGCGACGATATCGAGGTCCGCTGCTACGCCTGGCTCTCGCGCGTCTCGCGCGGCGACGAGTCGGCGCTCGCCGAGGCGCAGGAGATGTGGGTCTACCCCGTCGAGCTCCCCGAGGGCTGCGAGAAGCTCGCGACGCTCATGTGGGAGCGCGGCCGCATACAGGTCGGCGACGTGTGGCTGCGGGTGCGCGAGCTCTTCGAGGAGGGGCAGATCACCGCGTCGAAGACCGCGCTGGGCTATTTGCCGAAGGATGAGGCGCCGGACGAGCGCATGCTCGCCGAGGCCGCCCGCCAGCCGAAGCGCCTGCTCGCCAAGCTGCCCCGAACCATGGACAAGCGCGCCACCAGGGAAGTGGTGGTGCTCGCGGCGCTGCGCCAGGCGCGCAACGACCCCGAGGCGGTCGCGGGAATGCTCGAGGGCGAGCTTGCCAAGGACCTGCCCGAAGAGGACGTCCGCTACCTGTGGGGACGCGTAGCACTGGAAGGGGCGCGGGTCCATCACGAGAATGCGCTCCGGTGGTACGCGCGCGCCGACGATTCACGGCTCGACGACCAGCAGCTAGCCTGGAAGGCGCGCGCCGCGCTGCGCCGCGGCGCATGGCAGACCGTGCGCGACGCGATCGACCGCATGTCGCCCGAGCAGCGGCGCGAGGCCGCGTGGACCTATTGGTACGGGCGGGCGCTCGCCGCGCAGGGCGAAGCCACGGGCAGCCGCGCCTACTACCTGCGCATCGCGGGGCAGACCGACTTCTATGGCCTCCTCGCGAACGAGGAGCTGGGCTACGTCGGCACGGTCCCCGTTGCCGGCTACACCCCGACCGATGACGACGTCGCCAAAGCGCGGGCCAATCCGGGCCTCGCGCGCTCGCTCGAGCTGATCCGCCTGGGGATGCGCACCGAAGGCGTGCGCGAGTGGCTCTTCACCATCCGGCATTTCGACGACAAGCGGCTGCTTGCCGCGGCCGAGCTCGCGCGCCGCGAAGGGGTCAACGACCGCGCCATTCATACCGCCGACCGCACGGTGCGCACGCACAACTTCGACCTGCGCTATCCGGTGCCGTATTACGAGGTGTTCCGCGAGTACGCCAAGACCTACAACCTCGACGAAGCCTGGGTACTCGGGCTCGCGCGGCAGGAGAGCCGCTTCGTCACCGACGCGCGCTCCGGCGTGGGCGCCGCCGGCCTCATGCAGGTGATGCCGAAGACCGCGAAGCTCGTGGCGAAGAAGGTCGGCATGCGCAACTTCCGGCCGAAGGACGTCACCGAGGTCAAGATCAACGTCAACCTCGGCGCGGGCTACATGAGGATGGTGCTCGACCAGCTCGGCCACCAGGTGCTCGCATCCGCCGCCTACAATGCCGGCCCCTCGCGCGCACGCCGCTGGCGCGACGCGAAGCCGCTCGAAGGCGCGATCTACGCTGAAACGATTCCTTTCGGCGAGACGCGCGACTACGTGAAGAAGGTAATGGCCAACTCGGTGTTCTATTCCGCGGTGCTGACCAAGTCGGCCACGCCGATCAAGGCGCGCCTGGGCACCGTGCCGGCGCGCGCGGCCGGCGAACCGATCGAGGAAGACGACTCGGAGGCCGCGGCCAACACGCCGTGAAGCTGGACAACGTTCTGGTGCTGGGAGGCTCCGGGTTCGTCGGCCGGCACCTGGTGGCCGCGCTGGCGGCGAACGGTATCAGGGTGACGGTGCCTTCTCGGCACCGCGAGCGCGCCAAGCACCTGCTGCCGTTGCCGACGGTGGACGTGGTCGAAACCGACATCATGGCGCCGGGAGCTCTCGAGGCCCTCGCCGGCGGCCGGCAGGCCGTGATCAACCTCGTAGGCATCCTGCACGGAGATTTCGAGCGCGTGCACGCGGAGCTGCCGCGCAGGGTGGTCGCCGCCTGCCGGGCGCGGGGTGTCGGACGACTCCTGCACATGAGTGCCCTCGGCGCCTCGCCCGGCGCTCCGTCCGAATATCTGCGCACCAAGGCGGCGGGCGAGCAGGCCGCGCTAGCCGCCACCGACCTCGCCGTCACGGCTTTCCGGCCCTCGGTGATCTTCGGCCCCGAGGACGCGTTTCTCAACACCTTTGCCGCGCTCGCACGGACGTTCCCGGTCCTGCCGATCGCGTGCCCGCAGGCGCGCTTCCAGCCGGTCTACGTCGCCGACGTCGCGCAGGCCATGTGCCGCGCGCTCGATGACCTGTCGACGCACGGCAAGACCTACGAGCTATGCGGGCCGCGCCAGTACACGCTCAAAGAGCTGGTCGAGCTCGTTTGCGAGATGACGGGGCGGCACCGCGCGGTGATCGGCCTGTCGGATCGACTCTCCTACTGGCAGGCGTTCGTCATGGAGAGGCTGCCCGGCAAGCTCATCACCCGGGACAACCTGCGCTCGATGCAGGTGCCGAACGTATGCGCCGGCGTTTTCCCCTTCGGCATCCGGCCGGAGGCGCTCGAAGCCGCGGCGCCGGCCTACCTCGCCCCGGCGGGTCCGCGCGAGCGCTACCCGCGGCTTCGCTGGCGCGCGCGGCGCTAAGCCGCTAAACCCCAGCCTCATTGGTTAAACTCGGGCGGCTCCCAAGCGCCATGGCCAATTCCATCCCCAGCCTGCTCGCAGGGCCGCTGCGCGTCGTCAACGTCGGCCTCGCCGGGTTCGCCCGCGACCTTGCCGCGAGCGGCGCCGCGGTGGTCCAGGTGGACTGGACCCCGCCGGCGGGCGGCGACCCCCGTCTTCTTGCCGCGCTTTCCAGGCTGAGCGCTTCGTCGGTCGACGAGGCCAACCGGGCCGCGCTCCACAAGATCCTCGCGGCCGAGCCGGTGCTCGCCGACGTGCGCCGCGCCGGAGAGCTCGTGCCCGAGCTCGACGCCCGGCGCCTGCTGCTGCACGCCGGGCCGCCGATCGAGTGGGCGCGGATGTGCGGCCCGCTGAAGGGCGCCATCTGCGGCGCGATCGTGTTCGAGGGCTGGGCCGGCGACCTCGCCGCGGCGGAGAAGCTCGCTGCCGGCGGGAGCGTCGAGTTTGCGCCGAACCACCATTTCGGCGCGGTCGGGCCGATGACCGGCATCACCACGAGGAGCATGCCGCTCCTCGTGGTCGAGAACCGGGCGTTCGGCAACCGCGCCGTGTGCGCCCTCAACGAAGGCCTGGGCAAGGTGATGCGCTTCGGCGGCAACGACGCCGAGGTGCTGGCGCGGCTTGCGTGGCTCCGGGACGAATTTGGCTTGTTGCTGGGAAAAGCAATAAGAAATTCGGGCGGGGTCGCGCTGAACCCGTTGATCGCCCGGGGCCTGTCGATGGGCGACGAGATGCACCAGCGCAACGTCGCGTGCTCTTCGCTGCTTTTGCGTGCATTGGCGCCTTCCCTCAGCCGCGCCGCCGACGATTTCGCTTCTTTGGCCAAGGCGTTCGAGTTCATGGGAAGCAACGACCAGTTCTTCCTCAACGTCGCCATGGCGATGGGGAAGAGCATGCTCGATCCGGCGCGCGGCATCGGGGGCTCGACCATCGTCACGACGATGTCGCGCAACGGCACCGACTTCGGCATCCGCGTCGCCGCGCTCGGCGACGCGTGGTTCACCGCTCCGGTCGAGATGCCGCAGGGCCTGTACTTTTCCGGCTTCAGCGCCGCCGACGCGAACCGCGACATCGGCGATTCGGCGATCCTCGAGGCGGTAGGCCTCGGCGGGTTCGCCATGGCGGCGGCGCCCGCGGTCGCAGGTTTCGTCGGCGCCGGCGGGTTCGCCGATGCCGTGGGCTACACGCGCGCGATGAGCGAGATCTCGGCGGCGCGCAACCCGAAGTGGGCCATCCCGGCGCTGGAGTTCGCCGGCACACCCACCGGGATCGACGTGCGGCGCGTGGTCGAGACCGGCATCGCGCCCGCCATCAACACCGGCATCGCACACCGCATGCCGGGCGTGGGACAGGTCGGCGCAGGCGTCGCGCGCGCGCCGCTTGCCTGCTTCGAAAAAGCGCTGCTCGCGCTCGCCGCCGATGCTCGTTAACCGGGTCGAACGCGGGCGCTACCTCGACTCGGTGGCGCTGATGCGCGTGTCGCGCAAGCTCGAGGCGCTCGCCGGCGTAAAAAGCGCGGCGGTCATGATCGGCAGCCCGTCGAACCGCGACCTCCTGCGTGGCGCCGGGCTGCTCGCACGCGAAGGCGAAGCTGCGACGCCCAACGATCTCATCATCGCGATCCTCGCGCACGACGAGCGCTTCGGCGCCGACGCGATGCGGCAGGCCGACACGCTGTTGTCCGAAACCCAGGGCGTCGCCAGCACCGAATCGCTGCCGCGCGCCCGCGGGCTCGGCGGAGGACTGGGCCTGATGCCGCAGGCGAACCTGGCGCTCATCTCGGTGCCTGGTGAGTTCGCCGCTCACGAGGCCCGCCGCGCGCTCGAGCGCGGGCTCCACGTGCTGCTTTTCTCCGACAACGTGCCGCTCGAGGACGAAGCCGCGCTGAAGCGCCTCGCCGGCGAGCGCGGTCTCCTCATGATGGGGCCCGACTGCGGCACGGCGATCATCGCCGGAGCGCCGCTCGCGTTCGCCAACGTCCTTCCACGCGGCGACATCGGCATCGTGTCGGCCTCGGGCACCGGGCTGCAGGAAGTCGCTGCGCTCATCGCGCGCATGGGCGGCGGCATCTCGCACGGCATCGGCGTCGGCGGCCGCGATCTCGACGCGCGGATCGGCGCGCTCGGCACCCTCGCCGCGATCGACGCGCTCGCCGCGGATGCGGCGACCGCGAAGATCGTGCTCATCTCAAAGCCCCCCGCGCCCGAAGTCGCGCTGCGCGTGCTCGAGCGCATCAAGGGAACGTCCAAGCCCTGCGTGGTCTGCTTCCTCGGCATGGAGCGCGATCAGAGCCCGATGTTCGCAGGCACTCTCACCGAGGCGGCGGAGCGGGCCGTAGGCAAGAAGATTTCGCCCCTTCCTTCCACTGAGTTGAAGAAACTGCGTGGAAAGCGAGTGGAGGGGCTGTACTGCGGCGGGACGCTGTGCGCCGAGGCCGAGCTCATTTTCCGACGCAAGGGGTTGTCTGGCCACCGATTCGTCGACCTCGGCGACGACGAATACACGCGCGGCAGGCCTCATCCGATGATCGAGCCCGAGCTCCGCAACGACCACGTGGCGAGGGCGATGGCGAATCCCGAGGTCGGGCTCGTCCTCGTGGATGTGGTCCTCGGATATGGCGCTCACGAGAATCCAGCAGGTGTACTTCTAAAAACAATTACAGGACAGAAGCCGGTGATCGCATCGGTGACCGGCACGGAGCAGGATCCGCAGGGGTGGTCGCGCCAGGTCGCGCTGCTGCGCGAGGCTGGAGTCTTGGTCGCCGCGTCGAACGCACACGCCGCGGAGCTCGCGGCCTCGATGGTTTCCTGACAGGGAAGAGAGAATGGGCGCGCGCGTCCTGGCGGCACTCCTTCTATGGGTATCCATTCCGGCGCTTGCTCAGGAGGCGTATCCGTCGCGGCCGGTGAAGTTCGTCGTGCCCTTCACCGCGGGCGGCCCGCTCGACGTAATGGCACGCCTCGTCGGCCAGAAGCTTACCGAGCATTGGGGCAAGCCCGTGGTGATCGAGAACCTGGTCGGCGGCTCGGGCTCGATCGGCGCCAACGCGGTGGCGCGCGCGGCGCCCGACGGGTACACGCTGCTTTTCACCGTGGATATTCCGCTCACGATGTACCCGGCAGTGGCGAAGCAGGTGCCCTACAACCCGCGCACCGATTTCCGCCCGATCGCGGCGGTGGGGCGCAGCGACAACGGCCTGTTCGTCAATCCCGCGCTCGGCGTGTCGACGGCGAAGGAGCTGGTCGAGCTCGCGAAGAAGCAGCCGGGAAAGTTGAGCTTCTCTTCGGCGGGCATCGCCGCGCCGGCGCATTTCGCGGGCGAGCTCTTCAAGACGATCGCGGGCATCGACATGGTTCACGTCCCTTACAAGGGCGCCGCACCCGCGATGACCGCGGCGATGTCGGGCGAGGTCAGCATGATGTTCGGACCGATCCCGCAAGGCGTGCCGCATGTACGGGCGGGGAAGCTGAAGGCGCTCGGCGTCACCGGGCCGCTTCCTTCGCCCCTGTTGCCGGGCGTGAAGCCGCTCGTGGAGCAGGGCTTTCCGGGATTGCTGGTGTTCAACTGGTACGGGGTGCTCGCGCCGGCGAAGACGCCCGATGCGCCGGCGCAAGCCGTCCGTTCAGCGCTGAACCAGGCGATGAATGATCAAGCGCTGCGCGCGCGCCTGAGCGATCTAGGCACGGAGCCGGCGTGGGATGAGGCAGACACGGTCGCAAAGGCGATTGCCGCTGACCTCATGCGTTGGGGACAGCTAGCGCGTGCGGCAAAGATCGAAGTGCCGCAGTAGCGCAACGCTCGAGCGCGTTGCTTAGCCCTGCCGGATCGGGATGACCAGTTCCCAGTAGCCGTCGGGACGCGCGCGCCATTCGCCGATGTCGATGGCGCGGCCGCTCTGGTCCTCGATCTCGACGAGCGTCGGCATGTCGCGGCCCGGCGGCGCGTCGAACACCATGCGCACTTCCTGATGTTCGGCGCTCATCGCCTGCGCGCTCCCACGACGTCGGGCGCCTTGGCCATCCGGCGCCAGTACAGCCAATCCTTGAGCTGCAGCCGCTGCTCGCGGAACCAGCCCATTGCCCAGTAATAGCTCCGCATACTCCGCACTCCCCCCAGGGGCAATTTGCTCCTGGGGCAAACCGGTCGCAATAGGGCTTTGGTACTAGTTTTGTCTTAATAGGTTCTGAAGACGGCGGCGGCGCCGGCGAGCGCGTCCCAGCCGGAGGTGTGGCCTACCGCGTCGAGCGCGTCCAGGTCGAGCTCGCCATCCAGCACCGAGTGCAGCGCTTCGTGGCCCTCGCCGGCGGCCGCCGCCGTGAGGTGCGCGGCGCTGATGGCGCTCGTGCGTTCCCTGAGGCGGGGCTGGAGCCAGCGCCACAGCCCTTCGGCCTGCATCGTGCGTCCTGTGCGGCGCAGCGCCACCAGCATGCCGCCGAGATAGTCGTCTCCCGAGGGGGTGAGCCCAGGACCCAGGCCGACGATCTGCTCGGCCTCTTCGGCGATGGCGTTGCCGACGAGCCAGCGCTCGAGCGCGTCCAGCGCAGGCTGCGCATGGCCGCTCAACGCGTTGTGCTTGCCGATGAGCAGGCAGCCGAAACCCTCGGCCGGGATGCGCTCCGCGGCCGCCGCCCTGAGCTTCTCGAGCCGGGGCTGGTCCGCGACCGGCACGGGCGGTTGCCAAAGCCTCGATCCCGAGAGGGAGATCTCGACCCGCTCGCCCAGCCGGGGCAGCACCAGTTCCGGCACCAGGACATTGAGCGGCCCGTTGCCGACCGAGGGGTCGCCGACGCAGGCGTAGCGCTCGCCCGGGCAGCGCAGGTAGAAGCTGCGCCGGAAAAGGGCGCAAACCTCGCCTTCGGCGCCCTGCAGCGCCTCCCGGGCGAAGCGTCCGGCGCTTTCAGCCGCGAACGACATGGGTACCGCTCTCGCCCTTGAGCGCGGGCAGCGCTCGCTCCAAGGCGCCGATGATCGCGCGCCGGCCGCCGGCCTCGAGGTGCCGGATCGCCGCCTCGACCTTGGGTCCCATGCTGCCGCGGGCGAAGTGGCCGGCGGCATGGTAAGCCTTGAGCTCCCCAAGGGTGACCGTGTCGAGAAAGCGCTGCCGGGGGGTGTTGAAGTCGATCGCGACCCGCTCCACCGCCGTCAGGATGAGGAGGTCCGGAATGCCGAGCGAGCGGGCGAGGAGCGCCGACGTCAGGTCCTTGTCCACGACCGCCTGCACGCCCTGCCAGTCGCCGTTCGCGGCGCGCATCACCGGGATGCCTCCGCCGCCTCCGGCGATGACCACCGTGCCGGCCTCGAGCAGCGCCTCGATCACGTGGAGGTTGATGACCGCACGGGGCTCGGGCGAGGCGACGCAGTGGCGCCAGCCGCGGCCGGCGTCTTCCATCATGCGCCAGCCTTTCGCCTCCAGAGCCCTGGCCTCCTCGGCGGAGAAGAACGGGCCGATGGGCTTGGTCGGCGTGCGCAGCGCCGGGTCGTCCGGGTCCACTTCAACCTGGGTCACGACGCAAGCCGCCTGCCGCTCTACCTGGGCACGGCGCAGCGCGTTTTCCAGCGACTGGATCAGCAGGTAGCCGATTCCGCCCTGGCTGTGGGCGACGCAGACGTCGAGCCGCATCGGGGGCACGGCTTCCTTCGTGAGCATCATCCGCAGCAGGATCTTGCCCACCACCGGACCGTTCCCGTGGGTAATCAGGAGCCGGTTCCTGGTCCGGATGAGCGGGAGCAGCGCTCTTGCGGCGGCGTCGGCAACCGCCTCCTGCTCTTCGGTGGTGCCGCGGATGTTCTCCGGATGCGTGGCGTTGCCGCCGATGGCGACGAGCAGGGCGTCCGGGACCGGCACGCTCAGCCCTCCCGGTATGCCGCGAGCGCGGCGTCGACTGCCGCACCGCGTGAAAACTTGTATTTTTCTTGGGAAAGAATGGCCTCTAGCGCGCCGAGGGTGTTCAGGACCGCATCGGGGCGCGCGTTGTACCCCATGGTGCCGATGCGCCAGATGCGTCCGTGCAGCGGGCCGAACGAGGTGCCGATCTCGATGTTGAAGTCATCGAGGAGCGCGCGGCGCACCTTCTCGCCGTCGACGCCCTGCGGGATGTGCACCCCGGTCACGTTGGCCATCTTGTGGCGCTGGTCGCCGAAGAGCTTGAGCCCCATCGCCTCGAGGCCCACGGTCAGCGCCCGGGACGCCCGCGCATGGCGGGCGAACGCCTGCTCGAGCCCTTCGCCGAGCAGGATGCGCGCGCATTCGCGTGCGGCGTAGAGCATGGTGGTCGCTTCAGTGTGGTGGTTAAGCGCCTTGTCGGACCAGTAGTCCATGATCATCGCGAGGTCGAAATAGTTGCTGCGGATGATCGGCCCGTCGCCGTCTTTCTCGCCCTTCTTCTTGAGTCCCTCCTCGATGTGCCGCCGGCGCACGATCACCTTTTCCGCCCGCTCGTTCAGGGTCAGCGGCGCACTGCCGGAGGGGCCGCTCAGGCATTTCTGCAGGCCGGCGCTCACCACGTCGAGCTGCCACGCGTCGGTGGCGACCCCCATCCCGCCGAGCGTCGCGGTCGCGTCGACATAGAGCAGCGCGTCGTGGGCGCGGCAGAGCTTGCCGAGCTCGGCGAGCGGCTGCGCCATGGTCGTCGAGGTGTCGCCGTGCGAGACCGCAACAATTTTTGGATTGTGTTTTTTGATTGCAGCTTCGAACTGCTCTGGACGAAAGACCGTGCCCCACTCAGTTTCAAGGGGAATGACCTCGGCGCCGAAGCGCTTCGCGATCTCGACCTTAAGGTGGCCGAAGCGGCCGAACACCGGAACCAGCACGCGATCGCCCGGCTCGATCAGAGAAGCTAGCGCCGCTTCGATCGCCGAGCGCGCGGTGCCGTCGACGAGGAGCGTCCAGCGGTTCGCGCACTTGAAGACGCCCCGATAGAGCTCCGAGACTTCCTTCATGTACTCGCGGAACTGCGGATCGAACTGGCCGAGGAGCTGGGCGCTCATCGCGCGCAGCACGCGGGGATCGGCGTTGATCGGCCCCGGACCCATCAGCAGCCGCGGCGCGGGGTTGAGGTCGCTCATCCCGTCCTTATGCATAGGGATGGTGCTTCAGCCAGTGGCGTGCGATGTCGATTCGCCGGGCGATCCAGACCTTCTTGCCGCGCACGTGCTTGAGAAAGCGCTCGAGCGACGCCAGCCGCCCGGGCCGGCCGACGAGCCGGCAGTGCAGGCCGACCGACATCATGCGCGGCGCGCGGTTGCCTTCCTCGTAGAGGACGTCGAAGGCGTCCTTGAGGTAGGCGAAGAACTGGTCGCCCGAGTTGAATCCCTGGGGGGAGGCGAAGCGCATGTCGTTCGCGTCCAGCGTATAGGGCACGACGAGCTGCGGCTTGCCGCTTTTGTCCCGGTACCGCGTGTCGTACCACGGGAGGTCGTCGTTGTAGTCGTCGGCATCGTAGACGAAGCCGCCGTCCTCGACCACGAGCTTGCGCGTGTTCGGGCTGGTGCGCCCGGTGTACCAGCCGAGCGGACGCTCGCCGGTGAGCCTGCGGTGGATCTCGATCGCGCGCCGCATGTGCTCTCGCTCGACCGATTCCGGGACATCCTGGTAGTCGATCCAGCGCCAGCCGTGGCTCGCGATCTCGTGGCCCGCCTTGAGCAGCGCGTCGACCGCGGCGGGGTTGCGCTCCATCGCCATCGCGACTCCGTATACGGTGAACGGCATGTCGTAGCGCGAGAAGAGCTCGAGGACGCGCCACACGCCCACGCGCGAGCCGTACTCGTAGATCGACTCCATCGACATGTGGCGCACGCCCTCGCGCGGCCTCGCCCCGACGATCTCGGAAAGGAACGCTTCCGAGGCCTTGTCGCCGTGCAGGATCGAGTTTTCGCCGCCCTCCTCGTAATTGAGCACGAATTGCAGCGCGACGCGCGCCGAGCCCGGCCACTTCGCCTTGGGCGGCTTCCCGCCATAGCCGATCAGGTCACGCGGATACGGGCTTGAACTCATGTATGAAATCGAAAAGCACGGCAGCGCCGACCGCCGCATCCTCCTCGGTGATCGATTCGGCCGGATTGTGGCTCACGCCGCCCTTGCAGCGCACGAAGAGCATCGCGATGTCCGCGATCGCCTTGATCGCCATGCCGTCGTGGCCGGCGCCGCTGGGCAGCCGCCGCACGCGCACGCCGCGCGCCTCGACCGCGCGCTCGAGCTGGCGCATGAGCCACGGCGCGCAGGCACTCGAGCCGAAGTCCTGCAGCGATTCGATCTTCGCTTCCATCCCCCTTTCGCGTGCGATCCCGACGATCTCGTTCTTCACATCGGCGAGCGCCTGTTGCCGAACCGGATCTTCAGGCGCGCGCAGGTCCACGGTGAATTGCGCTTCTCCCGGGATCACGTTGATGGCGCCGGGCTTCGCCTCGATCCGGCCCACCGTGCCGACGAGCTCGGGATGCCTGCGTGCGATCGCTTCCACCGCAAGCACGCATTGCGCCGCGGCGGCCAGCGCATCGCGCCGCAGCGCCATGGGCACAGTGCCGGCATGGCCAGCCTCGCCGCGCAGCGTGACCCGGAGGCGTGAAAACCCATTGATCGCGGTGACCACCCCTACCGGAAGGCCCTCGGCCTCGAGCACCGGGCCCTGCTCGATGTGGAGCTCCGCGTAGGCGAGAACCTCGCTCTTTTTCCGCTTCACCTTGGAGAGATGTTCGGGATTCAGGCCGAATTGAATCAAAGCCTGCGCGATCGACGTGCCGGCGGCGTCCTTGGTCGCGAGCACCTCGGGCGCGAGCGTGCCGGCGATTGCGCGGCTGCCCAGCAGCGTGGTGCCGAACCGTACGCCTTCCTCGTCGCCGAAGCCGATCACCTCGATCGCGAAGGGCAGTTTCTTCTGCTGCCTGTTCAAGGCATCCACGCATTCGATGGCGCTGATCACGCCGAGCATGCCGTCGTATCTGCCGGCGTCGCGCACGGTGTCGAGGTGCGAGCCGAGCATGAGGCAGGGAAGCCCGGCGCGTGCGCCTTCGTAGCGGCCGACCGCGTTGCCCATCGCGTCGAGTGCGGCCTGCATGCCCGCCTCGCGCATCCAGCCGAGCACGGCTTCGCCGGCGGCACGGCCCTCCGGCGAAAGAAAGACGCGGGTCAAACCTTCCGGCAGCTCCGAATGCCGCGCCAGCGCGTCGCAGCGCTGCATGATGCGAGACGCTTCGACCCGCGGCGCTTCTGCCATTTCGCTCGAGTGTACACTAGCGTGCGTGGAGCTCGCCGCGGTGAATGCGCTGGGGGAACGCGAGTTCGTGGAGCGCTTGGGCGGCGTGTTCGAGCACTCGCCGTGGGTGGCGCGGCGCGCCTGGCGCAAGAAGCCGTTTCGCTCGCTCGACGCGCTTCACGCGGCGATGATGCAGGCGCTCGCCGAGGCGAAGAAAGAAGAGCAGCTCGCCCTGGTGCGCGCGCATCCCGAGCTCGCCGGCGCGGAAGCGAAGCAGGGCGTGCTGACGGCCGAATCGTCGAGCGAGCAGGGCCGGCTTGGTTTTCTTCGATTGACCCGTGAACAGGTTGAGGCCATGGAAAGGCTGAACCGGCGCTATCGCGAGCGCCACGGCTTCCCTTGCATCGTCGCGCTGCGCCTGCATGCCGCGCGCGAGAGCGTGGTCGCAGAAATGGAGCGGCGCGCCGGCAACGATTCGACCACGGAGCTGAAGAACGCGTTCGAGCAGATCGGCCATATCACGCGCGGCCGGCTGGCGCAGATCGTCGATGGGTAAGCTCACCACGCACGTGCTGGATACCGCGCGCGGCAAGCCCGGCGCCGGCATCCCGGTCGAGCTCTACCGCCTGGAGAACGAGACCGGCACGCTGGTGGCGAAGGCGACGACGAACCGCGACGGGCGCACCGACGCGCCCCTCCTGGAGGGAGCAGGCTTGCGCACCGGAACCTATCAGCTCGTGTTCCACGTCGGCGCGTACTTCGCGGGCGAGGGATTCCTCGACGCGGTGCCCATCCGGTTCACGATCGCGGACGCCGCTGCGCACTACCACGTGCCGCTCCTGTGTTCGCCCTGGAGCTATACGACTTACAGAGGGAGTTGAAGATGAAGTTCGGTCCTGCTTTCGCTTTGATCTTGATGCTGTCGATGAACGCGATGGCGCAGCCCTGGCCGACCAAGCCGGTGCGCGTCATCGTGACCTTCGCGCCCGGCGGCTCGTCGGACATCGTCGCGCGCCTCGTCGCGATTCCGCTGCAGGCGGAGCTCGGCCAGAGCATCATCGTCGACAACAAGCCCGGCGCCGGCGGCACGATCGGCGCGCAGGAGGCGGCCGCCGCGCCGCCCGACGGCTACACGCTGCTGCTCTCGAACAGCGCGCCGATCAGCATCTCGCCGGCGATGCAGGACCAGCCGCGCTACGACCCGCTGAAGGCCTTCACGCACGCCGCCTACATCGGGTCGGTCGCGAACGTGTTCGTGGTCCATCCCTCGGTGCCGGCGAAGAACATGGGCGAGCTCATCGCGTGGATCAAGGCGGAGAAGAATCCGGTGAACTACGGCTCCGGCGGCATCGGCTCGATCGGCCACCTCCTGGGCGAGACCATGAAGAAGGACTTCGGCCTGCGCATGGAGCATGTCGGCTACAAGGGCTCCTCGCCCATGCACAACGATCTCCTGTCGGGCACGATCAAGCTCGCGATCGACACGCTGCCGCAGAACGTTCCGTTCATCAAGGACGGGAAGCTGCGCGCCCTGGCGGTCACCTCGCCCACCCGCGCACCGATGGCGCCCGAGGTGCCGAGCGTGCAGGAGCTCGGCCAAAGGAAGCTCGTGGCCGAGAATTTCCTCGGCATTTCCGGACCCGCCGGCCTGCCGCGCGAGGTCGTCGCGCGCATCCACGCGGCCAACAGGAAAGCCCTCGCGGATCCGAAGGTCGCTCAGCGCCTCGCCGAGCTCGGCGTGCAGAGCCGCGACATGACGCCAGAGGAGTTCAGCGCATTCGTCGCGGCGCAGGTCAAGGAGTGGTACCAGCCCGTCAAAGACTCCGGGGCCAAGCTGAATTAATGCCCGGGGTCTCGATCCATGTAGTGGACGTATCGCGCGGCATCGTGGCGCAGGGAATGCGCATCGAGCTTCGGCGCGCGGGCCAGCTGGTAGCAGGCGGCGAAACCTCCGACAAGGGGACGCTCGAAGTGAGCGGCCGAGTAGCCACCGGTTTCTACGAGGCTGTCTTCCATATCGCCGATTGGTATCGCACGCAGCAGGTCGACCTGCCCGAAGTTCCCTTTCTCGAGGTCGTGACGTACCGGTTTGGGGTCTCGAATCCGGACCAGCACTACCATCTGCCGTTCAAGTGCACGCCGTGGGGCTACTCCTGCTTCCGTGGCGGCGCCTGATGCGCCGGTAAGTGGAAGCCTACGTCCTTGAATGGCTGAACCTGGCACTGCGCTGGGCGCACGTGATCGTCGGCATCGCGTGGATCGGGGCGTCGCTCTACTTCATCTGGCTCGACAATCACCTCGAGCCCAGCGGCGATGCGCGCATCGCCGGCGAGCTCTGGGCGATCCACGGCGGCGGCTTCTACCGCGCCGAGAAGTTCAGGCTCGCGCCGGCACGGATGCCGGCGACGCTGCACTGGTTCAAGTGGGAGGCTTATTGGACCTGGTTCACCGGGATTGCTCTGCTCGCCCTGGTGTACTACTTCCATGCCGAGCTCTATCTCGTCGATCCGCAGGTGATGCCGCTGTCGAAGCCGTGGGCGATCGGCATCGGCGTCGCCTTTGTCATCGGGGGCTACTCGGTCTACGAGGCGGTCTGCCGCTCGCCGCTCGCGAAAAACGACTATGTTCTGAGCGCGACGCTTCTGGTCCTGCTCACGCTTGCGGCGTGGGGACTGACCCGACTCTTCGGCGGGCGCGGCGCCTTCATGCACTACGGCGCGATCCTCGGCACGATCATGGTGGCGAACGTGGCCCACGTCATCATCCCGGGCCAACGCCGCATGGTCGAGGCGATGAAGGCGGGGCGCCAGCCCGACGCCCGCGACGGCCTGGTCGGCAAGCAGCGAAGCGTCCACAACACCTACTTCACGCTGCCGGTTGTCTTCACCATGATCGCCGGTCACTACCCGTCGGCCTTCGGCGCGCGCTCGGCCTGGGTCGCGCTCGTCGCCATGACGATCGCTGGCGCGTTGGTGCGGGTCTGGTTCGTGATGCGGCACAAGGGCCGCGCGCCGGCGTGGGTCTGGGCGCTCGGGGTACTCCTCTTCGTCGCGACCGCCGTCTTCTTTGCACCCAGGGACGCGGCTCGGGCCGGACCGGTTTCCTTTGCGCAGGTGCAAGGCGTGATCGGCGCGCGCTGCGTGAGCTGCCACGCGGACAAGCCCAGCTTCCAGGGACTGGCCGAAGCACCCAAGGGTGTAAAGCTCGATACGCCAGAGCGCGTGCGGGCGGCCGCGCCGCAGATCTACCAGCAGGCGGCGCGGTCGAAGGCCATGCCGCCAGGGAACCTCACCGGCATGACCGACGAGGAGCGCGCGCTGCTCGATCGCTGGTACCGATCCGGAGCCGATCTCAAATGAACCCGACTCTCGCAAAAACCCTCATCGAGGAGCACGGCGTGCAGCCCAGCCCTACGCACGTCGAGGCTACGGCCAATATTCTCGCCTCGCTCTTCAAAACGACGGCCGACCCGTTCGCGAGGCTGCCACTCGAAGCAGAGCCCGCCGCATTCGTACTCGAGCAGCGGCGCCAGGCCCCATGAGCCCGGACGAGATCCTCGGGCTTTCCTGCACGCAGCTCGCGGCAGCGATCCGCGAGCGGCGCACCACCGCTCTCGCTTCCATGGAGGCAGTCCTCGAACGTGCGCGCGAAGTGCAGCCGAAGCTCAACTGCTTCCTGCGCATCGACGAGGACCGCGCGCTGGAAGCGGCGCGGCAAGCCGACCGGCAGCCGGCTCGCGGTCCGCTCCATGGCGTGCCGATGGCGCACAAGGACATGTATTACCGCGAGGGTGTCGCCTCGTCGTGCGGCTCGAAGATCCTGCGCGAGCGCCCGGCACCGGCCACCGCGACGGCGCTCGAGCGGCTCGATGCCGCGGGCGCCATCCAGTTCGGCGTTCTCAACATGACCGAGTTCGCGCTCGGACCCACGGGGCACAACTGGCACTACGGTCATTGCCGCAACCCCTGGAACCCCGAGCGCATTACCGGCGGCTCGTCCTCAGGCACCGGCGCCTCGGTGGCGGCGCGGGCCAACTTCGCGGGACTGGGCTCCGACACCGGCGGCTCGATCCGCCTGCCGGCCGCCATGTGCGGCACCTCCGCGATCAAGCCGACCTACGCCCGCGTGTCCCGCGCCGGCGCGATGCCGCTTTCCCATTCGCTCGACACCGTCGGTCCGCTTACGCGCACGGTCGAGGACGCCGCGCTGATCGCGCAACTGATTTCGGGGCCCGATCCACGGGATCCGACCTGCGATCCGCGACCCGTTCCAAACTGGGTCAATGAAATAGAGAAGCCGGTGAAGGGACTTCGCGTGGGCCGCCCGCGGCAGCACTTCTACGACGAGTGCGACCCGCAGATCGCCGCCGCCATGGGAGCTTCGCTGGAAGCCTTCGGCCGGCTCGGCGCGAAAATCGTCGAGGTCGACCTGCCGGAGCTCACCGCCTACAGCGCCGCGGCGGTGTTCATCAGCACGGCCGAGGCCGCGACGCTCCACCGCGAATGGCTGCGCACCCGGGCGGACGACTATTCCGACCAGGTGCGCGGTCGCCTGATGCAGGGGCTCGCCATCCCCGCGACGGCCTACATCGACGCGCTGCGCCTGCGCGGCACGGCGCTCGCCGAATTCTGCGCGCAGGTGTTCTCGAAGGTCGACCTGCTGCACGCGCCGGTGCTGGGCATCGCGACGCCCACCATTGCCGAGACCGAGCTCGGCTGGAGCGAGCGCACCGCCGCGGTCCTCGCCCGCATTACGCGCCTCACCCGCCCGGGCAGCTACCTCGGTCTGCCGACGGTCTGCGCCAACGCCGGCTACAGCCGCGATGGCATGCCGATCGGCCTGCAGCTCGTCGCCCGGCCTTTCGACGAAGCGACGGCGCTGCGCGCGGGACACGCCTTTCAGCGCGCCACCGACTGGCACCTGCGCCAGCCGGGTCTCTGAATAGCGCCGCCGCTGCCCCACTTCCGCACGCAGCGGTTTTCCTCTATCTTGGCCGCGGCCCAGCTGGCCACATCCAACGGAGGAGTCCCATGTCCCGCATTTCTGCACTGCAAGCAGTTGCATTCTCTGTAGCGTTCGCCGCGGCCCCGGCGGCGCTCAACGCGCAAGGCATCATCCACACGCAGAAGCTCTCGGCACAGCTCGCGAACGAGCTCGTCGGCGAATCGGTCGCGACCTGCGCGAAGAACGGCTACAAGGTGGTCGCGGTGGTGGTCGATCTCGACGGCGTGCGCCAGGCCCTGCTGCGCGGCGACGGCGCGCCGATCCACTCGGTGGACAACGCGTATTACAAGGCCTACACGGTGGCCTCGCTCGGGCTCGCGCGCAAAGAGGAGACGACGAAAGCGATCCAGGACCGCATGGCGAAAGCCCCGCCGACCACCGTGCCGCAGACGCCGCTGCCGAACGTGACCTACGCGCAGGGCGCGATCGCGATCACCGCGGGCGGCCAGACGATCGCCGGCCTGGGCGTGAGCGGCGCTCCCGGCGGCAACCTTGATGAAGACTGCGCGCGCGCAGCGCTCGCGAAGATCAAGGATCGGATGAAATAGTCGCGCGGTAATACCAAAGCATTAGCACCGGCGTTCGGTCGAACTCGTACGTCTGGTTGATTCACGGCGGTCGGAAGAGCGAACACACTGGGTTCGCGTATCGGAGGAATCCTCTTCCGGCCGCATCAAACCAACCGAAAGGGAATCGATCATGAAACGCCTTATCGCCGCACTGTCGTTCGCCGTACTCGCCACCCCGGCCTTCGCCGACAACGGCAAGCCCTTCGAGCAGCTCGACCTCGATCGCGCTCTGCCGAACATCCCCGAAGTCGCCGTGCGTCCCACCGAATATCCGTTCGGCGGCTCCGCGCCGTACGAGCAGGTCGAGGTGGATCGCGCGCTGCCGAATCTCCCCATGGAGCGCTCGCGCGTCGCCGCCTCGGACACCACGCGCTCGGATATCGAGCTCTCGACCGACGCAGTCCAGGAGTCGCCCTGGGCCAAGGACTTTCACTTCATCGCGCCGCCGCTGTAATGCCCTTCAGGCCGTGGTGCAACTGTTCGCGCTCCACGAGCAGTTGCGCCACGGTCGATACCGCCACTTCGGCGGGATGCTTGCCGGCCTTGAAGAGACCGATCGGCGAAATGAGGCGCGATGCGTCGATGCCGCGCGCGTTGAGCCGCAGCCGCAGCTTCGCCGCCTTGGTTTCGGAGCCGATCATTCCCACGAAGCGCGCATCCTTTCGCTGCAGGGCGCGCTCCACGATCTCGAAGTCGAGCGCGTGGCTATGGGTCATGACGAGATAGAAGGCGCCCGGTGGGGCATCGTCGACGGCGAAGATCGGCTCGTCGTCGATCACCACGCGTGCAGTGGTAAGAGCGGGGAATTGTTCGGGACGCTGATCGATCCAGGTCAGGCGGCACGCAACGCGCTCCAGGATGCGGGCGACTTCCTTGCCTACATGGCCGGCCCCGAAGAGCACGACGTCGAATCGCTCCTCTCCCCCGTCAATCCTTTCCACCCTCTTGAAAGCGAGCGTGGTGTTGCCGCCGCAGCACTGGCCGAGCGCGTCGCCGAGGACGAACCGCCGCTGGCGCTCGGTCTCGCCAGAGAGGAGCATCTCGCGCGCAATCTTGAGCGCGGTGTATTCGAGGTTGCCGCCGCCGATGGTGCCGCGGATCTCGGATGCGCCTACCCACATGCGCGTGCCGGACTCGCGCGGCGTGGAGCCGCGCGTCTCAACGACCCGGATTTCGATGTAGCTCATGGATCGCCTTAAGCACGTTCTCGGGGGTTGCCGGGGCCTCGAGCGGCACCGGCTCGCGCGAGCTCGAGGTCGCGCCGACCGCGTCGGCGATCGCCTGGAACACCGATAGCGCGAGCATCAGCGGCGGCTCGCCGACCGCCTTGGAGCGATGCGCCACGTCGCGCGTGTTCTCGCCTTTCTCCCACAGCCAGACGTTGAACGCCGGCGGACAGTCGCCCGCCGCCGGGATCTTGTAGGTCGAGGGCGCGTGCGTGAGGAGGCGGCCCTGGTCGTCCCAGACGACCTCTTCCATCGTGAGCCAGCCCATACCCTGGATGAAGCCGCCCTCGATCTGCCCGCGGTCGATCGCCGGGTTGAGCGAGCGGCCCGCGTCGTGCAGCAGGTCGGCGCGCAGCAGGCGCGTCTCGCCGGTGAGGACGTCGATCGCGACCTCGGAAACCGCGGCGCCGTACGCGAAGTAGTAGAAGGGCGTGCCGCGCCAGCGCTCGCGATCGAACTGGACCTCAGGCGTGCGCCAGTAGCCGGTGGCCGAAAGCTGCACGCGGGCGAGGTACGCTTCGCGGACGAGCTGCGTGAAGCTGAGCGTCTTCGTGGCACCGATCGCGACTTGGTTCGGCAGGAACACGACCTCGTCCGGACGCACCCGGTAGGTCTCGACGCAATGCGCGACGAGACGCTGCTTGAGGGTGCGGCACGCGTCGCGCGCCGCCTCGCCGTTGATGTCGGTGCCGCTCGAGGCGGCGGTGGGCGAGGTGTTGGGCACCTTGCCCGTGGAGGTGGCGCTGACCTGCACGCGCTCGAGGTCGACCTGGAGCTCCGCGGCCACGATCTGCGCCACTTTGATCATCAGCCCCTGGCCCATCTCGGTTCCGCCATGGTTCAGGTGCACGCTGCCGTCGGTGTAGAGGTGGACCAGCGCGCCGCCCTGGTTCATCGCCTGCGCGGTGTAGGCGATGCCGAACTTCACCGGCGTGAGGGCGAGGCCGCGCTTGAAAAACGGCGACGCCGCGTTGAAGGCCTTTAACGCTTCGCGCCGCCGCCGATACTCGGAGCGCGTTTCCAGCTCGTCGATGAGCTCGGGCAGGACGTTGTCCTTGAGCGTCATGCCGTAATGGGTGACGTCGCGTGGCGCCGGACCGTAGAGGTTGCGCTTTCGCACGTCGAGCGCATCGATGCCGAGGTACCGGCCGATCGCCGCCACCACCGCCTCCGCCGCGAACATGCCCTGCGGCCCGCCGAAGCCGCGGAACGCGGTGCTGGACACGGTGTGCGTCTTGCACCGGTGCGAGACGATGCGCACGTTCTGCAGGAAATAGGCGTTGTCGCAGTGGAACACGGCGCGGTCGTTCACCGCGCCCGACAGGTCCGCCGACAGGCCGCAGCGCGAGGCGAGCGTCAGGTCGAGCGCCTCGATGCGCCCCGTCCGGTCGAACCCGACGTCGTACTGGTACAGGAAGTCATGGCGCTTGCCGGTGCCGACGATGTCGTCGTCCCGGTCGGCTCTCAGCTTCACGGGACGCCGCGTCGCGCGCGCGAGCAGCGCGGCGCCGATCGCGTAGACCGCCGCCTGCGTTTCCTTGCCGCCGAAGGCGCCGCCGAGCCGGCGCAGCTCCACCGTCACGGCGGCGTCGGGGACGCCGAGGGCCGCCGCCACGAGGTGCTGGATCTCGGTGGGATGCTGGGTCGAGGAGTGCACCAGCATCTCGCCGCGCTCGCCCGGGATGGCGAGCGCGACCTGGCCCTCGAGGTAGAAGTGCTCCTGCGCTCCGCACCGCAACCGGCCCCGGATCCGGTTCGCCGCGCCCGGGAGGCTCGCCACGCTGCCACGCTCGCACGTGACGCTCGGCAGCACGAACTGGTTCGCCTCGAGCGCCTGCTCGATCGTCACCACCGGATCGCGCCGCTCGTATTCGACGCGGGCAAGGCGCGCCGCGCGCCGCGCGAGCTCGACGCTCGCGGCAGCCACGGCGAAGAGCGGCTGGCCGCGGAACTGCACCACGTCCGTGGCGAGCGCCGGCTCGTCCGCGAGCACCGGGCCGATGTTGTTGGCGCCCGGGATGTCCGCGGCGGTGAGCACCGCGGCTACACCCTCGGCCTCGCGAACGCGGGTCAGATCGAGCGCCAGGATCTTTGCATGCGCCTCGGTGGACATGCCGAATGCCGCGTAGAGCGTGCCGGGCGGCTCGGGCAGGTCGTCGACGTAGCGCGCTTCGCCGCTGACATGCAGCGCCGCGCTGTCATGGGGCAGTGCTTGGTGGATCACGTTACGGGTGCCATGTCGAGCAAGGCGCGCGGGCTCGCGCCGGCATGGAATTTCCGCAGCAGCGCCTGCGCCGCGCGGATGCGGTACCAGGCCGACGCCCTCTGGTCGGAGATCGGGCTGAAGTCCTCCACCAGCGCGGTGCACGCCGCCTCGATCCCTCTTGCCGCGTAAGCCGCCTCGGCCTGGCGTGCGCGCATCGGCGTGGCCGCCATGCCGCCGAAGCCGAACCGCGCCTTGCTGCCTGCCACGTGAAACGCGGCGCAGATCGAGGAGATGTCCTGGTCGAAGCGCTTGGACAGCTTGTACGCGGCGAAGCGCGCGCCCGGGACGAGCTTCGGCACGCGGATCGCCCGGATGAACTCGCCCGGAAGCAGCACACTCTTGCGGTAGCCCGTATAGAAGCGTGCGAGGCGCGCCTCGCGTGTGGCCTCGCCCTTCTGCAGGATGAGCGTCGCGTCCAGGGCGAGGAGTACGGGCATCGAATCGCCGATCGGCGAGCCGTTGGCGATGTTGCCGGCGAGCGTGCCAGCGGCGCGCACCTGGACCGCGCCCAGCCGCCGCAGCAGCTCGCCGATGTCCGAGTGGATTCGCTCGAGAGCTTCGCAGGCCTCAGCGTAGGTCACGGCCGCGCCGATCTCGAGCTGCCGCGGGGTCTCCTCGATCTTTCTCAGCTCGGCGACCCGGCCGATGTAGGCGACCTCGTCGAGATCGCGGTGCTCCTTCGTGATCCACAGCCCGACGTCGGTGCCGCCGGCAAGAATGGTGGCCTTCGGGTGCTCCACGAGGTAGCGCGCGAACTCGCCGACGCCGAGCGGCGCAAAAAAGCCTTTCATCCGAGCCATGTCTTTGGGGAGCGCGGCGATGCGCTTCGCGCGCTCCGCGTCCTCGGCCGCTTCCTGCTGCCAGTCGGCGAGCTCGCGTGCGCGCTTGCCCGCGTGCAGGATCGGCCGGTAGCCGGTGCAGCGGCACAGGTTTCCGGCGATCGCATCGGCGAGCTCGGGCGGCGTTCCGGTCTTGCAATGGGCGTAGAGCGCCATGACGAAGCCCGGCGTGCAGAAGCCGCACTGCGAGGCGTGGCAGTCGACCATGGCCTGCTGTACCGCGTGAAGGCGATCGCCCTTCTTGAGCCCCTCGACGGTGATGACCTCCTTCCCCTCGATCGCGCCGAGGCACAGGATGCAGGCGTTCACCGGCTGGTAGCGCAGCTTGCCCGCGGGACCGAGATCGGCGAGCACCACCGTGCAGGCGCCGCAATCGCCTTCGGCGCAGCCCTCCTTGGTGCCGACGAGGCCGCGGGTCTCGCGCAGCCAGGTGAGCAGCGTGCGTGAAGGATTCTCATCCCCGAGCGAGACGCGCTCGCCGTTCAGCAGAAAGTCGAGGGCGGCTTTCATGTCGCGCCGGACAGGGTAGGGTCGCCGGGCGCAGATTGTCAACAAAATCTGGACCGACTTGTTGACATTTCTGTGCGCGCACGGTGAAGATGCGCCCGATGAAACCACGCAGCGGGCGCGCGGCCGAGGACCGGGTCTTCAACGCGGTCCTGAACGCGATCCTCGATCACCGCCTCGCGCCGGGTACCAAGCTCGTGGAGCGCGATCTCTCCGAGCTGCTCGGGGTCAGCCGCGGCGCGGTACGCGCGGCGCTGGCGCGACTGGGTCACAGCCTGCTCGTCGAGCTGCGCCCGAACCGCGGCGCGGTCATCGCCAACCCAACGGCGGACGAGACGCGCGACGTGTTCGAGGCGCGGCGCGTGATCGAATCCGCGGTGGTGCAGGGGCTCGCCCGCAGCATCAGCGTGAAGCAGCTCGCGGAGCTGCGCACCTTCGTCGTCGACGAGCAAAAGGCCTACGACCGCGGCGACCGCAGGACCGGCCAGCGCCTCTCGATCCGGTTTCACAAGCTTCTGTCCGAGCTCGCCGGCAACGCCGCGCTCGACCGGTTCATGGAGCACCTCATCTGCCGCACGCCGCTCCTCAGCCTTGCGCACAGGGGCGCGCGCCCCGCGTACTGCGGCGCTGACGAGCACCGCGAGATCGTCGATGCGCTCGCCCGGCGCGACCCGGCGCTCGCGGCAAGGCGGATCGCGAGCCACCTGAACACCCTCGAGAAGCAGCTGCACGTCGAGGAGGAGCCCGGCCCGGCCGCGAGTCTGTCGGAGGCGCTGATCGATGCTTGACGGCATCTCGCTCGGCTGCAACGGGCGCGGCGCACAGGGCGTGCCGCGGCAGCCGCCGAGCGTGGACGAGCAGTTCCGGCTGGTAAAGGCGGCCGGCGTGTTCGACCATTTCGACCGCATGCCTCAGCCCGGCCAGGAAGAAGAGTACGTGCGCGCGTCGCAGAAGCACGGCCTGCCGATCCGCACCGGCCTGTGGTCCTACACCGCGGGCAAGGACGAGGCGCAGCTCGCGAAGAACCTCGGCCTTTGCAGGGACACCGGCGCGCAGTGCCACGACATCATGCTGCGCGCGAAGCACGCGAGCGGACGCGCGGTGACCGACGACGAGGTGGTGGCGTTCTACGTGCTCGCCTACGAGCTCGCGCAGAAGCGCGGCATCGAGATCGGCTTCGAGGTCCACATCTACATGTGGTCGGAGGATTTTCGCCGCATCAACGCGGTGGCGGGCAGGGTGCGCGCGCTCGGCCTGCCGTTCAATTTCGTCCTCGACCACAGCCACATCCTGCTGAAAGTCGACAACCCGGAGGAGCAGGACGTGAGCGGCATCCGCGAGGATGTCGAAGCCGGCCGCCTGATCATCGATCCGTACGAGCCGGGCAACGTGCTCGACGACTGGATCTCGCAGGGGACGATCAACTGGCTGCAGGTGCGCCCGGTGTCCCCCAACGGACCGAAAAATCCGGGCGAGCTCAAGGAAACCGGCACCTGGGGCCGCGCCTGCCAGTACCCGTTCAAGAAGCCGCGGCCAGGCGAATGGTTCCATCCTTGGCATGCTTACCGGGTGGAGCCCTGCAAGGAGGTGGTGCGGCGCGTCCTGCGCCACCACCTCGCGAACCCGAGGCAGAGCCGCCTGCGCTGGATCACGACCGACATGATCGACATGGCCGACTACGGCGGGGGCGTGAACTACTCGCTGATCGAGCAGAACGCCGCCATCGCGCAGTGGATCCGCGAAACCTATGACGTGCTCAGGAAGGAACGCTCTTGAGGCGCTTCGAGTACTTCGAGCCGGCCACGCTCGCCGAAGCCTCGGCGCTCCTCGCGCGCTACGGAGCGCGCGCCCAGCCGCTCGCGGGCGGCACCGATCTGCTGGTCGAGCTGAAGGAGCAGCTGCGCCGCGCCGACTGCGTGGTCAACATCAAGAAGATTCCGGGCATCGCCGCCATGAGCTTCGACCCGCGGGCCGGGCTGCGCATCGGTGCGCTCGTGACCGCGCGGGAGATCGAGATTTCCCCCGTCACGGCAAAGTACTATCCGTCATTGGTTCAGGCCGCGCGCGAGCTCGGCTCGATCCAGGTGCGAAACCGCGCCACGATCGTCGGCAACGTGTGTCGCGCTTCGCCTTCGGCGGACACGCTGCCGCCGCTCATCGCCGACGGCGCCGTCGTCTCGATCCATGGCGGGCAGGGCACGCGCCGCGTCCCGCTGGAAGACTTCTTCACCGGGCCGGGCAAGACCGTGCTGAAGAGCGGCGAGCTGATGACCGAAATCGTGGTTCCGCCGCCCGCGCCCCGGACCGGCAAGGTCTATATCAAGCACGGCCGGCGCAAGGCCATGGAGCTGGCTACGGTGGGTGTAGCGGTCACTCTCGAATTGGAGGATGAGGTCCGGATCGTGCTGGGCGCCGTCGCGCCCACGCCGATCCGCGCGAAGGCGGCCGAAGCGCTGCTGCGCGGTCGCGAAATCGACCCCGCGCTGATCGAACGCGCGGCTCGGGCTGCGGCCGAAGAGTCCCGACCGATCAGCAACGTGCGCGCGAGCGCCGAGTACCGGCGGGAGATGGTGGGCGTCCTGACGCGCCGCGCCCTGCAACGGGCCCTGGATGCCGTTCGGTGAAGAAGATCTCTTTTACCCTCAACGGTGAAGAGCGTCACCTCGAGCTCGAGCCCTGGCGCAGCCTCCTCGACGCGCTGCGCAACGAGGCCGGCCTCACCGGCACGAAGAAGGGCTGCGACGTGGGCGACTGCGGCGCCTGCACCGTCCTGGTCGACGGCAAGCCGCTCAATTCGTGTCTCATGCTCGGGGTGGAGGCCGACGGCCGCGAGGTCGTCACCATCGAAGGAATCGAGCATCCGTTGCAGGAGAAGTTCGCCCAGCTTGGCGGCGCGCAATGCGGCTTCTGTACGCCTGGGATGATCGTGATGGCCAAGGCGCTGCTCGACGAGAATCCCAACCCGACGGAAGACGAAATTCGCTTCGGCATCGCCGGCAACATCTGCCGCTGCACGGGATACACCAGGATCGTCGAGGCGATCGAGGCGGCCGCGAAGGAAATGAAGAAGTGAGCGATTTTTCGGTCATCGGCGAAAGCCGGCTTCGTCCCGACATGCCGGGCAAGGTGAGCGGACGCGCGCAGTACGCGGGCGACCTCAGCCTGCCCGGCATGCTGCATGCCAAGACCAAGCGCAGCAACGTGGCGCACGCCCGCATCAAGTGGATCGACGCAACCAGGGCGCTCGCCTATGAGGGCGTCAAGGCGGTGCTTACCCACCACGACGTGCCGCGCGTGCTGCACTACGGCTCGCCGCACCCGCGCTCGGCGTCGGTGACGAAGGACCAGTACATCCTCGACAGCAAGGTCCGCTACTGGGGCGAAAGCGTCGCCGTGGTCGCGGCCGTCAGCGAGGAGATCGCCGAGGAAGCGCTCGACCTGATTGAGGTCGAGTACGAAACGCTGCCAGCACTTCTGACAGTGGACGAGGCCTTTTCTTCTTCAGTCAGGATCCACGAACTGCGCAACGACAATTTGGTAGTCGATCCGGTCACGGTCAGGAGAGGAGACGTCGAAAAAGGCTTCAAGGAGGCGGACCTGATCGTCGAAGGCACCTACGCCATGGGCCGGCCGACGCCGGCGTACATGGAGCCGAATGTCTGCGTGTCGCAGTGGAGCGAAGACCGGCTCACGATGTGGATCTCGACGCAGACGCCCTTCATGGTGCGCGGCATTCTGGCCGAGGTGCTGGGGCTTCCGCTCACCAAGGTGCGCGTGCTCGTCGACCACATGGGCGGCGGCTTCGGCGCGAAGCAGGACCTCTTCCAGACCGAATTCCTGTGCGCTCTGCTGGCGAAAAAAGCCCGCCGCCCGGTGCGCATGGAGTTCACGCGCAAGGAGACCTTCCTCGGCGGCCGCTCGCGCCACCCGGGAACGGTGTGGCTCAAACAGGGCTTCAGGAAGGACGGCACGATCAGCGCGCGCCAGGCGCGCGTCACGTTCAACTCGGGCGCCTACGGCTCGCACGCGCCCGGCGTCACCGCGGTCGGCACGACCGCGCTCACTTCCCTTTACCGCTGCGACAACGTGCTTCTGGAGGGAAGAGCGGTCTATACGAACACGCCGATCGCAGGCGCGTACCGCGGCTATGGCGTGGTGCAGACCTATTACGCGCTCGATATCCAGATGGACGAGGCGGCCGAGAAGCTCGGCATGGACCCGGCCGCGCTCAAGCTCAAGAACGCGGTTCGCGAGGGCGACCTTTCGCCTTCGGGACACCCGATCGTCGGCCACGGCCTCGAAGACTGTATCAAGCGGGGAATGGAGGAAACGAGCTGGCCGGTGACGAGAAAATCCGGCCACGGTGTGGTCCGTCGCGGCCGGGGAATGGGCTGCGAGATGCACGGCTCGAGCGCGTATCCCGGCATCAAGGAGCAGGGCAATGCCACCGTGCGCATGAACGACGACGGCACGGCGCAGCTCTTTACCGGGACCACCGGCCTGGGTACCGGGGCGCACACGGCGCTCGCGCAGGTAGTGGCCGAGGAGCTCGGCCTGCGCTTCGAGGATGTGTCGGTGGTGCACGGCGACACCGACGTCGTGCCGTGGGACATCGGCGCGTTCGCGAGCCACACCACGTACATGGGCGGGCGCGCCGCGCAGATGGCGGCCGCCGAGGTGAAGAAGCAGCTGCTCTCGATTGCTGCCGAGGCCCTCGAAGCGTCCCATCAAGACCTGGAGATCCGACAAGGAGTCGTCCGCGTCAAGGGATCGGATCGGCAGATCAGCGTGCGCGACGCGGTCAGCCCGAAGCTGGGCCTGCCGACGCCGCAGCTCATCGCCTCGGCGACCTACAAGCCGACCAAGTCGTATTCGTTCGCCGCGCATTTCGTCGAAGTGCAGGTCGATACCGAGACCGGGCAGATCGACGTGCTGCAGGTGGTTCCGGTGCACGAGGTCGGACGCGTGATCCATCCGGTCGCCGCGGCGGGCCAGATCGAGGGCGGCATCCAGCAGGGCATCGGCCACACGCTGACCGAGGACTACGTCATCGATCTGCAGACCGGGCGCTCGCTCAACGCGGGCTTCGTCGACTACAAGATGCCGCTTTCCCTGGACATGCCGCCGATCCGCACCATCCTGCTCGAGACCGCGCCCGATCCCGGCGGCCCGTTCGGCGCGAAGGGCGTGGGCGAGGATCCGATCATCGCCATCGGGCCGGCGATCGCCAACGCCGTCTACGACGCCATCGGCCTGCGCTTCCGGCACTACCCGATCACGCCCGAGGATGTCGTGAGCGGCCTGAGGCAGAAGCGGAAGGTCTGATGCAAGCAAAAGTTCCGGTGACCATCCTGACCGGATTCCTCGGCTCGGGAAAGACGACCCTGCTCAACTACATCCTCACGCAGAAGCACGGCCACCGCATCGCCGTGATCGAGAACGAGTTCGGCGAAATCAACATCGACTCCGACCTGATCGTCTCGGCCGACGAGGAGATCTTCGAGCTCACCAACGGCTGCGTGTGCTGCGTCGGCTCGGCGCGCGCCGACCTCCTGCGCATCCTGCAGGACCTGATGAAGCGCCGGGAGAAGTTCGACTATATCCTGGTCGAGACGAGCGGCCTGGCAGATCCGACGCCGGTCGCCGCGACCTTCTTCGTCGACACCGAAGTATCGAAACAGGTCAATCTCGACGCCATCGTCACTCTGGTCGACGCCAGGCACATCGGCCACCACCTCGACGAACCGAGCCTGCAGGGCCACGACAACCAGGCGGTCGACCAGATCGTCATCGCCGATCGCATCATCCTGAACAAGATCGACCTCGTGAACGAAACCGAGATCGGCGCCCTGGAAGGGCGGGTGCGAAAGCTCAACGCCACCGCGCCGATCCTCCGCTCGAGCCACGCCAGGGTCGAGCTCGACGAGATCCTCGGCATCGGCGCCTTCAGCGTCGCGCAGACGATGGCGATCGCGCCGGATTTTCTCGACGATCACGAGCACCAGCACGACCCGTCGCTCGAGTCGGTCTCGCTCACCTATCCCGGATCGTTCGACCGCTCGCGCCTGGAATCACATCTGAAAGATCTTCTGAAATCGAGCGGCGACGACATCTTCCGCCTGAAGGGCATCGTCGCCATGGCCGGCGAGCCGAGCCGCGTGGTGCTGCAGGCCGTGCACCGCCTGATGGACCTGCGCGCGGCGGACTCCTGGGCCGGGCAGAACCGCCAGAGCCGGCTCGTGTTCATCGGCCGCAACCTCGACAAGGATGCGCTCGACAGCGGCCTGCGAAGCTGTCTAGAGTGAGACTTTCGCGAGGAGCTTCGCGGCGCGCGCCATCGCGGCGTCGGACACCTTCGCGCGCACGCCTTCGAAGCCGGGCCCGCGCGTGGCGTCGAGCCCCATGCGCGAGGTGGTGCCGACGCTCGACGCGGACGGATCGAGCGCGTTTCCCGGAAGGCCGCCGACGATCACGACGTCGCGGTGCGGCTGGAAATGCGTCGCGAGCGCCCACATCACCTGCGAGTCGTCGGTGAGGTCGATGTCATCGTCGACCGCGATCACGGTCTTGAGATAGGGATCCCAGCCGAGCAGCCCAAGCATCACTTGCCGCGCCTCGCCCTCGCGGCGCGCGCGCAGCGCGACATAGGCGTGGAAGTGCACGCCCGAGTTCGGATAGTGGAGCGCGGTGACGCTCGGGAAGCGCTCCATCAGCTTCTCGGCCATCTCCGATTCGCGCGGCACGCGAGAGAGGTTCAGGTGCTCGGCGGCGTTGCCGCCCGCGACGTCGACCAGGATCGCATCCTTCCGCCGCATCAGCGTCTCGACCCGGAAGAGATTGTTGGTCGTGCGGCTCGAGGAATAGCCGGTGAACTCGCCGAACGGGCCCTCGTCGACCTTGGCGTCGGGATCGATCACGCCTTCCAGCACAAACTCGGCAGACGCGGGAACCGCGATCTCGTGTCTCGGGGTCTTGATTACCTCAAGGGGAGAACCAAAAAGGCCTCCTGCAATGCGTCGCTCGTCAGCGCCGAAGCCCACCCTGGCCGAGGCCGCCATCATGAAGAGCGGATGCGCGCCGATCACCATCGCCACCGGCAGCGGCTTCTTGCGCTCCTTCGCGAGCTCCAGCAGGCGCCAGAGATGCCCGCGCGAATGCAGGCTCGTGGCGAGCTCGCTCTTCGAATGCAGCATCGCGCGGTGATAGCTCAGGTTTCCGCTGAAGGGCGTGGATCCCTCGCACACCACGACGCCGTTGGTGATATAGGGCGCCCTGTCGGTCTCGAAGTGGCGCAGCAGCGGCAGCTTCGTCAGGTCGACCTTCTCCTCCACCGAATCGAGGATCGGTCCGGCGGAAACGAGCTTCGGGTCGACCGCTCCTCGTGCTCTTTCCTGATAAACCCGGTGCAAATTCTCCTGGGTAGTTCCCAGCAGGCGCGCGATGCGTTTGCGCGACGTGAAGATGCCGGTTACGACCTTCGTGCCGCCGACGCGCTCGAAGACGAGCATCGGATCGCGTCCCTGCGCCGCGAGCGTCGACAGGACCGCGGTCACGTCCTGATCCGGCGAGACCTCTTGCGCGACCTGGACTACGTCCTCCGGATAACGGCGGAGGTAGTCTTCCAGGAACGCGTGGAAATCCTGGCTCACTTCACGCCGGCGTAGCTGTCCTTGAGGCGCGCCTTGGCGTCGTCCATGTTCCGTGGCGGCGGCGAGGTCCTGATGCCGCACAGGCGCGCAATGTTGTTGCCCATGTAGTCCTCGAGCCCGTCCTCGTCGAGGTTCATGCCTTGCGGCGGCGGACCGCACAGCACCTCGAGCTCGCGCAGCCACATGCCCGGCTCGTTCGGCGGCGAATCGGTGCCGAAGACGATCTTGTGGCGCGGCAGCTCGTTGGCGAACTCGACGATGCGCGACTGGAAGGTCCAGCCGGACTCGCAAACCACGTTCTTCGTGTCCATCGCCATCCAGAACGCCTCGAACGAATAGTTGCCGCCGGTCTGGATGCCGAAGTGCCCGATGATGAAGTTCACCATCGGGAACTCGCGGATCACCGGGTAGAACTGGGTCGGGATGCTGTAAGGGCCGTCGCCGGTGTGGATCAGCACCACCACGTTGTACTTGGCGCACATCTTCATCGCCGGGCGCAGCCAGTCGAGCGCGCGGTCGGGGCGGTAGTTGTGCATGTTGGAGTGCAGCTTGAGCATCTTGAAGCCGTACTCCTTGACGTGGAACTCGAGCTCGAGCGCGCCTTCCTCGGGTCCGAAGCGCGGGTTGAAGTTGAAATTGCCGATGAAGCGGTCGGGATACCTCTGCGTCAGCTCGGCGCAATAAGCCATGTAATCGCGGATGCCCTGGCGCCCGGTGCGGCCGCCGATGCGATGCACGGTGTTGCCCGGCGGCGGCTGGATGAAGCCCATGTCGATGCGGCGCGGCTTGCCGTTGATCATGTATGGGCCGTCCATCAGCTTCAGCATGCGCTCGCCGTTGAACGGCGTTCCCGTGTGGCGCCAGGCCTCGTCGACGAGATTCGTCGGATGCAGATGCGTGTCGATAATCATGTTTTCAGGCCGATCATGCGGGCAGTGTTGTTGCCCAGGTAATCCTCGAGCGTTTCCTCGTCGAGGTTCATTCCCTGCGGGGGTTCCATGCACAGCACTTCGAGGAGGCGAATCCACATGCCCGGCTCGTTCGGCGGCGTGTCCGAGCCGAAGAGAATCTTGTGCTTCGGCAGGTCTTTCGCGAATTCGACGATACGCGACTGCAGGCACCATCCCGACTCGCAGTAGACGTTCGGTAGCTCCATCGCCCACTGGAAGGGCTCGAAGCAATACACCCCGCCGGTCTGCACGCCGAAGTGAGCCATGATGAAATCGACCTTCGGGAACTCCTTGATGAGCGGCACCCACTCGGTGGGGATGCTGTACGGACCGTCGCCGGTGTGGAGCTTGACCAGAATCCCGAGCTCCTCGGCCTCCCTCAGCACCGGGCGCACCCAGTCCTTGGCGCGGTCGGGCCGGTACGCGTGCATGTTGGCGTTGAGCTGCAGCATCTTGAAGCCGAATTCCTTTACGTGCCGCTCGAACTCCTCGACGCCCTCCTGGATGCCGTAGCGCGGGTTGTAGACGAAGCAGCCGATGAAGCGCTCGGGATACTTCTTCACCAGCTCGACCGTATAGGCCATGTAGGCGCGGATGCCCTCGCGATGGTCGAGGTGGTCGTTGGTGAAGTGGTGCAACGTGTTGCCCTGCGGCGGCTGGATGAACGCCTTGTCGATGCGGCGCGGTTTGCCGTTCACGTAGTACGGGCCGTCCATCATCTTGAGCAGGCGCTCGCCCGTGAAAGGATCGCCGTCGTGCCGCCAGGCGGTGTCGACCACCTGGGTCGGATAGCAGCTCAAATCGATGATCATGCGAAGCTCCGGTCAGGACGGAAGAAGGTGAGCAATTTCCGACCGAGCGCAGTTACCTCACGTTATCGGAGGCGGCCCGGCTGACCGCTTCTACTCACGCCGAAACTGTACTAAAAAACGGTGACAGTCACCATTTATTTTAGAGACAGGCCGGCGCGCTTGACGAGGGCGGAGGCGCGCTCGCGGGCTTCGGCGTGCAGGCTTTTCTCGTCGAGCTTTTGAACCTTGCCGTCTCGGTAGAGCGCGCGGCCGTCCACCCAGGTCTGCGCGATCGACGCCGGGCTCGCGGAGTACACCAGCGCCTGCAGCGGGTCGCCGTAGGGCACCCACTCGAAGTGGTCGAGGTCGAAGAGGACGAAGTCGGCTTTCTTGCCCGGCTCGAGCGAGCCGATCTCGTCCCGCCAGCCGAGGAGCTCGGCCGCCTCGATGGTGGCCATGCGCAAGGCCTTGGCGGCGCCGAGCAGCGTGGAGTCCATGCGCGCATCCTTGAACATTCCGGCCACCAGGTACATCTGGCGCATCAGGCTCAGGTTGCCGCCCGCTGAAACGCCGTCGGTACCGACGCCGACGCGCATGCCGGCCTCGAGCATTTCCGGATACCTGCCGATCCGCGTCGCGCCTTTGCCAAGCTTGATCGAAGCCGCGGGACAGAACGCCACCTTGGTCCCGGCCTTCGCCATAAGCTCGATCTCTTCGGGCGTCACGGCGACGGCGTGCGCGATGACGAGGTTGGTGCCGAGGCCGCCGTTCTGCGCCACGCGCTTGACCGGCGTGGTCTCGAATCTCTCGGCGCAGGCCCTGGCCTCTTCGCTGGAAGTTGCGAGGTGATAGGCAGTGCCGACGCCGAGCTTTTCCGCGAGCGCACGCGCTCCGACGTGCAGCTCCAGGCTCGAGGACGGCTCTTTGCCCTCGATGTTTACCCAGGCTCGGATCCGTCCGTGCGCGGCCCCATTGAAGTCCTTGACCACGCGCTCGAGCTCGCGCAAAGCGGTCCTGGAATCGGGAAAATAGTGATGCGCGATCATCTCCTCGGTCCAGCCTTGCGGCGCCACGGCGGGGCGCACGTCGGCGGCATGGCGCCCGGTGATGCCACGCATGCCGACGCCTTCGATTGCACCGACCACGCCGGCGACGTCGTTGTGCGCACCCATGTCGAGGAAGCAGGTCGTGCCGCACCTGAGCATCTCGGCCATCGCGAGCGTAGAGCCAACGACCTCGTCGCGCGCGTCGGTGTGGGCGTAGAAGGGCTTCGCCCAGTTAAACACCCAGTCCATCGTCGGCAGCTGGTCCGGAAACACCGCGCGCGACAGCGTCTCGCCCAGATGCACGTGCGAGTCGATGAACCCGGGCGTCATGCCGTAACGCCTGCCGTCGATAACAGCGTCGAACGCTTCGCGCGCCATTCCACCAGAAGAGATGTCGGCAATTCGGTCGTCCTCGATCACGACCGAGACATCGCGCAGAACCCGGTCGTCCCGGTCGACGGTCAGAATGAACTCGAGGTTCTCGATCAGCGTGCGCATCGGACTGAGCTCAGTTGCCGCCTTCAGTTTCCCTTGAGGTAGCGCTCCAGGTCGACCGGCGGGTAGGCGACCTTGACGTAGCGCTTGTGCTTCTCCGGCGGCAGCGTGGCGTCGATGATCGCCTTGGAGGCCACGCCGTGCTCTTCGGTGCTGGGATCGAGCTCGTTGCCGTGCGCGCCGGGGATGGGGATCACGTCCTCGTGCCAGCGCACGCGCGTGCCTAGCGCCCACATCACGTCGGCCGGGTCGAAGATGTCGACGTCGCTGTCGACCACGATGACGGTCTTGAAGTTGACGTGCGCCGCCATTGCGGCGATGGCGACGTTGCGCGCCTCGCCGGGCTGGGGATTCTTGAGCGCGACGATGGCGGTAAAGCCGGCAGCATAGGGCGGCAGGTGCACCGCGGTCACGCGCGGGCTGATGTGGCGCACGAAGCGCGCGAGCAGCGGCTCGCGCGTGATCATGTTGCCGAGGCTCACGTGCTCGTAGCCGCCGCCGTTCATGGTCTGGAAGATCGGCTTCGCGCGGTGCGTGATCGCCGTGATCTTCGCCACGTGCTTCGGATCGGCGCCGGAGTAGTGGCCGGTGAACTCCGCCATCGGGCCTTCCATCTGCCGCTCGCCGGCGAGCACCTCGCCTTCCAGGATAATTTCCGAGAAAGCAGGGATGAGGAGATCGCAGGTGAGCGCCTTTACCACCGGGATGGGTGCGCCGCGCAAGCTGCCGGCGACCTCGTACTCGTCGCCGTCGTAGCGAAACGCCGCTGCCATCATCACGACGGGATCCGGGCCGAGCGCCACGGCGAACGGCAGGTTCTTTCCCTGCGGCTCGATCTTGTCGAAGAACGCCTTGATGTGGCGCCATATGTTCATGCTGACGCCGGCACGGTCCGGACCGTAGATCTGCATCCGGTTATAGGAGAGGTTGTGACGGCCGCTCTCCGGATCGCGGGCGATCACCACGCCGGCGGTGATGAAGGGGCCGGCGTCGAGCGGCGAATGGGTCGGAATCGGCCACTTGCTGAGATCGGGCTTCTTCACCACGACTTCCTGGCACGGCGCTTTCCCCGAATGAAGGGCGGACGCGATCGGCTTTTCCGTGGCCGCCGCCATGCGCTCGCCGATCTGCGCGACTTCGCATCCAAGAGCCAACGCGATGCGCTTTGGCGAGCTGAGCAGGCTGCCCACCACGGGAATGTCGAAGCCCTTCACCAAGTGGAAGTACGCCGCCTTCCCGGCGCGCTCGCAGGCGGCGAGCACCCGGCCGAGCTCGCGCACCGCGTCGACCTCGCGGCGGATCTCGTGCACCTCGCCCGCCTTGCGCGCGGCCTCGAGGAAGCCCCTCAGGTCCACGATGTCAGGCACGCGCATCCATCCCGCGCGTCGCCCAGCCGGTCATGCGCCGCTCCAGGAACGCGAACACCGCATACATCGCCATCGCCATGACGCTGATCACGGTCAGCCCGGCGAACACCAGCGGCATGCGCATCTGCGAGCCGGCCGACATCATGAGATAGCCGATGCCCTCGTTGGCGGCGATCGTTTCCGACACCACCGAGCCGACGAAAGCGAGCGTGATCGCCACCTTGAGCGAGGCGAAGAAGTAGGGCATCGACCGCGGCAGGCCGACCTTGATCAGGACGTCCATGCGATTGGCGCCGAGCGCGCGCAGCACGTCCTCGAGCTCGGGCTCGATGGTGGCGAGGCCGGTCGCAACGTTGACCGTGATCGGAAAGAAGCAGATGACGAAGGCAGTCAGAATCGCAGGCACCGTGCCGATGCCGAACCACACTACCAGGATCGGCACGAAGGCGGACTTCGGGATGCTGTTGAAGCCCACCATCAGCGGATAGAGCGCGTTGTACATCAGGCGCGACGAGCCGACCAGGAAGCCGAGCAGCACGCCCACGGTGACGCCGAGGACGAACCCAGCCATGGTGGACCAGAACGTCTGCAGCGCGTGACCGGTGATCGGCCCGGCGTACTGGCGCAGCGATGCCACGATTCCCGAGGGCGCGGGGAAGATGAAGTCCGAGACGTGGAACGCGCGGCAGACGACTTCCCAGACCAGGATGATCGCCGCGAGCACCACCCATGGAGACCAGCGCTCGAGGCTCGATCTGACCGCCATCTCAGGCCTTTCTGATTCGGCCGATGTGCTCGCGCAGCTCGAGCACGATGCCGACGAACTTGTCGCTGTAGGTCACCTCGAGCTCGCGCGGGCGCGGAATGTCGATGTCGCGCCTGGCGAGGATCCTGCCCGGCCGCTTGCTCATGACGTACACCGTGTCGGCGAGGAAGGTCGCCTCGCGCAGGTCGTGCGTGACCAGCACCACGGTGAAGCGCTTGAGCATCCACAGGTCGCGCAGGATGCACCACAGCTCCTCGCGCGTGAACGCGTCGAGCGCCGCGAACGGCTCGTCGAGCAGAAGCAGTTTGGGTTCGTGCACCAGCGCACGGCAGATCGAGACGCGCTGCTGCATCCCGCCCGAGAGCTCCCAGGGGAAGCGGTTCTCATAGCCATCGAGGCCCACCGAGCGCAGCAGCGCCCGCGCGCGCTCGGCGTATTCGGCCTTTTTCTCCTTGAAGCTGGCGCGGTAGGGCTGGACGATCTCGAGCGGCAGCAGCACGTTGCCGAGCGTGGTGCGCCAGGGCAGCAGGGTCGCGTTCTGGAATGCCATGCCGACGATCTTGAGCGGCCCCGATACCTCGCGCCCTTCGACGATCACCTGCCCCTTGCTCGGCCGCCGCAGCCCGGAGCAGAGCTTCATGAACGTCGACTTGCCGCAGCCGCTCGGCCCGACCATCGCGATGAACTCGCGCTCCTTCATCGAGAGCGAAACGTCCTCGATCGCGTTGCCGCTCACCTCGTCATAGGCGAGGTCGACCTTGTCGACTTCGACGAATGCGTCGCTCATTGATTGGCCGAAGTATAGTGCTTACCATGAACGGAACCATCGGGAGCGGCGGATGAACCTCATCCTTTCGGCCATCGTTTCGATTGCACTGGGATTCGCGGCGGTATCCGCAGCGTCGCAGGAGAAGAAGCTCACCCCGGTGAGCTATACGCTCAACTGGTACCCGCAGGCCGAGCACGGCGGCCTCTACCATGCCAAGGCCACCGGCATCTTCGAGAAGTACGGGCTCGACGTCACCCTGCGGCCCGGCGGCCCGCAGGTGAACGTGCACCAGCTCCTTGCCGCGGGCCAGACCGATTTCATCATGGGGACCGCGATGCGCACGCTGAACGCCCAGGCGCAGGGCGTGCCGATCGTCACCGTATTCGCGGTGTTCCAGAAGGATCCGCAGACGCTGGTGACGCACGCCGGCGTGGGCCACGACAAGCTGCAGGATCTCAAGGGCAAGCCGATCCGGCTGCCGGCGATCGCACGCACCAACTACTGGCCGTGGCTGAAGAGCAAGTTCGGCTTTACCGATGAGCAGATCCGCGGCTTCGAGCCTGGCTACGCGGCCCTGGGCTCCGACAAGATGCTGTCGCAGCAGGGCTTCGTGACCAACGACGCATGGAACGCGCGCAAGGTCGGCCTCAACCTGCACAGCCTGCTGCTAGCCGACTACGGCTGGGCGAACTACGCCACCACGATCGACGTCACCGAGAAGACCCTGAAGGAGCGTCCCGAAGTCGTGCGGGCTTTCGTGCGCGCGTCGCGCGAAGGCTGGGCGGGCTACCTGGCGAATCCGGCGGCGGCCCACGCCGCGATCAAGAAGGACAACCCGCAGATGGAGCTCGACCTGATGGAGTTCTCGCACGGCGAGATGAAGCGCCTTGGCCTGATCGATTCGGGCGATGCCGCCGGCGGCAGGATCGGCATCATGACCGACGAGCGCTGGGAGCGCTTCACCAAGGAGATGCAGGCCGCGGGCGCCCTTCCGGTGAACCTCGACTGGAAGAAGGCCTACTCGCTCGCGTTCGTCAAAGACCGCTGATCGCCCTCCAGACGCGCTCCGGGGTGAGCGGCAGATCGAGGTGCTCGACGCCGAATTCGGCCAGCGCGTCCACCACCGCGTTGGCGACCGCCGCGAGCGCAGGGGTCGTGCCGCCTTCGCCGCCGCCGCGCATCCCGAGAGGGTTGGTGGTCGATGGAATCTCGCTGATCTCGGTGTCGAACATCGGCAACTGGTCGGCCCGCGGCATGGCGTAGTCCATGAAGCTCGCCGACAGGAGCTGCCCGGTTTCGGGATCGTAGCGGCACGCCTCCCATAGCGCCTGGCCGACGCCGGCGGCGATGCCGCCGTGGGTCTGGCCGTGCAGGATGAGCGGGTTCACCGCCCGCCCGCAGTCGTCGACGGTCGAATGACGCACGACCTCGACCACGCCGGTTTCCGGATCGACTTCCACCTCGCACACCGCGCAGCCGAAGGGGTAGGAGGGCAGCGGGGTGGTTTCGTCGTAATCCGCCTCGAGCAAGCCGAGTTCGAACAGGCCGACCGAGCGGTCGGTTCCTTTCACATGGAATTTGCCACCGGTGAATTCGATATCCGCACCTGCCACCTCCAGAAGATCAGACGCGCGCTGCTTGCCCCGCTCGATGATGCGGTCGCAGGCGTGCGCCATCACCACGGCGCCCATCCGCATCGAGCGGCCCGAATGCGAGCCGCCGCCGATCGGCGTGAGGTCGGTATCGCCGGTGATGAGCTTCACCTGGCCGAGATCGACCGCGAGCCACTCGGCGACGAGCTGGGCGAAGCTCGTCTCGTGCCCCTGTCCGGCGGAGAGCGTGCCGAGCACCACCTCGACGCGCCGTTCGGGCAGCACGCGTACCTCGGCGCGCTCGCGCGGCGCGCCGGTGTTCAGCTCGACGTAGTGCCCCAGGCCTATGCCGCGGCAGCGCCCGCGCGCGCGGGACTCGCGCCTTCTCCCTTCGAATCCCGTCCAGTCGGCGAGCTCGAGCGCCCGTGACTGCACGCCGAGGTAGTCGCCGCTGTCGTAGACCAGGCCGGTATTGGTGCGGTACGGAAGCTCCTCCTTGCCGATCAGGTTTCTCTCGCGGAGCTCGACGCGGTCGAAGCCGTGGCGCCGCGCGGCAATGTCGATCAGCCGCTCGATGATGAACATCATCTCGGGCCGGCCGGCGGCGCGATAGGGTGTGGTCGGCGAGGTAGTGCTCATCACGGCGCGGCCGCGAATCGAAGCCGCCGGAAAGCGGTACACGCTGGTCGAGATCGCCATGCCCTTGGTCAGGGGGATGAACGACACCGCGTGCGCGCCGACGTTGCTCACGTGGTCGCAGCGCATCGCCAGGAAATTGCCCTGTGCGTCGAGCGCGAGCTCGGAGCGCGACACCAGGTCGCGGGCGTGCTCGTCGCTGAGAAACGCCTCGGTGCGCTCGCAGGTCCACTTCACCGGCCGGGCCACGCGTCGCGCCGCCCACGCGGCCAGCGCGAACTCGGGATAGAGGTTGTTGCGGGTGCCGTAGTTGCCGCCGAGCTCGCGCGTCACCACGCGCACTTCGTTCTCGGGCACGCCGAGCGTGCCCGCGATCTCGGCGCGCGCGCGGTGCGGGCCGGCGCACGAGGCGTAGACGGTATAGCGTCCTGCCTGGGCGTCGTAGCTCGCGAGCGCCGCCCGTGGCTCCATCGGCACGCCCGTGACGCGATTGATCGTCGTCTCTAGCGCGACGACGTGAGCCGCGCGCTTGAATGGCTCTTCCACCGGAGAGCCGACAGTGGTGTCCGAGCAAGTGTTGGGCGAGTCCCACAGGCGCGGCCCTTCGGGCGCCGCGCGAGTCGCCGTGATCGCGGGAAGCGGCTCGTAGTCCACGGCCACGCGCTCGGCGGCGTCTTTGGCGGCCACGGCATTCTCGGCGACGACGAGGGCGACCGCCTGCCCAACGAAGCGTGCCCGGTCCTGCGGCAAGAGCGGGTATGGGGCGAGGAACGTTGCCTTGAGCTGGACCTCGTGGGGATTTGGCGACACCGGACGGAACGGAATCGGCTTCAGCGCGTCCCGCGCCGCATCATTTCCGGTAAGCACCGCGAGGACGCCGGGCATGGCCAGCGCGTCGCTCGTGTCGATGCTCCGGATCCGTGCGTGCGCATGCGGCGAACGCACCACGCTGGCGTACGCCTGTCGCGGCAGGTTGACGTCGTCGGTATAGCAGCCCTGTCCCCGCAGCAGGCGCTCGTCCTCCTTGCGCGGAATCGGCTTACCGATGCCCTGCGGTGCGTTTTTCGTTCTGGATTGCAGAAACGACATCAGGCCCGTAGTATTTCACGCGAGGGGTATAAGCGTTCAGCCGGGCGCAAATTGGTCCAAGTAAGGGTCCAGCGCGCCGGCGGGAAATTGCTCCGCACGCTTACATGATCGTCTACACCCCAGCCCAGCCGGCCAAGACCATCCCCGTCGTGGATCTGTCGGGAAGCAAGCCGGCATGGGAAGTCCACAAGGCGTGCCGCGAGATCGGCTTCTTCTACGTCGCCAATCACGGCGTGCCGCAAGCGCTGATAGACGCGCAGTTCGGCTGCTCGCGCCGCTTCTATGCGCTGCCTGCCGAGCAGAAGCTTGCGATCCACATGAAGAAGTCGCCTTCGACCGCCGGCTACGAGCCGATCGGCGGACAGATCCTCGACAGCCAGGATCCGGGCGCCGAAAAGGCGCCGCCCGACCTCAAGGAAAGCTTCTACTGCGCGATGGAGCTGCCCGACGACCACCCCTGGGCGCAGAAGCGCATCCGCGGTTTTGGGCACAACCAGTGGCCGCAAGGCCTGCCCGGGTTTCGCGAGCAGACGCTCGACTACCAGGCCGCCATGCGCTCGCTCGGCAACCGCGTGCTCGCCGTCCTCGCGACTTCGCTCGAGCTGCCGGCGAACTACTTCGAGCCTTTCTACGACATGCCCGGCACGACGCTGCGGCTGCTGCGCTACCCGCCGCATCCGCAGGCCGCGCTCGCCAACCAGCTCGGCGCCGGGGCGCATACCGACTGGGGCGGTATCACCCTGCTCGCGCAGGATGGCCTCGGCGGCCTCGAGGTGCGCAACGTGAACGACGAGTGGATCCAGGCGACGCCGGTACCGGGCACCTTCGTGGTCAATCTCGGCGACCTGATGCAGCGCTGGACCAACGGCCTGTACCGCTCGAACATGCACCGCGTGAAGAACAACAGCAGCTCGCGCGACCGCTACTCGATCGCGTTCTTCTACAGCCCGCGGGGCGACTCGCGCATCGAATGCCTGCCGACCTGCACGGATGCGCAGAATCCGCCGAAGTATCCGCCGTGCACCGCGGCGCAGCACACCGCTGAGATGTTCACTCGCAGCTACGGCTATGCACCGTCTGCGTCACTACGGGGGATGTCGTGAGACTGAAACTCGCAATCCTGGCAGTCCTGCTTGCGGCCTGCGGCACGCTCCACGCCCAGACCAAGATCAAGATGACGCTCGACTGGCGCTTCGAGGGCCAGACCTCATTCATGTGGCTAGGCCTGCAGCGCGGCTACTTCCAGAAGGAGGGGCTCGACGTGCAGGTCGACGCGGGCTCGGGCTCGACCGCCGCGATCCAGCGCATCCACACCGGCGCCTACGACATGGGCCTTGGCGACACCTCGGCGCTGATCGAGTACTACGGCAACAACCCGGGCCAGACGCGCCTGCAGATGGTGTACCTGCAGTACGACGAGGCGCCGCTCGCGTACTACGCGCTCAAGAAGTCGGGCGCGAAGAGCATCGCCGACCTCGCCGGCAAGTCGATCACGGGCCAGCCCTTCGAGGTGACGCGCAAGATGTGGCCGGTGTTCGCCCGCGCTGCGAAGATCGATCCGAACTCGGTCAAGTGGGTGACGGTCGACGGCGCCCTGCGCTCCAACGCGGTGATCAGCGGCCAGGCTTTCGCCTGCGGCGGTTTCCTCACCGTGCCGCTGGAATTCGAGATGCGCGGCGTCAAGCGCGAGGACGTGGTCGAGCTGAAGGTCTCCGATGTCGGCGTGCGGGTTTACGGCAACGGCCTGATGGTGTCGAACGAGCTGATCGCGAAGAACCCGAAGGCGGTGCAGGGCTTCGTGCGTGCCATGAACCGGGCCTTCCGCGAGATGCTCTCGGAGTCCGACGCCTCGATCAGGGCGCTGAACGCACGCGATCCGCTCACCGAGTACAAGGCTGAGATGGAGCGCCTGGACCTGCTGCGCCCCGCGATTCTCACTCCCCGTACGAAAGTGACGGGGCTGGGGCACGTCGACATGCCGACGCTGACGAATCAGATCGAGTACGTGGCCTCGTCGGTGCAGCTCAAGGCCAAACCCACTGCCGAGCAGATCTTCAACGCGAGCTTCCTGCCGCCGCTCGCCGAACGGCTGCCCGCGAAGTAACGCTCGAGGAGGGCTTCGTGTTCTTCATCCGCATCCTGCTGCTTTCTGTCCTTTCGGGTGCCGCGCTCGCACAGGACCCGCCGCGCATCAAGTTCACGCTCGACTGGGTGATCGACGGACAGCAGACGCCGTTCTTCGTGAGCCAGGGCAAGGGCTATTTCGCCAAGGAGGGCGTGAGCGTCACGCTCGACGTCGGCGTCGGCTCGGCCGGGACGGTGCTGCGCCTCGCCGCCGGGACCTACGACATGGGCTACGGCGACACCAGCGCCTTGATTGAGCACATGTCGAAGAATCCCGACCCGGCGGTCCGCGTCGTGGCCGTGTACCTGACCCAGGACGCCACGCCCGCGGGCATTCTCTCGCTGAAGAAGAACAACATCCTTAAGCCCAAGGATCTGGAGGGCAGGGCGATCGGCGGGCCGGCATTTGGCTCGGACCGTAAGCTGTTCCCCATCTTCGCCCGGGCGCAGGGCATCGATCTGCGGAGCATCAAGTGGCAGAACATGCAGCCGGGGATCAACTTCAGCCAGCTCGCGCGCGGCCAATTGGACGCGGCTTCGGGGTTTCCGCTGTTCCAGGTCGCAAACATGGAGGCGATGGGCGTAAGGGCGGACGAGCTGGTGATCCTCAATTTCAAGGACTACGGCGTCAACATCTACGGCAACGCGATCCTGGTGAATGCAAAATTCATGCAGGAAAATCCGAAGGCGGTGGCTGCCTTCCTGCGCGCGTACAACCACGGCCTGAAGGAAACGATCGCCAATCCGGATCAGGCGATTGACCATGTGCGCCAGCGCGAGCCGACAATCAACGTTGCGGCCGAGCTGCAGCGGTTGAAGGCGCTGATCCAGGTCATTGCCACGCCGAATGCGCGCGCTAACGGGCTGAGTGAGCCGAATCGTGGCCGCATGCAGCGTCAGATCGAGGACGTGGGCATGGCCTTCGGCTTGGAGAAGCTGCCGGAGGTGGACCAAGTCTTCACGCCCGTCTTCCTGCCTCCGCGCGCCGACCGCATGCTATGAAGCGCCACCACATCGTCGGCGCCGAAGTTCTTCGCGACGCGTCACGAGACCGTTCCGAGCGCCTCGACATCTGGATCGAAGCCGGACGGGTCGCCGCGCTGACCAAGCCTGGAGCTGCACCGCACTTCCGCGGCGACGTGGAGACGATCGACGCGAGCGGCCTGCTCGCCATACCGGGCCTCGTCAACACGCACACGCATTCGCAGTCGGCGCTGCTGCAAGGAGCCGTGCCCGGCGAGCCGCTCGATCTTTTCGTCATACGGGCAATCGCGCGGCGCGCGCCGCGCACCGAGCGCTCGATCTACATCGGTGCGCTTTTCCATGCCATGTCGATGCTCAAGCGCGGCATCACGGCGCATATCGATCACGTCAGGGACGGACTGCTGCCGACGGTGCGGGGCGTGGAAGGAGTGCTCCGGGCCCACCGCGACATCGGCATCCGCGCGGCGGTGGCGCCGATGTACGAGGACCGTACCTATATCGACTCCCTCCCGATCGACCAGCAGGCCCTCCCGGAGGATGTGCGCGGGCGCTTGCGTTCGGCGCAGCGCCCGCCGCCCGAGGAATATTTCAAGCTGATGGAGCATCTCGTGGCGCGCTGGCGTGGCGCGGAAGGGCGTCTCGATGTGATGCTCGGCGTCGACGGCCCGCAGCGCTGCACGCCGAAGCTCCTCGAGCTCACCGGCGAATTCGCGGCGCGGCACCGCATCGGGCTGCACACGCATCTCCTGGAGGCGAAGACCCAGCACCTGATGGCAACCGCGGAGTATGGCGGCAGCTTCGTACGCTACCTGGACCGCTACGGCTTGATGAATGAGCGCAGCTCGCTCGCGCATTTCGTCTGGTGCACGCCCGACGACATCGCGCTCGCTGCCGAGCGGCGCGTGAACGTCGTGCATAACCCCGTGAGCAATCTCATCCTGGGAAGCGGCATCCTGCCCGTGGCGCGCCTCTTGCGCGCCGGCGTCAATGTGGCGCTGGGCACCGACGGCCAAAGCGGCGCGGCGGTCAGCGTTCTCGACCAGGCGAAGTTCGCGACGCTGCTTTCGCGCGTCGCCGACACCGACCCGAAGGGATGGGTTGATCCGCGCGCTGCATTTCGCCTCGCAACCCAGGGCGGCGCCACCGCGCTCGGCATCGAAGGCACGATCGAGGTCGGGTCGCATGCCGATATCGCGCTGATCGACGTCGGCGGAGAGGCTTGGCGGCCGCGCGGTGACCTCTACCGGCATCTGGTGATGTATGAGAATGGCGCCAACGTGCGCACCGTGCTGGTCGAGGGCGACGTGGTGGTGCGCGAAGGGCGCTGCGTAAAAATCGACGAGACCGCGGTGCTGGAAGAGGCGCAGGCGATCGCCGAACACCAGGCGCGCGAGAACGAGCCCTGGCTCGCGGCCGTCGACGGCGATTCGGCCGTGCTCAAGGAGCAGCTGCTGCGCGCGCTGCAGCGCCCGGCAGCGGCCAACCGGTTTGCGGACTTGCACTGAAATGGGCGCACCATGATGCACGGCTGGATTCCGCCGGAGCGCTACTTTCCCTACCTGACGTGGACCGACGTGCGCGACCTCGCGGACAAGGCGAACACGGTCATCCTGCAGCCGGTCGGGGCCATCGA
>DATMJC010000091.1:0-75904 GCA_035554435.1 Burkholderiales bacterium | reverse complement strand
CCGCGCACACCATCGGCGCGCTGCACGAGCTCACGGCCCTCGGCGTGCGCATCTCGGTGGACGACTTCGGCACCGGCTACTCCTCGCTCGCGTATCTGCACCGCTTCCCGGTGCACAAGCTCAAGATCGACCAGTCGTTCGTGCGCGATATCGGCGCCGACCGCGCCGACACCGCGCTCGTCGGCACCATGGTGGCGCTGTCGAAGCAGCTCAAGCTCACTTCGGTCGCGGAAGGCGTGGAGACGAAGGAGCAGCTCGACTACCTGCTCGAAATCGGCTGCGACGCCGGGCAGGGGCACTACCTCAGCTTCCCGCTCGGCGCGGGCGAGCTTACGTCTCTGCTGGGGAAGGCGGGATCGGGGGCGTCGAGGGAGAGCCCGACGGTCGCACCGCTGCGTGCGCACTTGCGCTCGCTGGGACCGAATCGGAGCTGAAGAAGCAGTAGCCGTTCTTGCCCGCCTGCTTGGCGGCATACATCGCGGTATCCGCGTGCTTGACCAGCGAGGCCGCGTCGAGCGCGTGGTCCGGAAACAGGCTCACCCCGATGCTGGCGGAGAGGCGCGCCTGGCCGCCTCCCGGCAGCTCGTAGGGGCGCACCGCCTCGCCCAGAAGCTTGCGGATCACGCTTTCCACCGCGGCCTCGTCCTGCACTTCTTCCAGCAGGACGAAGAACTCGTCGCCGCCGAGGCGCGCGACCACGTCGCTCGCGCGCACGGTGGTGCGCAGGCGGCGCGCGATCTCGATGAGGAAACGGTCGCCGGCATCGTGGCCGTAGAGATCGTTCACCTGCTTGAAGCCGTCCAGGTCGATGAACACGCCGGCGAGCCGGACCGCGCGGCGGCGTGCGCGCTCCACGGCCTGCTCGAGCGCCGGGCCGAGGCTCGTGCGGTTGGCGAGTCCGGTCAGCGGGTCCCGGTAGGCGAGCGAGGCGATGCGCTCGCGCGTCAACGCGCTCTCGGTGACGTCGCGCCCGACACCGCGATAGCCGAGGAACGTGCCGTCGGCAGCGAGGCGCGGCTCGCCGGAGAGGGAGAAATAGCGCGTCATGCCGTCGGGCATGGCGCGTGCGAACTCGAAATCGCGGAACGGGATGTGGCTCTCGAGCGTCGCCCGGTGCGCCGCCCAGCCGGTCTCGTCGGGACTGACGGCGGGGAGGTCCCAGAGCGTGCGCCCCGCCACGCCGTAGCCGATCTCGGCGGTGGGATACGTCGGGCCGTGCACGATGGCGGATACGCGGTGCTGCGGATCGGTCTCCCAGAAGAAATCGCTCGACATCTGGGTGAGGCTGCGAAAGCGCGCCTCGCTCTCGCGCAACGATTCTTCGGCGAGCTTGCGGCGCAGGAACTGGCCGACCTGGCTGCCGATGACGCGTGCGGCCTGCTGCAGGCGCTCGTCGGGCGCGCTCACGCTGCGCCCGGAGAACACCAGCACGCCGATCGTCTTGCCTCCCGAGACCACGCCGAAGGCGAACACGCCGTGCCCGGAATCGATGCCCGCGCCGATGGGCCGCGGCTGCGGCGACGCGCCTGCGGGCAGGCCGCCCGACCAGACCGCCTTGCCCGACTGCCACACCTGGCGCGACTGCTCGATGAAATTGTCGAGCGACGGCTCGCTCACGCACCAGCCGTCCTGAAAATGGAGCTGCCCCGAGATGCTGTCGAGGCGGAAGTAGCGCCCGGCGTTCCAGCCCTCGGCTTCGCACAGCGCGAGGATCACGCCCTTGAGCCCGCTGGCGGTGTCCTCGGCCGCGGCGAGCGATCGGGCCACCTCGTGCTCGAGCCGCAGCATCTTCTCGGCGCGCTTCTGCACCGTTACGTCGCGGCCCACGCCGTGGTAGCCGGCGAAGCTGCCGTCGGGGCCGAATACCGGCTCGCCGCTGATGCTCATGTGGCGCACGCGGCCGTCCGCCATCGACCGCCACACCAGCACGTCGTAGAACGGCTTGCGGGCGTCGAGGATCGCCCGGTGCGCGTCCCAGCCGCCCTCGATCTCCAGGCCGCTCTCCCAGCGCCGGATGCCGATCAGGCGGCGGGCGAGCTCCTTGTTGCCACCCGCGACGTTGCGGCCCTCGATCCGGGTGAAGGAATGAGTCGCGTCGAGCTCCCAGTACCAGTCGGCCGAAAGGTGAGTGAGGCTGCGCAGGCGCGCGTCGCTGTCGCGCCGCGCCTGCTCGACCGAGGCGCGCTGCAGGAGCGGACCAAGGTGGTGGGCGATCGTCTCGAGCGTTTCCATGAAGCGCGGCTCCGGCGCGCGGACCGTGCGGCTCGCGAGCTCGAGCACCGCGACCACGCGCCCGGCGTGGCGCACCGGCACCACCACTGCCGCGTGCAGGCCGCTTTCTTCGGGCTTGAGCGTACCGGCGCCGCGCGGGTCGTGCGTAGCGTCGGCGATCCAGATCGGCTCGCCCGACTGCCACACCATTCCGGCCAGACCTGCGCCGGGCTTGAGCGTGGCGTCGCCGGCGCGCTCGCGCGGGCGCGCGGCCGCTTCCATTCCGGAAGCCGACCAGCGCTCGAAGGGACGCAGCAGCGACGCGGCCTCGTCGACGCGCCAGAAATCGGCGCAGTCCCAACCTTCGCTTTCGCCGATGCCGCGCAGCACCGAGCGCACGGCCTCGACGACGTTGGCGGCCTCGGCCATCGCGCGCGCTACGGCATGCTCGAGTTGCAGCAGCTGCTCGATGCGCTTTTCCTGGGTGACGTCGCGCCCCACCCCGAGGTAGCCGCTGAACCCGCCGTCCTCGTCGAGCAGCGGCTGGGCGCTCAGCGACAGCCAGAGCTTCCGGCCGCCGTCCGCCAGGCACTGGATCTCGAAGTCCTTGAACGGCTCGTGGCGCTCGACTTGGGCGCGGTGGTGGTCCCAGTCGGATTGCGTCAGGTTGAGCGTGGGCTGGTCCCAGCGCCGCGCGCCGAGGTACAGGGCGAGGTCGATCCCCGACTGCTCGCCGAGTCGGCTCGACATGTAGGTGAGGCGAAGCTGCGCGTCCTGGACCCAGAACCAGTCGCCCGAAAGCGCGCTGAACCGGCGCAGCGGATCGTCGCCAGCGGCCGACGGCGCCTCCGCGCGGTCAGTTGCTGGCTCCTGCGTGCTGCCGGCCTCGTGCTGCGCCGTTTTTGTATTTCCCGTTTGAGCCATTAAGGCCGCCCCAGGCGACCCTCCCTCCCCGTGTTTCGAATGTACCGGTCCCCTATCGCCGCGTCCAGCGTTTCGGAACCACAAGATATGGGTGCGCGAGCAACGGACATTCCCACTCGTAGTGCGTTCGAACTAACGGTCTTGAGGTAGCGCGCGAAGGAGCGCGGCAAGCCAACTGACGCGGCGGCCAATTCACTCCACTCGCCCGTACCGAGCGGTCAATCAGAGAGCGACAACACCTGGCATGGCTCCGCATTCCACGACGGGCCGGCCAGGCGCGGATGGCAGGTTCTGCCGGGTATTGACTGCGAGCGCAAAACATACTCCGGCAAAGCGGCCCGACGATTTCCCAGAATGTGGAAACCAACTATGGTGGGCCGGGTTGGATTCGAACCAACGACCAAGGGATTATGAGTCCCCTGCTCTAACCGGCTGAGCTACCGGCCCATGGTCTTGCAGTAAGCCTTCGTATTCTCGTGCACCTCGGGGTCGGCGAGGGCCTCGGCATCCGAAACCCAGCGATAAGCCGCGTGCTGATCTTGGGGCAGTGACCCGAACGCGCGACCCGAGATTTCGTGCGCGAGCACGATGTAGTGCGTGCCGAAGCCGGGCAGGCCCGAGCGGTTGTCGGGGTAGAGGTGCTCGAAGTATCCGACGAAGCGCGTAGTAGAGAGATCGATCTCGACGCCGAGCTCCATGCGCGTGATGCGCCTGAACGCCGCTGCGAGCCGCTCGTCCTTCTCGATGCATCCGCCGGGCACGAACCAGGTGTTTTGGGCGGGGCGGTTGGCCCGCCTGCCGAGCAGGAGGCGTCCCTGCCCGTCGCGCACGAGGAGGTCGAACGAGACGAGCGGCGTGTGCCGCACGACTAGATCGAACGTCTCCTTGGGAAGCATGCGCCCAAACTAGAAGGGCCGCTTTCGCGGCCCTTCTTTTTAGCCTTCCTGGTCCAGGAAGCTCTTCAGCCGCTCCGACCTGGACGGGTGGCGCAGCTTGCGCAGCGCCTTGGCCTCGATCTGGCGTATGCGCTCGCGCGTGACGTCGAACTGCTTGCCGACCTCTTCGAGCGTGTGATCGGTCGACATCTCGATGCCGAAGCGCATGCGCAGGACCTTGGCCTCGCGAGGCGTGAGCGTGTCGAGCACTTCCTTCGTCACGTCCCTCAGGGAAGCGAAGGTGGCCGCGTCCGAAGGCGCGAGCGTCGACTGATCCTCGATGAAATCGCCGAGGTGCGAGTCGTCGTCGTCGCCGATCGGCGTCTCCATCGAGATCGGCTCCTTGGAGATCTTGAGGATCTTGCGGATCTTCTCCTCGGGCATCTCCATGCGCTGCGCCAGCGTCGCCGGATCGGGCTCCTGCCCGGTCTCCTGCAGGATCTGGCGGCTGATCCGGTTCATCTTGTTGATGGTCTCGATCATGTGCACCGGGATGCGGATGGTGCGGGCCTGGTCGGCGATCGAGCGCGTGATGGCCTGCCGGATCCACCAGGTGGCGTAGGTCGAGAACTTGTAGCCGCGGCGGTATTCGAACTTGTCCACCGCCTTCATCAGGCCGATGTTGCCCTCCTGGATGAGGTCGAGGAACTGCAGGCCGCGGTTGGTGTACTTCTTCGCGATCGAGATCACGAGGCGCAGGTTGGCCTCGGTCATCTCCCGTTTCGCCCTGCGCGCCTTCGCTTCCCCCGTGGACATCTGCTTGTTGATCTCCTTCAGGTCGCGCACCGAGATCCCGATCTTCTGCTGCACGGCCTGGATCTTCGAAAGCAGCTCCAGGATCGAGGGCTCGACGCGGCGCAGGCCTTCGCTCCAGGGATGCTCGGCGTTCACTTCGGAGACCAGCCAGCGCTTGGAGCCCTCGGTGCTCGCGAACAGCTTGATGAAGTGCTGGCGCGGCATCTGCGCCTTGTCGACCGCGATGTCGTGGATGGCGCGCTCGTGGCGCCGGATCTCGTCGACCAGGCTCCTCACGCTGTCGGAGAGGCGCTCGACGGTGCGCGCGGTGAAGCGGATGCCCATGAGCTCGTTGGAGATCTGGTCGCGCGCGCGCAGGAAGTCCTTGTCCTTGGAGCCCTTGTGCTCGAGCGCCTTGGCCATCTTCTCGTACAGGCGCCGGATCCGGACGAACTTCTCCAGCGCCTCGCCGCGCAGCGCGAGCAGGCTCGCCGATTGCGCCGCGTCCGCCGCTTCTTCGTCCTCGCCCTCCTCTTCCTCGATCTGCGCTTCCTCGTCTTCAGGGGACTCGGCCTTCTTGGGATCGAAGTCGTCCTTGGCGTTGGGATCGACCAGGCCGTCGACCACCTCGTCGATGCGGAGCTCGTCCTTCTCCACCTTGTCGGCGAGGTCGAGGATCTCCTGCACCGTGGTGGGACAGGCGCTGATCGCGTGGATCATGTGGCGCAGGCCTTCCTCGATGCGCTTCGCGATCTCGATCTCGCCTTCGCGCGTGAGGAGCTCCACCGAGCCCATCTCGCGCATGTACATGCGCACCGGGTCGGTGGTGCGGCCGAACTCCGAGTCCACCGTGGAAAGCGCGGCCTCGGCCTGCTCCTCGACGTCGTCGTCGGGCTGCGCCACCGGCGGCGCATCGGAGGCGATGAGCAGGGTTTCCTGGTCGGGCGCCTGGTCGTAGACCTGGATCCCCATGTCGCCGAAGGTGGAGATGATCGCCTCGATCTGCTCCGCGTCGACGAGATCGTCGGGCAGATGGTCGTTGATCTCCGAATACGTGAGGAAGCCGCGCTCCTTGCCGAGCTTGATCAGGTTCTTCAGCCGGGTGCGGCGGGTCTCGGCGTCCTCCGGGGTGGGCGCCGGGCCGACAACCCACTCATCCTTGCGGCTCTTGCGGCCGCCGCGAACGCCCTTGCCCTTGCCTTTGACCTCGGCGACCTTCGCTTCAAGCAGCTCGAGCGCCTGCTTCGCGCTCTTGATCTGCGTTTTTGCTGTGCCTTTTCCATGCTTGTCGAGCGCCTGCGGACCGGCCGCCTTTGCGTGCGGCGCCGCTTTGGCCGTGGGGGCTTTCTGAACGCGCGCGGGCGCCTTGGCGCGCAGCAGCTTCTTCGCCGCGGGCGCCTTGTGTGACTTGGTCTTCAGGCTCTTGACGGCTTTGGATTTTTTCTTCGCCGCCCGCAGAACCTTTTTCGCCTTCACTTTGCGCTTCAGAACCATCCTTCCCCCGATGTCAAGACTCGTTTCCGCCCGTCTGGGCGAAACCGTACATTGTAGCAAAAGCTAGAAGTTTCAAGGGGTTCAAGTTGGTGATTAGGGACCGCTTGACTGCAAGAACCCCGCCAGCACTTAGGAGATGCCCACGCCGTGTGTTGGACAGTTTCGACCCGCAAGGGTTTAGCCGACTGATCCTAATCAGTGGACTGGTACCTCGGCACGCACAGCTCCTCTCAGCAGGTTGTACTCATTCAGCTTGCCCTGGTACTCGACCAGCTGCTCCCGCGAAGACAGGCCCGTAACCCGCAGTGATTCAAGCTCTTTTCCCCGTCGGATCACATCGAGCCTCGATAGGGCCCACTGAATCTCAACTCTAGCCTCCTCCTGGTTGAACCCGAGTTCCTCGCTAAACCTATTCGCGTTGAGTACCAGATCCAACGATGCGTTCCCCTCCAGACCCTCTATGAGCGCCCGAAATGACAAGTCTTCAGCTGCTGACTCGCAAACTTGGCGAATAGCCAACAGAGCCTGAGCTTCCGGTTGGCGATCGCGAAGTAATGCTGGATTTATGTGCACGAACATCGGTAAGTCGACCAAAACCGAGCACAGGAGGGCCCACTCGTGAGTCCTGTTGACGACCGGCGCCGGCGTACGGGCTGATGCGGGGCGCTTGAATCGCGGCGTCTCGGGTACCTTCAGCAGATCTCTCACATCGTCTTGAGAAACCTTCCCGATTTCAGCAACTGCATTGATCAGCTGAATTCGTAGTATGGGCGCGGTTATTTTCTGAATATAGGGATGAGCTGCCGAGACAAAGCGGGACCTTCCTTCACCCGTTTCGAGATTCAATCCTGAGCGAAGTTCGCTAAGAAGGAATTGAGAGAGAGTTTCCGCTGAGTGAACGAGCCTCTCGAACTGCTCTTTCCGGTGCCTACGTATATACGTATCCGGGTCTTCGCCCTCGGGAAGAAACAGGAACTTTATGAGCTTGTTATCCGGAGCGACCGGCAAACTAACTTCTAGAGCACGCCGTGCGGCCTTTCGCCCAGCTGCATCTCCGTCAAAACAAAAGACAATCTCCTCAGCAAGCCGCAAGAGTTTTGCCACATGGACAGGAGTAGTTGCCGTGCCAAGAGTCGCTACTGCATAGCCGACTTCAAACTGGGCTAGCGCAACGACATCCATGTAGCCCTCAACGACGAGCACCCTCTCGCTCGCCCTGATCGCCTCGCGCGCCTGTACGAGGCCGTAGATCTCTTGTCCCTTCTGGAAAAGCGACGTTTCCGGTGAGTTCAGATACTTCGGTTCTCCTTCACCGAGTACGCGCCCGCCGAATCCGATGACAGCGCCTCGCGCGCTAAGAATCGGGAACATGACGCGGTCGCGGAAGCGGTCGTAGCGCTTGCCCTCGCCCTCGATTACGAGTCCGCATTCCACCAGAGCCTTGTCTTCATAGCTGGGAAAAGCGGCTTTCAGGCCTTGCCAATCATCAGGCGCGAAGCCGATACGGAAGCGGGCGGCGATCTCTCCCGTCAGTCCGCGCCCCTTCAGGTACTCGATCGCCCGCGGCGACTTCTTCAGCTCGCCGCGGTAGAACTCCATAGCCTTTTCCATCACCCCGTAGAGGTCGGTTTCGCGTTCCTGGCGGACCACTTCCTCCGGCGTGCGCGGCCGCAGTTCCGGCACCTGCATGCCCACCGACGCCGCGAGCTCCTTCACGGCGTCGACGTAACCCATGCCGCCGTACTCCATCTGGAACCCGATGGCATTGCCGTGCGCTCCGCAGCCGAAGCAGTGATAGAACTGCTTGGACGGGCTGACCGTGAACGAGGGCGTCTTCTCGCCGTGGAAGGGGCACAGCCCGAGGTAATTCGCGCCGCCCTTCTTCAGCTGGACGTAGCGCGAGACCACGTCCACGATGTCGACCCGATTGAGCAGGTCCTGCTTGAAGGAATCCGGAATCATGAAATCGGGGTCTGACCCCGATTTTTAGCCGGAAAGCCGGGCTTTGACCAGCGCGGAGACCTTGCCCATGTCGGCCCGGCCGGCGAGCCGGGACTTCAGCGCCGCCATGACCTTGCCCATGTCCTTGACGCCGCTCGCGCCAGTCTCGGAAATGGCCTTTGCGATTTCTTCTTGTACCTGAGAATCAGATAGTTGCTGCGGCAGGTAGCCGGAAAGCACACCGAGCTCGAATTTCTCGGCGTCGGCGAGGTCGTTGCGGGCGGCTTTTTCGAACTGGGCGATGGATTCGCGCCGCTGCTTGATCATCTTCTCGAGGATGCCCACGACGTCGGCGTCGGACAGCTCGACGCGCTCGTCGACCTCCTTCTGCTTGATGGCGGCGAGGATCAGCCGGATGGCCGACAGGCGCGCCGAGTCCTTGGCGCGCATCGCCGACTTCATGTCTTCGGTGATTTGCTGCTTAAGTAGGATCTTTAGTACAACTTCTGGGGAAGCATCTGGCTGCGCAGACGCTTGTGATGGCGCTTCACTGCCGCCGCGAGCTTGCGCTTGCGCTCGGCGGTCGGCTTCTCGTAGTACTCCCGGGAACGCAGTTCGGTGAGGAGGCCCGTCTTCTCGACGGTGCGCTTGAAGCGGCGCATCGCCACTTCGAACGGCTCGTTTTCCTTGACTCGTACGGTCGGCATCCAGCTCCTTATCTACCCTGCGGTCTTCGCCTGCGGCCTTGAAGGGGGCTGAATTGTATCAAAATCATCCGCATGTTGATCCTCGGGATCGAGACTTCGTGTGACGAAACCGGCGTCGCCCTTTACGACGCCGCAGCCGGGCGGCTCGCAGGGCACGCGGTCCATTCCCAGGTTGCGATGCACGAGGCTTACGGGGGGGTGGTGCCCGAGCTCGCCTCGCGCGACCACATCCGGCGCCTGGTCCCGCTGACGCGGCAGGTGCTCGGCCAGGCGAAGCGGAATATTCAAGATTTGACAGGGGTCGGCTACACGGCGGGCCCCGGCCTGGCGGGGGCCCTGCTGGTGGGCGCCTCCTTCGCTCATGCCCTCGGCCTCGCTCTGCGTATCCCGGCCCTGGGCATCCACCATCTGGAAGGCCACCTGCTCTCGCCGCTTCTTTCAGAGCGGCCACCGTCCTTTCCCTTTGTCGCGTTGCTCGTTTCCGGCGGCCACACCCAGCTCATGCGGGTCGAGGGCGTCGGCCGCTACGCCCTGCTCGGCGAGACGCAGGACGACGCCGCGGGCGAAGCCTTCGACAAGACCGCGCAGCTTCTCGGCCTCAGCTATCCGGGCGGGCCGGCGCTGTCGCGCCTCGCCGACACGGGGGTTCCTGGACGCGTGAGCCTGCCGCGCCCGATGCTGCACAGCGAGGATCTGGAGTTCAGCTTCTCGGGGCTGAAGACCGCGGTTGCGACGGCAATGAGGAACGAGCAGCCGCGTCCCGCGGATCTCGCCCGCGCGTTCGTCGACGCCGTGGTCGAGGTGCTGGTAGCCAAATGCCTCAAGGCGCTGCAAACCACGGGATTGGAGCGATTGGTGGTCGCCGGAGGCGTCGGAGCGAACCGCCAGCTGCGCGCGGCGCTCGATGCCGCGGCCAGCCGGCGCGGCTTCGAGGTGTTCTATCCGGACCCGGAGCTCTGCACCGACAACGGCGCGATGATCGCGTTCGCTGCCGCCTTGCGACTGCCGCGGCAAGCGAGCGACGAAGCGCGCTTCACCGTGAAGCCGCGTTGGGATCTGGAGGGCTAGCCTTCTTGCGGCCGAGCTGCGATTCGGTGCCCGCGGCGAGGCGCGCGATGTTTTCGCGGTGGCGCCACGCAAGAAGCAGCGCAAGCGCCGCCACGACGATCACGACGCTCTCTTCCAAGCCGAGAAACCAGGCATAGAAGGGCGCGCCCGCGGCGGCCGCGAGCGAGGCGAGCGAGGAATAGCGAAAGGCGAGCGCGATCACGACCCAGGTTGCGATCGCTGCAAGACCCAGCCAGCCGCTGAAGCCGAAGAGCACGCCCGCCGCGGTGGCGACGCCCTTGCCGCCCTGAAAGCGGTGGAAAACCGGATAGAGGTGTCCGAGAAATACCGCCAGGCCCGCGGCTGGAACGTCGCCGCCGAGCTGCCACGCGAGCCACACCGCGAGCCAACCCTTGCCCGCGTCGCCCGCGAGCGTAAGCACCGCGGCCGTCTTCTTTCCCGTGCGCAGCACGTTGGTCGCGCCCGGGTTCTTCGAGCCGTAGCTGCGCGGATCGGGCAGGCGCATCAGCCGGCTCACCACGATGGCGAACGAGACCGAGCCGATGCAGTACGCCGCGAGAGCGGTGAGCGCCGTCGCCATGCCGGAAGCATACTACCGCGCGCCTATAATGCCCCGCACCCGTGGACCACATCTTCATCCGCGACTTCCGGCTGCAGACGCTGATCGGCTTTCACCGCCGCGAGCGCGTCGTGCCGCAGACCATCCGACTCGATCTCGAGATCGGCATCGCGAACGCCGCGGTCTTCACGAGCGACAAGGTCGCCGACTGCATCGACTACGACAAGGTCACCGCGCGCATCCGCGAAATCGCTTCGCAGCACGTGAACCTGGTCGAGACGCTGGCCGAGCGCGTGGCGCGGCTGCTGCTGGACGAATTCGGCGCGGCTTCGGCGAAGGTGTCCATCGCCAAGCTGGGCATCCTGAAGGACGTCGGACTGGTCGGCGTCACCGTCGAGCGGCGCCGCACCTAGTCTTCGAGCGCGACCTCGACGAACTGGGGTTTCAACACGCTAACCAGTTCCTGGGTTTTGATTCTGACAAGCAAGCCGCGGCGGCCGCCGTTGATGTAGATCGCCTGCAGCGCCGCAATGCTCTTCTCCATGTAGACCGGCAAGGGCTTGCGCGTGCCGAAAGGCGAGGTGCCGCCGACCTGGTAGCCGGTGTGGCGCTGCGCGACCTCGGGCCGGCAGGGCTCGATCGACTTGCGGCCCGTCTGGCGCGCGAGGTTCTTGGTCGAGACCTTGCGGTCGCCGTGCATCAGCACGATCAGCGGCAACGCCCGCTCGTCCTGCATCACCAGCGTCTTCACCACTTCGTGCTCCGGCACGCCGAGCGACCCGGCCGAGACCGTGGTGCCGCCGTGCTCGACGTACTCGTAGACATGCTCCGTATAGGAGATACCCTTCGACTTCAGGAAGGCGGTCGCCGGCGTCATCCCCGCGGGTGATGCCTCGCGTGCAGCGCCTTCAGGCGCTCGCGCGCGACGTGCGTGTAGATCTGCGTGGTGGAAATGTCGGCGTGGCCGAGGAGAAGCTGCACCACACGCAGATCCGCACCGTGATTGATGAGGTGCGTGGCGAAGGCGTGGCGCAGCACGTGCGGCGAGAGCTTCTTGCCGGGAATCGCGCGCGCGCCGTAGCGTCGGATCAGGTGCCAGAACGCCTGGCGCGTCATGCCAGCGCGGCGCGAGGTGAGGAAAAGTGCGTCGGCGGCGCCTTTGCGCTCCTTCACGTAGCGCGCGATCCACTCGACCGCCTCTTCCCCCAGCGGGACCAGGCGTTCCTTGGAGCCCTTGCCCATGACGCGCAGTACGCCTGCGTCCAGGTTCACCTCGAAGGTTTTCAGCTTGACGAGCTCCGAGACCCGCAGGCCGGTGGCGTAGAGCGTCTCGAGCATCGCGCGGTCGCGCAGGCCGAGCGGGGTCGACACGTCGGGTGCCGCGAGCAGCGCCTCGACGTCGACTTCCGACAGCGTGCCCGGAAAGCGCGGCGCACGCTTCGGCGGATCGAGCTTCAGGGTCGGATCCGTGGCGATGCGCCGCTCTCGCACGCAGTAGCGGTAGAAACGCTTCAGGCTCGACACGAGCCGCGCCAAGCTCGAGGCGCGTCCTTTGCGCGAGGCCAGGAAGCCGAAGAGATCCGCCTCGGCTACGTCCAGCAGCTTCTTTCGCCGCGCGAGCTGTTCGAGGTCGGCGCGGTAGGAGGAGATCGTGTTCCGCGACAGCCCGTCCTCGAGCCACAGTGCGTCGCAGAACGCGTCGAGGAGCCGCGCGTCGCCCTGGTTCAAGGCTCGAGCTCGAAGGCGTCGGCCGCGCGCTCGTGCGCGAGCAGCCAGCGCTTCGCCTCGACCAGATAGCCGCCGGTCGAGTGCGCGAAGCCGCCGATGCCGTCGGCGGCGACCACGCGATGGCAGGGAATGACGATCGGCAGCCGGTTGTCGCCGCAGGCCTGCCCCACCGCGCGCGGCTCCGCCTCCAGGCGCTTCGCGAGCGCGCCGTAGGTGAGCGTCCTGCCGCGCGGGATCTCGCACAACGCGTCCCAGAGCCGCCGCTGGAACGGCGTGCCTTCGATAAGCAACGGCAGGTCGAAGCTGGAGTCGGGGTCGGCGAGATAGCGTTCGAGCTGCAGTGCGGCTCGCGCTGCGAGCGGATTTTTCGGTTCCACGGCGGGAACCGAGGAAGGCAAGTACCGAATCTCCGACACGCGCTCGTCGCGGGTCTTCACCGCGACCTTCATCCAGGGAAACGCGACGACTACGTCGAACACAACTTCTCGATCTGCGCGAGCAGGTCGTCGGGAACTTCGATTCCGGCCTTCGCGGCGCGCTCGGAAGCGAAGCGCCGGGCGCCGGGCAGGCGCACCTCGGGGTCGGAGAGCATCGTCGAGACGACGGTTTCGACGCGTTCGGCGAATTTGTCGAGGCCGGCGAGCGCCCCGGGATCGATGGCAATGAATGCCTGCCCGATGCGCGGCTTGTTGCCCTGCTCGGAGAAGAACGAGTCCGCCTCGGGACCGATGGCGGCGCCGGTGAGCGAAGCGCAGATGAGCTCGAACATCAGCGCGAGCATCGCACCCTTGGAACCGCCGATCGGGAAGAGGCTGCCGTGCTCGATGGCCTCCTTCGGGTCGGTGGTCGGCTTGCCGTGCCGGTCGAGCGCCCAGCCTTCCGGGATGCGCTCGCCCTTTCGCATCGCCATCATGATGCGTCCGCGAACCACCGTGGTGAGCGCGAGGTCGATGACGATCGGGTCGGCATTGCGCCGGGGAAACGCCGCCGCCACGGGGTTGGTACCGAAAAGCGCCTTCTTGCCGCCCCAGGGCGGGATCGCCGCCGGCGAGTTGGTGAAAGCGAAGCTGACGAGACCGGCCTCTGCGACGGCGAGCAGGTGGATGCCCAGAACGCCGACGTGCGAGCTGTTGCGGATGCCGGCGAAGGCAATGCCGTTGCGACGCGCGCGCTGGATCACCTCGCCTACCGCCCATTCCACCGACACGTACGGCAGCCCGTCGCGGTTGTCGATCAGACAGGCGGCCGCCCGATCGCTCACCATCCCCGGGTGCGCCGCGCCGTCGGCGCGGCCGTTTCGCAGCATGGAGCAGTAGAAGGGGACGCGCGACATGCCGTGCGTGGGCAAGCCCTGCGCTTCGGCCTGCACCAGGTGCCGCGCCGCGGCCTGCGCCATCGCGGTGTGCGCGCCCGCGCGCTCCAGCGCGGTGCAGCCAAGTCGAAACAGTTCTTGCGCTTGCTTCTTCACAGGGATGATTCTAAGTTCATTTCAAAAGGAGATCCCATGGGCAAGATGATCGAACTCAACGCGTCCGACGGCCACAAGCTCACCGCCTACCGCGCCGAACCCTCCGGCAAGCCGCGCGGCGGCATCGTCGTGATCCAGGAGATCTTCGGGGTCAACAGCCACATCAAGCAGGTCGCCGACGGCTATGCCGCCGACGGCTACCTGGCAATCGCGCCCGCGCTTTTCGACCGCGTGCAGAAGAACGTCGAGCTCGGCTACACCCCCGACGACATCGCGAAGGGGCGCGAGATCCGCGGCAAGGTCACGAACGAGATGGCGGTCAAAGACGCCGAGGCGGCGGTGAAAGCCGCCTCCGGTGCCGGCAAGGTCGGGATCGTCGGCTACTGCTGGGGCGGGTTCGTGACCTGGCTCGCGGCGAACAAGATCTCCGGCCTCTCCGCGGCGGTGCCCTACTACGGCGGCGGGATCCTGGACAACACCGGGCTTGCCCCGAAAGTGCCGCTCATGGGCCACTTCGGCGACAAGGACCAGCACATTGCGGTCGACGGCGTGAAGAAGCTGGCGGAGAAGTATCCGCAGCACCAGATCTTCATCTATTCAGCCGACCACGGCTTCAACTGCGACCACCGCGGCTCGTATAACGCCGCAGCGGCCAAGCAAGCGCGTCAGCGGACCCTGGAGTTCTTCCGCAAGCACGTCGGCTAAACCGAATCTGCTTCGGGTCCCAGCAAGGCGCGCCGAAAGCGCGCCTTGAGCAGCGCGCCTTCGCGCGGCGGCAGCACGAGCGGGATCTTCTCGGCCTGCACCTTGACGGCGGCGAAGTTGGGGCCCGGCTGCTCGTGAATCGCTTTTCTGAGAGAGGAAAGCTCTTTCGGACAAGGTTTGAAACCGCAACCCCGCGCTACAGCGTCGAGGTCGACGCCGTGAGCGGTGTGCGTAGTCTGCATCCCGGTCTCGCCGTAGCGCTCGTTGTCGATCACCACGATGCTCAGGTTCTGCGGCTGCTGCACGCCGATGGTGGCGAGCGATCCGAGTCCCATGAGCATCTCGCCATCGCCGGTGACGACGAGCACCCGGCGGCGCGGCTGCGCGAGCGCCAGGCCGAGGCCCATCATCGCGGCCTGCCCCATCGCCCCCCACAGCGGGAAGCTGAGCGGCGAATCGCCGGCGGCAGTGATGTCCCAGGAGGTCGAGCCAAGACCGGCGATCACCAGAAGGTCTTTCCGCTCCTTCAGGAGCTCGGCGACGACCTCCCTTCGATGGGGATGGGGAATCATTGGTTGGTCTGATCCTGGAAGCTCTTGATGCCGATCACGCGCTGCGGGATGAGCACCGCCACGCAGGCGTAGCTGTTGTAGGCGAGGCGCAGCGCCGCGTTGACCGTCGGCGCGATCTCCTCGGCGCTGCCCGGGCGGTGGACCACGGTGCCCATCGCCTCGAGCACCGGGCGCGTCGCCTGTCCCATCGGCACCTGCCAGGGATTGAACTCGCCCTCCTCGCCGCGCATGGTGACGATCGTGACCAGCGGGAAGCGGCACTCCTTGATCGTGCCGAGCGCGTTGATGACGTTGCCCACGCCGCTCGATTGCATCAGCAGCACGCTGCGCTCGCCTCCGAGCCAGGCGCCGGCGGCGAGTCCGATGCCTTCCTCCTCCGTGCTCAGCACCACGGCGCGCATCGACTGGTCCGCCTGGCAGAGCTCGATCAGGCGCTTGTGCCCGGCATCGGGCACGTAGCCGACGACGCGGATCTTCGCCGCGGCGAGCTCGCGGTGGATCGCCTCAGGCCACATGCTTGAGCAGCGTCTGGCCTGGGCGCACGCGCGTGAACGCGACCGGTTTCATGATGACCTGCAATTCACCTTCCCTGGACGAAATGCTGGTGAACGCGGATGCTTCGAGCGCGCCCGAGTCCGGATGCTCGGAGCGGAAATGCGCGCCGCGCGAGTCCTTGCGTGCGATCGCTGCCTCGGTGATCGCTCGGCTGACTGAAACCAGGCTCTTCAAGTTCATCCAGTCGTGCCAGGTCAGGTTGAAGGCCCGATTATGGTCGCCCAGGCCGCTCGCATCGAGCTCCGTTTCGAGGCTCGCCAGCTCACGCCGCGCGTCCTCGAGGCCCGGGCCGTCGCGGATGATGCCGACTTTTTCCCACATCACGTCGTAGAGCCTCTCGCGAATCCGCTCCAGGCTGGTCGACGCGGCTTTCCTGAATGGCGCTTCGCATGCGGCCACCGCGGCGTCGATCGCGGCGGAATCTGGACTCTCGAAGCCGCGGCTGCGGATCCAGCCGGACATCACGTCGCCGGCCACCGCGCCGAACACGGTCGAGTTGGCGACGCCGTTGCCGCCGAGCCGGTTGGCTCCGTGTACGCCACCCGAATCCTCGCCGGCGACGAAGAGCCCCGGCAGGACCGTGCTGCAATCGGCGCGGAACTCGACGCCGCCCATCATGTAGTGGGCGGTCGGCACGACTTCCACCAGGCCGCCGGCGAGGTCGAAGCCGCAGTCGGCGCAGCGCTCGACCATGCCCTTGAACTCGCGCGCCACACGCTCCGGGCCGAGGTGGGCCATGGATATGTAGAGGCCGCCGTGCGGGCTGGTGTTGCCTTTCCGAATCTCCTCGAACATCGAGCGCGAGACGACATCCCGCGTCGCCCGCTCGGCGAGGCGGTCGTACTGCGGCATGAAGCGCTGCTTCGCGCCGTTCAGGAGATGGCCGCCGGAGCCGCGCAGTCCTTCCTCGAGGACCGTGCCGGTCATGCGGGTGTGCGTGCCCGCGAGGAGGCCCGTGGGATGGAACTGCACCATCTCGATGTCGCGCAGCGGCAGCCCCGCGCGCAGCGCCATCGCCAGGCCGTCGCAGGTCTTGTCACCCGAGGGCGTGTGGTACTTGTACATCGTCGGCCCGCCGCCGGTGGCGAGCAGCACGGCCTTTGCCCGGACGAAGGCATATTCGCCGCTTCTCATGTCCACGAAAAGCACGCCCGCCATGGCGCTGCCGTCCCGCGATTTGATCAATTCGACGGCGCGATGCTCCTCGAGCCGGGCGATGCGTCGCGCCCACACCTGCTCCGCGAGGCGGTTGATGATCTCGATCCCGGTGAGGTCGCCCTTGTGCACGGTGCGGTCGAAGGTCTGGCCGGCGAACGCCTTCTGGTGGACCGTGCCGTCGGGGTTGCGATCGAAGAAGCAGCCGAGCTCGTTCTCCAGCTCGTGGATCCTTTCCACGGCCAGCGTCACCAGCATCCACGCCAGGTCCTGGTCGGGCAGCCACTTGCCGCCCTCGATGGTGTCCATGAAGTGCCGCTCGACCGAGTCCTCCTTCGCCAGCGCGACGTTGTAGCCGCCCTGAACCATTCGCGTGCAGCCGCATTTACCGAGCAGGCCCTTCACCGCGACGCTGATCGCTGCGTTCGGCGCCGCCTTGTGCGCGTGCAGCGCGGCAAAGAGGCCCGCGCCGCCCGAGCCGAGGATCAGGATGTCGGTCTCAAGCGAGCGCACGGCGCCTGCCTAGCACCTGCACCCCCATCGAGACTGCGATCAGGCAGAAGCCGGCGATGCGCGACCACCACTCGGGGTAGACGAGGAGGAACCCCGCGGAAATCAGGAGCAGGCGCACGGCGGGTCCGGCATTCCTGTACAGCCAGCCCTGAAAGCCGGTGACCAGCGCCGCGATGCTCACCACCGCGATGGAGGTGATGACGGCGATCGAGCCCCAGTTGGCGTCCGCGAGCGCCTTGAACGATCCGGTGAGAAGCAGCCCGCTGCCCTGGGGGTCAAGCACGAAGAAGAACGGCACGAGAAACGCAGGCGTGGTGTACTTCCAGCATTGCAGCGTCGTCTTGTACGGATCGCCGCCGGTGATCGCGGCCGCGGCAAAGGGCGACAGCGCCGTCGGCGGCGAGACTTCGGACAGCACTGCGTAGTAGAAGATGAACATGTGCGCAGCGAACTCGGGCACCTTGAGCGCGATGAGCGCCGGAGCCGCGATCACAGCACAGATGATGTAGCTTGCCGTAACCGGCACCGCAAGGCCAACGATCCAGACGATGAGCGCGGTGTAGATCGCGGTAAGCAGGAGCGAGCCGCCGGCGTAGGCGAGCACGATCGAGCTGAACTTGAGGCCGAGCCCGGTGAGCGTCACCACGCCGACGATGATCCCGGCGCCTGCGCAGGTCGCGGCGACGTTGAGTACCGCGGTCGAGCCGCCCTGCAGCGCCTTCAACAGGCCCGAGTCGAGCAGGCCCTGGACGAGCGGCACGCGCCGCTCGAAGATCTCGTAGGGGATGAGTGTCGTGTCCCGGCGCAGGAGGCTCGTGGCCAGGGCGACCACGGTGGCCCAGAACACCGACAGCTCGGGCGAGAAGTTGAGCAGCATGAACGCGATGATCGAGACCAGCGAGAGGAAGTGGAACCAGTACTTCTTCGACAGCGCCCACGCCGACTCCACCTGCTCGAAGACCGCCTGCTTCACGCCGAACTTGCGCACGTCGATCTCGACCATCAGGAACAGCGTCAGGTAGTACAGGAGCGTCGGGATGACGGCCATCAGCAGCACGTCGAGGTACGAGATCTTCAGGAACTCGGCGATGATGAAGGCCGCGGCACCGAGCACCGGCGGCGAGATGATCGCGCCGAGGCCTCCGGCCGCGAGCAGGCCGCCCGCCTCCTCCTTGCTGTAGCCGACCTTCGCCAGCATCGGCGCGGCGACCGCGCCGAGCGTCACGGTCGTGGCGACGCCCGACCCCGAGGGCCCTCCGAGCAGGAAGGAGGCCAGCGTGACGGTGCGCCCCGCGCCGGTGGGCTTGCCGCCCATGGCGGAGAAGGAGAAATCGATGAAGAACTTGCCGGCGCCCGAGTGCTGCAGGAAGGCGCCGTAGATGGTGAACAGAATGATGAGCGACGAGGACACCGCGATCGCGGTGCCGTAGATTCCCTCGAGCGTCATGTACATGTGGCCGACGAGGCGCGGGATCTCGTAGTCCTTGTGGGTCCAGGGCGCCGGAAGCCACTCGCCGAAGAACGCATACAGCAGGAAGCATGCGGTAACGAACGGCAGCACCCACCCGGTGGTGCGGCGCATGGCCTCGAGGATCAGCAGCACCAGGGTCACGCCGAAGACGATGTCCCAGTCGTTCGGCAGGATGGAGCGGTCGAAGAAGTCGTCGCCGCCGGCGATGAGATAGACCGCGACGGCGACGCCCGCCAGGGCAAGCGCCCAGTCCCACCACATCACGCGGTGCCGGAAGCGCCGCGCCACCGGGAAAATGAGAAAAGTGAGGAACAGCACGAACGCGACGTGGATCGCGCGCAGGTGCTCCGGGCGCACGATCGCGTATGCCGTGTACAGGTGAAACAGCGACATCGCCACCGCGACGACCGCAACGAACGCGGCGAGCGCTCCGGCGAGCTTGTTCTGCACGCCCTCCTCGCGCTCGATCATCTCCTCGGCGCGGGCGAGCGCTTCCTCGCTCACTTCAGCGGCCGGCTGATGCAGCCGCGTGATTTCCTCGCTCATCACTCCCCCTCGAAACTAAAAAGCCCCGCCAGCGCGCTGGTCGGGGCTCCTCGGGCCACGTGGGCCTACTGCAGCTTGAGGCCCTTCTCCGCGAAGTACTTCATCGCCCCGGGATGCCAGGGCACGGGCGAAGCGTCCTTCTTCTGGTTCTCGAGCTTGATGTTCTCCGCCTCTTTGTGCACGCGGATCAGCTCGTCGCGCTTGTCGAAGATGGTCTTCACGATGTTGTAGGCGGTCTTGTCGTCCATCTTCTCGTGCGCCACCAGCAGGTTCATCACCGTGGCCTGCTCGTTGTCCCGTTCCATGCCCCTGTAGACATCCTTGCCGATGGTGTCCTTCACGTACAGGTTGCCGTACTTCCGGTTCATGGCTGGCACGAGATCGGCGTGGTCGATCAGCCTGATCCGGATGCCGGGCGAGCTCGCGAGGTCCGTCACTGCCGCGGTCGGCAGGCCGCCGACCCAGAAAAAGGCGTCGATCTTGTGGTCCTTGAGCGCCGATGCGGACTCGGCGACGCCGAGCCGCTCGCGCCGCATGTCCTTGTCCCAACTGAGACCCGCGGCCTCGATGACACGGAAGGCCATGACCTCGGTGGCGCTGCCGCCCGAACCGGTCGATACGCGCTTGCCCTTCAGGTCGGCGATCCTGCGGATCGAGGTGCCGTCGAGGGTCACCACGTGCATGCGGTTCGGATAGAGGATCATCAGCGTGCGCACCGGGACCGGCTTGCCCTTGAACTTGTCCTCGCCCTTGTACGCGTCGAGCGTTGCGTCGGACATGGTGAGCGCGATATAGGGCTTCGCGGTGCCGATGAGCTGCAGGTTGGCGACAGATCCGCCGGTGACTTCGGCGGTGGCCTGCATGCCGTCGACGTACTTGGAGAGCACCGCGGCCATTCCGCCGCCGAGCGGGTAGTACACGCCGCCGGTGCCGCCGGTGGCGATGGACAGGTTCTGCGCCTGCGCCGTCGCCGCGAAGGCGGCGGCCAGCAACGCAACAACGCGGACAAGCACCTTCATCGAATCCTCCTATATGGTTTGAACCGGATATTACCGTACGCCCCGATCGGAATGCTTCACGCCAAGCAGGCGCAAAGCCTCCGCCCGGCGCTGCTGCGCAGCATCCTTCACTTTGGCGTAGAGGCTCTCGCCGTGGCTGTCCATGGCGACGAGCAGCGGGCCGAAGCCCTTGACGCGGAATTTCCACAGCGACTCGGGGTTGAGGTCGTCGAGGTCGACGTCTTCGATCGCCTCGATCCAGGTCGTCTCGAGCGCCGCGGTGCCGCCGATGATGGCGAGGTATACCCCGCCCAGGTCGCGGAGCGCCTCGAGCGAGCCTTCTCTCAGGCCGCCCTTGCCGATGACGATGCGCACGCCGTATTGCTGCATGAGAGGGCGCGTAAAGCGCTCCATGCGGTCGCTCGTGGTGGTGCCGACGCAGAGCGGCTCGTAGCCGGCGGGATTGGCGGGGCCGGGCTTCACCTTGCGCACGTTGGGCGCGGTGTGGATCACGGCGTGTCCGGCGAGGTCGAAGCGGGTCTTGCGGCCTCGATCGAACATGTGGATCTGGGTCGCGTCGCGGATGCCGAACAGCGTGCCGCCGAGGGTGACGGTGTCGTTCACCCGAAGCTTCCGGACTGCGTCCTCCGACACCGGCGTCGGGAAGTCGTAATGCGCCATTACGCCATCGTCCTGTGGCAGTCGATCCAATAGCCGAGAAATCCAGTCACCGCGCCGCCGATCAGCCCGGCCCACGCAATGGCCGCGACGCTCGGCGGCGGCGGCCCGAACGCCGCACCCACATAGGCCACCAGGAGAAAGGCGAGGAGACCCCACAATCCCCAGCGCCCAACGCGGTCGAGCGCCCTCGTGCGCGACACGTAGAAAAGAACCGCCGCAGCGAAGAGCGAAGCCTCGACGAAGAGCGTGGCAGAAATCGAGTTCCACAGGCCGAGGCCCCATCGGGTTTCGCTCCCGGGCGCGAGAGGCAAGTCCGGGCGATGCGCGACCAGGTCGAGAAACCAGTGCGACAGCAGGACCGCCGCGATGAGCAGCGCCGCTCTTTTGTTTTTTTTCAGCAAGAAGTACAGCGCGCCGAAAGCCGCCGCCCAGACCACGCCCATGGCGAGGCTGTGCGTCCACGGGTAGGACACAAAATCGAGCGGGGTGAACGCCGTAATCCCGGGCTTGATCTCGACGCGCTCGAGCCCGGCGAGGAGGAAGAGCGGCCAGACAAGATCGACCCACTCGCAGGCGAAGAAGAGTGTCCCGAGGGACACAGACGGCGCCACTCTCTTTGCTGCAAAGGCGACGGCGAAGTGGCCAATGAACATCCGCTCAGGCGCCGAGCAGCGCTTTTTTGAGGTCTTCCTGCACCGGCTTGTCGCCGAGCCAGATGCGAAGCAGCGCGCGGTAGAAGTCCTCGCCCTCGATCGGCCGGCCGGCGGGCTTGCCGTCGATCACGAGCTGCGTCGCGCTGCCGTTCCAGTCGAGCGCGATGGTCATGCCCTTCCTCGCTTCCTTGATCGCGGCCATGGTGGCGCCAAGCTCCTTCACGCGCGGCTCCAGCGCCTTGGCCTGTGCCTCGCTGTGGTTTTCCTTGATGCCTTCTGCAAGCGCGTCGATGAACTGGTCTGCCCCGACGTCGCGCAGCATGTGGATCTGCACGCGCTTTGGCCCCGGCTGGGAAACCGGGTCGGCCTTCGGGTTGCGCACGTACAGGCCGATCGCATAGACCTGGAAGAACACCCGCTTGCGCAGCCCCGCGCCGGTCAGCGAAAGCTCGGTGTCGGCGACGCGCGCCTTGTCGTCGATCTTCACCCCGGCCACTTCGGCGGCCCACGCGGGAACGGCGAGGCCGAGGAGAAAAATGAGAAGCAGGAGCGGCCTAGAAGCCATATTCAATTCCGTTCCCGCTGAACGTGGCGCGGGCGCGGCGCGCGGAGTGGCACTGCATGTTCACTGCGACCGGGTTCATGGTGATGTGGGTCGCGGCGGTTTCAACGTGCACCGCAAAGGCGGTGGAATCGCCGCCGAGCCCCTGGGGACCGACCCCTAGCAGGTTCACGGCCTCCGACAGCTGCCGCTCCAGCTTCGCGCCCTCCGGGTCGTCGCATTGCGAGCCGAGCGGGCGCGTCGCCGCAAGCTTCGCGAGGTGCACGCACAGATCGGCCGTGCCGCCCACGCCGACGCCCACGATCGTGGGCGGACAGGTCTTGCCGCCGGCCTCGAGCACGCAGTCGACCACGAAGCTCTTGATGGCGTCCACGCCCTCGGCGGGGACCGCCATGCGCAGCCACGAATTGTTCTCGGAGCCCGAGCCCTTGGGAATCATCTCGATCACGAGGTTCTCGTCGCTGGAGAAATCGATGTTGACCACCGGGATGCCGCGGCCGGTCGAGGTGTGGTCGTTCACCCGCGTGGTCGGATGCACGATGGAGGAGCGAAACGAGTACTCGCGCGTCGAGCGGGCGCAGCCGCGCCGGATGGCGTCCTTGATCCCGACCCCGTCGACCTCGACGCCGCGTCCGATCCACACGTTGTAGATCGGGATGCCGGTGTCCTGGCAGAGGAGGTTGTCGGTGTTCTCGGCGACCGAGATGTTGCGGATCATGGTGCCGAGCATGCGCTTCGCGCCCGCGTCGGTCTCGCTCCGCGAGAGCGCGTCGAAGCCCTGCTTCACGTCGGGGGGCAGCAGCTTGAGCGCGCGGATGTAGAGCTCTTTCGCCGCCTCCTCGACTTGGTTCAGATCGACTTTCACTGGACCTTGATGTTGCGCTCCCGGACGACACGCGCCCAGAGCGCCGTCTCCTCCTTCATCGCCTTGCCCATCTCGGCGGGGGTATTGCCCACCGGCGCAAGGCCCTGCACGTAGAGGCGCGCCCGCAGGTCGCTCGCTTCGAGCGCCTTCTTCGTGTCGCGGTAGACCTTGTCGATGATCTCCTTTGGCGTACCGGTGGGCGCGACGATGCCGAACCATCCCGTGTTTTCGAAGCCCGGCAGCGTCTGCGCGACCGGCGGCACGCCCGGGAGCTGCGGCGCTTCGGTCTTGCTGGTCACGCCCAGCGCGCGCACGCGGCCGGAGCTGATGTGCGGCAGCGTCGCCGCGACGTTGGTGACGGTGAACGCGATGTCGCCGCCTACCAGGCCGGCGAGCGCCGGCCCTTCTCCCTTGTACGGCACGGCCACCGCGTCGGCCTTCGCGGCATTGAGGAAGTTCTCCGCCGCGAGGTGCGTCTGCGAGCCGATGCCGGCATGGCCGTAAGTCAGCTTGCCTGGATTCGCGCGCAGGGCTGCGACGAGATCCTTGACCGACTTGTAGGGCGAGGCAGCCGGCACCGCCACGACCTGCGGCCCCGACACGACGTTGGTGATGGGAACGAAGTCTCGCTCGGGGTCGTAGTTCAGCTTGCTGTAGATGTGCTGGTTCGCCGTCACGACCGACCCCGACGGGAAGAACAGCGTATAGCCGTCGGGCGCGGCACGCGCCGCTTCGGCCGCACCGACGCCGCCGCCGGCGCCGCCGCGATTCTCGATCACCACCTGCTGGCCCCAGATCTGAGTGAGCTTCTCGCCGAGCAGCCGCGCCGAGATGTCGGTCGCGCCGCCGGGCGGGAACGGCACGATGAAGCGGACCGGCTTCTGCGGCCAACCCTGTGCCGCGGCCCCGGTAGAGGCGAGCGCGAGCAGCGCGGCCCCGACAAGCTTCATCCACCCCATTGCGATCCTCCTTTGAAATTCATTCTACAGTGCCAGCGCCAGAGCGAGCCCGACGGCCACGGTGACGGCGGCGGCGGCCGCGGCCAGCGTCTTCTGGCGCTCGTGCCAGGGCAGAAACTCGAGCGCCAGTACCCTCAACCCTCCAGCGAAATGCGCCGCCAGCGCGACGACGATTCCCCACTCCGCGATCCGCACCGCAGGCTGGCGCGTCCAGGCGAGGAACGCGTCCAGCTCGAGCGCGGTTGACAGCGCCCAGAAGTGCAGCGGCAGGAAAAGCGCGAGCGCGATTCCCGAGACCCGGTGGACGATCGCAACCCGGTACGACGCTCCCTTCTTCATATGAACACCGAGAAGACCGCGCGCATTCCCATCCACGCGAGCGCCGCCGAAAAAAGCGCCAGCACGATGTCGCGCGAGGCGCCGCGCCAGCGCAGCCATTCGAGGAAAATCGCGCGCAGCCCGATCGGCGCGTGCACGCTCACTGCGACGACGAAGACGCTGTAGAAGGCGAGCCAGGCGTGGTTTCCGCGCGTGCGCCCGAGGATCTCGGCGGCGGTGAGGCCGCCCTGCACCGCGTAGATGATCGTCGCCAGGTGCACCGCGACGCAGACCGCGAGCACCGCCGCGCTCGCGCGCTGTGCAATCCACAACAGTGTTTCCGCGCGGGTAGTCAAAGCTCGCCCCGCACGACCGATTTCAGAATCTCGCGCTTCAGACCGGCGATACTGGCGGTGGGGGAAAGTTGCTTCGGGCAGCGCTCGGTGCAGCTCATGTGCGTGTGGCAGCTGTGGCAGCCGGCGTCTCCGGCCACTGCACGCAGGCGCTCGAGCTTCGCGCCGTCGCGCTCGTCCTTCACCAGGGTCCAGGCGCGGTTGAGCGCCGCCGGCCCCAAGTAGTCTGGATTCCAGGCGACGACGTCGCAGGCGCTGTAGCAGACGCCGCAGCCAATGCATTCGATTGCCGCGTCCACCTGGAGGCGGTTCGCCGAATCCGGTCTTACCGCGTGAAAGTCATCGCTTTTGCTCCTGCCTCCCTCGAACTGCCCCTTCGCCCGGGCCCACTTGTCGAAGAACTCGCGCATGTCTGTGACGAGGTCGCGGATCACCGGCAGGTTCTTCAGCGGGCCGATCTGGAGGCGCTCGTCGCGCACCACCTTGTCCACGTGAGTGCGGCAGGTCCAGCGCGGCGCGCCGTTCACGGTCATCGCGCAGGAACCGCACATGCCGACCCGGCAGGCGTAGCGGTACGCGAGCGTGGGGTCGAGCGCGCGCTGGATGTAAGTAACGACGTCGAGGACGGTCTGGCTGGGAAGGCGCGGGACTTCGAATTCCTGGAAGGCGCCTTCAGCGCCTCCTTTCCAGACGGAGACCTTCAAGCCGATTCGTACAATCTGGTGAGCACGAACTCGCGGTGACCGAGCGCTTCGGCAGCTGTAAGCCGGCCGTTAGCGGTGCGGAACATACACTCGAGCAGCTTGTCACCCGCCTGGTCGGGAGTCATTTCCTTTCGCAGCAGCCCAGAGACGTCGACGTCGATGTGCTCCGACATCGTGCGCACGGTGCGCGGGTTGGCGCACAGCTTGATCACCGGCAGGATCGGGTTGCCGATGACGTTGCCCTGGCCGGTCGGGAAGAAGTGCACCGCGTACCCGGAGGCGGCGCACAGCGTCACCATCTCGGCCGCGGCGGAGGACGAGTCCATGAACCACAGGCCCGGCCCCGTCGGCGTCTCGGCCTTGTCGAGCACGCCGTCGACCATGCACTTGCGGCCGATCTTCTGGATGTTGCCGAGCGCCTTCTCCTCGATCGTGGTGAGCCCGCCGGCGATGTTCCCCTTGGTGGGCTGCGACTCGGAAAGATCGCTCGTCTTGTGCCGGTTGATGACGTCCTGGTAGCGATCGAACACGAACTGGAATTGCTTCCGCACCGCGTCGTTGCGGCAGCGGGCGGCGACGAGGTGCTCGCCGCCGGTGAGCTCGGTGGTCTCGCCGAACACCAGCGTGACCCCGTGCGGATAGAGCTTGTCGAAGGCGTTGCCGACCGTGGGGTTGGCGCCGCAGCCCGAAGTCGTGTCCGACTCGCCGCACTTCGTGGACACCCACAGCTCCTTGAGCGGCCGCTCCTCGCGCCGCAGCTCGCTCGCCCACTGCACGAATTCCCTCGCCTTCTGCGAGGCGCGGCGGATGGTCTCGTGGTCGCCGTGCCCCTCGATGCCGAAGCCGGCGACCGGTTTTCCGGTTTTCTGAATTCCTTCCACGACGCGAGAAGTCCAGCCGTCCTCGATGCCGATGACCACCACCGCCGCGACGTTGGGGTTGGATCCCGTGCCGATCAGGGTGCGGAAGTGGAGGTCGAGGTCGGCGCCGAACTGCAGCCGGCCATAGGGGTGCGGCAGCGCCATCGTTCCCTTGATGCTCGATTCGACCGCCTGCGCCGCGGCGTTCGAAAGGTCGTCGACAGGAAGGATGATGACGTGGTTGCGCACGCCGACCCGGCCGTTTTCCCGCTTGTATCCGAAAAACGTCGAATTAGAGAGGTTCATGTCTACCAGCGCTTGGTCTTTACGTTATGTACGTGCAGATGCTCGCCCTTGCGGATCGGCTGCACCACTTTTCCGATGTCGACGCCGTACTTGATCACGGTGTCGCCCTCGCGGTAGTCGCGCAGCGCGAGCTTGTGACCGATCGGGATGTCGTTCCGCGCCGTGACCTTGAGGTCCTTGTCGTCCTCCATGATCCAGCCGGAGAGCTCCTGGCCGGCCTTCACGCCTTCGACCACGACGACGCCGACGCCATCGCCTTCCTCGTGAACGACGAAATGGATCATTGCGGGCTCCAGACCTGAAGCCGGTATTCTAGTCGCATGTTCACCCGCCGCCGCTTCCTGCAGACCCTCGGCGCTTTCTCCGTCTGCAGGAATCTGCGCGCGCAGTCCTACCCGTTCTCGCTCGGGGTCGCCTCGGGCTACCCGTCTCCGTCGGGGATCGTGCTGTGGACACGCCTCACCGGCGTGGATCCGGTGCCGGTGGCGCTGAAATGGGAGCTTGCCGCGGACGAAGGCTTCAAGTCCGTGGTGCGCTCGGGCGAGGCGCTCGCGCAGCCGGAGTGGCTGCATTCGGTCCATGTCGAGGTCGAAGGCCTCGAGCCAGAACGCTGGTACTGGTACCGCTTCACCGCCGGCAGCGCGCAAAGCCGCATCGGACGCACCCGCACCGCGCCGCCGGCCGGCAAAGTCGGCGGCCGAATGCGGTTCGCGTTCGCGTCCTGCCAGCAATACGAGCAAGGCTATTTCGGCGCCTACCGCCACATCGTCGCCGACGACCCGGACCTCGTCGTGTTCCTCGGCGACTACATCTACGAGTCGAGCTGGGGCCGCGACCACGTGCGCAAGCACGACCGTCCTGAACCGTACTCCCTCGAAGACTACCGGGCGCGCCACGCGCTCTATCGGAGCGATCCGGATCTGCAGGATGCGCACGCCGCGTGCCCGTGGATCCTCACGTGGGACGATCACGAGGTCGACAACGACTACGCCGACGACCGGCCCGAGGACGGCATGGACCGCGAATCGTTCCTGCTGCGACGCGAGGCCGCCTACCGTGCCTACTACGAGCACATGCCTCTGCCGCCGCGCATGCAGCCGCAGGGCCCGCACATGCAGATCTATACGCACCTCGACTGGGGTCCGCTCGCGCGCTTCCACGTTGTCGATTGCCGCCAGTACCGCTCGTGGCACGCGTGCCCGCGCCCGGGCCGCCGCGGCGGCTCCAATACCGTGGATATCGAGAAATGCCCGCGTCTAGGTAATCCTGGCCGCACCATGCTCGGACGCAGGCAGGAGCGCTGGCTCGAGAACGGGCTCGGCGAATCGCGCGCAGCCTGGAATGTCATCGTCCAGACCACCGCGATGGCGCAGTTCGACCAGATGCCCGGACCGGGCCGGCGCGCCTGGACCGACGGCTGGGACGGCTACCCCGCCGCGCGCGAGCGGCTCCTCACCACCTTCAAGTCCAAGAACGTCGCGAATCCCGTGGTGATCGGCGGCGACGTGCACTGCTTCAACGTGTCGCAGCTCAAGCTCGACTTCGACGACCCGGCCTCGCCTGTGATCGCCTCCGAGTTCGTCGGCACCTCGATCACCTCGCAGGCCTGGTCGCAGGAGCGCATGAACCAGTACCTCCCCGACAACCCGCACATCGTTCTCGGCGAGAGCCGCTACCGCGGCTACGTGCGCGTCGACCTCGCTCGCGAGCGCTGGACCTCGGACCTGCGCATCATGGAAACCGTGCAGCGCCGCGACGCGGGCTGCAGCACGCTCGCCACCTACGTCGTCGAGGACGGCAAGCCCGGCCCGGTGAAGGCTTAGGAAACTGGCTCAGCTACTTACAGCGGATGTTGCCCTGCGAAAGATCCACGGGTTTAGTGCAGTCCTGCTCGCTGATCTTTCGGCCGGGATCGAGCTCGGGAACGGGCCTCGCCCAAAAGGCGCCATGAGGGCCGCTAAAGGAAGGCGATGAGCGCATGTCCATGGAGCCGCGGTAGTCGGCATCCATGAAAGCGGCGAAGGCAAGCGCACCCACAACCGCCGCCGCGCCGCCGCCGGTGCTTACTATGGTCACGGTTCCAGCACTCGCTGGCGCAGCAGCTGTCGAGTTGAAGCTTGTCCCGACGATCGCGTTCGAGCACGCGTTCAGCCCGAGTAGAACCAGAACGAGCGCAGCCGTTCTCATCAGAGGCATTCTAGCCGCAGGCGCGCTTCAGGCGATCGCGCACCGCAGTCCATTCCAGCGCCTCGGGGGGCGCCTCGACCAGGATTTCGTCGCAGCCCGCGGAGTCGAGCTCGCGCAGCGCGGCGTAGAGCTTCTGGGCGTACGCATGCGGATCGCGCGGCATGCGCAGCCAGTAGTCGACGCGCTCGTCGGGCCGCGAGAAGGCGAGCACCGCCACCTTTTCGTTGAGGCGCGCGATCTCCTTGTCGAGGTCGTACGAGGGTACGAGCCGCGCCGGAGTGCGCGGCGCGTAGTGGCGCTCGAGGCCCCCGGAATGACGCGGCGAAGCAGCGTCCTTCTCGGCAAGTCCTGAGCCGAGGACCTTTTCAATGTCGAATCGCGTGATGCGGCCAGGGCGAAGCAGCGCGGGCGCGGCGCCGGAAAGGTCCACGATGGTGGACTCGATACCTACCTCGGTCGGTCCGCCTTCGAGCACGAGGTCGACGTCGGCTCCGAGGTCGGCGCGAACATGCGCGGCAGTGGTCGGCGAGACCCGGCCGAAGCGGTTGGCCGACGGCGCCGCGACGCCCTGCTTGAATGTCTTCAGGAGCTCGTGGGCCACAGGATGCGACGGAACGCGCAAACCGACCGTGTCTTGGCCGCCGGTGACGAAGTCCTGCGCCTTCTCTGAACGCCGGAGCACCAGCGTCAGCGGGCCGGGCCAGAACTCGTGCGCGAGCCTGCGAGCGCTCTCCGGGACTTCGCGCGCCCAGCCGAACGCCGCGTCGGCCGAAGCGAAGTGCACGATCACGGGGTGGTCGGCGGGACGGCGCTTGACGGCGTAGAGCTTCGCCATGGCGGACGCGCTCGACGCGTCGGCGCCCAATCCGTACACAGTCTCCGTCGGAAATGCCACCAGGCCGCCGCTTCGCAGGATGCGAGCCGCTCGCTCGACGTCCTTACTCATGATGCGTTGTTATGGGTGTAGTCCGAAAGAATCATCAGCCCCGGCGTCTTCCCTCTGTTGGACAAATACTCACAGACCACCGCGGCGAATAACGGCAGCATGGTGGCACATCGAACTGCGACACGAGCCTTACCTTATGGCTTCTGCGAACACACTGGCTTCTTCGAACACGCAAATTTCTCCGGCGCTCCCGTCCGAGGCCTGCGGGCTCGAGCGCCTGCCGCACGTGCTGAGCAAGCTGTGCCAACTCTGGGGCCGGCCCGAGTGCGAAGCCTACATCAGTCGACTCATCATGGATTCGCGCGACGGCAGCCGGCAGGGGCTGCCCTGGGAGGTCGCCATGGAGCTCATGTTTCTCGGCGAGCTCAGCGTTGGTAGGCGCGCCCTCGTCGCCGCGGCGGCCACCGGTGTGCCGTTCCCGCAGATGCTCAAACGCCTGCGGGAAGCCTCTCCCTGCTAGAGCCCGAGCGGCGCGGCTTGCAACACCGCGTCGATCTGCCGGGCTCACCAGCCTTTCGCGTCTACAGCTTCAGCAGCGACTCGAGATTGCGCCAGAGGATCTGGTCCTTCTCTTCCTGGGTCAGGCTCTTCAAGCCCTGGACCCAGCTGACCGGCGAGGGGTGCCAGGGCACGAATGGCCAGTCGCTGCCGAGCACCACGCGGTCGGCTCCGACCTCGTCGAGCAGGAAGCGCAGCGCCTTCTCGCTGCCGACTACGGTGTCGTAGTACAGCCGGCGCTGGTATTTGCTCGGCGGCTGCGGGATCGTACGGCGCCCGGCTGGCATCTCCTCCCACGCGCGATCCATGCGGCCCATGGCGTAGCACGCCGGGCCGCCGCCGTGGGCGATGCACAGCTTGAGCTCCGGGCAGGCATCGAGCACCCCGCCGTGGATCAGCAGCGCGACGGCGATCGCGTCGTCCATGATGACGCCGAGGCTATTGAACAACCGATACTTGTCCGTGCGCTGGACGAGGAAGTTGTGCTGCGGCTGCGGGTGGAAGAAGAGCACCGCGCCCATCGCCTCAGCCGCCTTGAAGAGCGGCAGGTATTTGGGATCGTCCCACATCACGGCAGTGTCGAGCTCCGCGCCCTTGAGGCCAAGCACGCCGACCGCGCGCTCGAGCTCGTCGATCGCTTCTTTCACGTAGTGCACGGGCAGCGTCGCAAGACCGGCGAACCGTTTGGGCCACTGCTGCGGCATCTCCGCTATCTCGTCGTTGACCTCGCGCGCAAGGGCGCGTCCCTGCGCGGCGTCGAGCTGATAGCCGAAGAACGGCGTGTGGATCGAGACCACCTGCACGTCGACGCGCTGCGCATCCATGTCTTTGATCCGCTCTTCGGGGGTGAAGCGGATCTTCGGTGAGTTGAACGCCGTGCGCCTGCCGTCGCAGACCATCGTGCCCAGGCCCTCGCCCGGCTCGTGGCGATAGCCGTACCAGGCGCGCTTCGTCTCGGCGGCCCGCCATACGCCGCGCGGGACCATGTGCGCATGGATGTCGATTGTCCTCATGGTGCTAACGCCTCCCCTTGCGGAATCCCATTCGCGGAATCGACGGTATTATGCCTTTGGTCTTTCAGCGTCAATTCAGAAGGTGCCGTGGCAAGCAAAGGTCGCGACGGATTCCGGCGCGCGCGCGGAATGATCGGCCAGCCGCTCACGCGCACGGAGGACGCGCGCTTCCTGACGGGCGCCGGGCGCTTCACCGACGATCTGCAGCTCGAGGGCCAGGCGTACGCGGCGATGGTGCGCTCGCCCCACGCGCACGCGCGCATCGAGCGAATTTCGATCCAGCAGGCGCAGAGGATGCCGGGCGTGCTCGGCGTCTTCACCGGCGCCGACTGCGCCGCAGACGGCTTGCGTCCGCTCGACCACTCGCCGATGCCGTCGACGAAGTTCGACATGAAGCTCGGGCCGCCCGCGGGCCGCTCGCTCTTCTACGGTCCGCATTTGCTCCTGCCCGTCGACAAGGCGCGCCATGCCGGCGAGGCGGTGGCGATGGTGGTCGCGCGCACGCAGGATGAAGCGGTCGATGCCGCAGAGCTCGTGGACGTGCACTACGAGCCGCTGCCCGCCGTGACTCACGCCGCCGCAGCGCTCGAGCCGGGCGCGCCGAAGCTCTGGGACGAAGCGCCGGACAACATGCTCATCGACACGACCTTCGGCGACGTGGCGGCGACCGAGCGCGCGTTCGCGGCCGCCGCACACGTCGTAGGGATGGACTTCCACGTCCCGCGCGTCACCGCCTGCCCTCTCGAGCCGCGCGCAGCGCTCGGCCTATACAAAGACGACCGTTATACGCTCTGGGTGCCGAGCGGCGGCGCGCTGCGACATCGGCGCGACCTCGCCGGCGCGCTCGGCGTCCCCCCCGAGTGCCTGCGCGTGGTCACCGGCGACGTGGGCGGCAACTTCGGCACTCGAAACCGCGCCTATGTCGAATACGGCCTGGTGCTCTGGGCGGCGCGCAAGCTCGCTCGCCCGGTGAAGTTCAGGGCCTCGCGCGCCGAGTCGCTCGTCTCCGACTACCAGGGGCGCGATCTCCTGATCGAGGTCGAGCTGGCGCTCGACGCCGCGGGACGTTTTCTCGCGCTGCGCGCCTCTAACGTCAGCAATGTCGGCGCGCGCTGCGTGTCGCTCTCTCCGCTCTCGAAGGGCTCCGGTCTCATCACCGGCCCGTACCGCATTCCCGCCGCGACGCTGCGCAGCCGCGCGGTGTTCACGAACACCGCGCCAACCAATCCGTACCGCAGCTCGGGCCGTCCGGAGATCACTTTCGCGCTCGAGCGCCTCGTCGATACTGCGGCGCGCGAGCTCGGTATCGATCGCGTGGAGCTGCGACGGCGCAACCTCGTGCCGCCCGAGGCCATGCCTTATCGCAACGCCGTCGGCATGGTCTACGACAGCGGCACCTACGCCGCGAATCTCGACCTCGCGCTGCGCCTTGCCGACAGGGACGGCTTTCCCGCGCGGCGCGAGGCGGCGCTTGCGCGAGGACGACGCCTCGGCATGGGCGTCGCGGCATACGTCGAATCGTCGATCGGCTCGCCCACCGAGCGCGCCCAGGTCACGGTGCTGCCGGAAGGGCGCGTGCGCGCGGTGATCGGCACGCAGGCCAGCGGGCAGGGACACGAGACGAGCTTCGCCCAGGTGGTCTGCGAACTTCTCTCCGTCCCCGCCGACCGCGTCGATATCGTCTATGGAGATACCGACATCGCCAGCGGCGGCGGCGGCTCGCACTCCGGGCGCTCGATGCGTCACGCCGCGACCGTGTTCTCGATCGCCGCGCGAGAGCTCGTCGCGAAGGGTGAGCGCATCGCCTCGTACCTCCTCGAAGCGCCCGCCACGTTCCGCGACGGCTGTTTTCGTGCGGGCGACCGGAGCCTCGACTTCCTCGCGCTCGCCTCAGCGGCCGAGCGCGCGCTCCTGCCGAAGGAGCTGCAGGGCGGGCTCGCCGCGACCGCCGACCACGAGATGCACGACCCGGTGTTCCCGAACGGCTGCGCGGTCTGCGAGTGCGAGGTAGACCCGCAGACGGGTGCGGTCGCGCTCACGCGCTACGCGGCGGTCGACGACGTCGGCCGCTGCGTCAATCCGCTCATCGTGCACGGCCAGACGCACGGCGGAATCGCGCAGGGCGCTGGGCAGGCGCTCGGCGAGCTCTGCGCGATGGACGATTCCGGCCAGCCCCTCGCGGGCACGCTCATGGACTATGCGCTGCCGCGCGCGGCCGACCTGCCGTCGTTCCGCTGCGAGATCGTCGAGGTGCTCTCGCCCACCAACCCGTTCGGCATCAAGGCCGGCGGCGAAGGCGGTACCACGCCGGCGCCGGCCGCCGTGGCGAACGCGATCGGCGACGCGCTGGCAGAATTGGGCGTGCGCGACGTGCCGATCCCCGCGACGCCGCAAGCGATCTGGCAGTCGATCCACCGAGAAAGCCCATGACCAGACTCGCCGCCCTTGTCGCCGTCTTGTTGTTGGCAGGTAGCGCCGCCGCGCAACCGGCCTATCCCGGGGGCCCGGTGCGCATGATCGTCCCCTTCCCCGCCGGAGGAGGCGTCGACGCGGCCGGGCGCATCCTCGCGCAGGCGCTCTCCGAGAGCACCGGCAAGCCTTTCGTCATCGAGAACCGCGGCGGCGCGAACGGCAATATCGGCACCGAGGCCGCGGCGCACGCGGCGCCGGACGGCCACACGCTCCTCTTCACCGGCGCGGGCCTTGTCACGAACCCGAGCCTCTACAAGAAGGTGCCCTACGACCCGGTCAAGGATTTCGAGCCGGTCAGCCTCATGGCGCTCGGGCCGAACATCCTCGCGGTGCACCCTTCGCTGCCGGTGCACTCGGTGCGCGAGCTCATCGCAGCGGCGAAGGCGAGGCCTGGCGAGATCGGCTTCGCGGGCGCCGGCAGCGGCAGCACGCCGCACCTCGCGGGCGAGCTCTTCAACAGCATGGCGGGCGTGCAGATGGTGCACGTGCCCTATCGCGGCTCCGGGCCGGCGATGATCGGCCTCCTCGCGGGCGACGCGCCGGTGATGTTCATCCCGGCGATCAGCGCGGGACCGCACATCGCGGCGGGGAAACTGCGCGCGCTCGCCGTGACGAGCCGCGAGCGGCTCGCGGCCTTTCCCGACCTTCCGACGGTGGCGGAGTCGGGGCTGCCGGGCTACGAGTCGGCGCAGTGGTATGGGCTCCTCGCGCCCGCCGGGACGCCGCCCGACGTGCTCGACTTCCTGAACGCCCGCGTCGCCGCCATCATGCGCACCCCGCAGATGAAGGCGCGCATGGTGGCGGACGGACTCGTCGCGATCGGCGGCACGCGCGGCGAGTTCGCCGCGCACATCCGCGCCGAGGGCGAGAAATGGGCGCGTATCATCCGCGCCTCCGGCGCCACTGTGGACTAGCGGTCGCTCGACCTCGATTGCGCGGCGCGGGCCGCCTGCGGCCACTTGCAGGTCGCCCCGATCTTCGCCCGAGCCTTTGCCAAGCCGGCCAATGAGAACTTCCCTTCGACGCTGCCGCCCTGTCGGCCGGCGACCCGCACCGTCATGTCCCCGTCACTGGGCAGCGCCGCGATCAGGCTTACGGTGTCGAGCCGGAATGCCAAACCCTTGCCCGAGGGCGCCACGCCAACCGCGACCGGCACCGGCGGGCCGGCGTTGACCATGTAGGTGACGGCGGCGTCTTCCGGCCCGCGCTGGATCGCAGCGCCCGCGACCACCACATCCGTGCGGCCGCCGCGGCATTGGACCGATAACGACATGGTCGCGCCGTCCGCCCCTGCCGCCGCCGTGGCGGTCGCGATGGCGATCGGCGAGTAGTCGAGGGGTGAAACGGTTTCGGTGACGAACCAGGTGTCGGCCACCGTTGCCTTGGCCGGCGCTGGCAGTGTGGCCGGCGGCTGCGGTCGCTTTGCGGCCGGCGGCTTTGCGGCTGGCGACGATTTGGGGGGTGCCGGGATTTCACGCGCCAACTTGTCGAGGCAGTCACGCCGCGCGCCGCCTTCGAGCTGCGAGCAAGCGTTCAGCTTCTGCATGAGCTCGCTGTCGCTCTGCGCCAAGGCTGAGGCGCTGAGCGCCGCCAAGGCGGCGGCCAGCGGAAGAACCGTGGGGTTCATCGTTTCGCGCGCGCTTCGCTCCCCTTGCGGTCGAGCCATGCCTGCGCCGCCGGGAACCGGGTCAGGCCCGGAACCGTGGCGCCGAGATTGATCGATTTCCATTTCGGGTCGAAGCCGGGCTCCTGCAATTTCTCGATGCGCGAGAACAGCAGGTCGGTGAAGCGCGCGACGCGCTGGTAGCGGTTGGAATCCGCCGGCCAGTTATAGGCGACCAGCACGGACGGCACGGCGATCGTCGAGATGCGCTCGCCGGCCTTGATCAGGTTGGGATACTCGGAGGCCTCGAGCGTCGCGGGCAGGTAGTAGTCCTCGAATTTGGCGTCATAGGGCAGCGGCAGGAATTTGAAGCCCGGCTCCCACTGGCCGCGCTGGAAAGCATCCACCGGCTTGGAGGTGATGAACACCACAGCGGCCATCCCGCCCTCGCCCTTGCGCAGCTGCTGCATTGCCACCGGGTGCGGGATGAAGGTCTTTTCGATGTTGACGCCCAACCGGCTGAAGATCAGGGGTCCCGAGAAGGCCGCCGCCGTGCCGAGCGTGTTGAAGTTGACCTTCTTGCCCGCCAGGTCCTGCAGGCTCTGGATCTCCGGCCGCACGAGGATGTGCAACTCGGAGGGGAACAGGTTCAGCAGGTAGGTGACGCGCTTCACGAGCTCGGGAGACCGGATCTTGTACTCGTCCATCGCGTCGGAATTGATGATCGCCAGGTCGACGCCCTTGAGATAGAGCAGGTCGTTCAGGTTCTCGACCGGCCCGCGGGTGACGATGGGCAGCACGTGCATGTTCGGCCCGTCGTCGGCGACGCGCGCCATCTCGGTCGCCAGCCGCAGCGGCGCTCCCTCGAGCAGGCCGCCGGCGAGACCGACCGTCCAGGCGTTAATTTGCGCTCGCTGCTGCACATCGCGGCGCGGCGGCGGGGTCTGCCCTTGGGCGGCAACGTCGTTTGCCAACCCGGCCAGCACCGTTGCTGCGGCCACTGCGAACGCGCCGAACGGGCGCGCGATAAATGATGTGCTCATTAAGTTGCTCCCCCCGTATGCATCCCTATAGTGCGCATCCGATCCGCCGATCCCTCCCGGTTCGGCGCATGCGCGACCTCATCAACAGTCGCTTCGGCGGCGTAATAAGCCGCAAGCCCGTCATCGTCGGCAGCGACGCGCCCGACCCGATAGTGCCCAAGCGCCCGGCGCCTCGCTATGGGGTCAAAGTAGCCAATTCGGCCGCAGCCCCACGCACCGGTCGAGCGGACCCATCAATTGCGGCGAAAAATGATGCTGAAAGCCTCAACAACCTACTCACGCAACGCATTCAAGCGGTCCTGGGCCTCTAGCACGCCGCCGGCCCGTGCCTTGGCGTAGAGTTGTTTGGCTCTCGCTACATCGCCGAGCGTCCCGAACGTGCGCCAGGCAGCGAGAACGATCGGGTCATATGTCTCGGCCAGCGCGAAGGCGGCTTTGGCGCTGCCCAGATCGACCGCCCGCTCCAGGACGATCCGAGCCGAGGCGATGTCGCGCTGGGCCAGCAATGCATTGGCGCGTGCCATGAGGCGGGCAATCTCCGACATGCCGCCCGCGGTCGCCGCGGCGGTGGATCGTTCGGTCGCGGCCGGTGTTCGCGTTACGTCGCTCGGTGGCTTGGGGTTCGTCAGTACCGTCACCACTTGGCTCGGTGGCTTGGGGTTCGTCAGTACGTTCACCACTTGGCTCGGTAGCTTGGGCGTCAGTACGATCAGCAATAGCGGAATGCCGATAAGCGGCAGCGCGAGCCATGCCAGTTTGACTCCCCAATGGCGCCGCACACTGCTTGCCCGCGAATGTTGAGCGCCGAGCCCGTGGGGCGCGGGCAAACCGCTGTGCGAGTTGGACTCCGCAATCACCTCGAGAACGGGTATTGGGGACTCCCCAACTTCAGACGTTGCCCGGTCGGCGACCTCAGAAACTCTTGGGGCAGTCCGCGAGTTCGATTCCGGCTCCGCCGGAGACTGGGCAAGGTCAAAGGCAATCACCTCGAGAACGGGCGATGGGGGCTCCCCAACTTCAGACGTTGCCCGGACGGTCTGCAATTCGGATTTCGGTGCCGCCTCGAGAACTAGCGATACGCCCTCGAGGAGTCGGGACACTCCTGTAATGGTGTGCAGTCCGGAATCCGGTATCGGCCGCAGCGCCGGCGCTGTGGCGTCGCCGAGGTCAGGCGCTGCCGCGGCAGGTGGTCCGGCGCGGTGCTCATTCTCGTGAAGTGATCCGACGAATCGATGCCAGGAGGGAAGGCGTACCGAGGTGTCGCCTAGGCGAGCGATACGCCCCTCGAAGCGCTCCACCAGCGGCCGCTCGTCCCGCAATGCCAGCAGAAAGTTCGCCGGCAGGCGATCGTCCTCGAGTACCTCCGCGAACTGCGCGCCAAATTGCCGAATGCCCGGCGCGTCGCGCGATGCTGCAAGATACTCGTCGAACGCGTCGAAAATGATAAGGAAACGAACGCCCAACTCGTTGTTCCACGCTTCCAAACTCTTTGCCATGGAAGCGGCGGGCTCCGCTGTTCGTGGGCGGCAGGCACGCAACGCGCCTCGCATCCGGGCTTCCAGCGCCGCAAGCGGCGCCTCGTTCCACTCATCGAAAAAGATCGCGACTTCCGGCGCTCGCTCGGCCGCGGCATGGATCTGCCGGCGATCTGGAAACGGCAGCTCCTTCGGCGATTCGGGCGCCACCGTCAAATCGCGGTCGCTAGCGCGCCGGCGCAGCCGCGGCAAGACGCCGTTCTTTAGCAATGCAGTCTTGCCAGCACCGGCTTCGCCGTGTAGCACCGTCAGGCGAGACAGGCGCAACAGTTGCGCAAGGATCGACGCCTCGGTTTCGCGTGGGTACCAACTGACGGCAATCTCAGAAAACGCTGCGGTCGACACCTAGCTAGCAGCGCTCTGGTCCGCAAACCTGCGCGCCAGGCGCTGCTTCCTCCCCTAATTAGCTGAGCGTACGCTCGCCGATCCCGCGCTTGACGGCTATTAGCTCTTGTTTGCAATGCCGGCATCGGCGAGGGAGCGTGGCAAAGCTTCGCCCCTCAGGATGAGCCTACCACGGCAGCGCTGTGTGCCAAATACGCGAGGCTTCGGGGGTAATCGGCCTCGGCATCGGGACACACCCCCCCCCGGTCGCACCGCCCGGCCGCCGGGGACGGCGACAATGCGCGGGTACCGCCGGGGTGCCTGGCCGTGCCGACGAATGACATCCGCCGCGCTGCAACATCTGCTGGGCCGCCAGCCGGTCGGCGTCAAGCACCTAGGCCGGCATGGTCGGAACGCAAGATTCCTGCTTAACTGTCCTTCCTTCGGCCTTTCGACCTAATCACACATGTCCCTTCGACTCATCGCCTTATTTGCCCTCCTCGGCGCCTCCGGCGCTCTCCATGCGCAATACCCCGCCAAGCCGATCACGCTGGTCGTGCCGTTCACCGCGGCGAGCGACGCCGACCTCGCCGCGCGCAATCTCGCCGACCACGCGGCGAAATACCTGGGCAATCAGCCGATCGTCGTCGTGAATCAGCCCGGCGCGTCGGGCGCGATCGGCACGCTGGCGGTGCGCAATGCGCCGGCCGACGGCTACACGCTTCTGCTAGCGCGCATCGCCTCGCAGGTGATCCTGCCGGCGACGGACGTGAAGACTCCGTACCATTGGAGCGATTTCACCCTGCTCTCGCTGCTCGAGGTGAACCCCTACGTCTGCGCCGTCAAGGCCGACGCGCCCTGGAAGTCGATGAAGGAGCTCACCGACGAGATCGCGAAGCACCCCGGCAAGCTCAATTTCGCCAGCGTCGGCGCGGGCACGTTACAGAACTTCGGGCCGCAGTATCTGTTCTCGCTCCTCGGGCTCCCCAAGGACGCCGCCGCCGGCATTGCGTACAAGGGCTCTGGTGAGCTCACCACCGCGCTGCTGGGCGGCCAGGTGCAGTTTGCCTGCAGCAATCTCGGCGCGCTCCTGCCGCATTTGAAATCCGGGACGCTGCGGGCCTTGATGACGACGACGCGGGAGCGCCTGCCGGAGCTGCCCGAAGTGCCGACCGCGCGCGCACTCGGCTGGCCCGAGATGGAGAAGCTCGCGGCGTGGTCGGCGCTGGCGGGGCCAACCCGGCTGCCGAGGGAAGTGGTGCAGCGCTGGACCGATGTGCTCGCAAAGCTCTCCCGCGATCCGGGCTGGCGTGACCGCAACGAGAAGCTGGGCGGCATAGCCGCGATCCGCTCGCCGGCGCAAACTGAAGCTTTCGTGCGCGACCAATACCAGCTCTACGAAGGCCTCGCGCTACGGCTCGGCCTCCGCGCTCAGTAGGGGCCACGTTTACGCGGCGCGGATTTCTCAAGAGCGCGGCGGTAGCTTCATGACAGCGACGGCCTGACGGCCCCAGAAACCGACCGGGCGCCGCCTATACTGTGAGCGCCGTCACGTCGTGGCGGCATTTCCCGGAGGACACGATGACCAAGACAATCGCGCTGGCGCTCGCCGGCTTCCTCGCCGCGGCGCCGCTCGCCGCCGACGCGCAGCCGCAGCCGCTGCGGCTGCGCGGGACGATCGAGAAGGCGGACGGCAACGTGCTTTCCCTGAAATCCAAGGACGGCGCCCAGCACCAGCTCACGCTCACGGACAACGCAATGATCGTCGCCGTGGTGAAGGCCTCGATGGCGGAAGTAAAGGAAGGGACCTTCCTAGGTAGCGCCGCGATGCCGCAACCGGACGGCAGCCAGCGTGCGCTCGAGGTGCACATCTTCCCCGAGCAGATGCGCGGTACCGGCGAAGGCCACCGGCCTTACGCGCCCGTGCCGAACGGCACCATGACCAACGGCGCCGCAGCCGGCACAACGGTGACTGGCGTGGACGGCTCCACGATGACCGTCAAGTTCAAGGGCGGCGAGAAGAAGATCGTCGTACCGCCCAACGTCCCCATCGTCCGCTACGAGATCGGCGGCAAGGCCGATCTGAAGCCCGGGGCGAAGTTCACCGTGCTCGCGGCGACGAAGAAGCCCGACGGCACGCTCGAGGCGAGCCGCATCAACGTCGGCCGCGACGGCGTCGAGCCGCAATGACCCAGTGTCATGCGGGCCCGGCCTCGCGCGCCTGAGACGGGAGGCTATGTTTACGCGACGCAGGTTTCTCAAGAGCGCGGCAGTCGCGGGAGCGGGATTGTCGCTGGCGGGGCATGAGATGCGGCCCGCCCGGGCGCAGGCTGCGCTGCTCGAGCGCAACAAGGCGGTGGCGCTGCGCTTCAAGAAAGCGCAGGGCACGCCGGAAGAGGAAGCCGCGATGAAGGAAGTGCTGGCGCCAGGCTACAAGCGTCTGCGCGGCGGCCTGCACCACCTGGCGGCGAACGCCCAGGGCCAGGGCTTCCCGGGGACCGGCTCGTTCCTGCGCGGCGCGTTCCCCGACCGCGTGGACGTGATCGAGGAAGTCATCGCGGAAGGCGACCAGGTCGGCATGCTGTTGCGCTTCACGGGGACGCACCGCGGCAATCTTTTCGGCATTCCGCCCACCGGGAAGACGGTCGACGTCCACGAAATCGCCATCCTGCGCATCGCGGACGGAAAGATGGTCGAGGGCTGGTTCATGGCGGACGAGGCGGCCCTGCTGAAGCAGCTCGGGGCGCGCATTCCGGAGCGCAGCGACGGCAAGCTGGTGGTGCCCCCGGTCACCCATACGGGGGAGGATCCGGACGCCGTCGTGAAGCGCCTCGAGGCGGGGCCGCAGGCGACGCTCGAGGATCGCCAGCGTCTGATCGTCGCGCGCTCCAAGGGAGCAGCGCCGCCCAAGGAGCTGCGCGCGCCCGGCTATCGGCAGCTGCGCAACGGCTTTCCCCATCTGCGCGAGTACGGCGTCGCGCGCGGGGCGCCCGACGCCACGGTGACGCTCGCGTTTCCCGACCGGCGCGACCGCATCGACGGCTTCATCGCGGAGAACAACGGCGTGTGGATGCGCTTCAAGGTAGCGGGCACCCAGACGGTCAACCTGTACGGCATCGCGCCTACCGGAAAGGTGGTCGAGGTCGCCGAGATCGGCACGGCGCGCTTTGTGGACGGGAAGTGGGCCGAGAGCTGGTACTTCGGCGACGAGCTCGGCATGCTCCTGCAGCTCGGGCTGTCGCCGAACGTCCTGGTCGGGTGACTAGAGCCTGAGCGGCGCGGCTTGCAGCACCGCCGCGGTCTGCTTGCGGCGGAACTCCGTAAGCTTCTTTTGCAGCTCGGAGTCGGAAAGTGAAAGAAGTGCAACTGCGAAGAGCGCGGCGTTCGCCGCGCCTGCATCGCCGATGGCGAAGGTCGCGACCGGGATGCCCTTGGGCATCTGCACCGTGGAAAGCAGCGAGTCCAGCCCCTGGAGGTGCTTCGAGGGCATCGGCACGCCGAGCACCGGCAAGGTAGTGTGCGCGGCGACCACGCCGGCGAGATGGGCCGCGCCGCCCGCGGCCGCGATGATCGCCTTCATGCCGTTCTTCTGCGCACTGGACGCCCACTCGGCCACGGCTTGCGGGGTGCGGTGCGCCGACATCGCCTTGGCCTCGTAGGGCACGCCGAACTCCTCGAGCATCTTTGCCGCCGCCTTCATGGTCTCCCAGTCCGAGGTCGACCCCATGACGATGCCGATCATGAAAGCGTCCTTCCGGTGAGGCGCTGCAGCGCTTCGCGATACTTCTCCGAGGTGCGCGCGATCACGTCCGCGGGCAGCTTCGGCGCCGGCGGCTCCTTGTTCCAGTCGAGCGTCTCGAGGTAGTCGCGCACGAACTGCTTGTCGTAGGAGGGCGGCGAGACCCCGACGCGGTACGAATCCCTGGGCCAGAAACGCGAGGAATCCGCGGTGAGCACCTCGTCGATCAGGACCAATTCGTTCCTTTCGTCCAAGCCGAATTCGAACTTGGTGTCGGCGATGATGATGCCCTTGGAGGCGGCGTAGTCCGAGGCCTCCTTGTAGAGCTGGATGCTGACTTCGCGGACCTTGCGCGCGAGCTCGCCGCCGATCAGCTTTTCCACCTGCTCGAAGCTGATGTTCTCGTCGTGGCCGGACTCGGCCTTGGTGGCGGGGGTGAAGATCGGCTCGGGAAGCTTCTGCGCCTGCTGCAGCCCTTTCGGCAGCTCGATGCCGCAGATTCTGCCGCTTCGCTGGTAGTCCTTCCAGCCCGAGCCGATGATGTAGCCGCGCACCACCGCCTCGATCGGCAGGGGTTTCAGCTTCTTCACCACAACCGAGCGGCCGCGCACCTGCGCGCGCTCGTCGTCGGCGACCACCGACTCGGGATCGATGCCGGTGAGCTGGTTCGGCACGATGTGGCCGAGGCGCTCGAACCAGAAGTTGGCCATCTCGTTCAGCACCCGGCCCTTGTCGGGGATCGGATCGGACAGCACCACGTCGAACGCGGAAAGCCGGTCGCTCGTGACGATCAGCATCTTGTCCTTGCCGACGGCGTAGATGTCGCGCACCTTGCCCTTGCCGAGGCGCGGCAGGCTCTTGATCTTCGATTCGTACAGGGTCATGCCGCCTGTCTTTCGAGCTCGCTCTTCCACTTGCCCTGCGCCGCGAGCGCGTTCATGTGCGCGCGGTGGTGGAAGGCCTTCTGCGCCGCGGCGGCATTGCCGGCCTGCCCTTTCCAGGTCTTGAGCGCCGGGTTCTGCAGCGCGCGCGAGTAGGAGAAAGTGAGCGGCCAGGGGAGTCCGCGCGTCGCGGCCATGGCATTCAGGTGTGCAGTGGCGGCCTCGTCGGACTGGCCGCCGGAGAGGAACACGATTCCGGGTTGCTTGGCAGGCACGACGTTCTTCAGCACGCGCACGGTGCGCTCTGCGACCTCGTCGACACCCGCCTGGCGGGCGTTGTCCTTGCCCGAGACCACCATGCTGGTTTTCAGAATGAGGTGTTCAATGGAAACGCCATAGCGTGCGGCGGCCGCATAGGTTTCCTGCAATGTCGCCTTGTGCACCTCCTCGGAGCGCTCGGCGGTGTGGTTGCCGTCGAGGAGCACCTCCGGCTCGATCATGGGGACGATGCCGGCCGCCTGGCAGGCCGCGGCGTAGCGCGCCAGCACCTCTGCGTTGGCGTGGATGCACGCCGGCGAGGGCATGTCCTGCCCGATCGTGATCACGGCGCGCCACTTCGCGAAGCGGCAGCCCATCTTGAAGTACTCGTCGAGGCGCTTGGACAGGCCGTCGAGCCCCTCGGTGACGAGGTCGCCCGGACGCGCGAGCGAAAGCTGGACCGTGCCCTTGTCGACCTTGATGCCCGGCACGATGCCCTTTCTCGCGAGGTATTCGGGAATCGGGCTGCCGTCGATCGCCTTCTGGCGCGCGGTCTCGTCGAACAGGATCACGCCGGAGAGGAACTGCTCGATGCCCGGCGTGCTGAAAAGGAGGTTGCGGTACGCGCGGCGGTTTTCCTCGGTGCACTCGACGTTGACCGATTTGAAGCGCTTTTCGCAGGTGCCGCTCGACTCGTCTGCGGCGAGGATACCTTTGCCTTTGGCGACCATGGCGGCCGCGGTCTTCGCAAGCAGTGCGTTGTCCATTGGGAATAAGTTGAAAAAGTTACGCAGTTTGAGGGCGGAAACGAGGGGAAACGCCCAGATTTTAACCAATTACTCGCGTACAATGCCGGGCCTTTTTCATTCTGGAATCAGATTCATGGCTTCGGCCCGACGCAACATCGCCATCATCGCGCACGTCGACCACGGCAAGACCACGCTGGTCGACAAGCTGCTGCAGCAGTCGGGCACGTTCGCCGCGCACGAGCACGTGCAGGAACGGGTCATGGACTCGAACGACCTCGAGCGCGAGCGCGGCATCACCATTCTCGCCAAGAACTGCGCCATCCGCTACCACGGCACGCACATCAACATCGTCGACACCCCGGGGCACGCCGACTTCGGGGGCGAGGTCGAGCGCGTCCTGTCGATGGTCGACGGCGTGCTGCTGCTGGTCGACGCGGTCGAAGGGCCCATGCCGCAGACCCGCTTCGTCACGCGCAAGGCGCTCGCCCTCGGGCTGAAACCGATCGTGGTGGTGAACAAGGTGGACCGCCCGGGCGCGCGGCCGGAGTGGGTGGTGAACCAGACCTTCGACCTCTTCGACAAGCTTGGCGCGAGCGAGGACCAGCTCGACTTCCCGGTGGTCTATGCCTCCGCCCTGCTCGGCTACGCCAAGAAAGAGCTCGACCATGAAAGCGGCGACATGGCGCCGCTGTTCGACGCCATCCTCAAATATGTACCGGTGCGCGACGAAGATCCCGACGCGCCTCTGCAGCTGCAGATCTGCTCGCTCGACTACTCGAGCTACGTCGGCAAGATCGGCATCGGCCGCATCCGCCGCGGCCGGCTGAAGGCGGCACAGGAAGTGCTGCTTCTGCCGGACAACATCAAGGCCAAGGTCAATCAGGTCCTCATGTTCGAGGGCCTGGAGCGCAAGCCCGTGGACGAGGCCGAAGCCGGCGACATCGTGCTGATCAACGGCATCGACGAGGTCGGCATCGGCGCGACGCTGTGCGACGTCGACCACCCGGATCCGCTGCCCGCGCTCAAGGTCGACGAGCCGACGCTGACGATGAACTTTCTGGTCAACGCCTCGCCGCTCGCCGGGCGCGAGGGCAAGTACGTCACCAGCCGCCAGATCCGCGAGCGCCTGGAGCGCGAGACGAAGAGCAACGTCGCGATGCGCGTCGAGTACCCGAGCGACACCGACACCTTCATCGTGCACGGCCGCGGCGAGCTGCACCTCACGATCCTGCTCGAGAACATGCGCCGCGAAGGCTACGAGATCGCGGTGTCGCGCCCGCGCGTGATCTACAAGGAGATCGACGGAGAGCGCCTGGAGCCGTACGAGGTGCTCACGGTCGACGTCGAGGATGCGAACCAGGGGGCGGTGATGGAAGAGCTCGGCCGCCGGCGCGGCGAGCTGGTCGACATGCAGCCCGACGGCAAGGGGCGCGTGCGCCTGGACTACCGCATTACGGCACGCGGCCTGATCGGCTTCCAGGGCGAGTTCATGACCCTCACGCGCGGCACCGGCATCATGAGCCACGTGTTCGACGACTATGGCCCGGTGAAGGCCGAGATCGAGGAGCACCGCAACGGCGTGCTCGTGTCACAGGACGACGGCGAGGCAGTGGCCTACGCGCTGTGGAAGCTGCAGGAGCGCGGCCGCATGTTCGTCAACCCGGGCGACCCGGTGTACGAGGGCATGATCGTCGGCATCCACAGCCGCGACAACGATCTCGTGGTGAACCCGATCCGCACCAAGCAGCTCACCAACATCCGCGCCAGCGGCAAGGACGAGGCGATCCTGCTCACGCCGCCGATCGGGCTCACGCTCGAGTACGCCGTCGAGTTCATCGGCGAAGACGAGCTGGTCGAGATCACGCCCAAGTCGATCCGCCTGCGCAAGCGCCACCTGCAGGAGCATGAGCGCCGGCGCGCCGAGCGCGCGGCGGCTTAGCTGCAGCTATTCCTGCGCTAGGAGAGTCGTCACGTAGTTGAGCGCCTCGCGGGCGCTCGGCGCATCGTAGCCGTACTCGTCGACCAGTCGCTTCTCGACCACCGAGATCTTCTGCCGCGCTTCCTCGTCGGGCCGTGCGCTCGAGGACACCAGGCGCAGCACGTCGCGACGCTGCTCGAAGAGGTACTGCTCGAGCGCATCGTGCAACAGCGCGTGGCTCCCGAGCGTGAATTTCTCGCCGCGCTTGTAGGCGCCCATCGCCTTCCGCACCACTTCCTGGCGGAATGAACCCTTGCCCGAATCCGAGACCTTGATCTTCTCCTCGACGTTCCGGAGAAAGCGCTCGTCGGGCTTCCTTTCCTCGTTGGTGATCGGGTCCTTGACGGAGCGGTTGTCGAGCGTCGCCTCGACTTCGTCGAGGTACTTGTCGAGCAGCTGCTGCGCCTCCTGCTCGAAGGACACGAACAGGGCCTTGTGCACGTCCTCCTTGACCCAGCGGTTGTAAAACTCCTTGCGCACCGTGACCAGGAAATCGACCAGGCGCGTCTTCCTCTTCGCGTCCATGCGCGCATCGGATTCGATCGCGTCCTTGAGCGCGATCAGCACCTGCATGCTGGTGAGGCTCTTGGTGCTCGACTGGATGATGGCGTTCGAAAGCGCGTTGATCACGAAGCGGGGCGAGACGCCGGACAGGCCCTCGTCGGGCGCGTTGGCGCGCATTTTCTCGAGCTCGCCGCGCGATACGCCTTCGATTTCCTCGCCGGCGTAGAGGCGCGCCCTGGCGCTGAGTCCCGGCGCCTTGTCCTGGCCGTCCTGGAGCCGGGACAGGATCGCGAACACCGCGGCGACGTGCAGCGCGTGCGGATCCAGGTGCACCTCGCGGAACGCCTGGGTGGACGAGGTGAGCTTCTTGTAGATGCGCGCCTCCTCCTTGTACGAGAGCGTATAGGGCACCTGGATGATCACCATGCGGTCGAGCAGCGCCTCGTTCTCCGGTTCCTGCAGGAACTTGCGGAACTCGGCGAGGTTGGTGTGCGCGAGGATAGTCTCGTCGAGGTAGATGAGCGGGAAGCGCGACACCTTGACGTTCTTCTCCTGCGTGAGCGTGAGCAGGAGATAGAGGAACTCGCGCTTCACCTTGAGGATCTCGATCATCTCGAGCACCCCGCGGCTCGCGGCATAGACCGCGCCGCTCCAGGACCAGGCGCGCGGGTCGCCCTCGTCGCCGAACTCCGAGACCTTGGCGAGATCGACCGAGCCGACCAGGTCGGCGATGTCGGCGGTGGTCGGGTCGTGCGGCGCGTAGGTGCCCACGCCGACGCGGCCGGCCTCGGAGATGAAGATCCGCTGCACCGGCACCTGCATGAAATCGCCCGAGAATTCGCGCGCCAGGCGGGTCGCGCACAGCGGGCAGAGCTCGCCGTTGATCTCGACGCCGTAGGTCTGGCGGAACTGCGGACGCATCGTATGGGGCACCAGGTGCAGCGGCGATTCGTGCAACTGGCAGCCCTGCACCGCGTAGAGCGCGCCGGCCTCGGTGTGGCTGTACTCCTCGAGGCCGCGCTTGAGCAGGATGACGAGGCTCGACTTGCCCCCCGACGGCGGGCCCAGCAGCAGGAGCAGGCGCCTGCCGACCTCGCTTCCGGCGGCTGCGGCCTTGAAATAGTCGACCAGCCGCTCGAGCGTTTCCCCGATGCCGTAGAGCTCGTCCTCGAAGACCCGGCAATGCAGCTGCCCCGTGTCGTCGGCCAGGCCCTCGCTGCGGATCATGTCCCAGACGTACTGGTGGCTCGAGCGGACGATCCCGGTCGGATTCTTCGGAAAAACGGACTCGAGGAACGCGCCGAACGGACCGGACCAGTGCGCGGCGCGATGACCCTTGCTGAAGGTGGCCAGCGACTCCAGAAAATTCGCGTGCCGTTCATTACTTGGCACGACGGTGAGGTTTTTCATGCCCTGCCTCCTGGGAGACGGTACCAGCGCCTCCTCCCCGCTTCGGCTATTAGACGCCTTTTTTGAGCACCTCGCGAGCGGCGCGCTCGCCGCTGCGCAGGGCGCCTGCGACGGTCCCCGCTTCGTCGATGTCGGTCGCCTCGCCCGCGAAGAAAAGCGTGTCCTCGATCGGTTCGGCCAGCCGCTCGCGCGCGCCTTCGCCGCCGACGCGCACATAGCTGTATCCGCCGCGCGAATACGGGTCGGCCTGCCAGTCCTGGACCAGCGCCGCCCCCAACTCACCCGCGAGTTTTCTTCCGGGTCCGAAAACCATTCCAACGGTTCGAAGCGCCGCGGCGACGAGCGCGTCCCTCGACGATCCGGCGAGGCGCGCCGCTTTCGGTCCTCCGGCCCAGGCCGTCAGGAGCGGCGCGCGCATCGGCAGGGGCGTCCAGAAGGTCGGGAACGGCGCTTCCGGGACGTGAAAGAACGCCACCTCCGGCGCACGCGCCTCCCAGAACGGGGTGTGAAAGCGCATCGCCACCCGGATCACCGGTCCGGAGGCGAGCATGTCGAGCGCCTCGGACTTGATACTGAGAGAGGGCTTGAACGACACGAGATTCGACTGCAAAACACCGAGTGGAAGCGTCACGACGGCGCGCCTCGCCCGGAATTCGAACGAAGGGCCCTTCACCGTCACGGCGCCGCGCTTCCACGTCAGCGCTCTCACGGGCGAGTCGAGCCGCAGGCGCGCGCCGTGCGCGACCACGGAATGCGCAAGCCAATCGAAGAGCGCGCCATACCCGCCCTGCGGCCGCGGCTGCGAGGCGCCGAGCGAGCCGCCCTCGCCCCACTCCTCCAGGATCGAGCGGGCGCTGACGCGCGCCGGATCGGCGGCATCGAAGCCCTGCACCATCATGCGCGCGAAGGTTTTCGTCTTGCGGTTGACCCGCGTACGGGCGAGAAGCGCGGCAAATGAGACGTCGCGCTTCAGAGGAGGAGCATGCGCGACGGCGCGTTGCGCCTCCACGAAGGCGTTCATGCGGCGCAGCCGGCCGCGCTCGAGATAGCGCTGCTCGCGCGTCGAATCGACCGCGGCGATGCCGGCTTCGGCGAGGAAAGCGCGCGTGGACGCCGCCTGTCCGTGGATGAACTCGGCGCCGAGCTCGACCGGGATCTCGAGCCCCAGCATGCGGCGCGTCCAGCAGCGCCCGCCGACGCGCTCGCGCGCTTCGAGCACGAGCACCGAGCGCCCCTCGCGCACGAGCGCGGCGGCGGCGGCGAGCCCCGCGGCACCGGCGCCGATGACGATCAGGTCAAAAGACTGTATGCGGGCTCACTCGGCTTTGACGCCGGCGGCGGTGGCGACTTTGCGCCACACCTCGATTTCCTTCCTGATCTGGGCGAGGAACTGCTCCGGCGTGCCGCCGGCCGGCGCCACGCCGTCGTTCTGGAGCTGGTCGGCGGTCTGCTTGAGGCTGAGCGCCTTGGTCACTTCTGCGTTGATGCGCTCGACGATCGGGCGCGGCAGGCCCTTGGGACCGATCAGCCCGTGCCACAGGATGACCTCGTAGCCGGGAAGGCCCGACTCGGCGACGGTCGGAACATTGGGCAGCGCGGGGATGCGCTTCGCCGTGGTCACGGCAATTGCGCGCAGCTTGCCCGACTGCACGTGCGGCATTGCGGTCGCTGTGCTGCTGAAGAACACGTCGGTCTGCCCGCCGATCGTGTCGGTGAGCGCGGGGCCGGTGCCTTTGTAGGGAATGTGATTCATCTTGATCCCGGCCATGCTGTCGAAGAGCTCGGTCGCAAGATGGATCACGCTGCCCTGGCCGGAAGACGCGAAGTTGACCTGCCCCGGCTTGGATTTCGCCAGCGCGATCAGCTCCTTCGTCGTCTTGACCGGCAGCGAGGGCCGCGCGACGATGAGCAGCGGCCCCTGCGACATCTGGATGATCGGGGTGATGTCGGCGACCGGATCGAAGTTGAGCTTGTAGATGCTCGGATTGACCGTGTAGCTCGAGGCGATCAGCGTCAGCGTGTAGCCGTCGGGCGCGGACTTGATCCCCGACTCGATGCCGAGGACGCCGCCCGCCCCGGGCTTGTTCTCCACGATCACCTGCTTGCCCAGCGCGTCGGTGAGACGCTGCGCCATGAAGCGTGCGATGAAATCCGAGCCGCCGCCCGGCGCAAACGGCACGACGATGCGCACCGGCTTGGCGGGATAGGACTGGGCGAAGACGGGCGGCGCCGCCGGCGCGAGGGAACACAGAACTGCCACCGCCGAACCGATCAAAGCGCGCTTGGTGTTGGCCGGTCCCATGACTAGCCTCCCCGGGTCGCGCTCCAGGCGCCGCTCGCCGAGGTGCCGTCGATGCGCTTGCCGTTGACCGTGCCCTTGTAGTCGACGCCGCCGGCGCGGAACGAGATCTCGCTGCCGCGGAGCTTCCCGTCCTGCAGCGGCACGCTCTTGCCCCCGGAAGTCAGCGTGCCCGACACTTTCTGGAACTCCTGCTTGAGCGCCAGATCGCCCTGCGGAAGCTTCCACGCCCCCTCCACTTTGGCCGGCACGATCCACAGGTACGCGGTGCACCAGGAGCTGCAGCCCTCGCCGACCGTGGCGGTTTCATCGGCGCTCCAGTCGCCCATCGTGAAGCTGTTCGAGACCACGCGGGTGCCGGGCTTCAGGCCGAGGATCTTCGGACGAAGCTTAATGTTGATGTCAGGAAGCAGAAACATGGTGATGACGCTCGCCTGCGAGAAGTCGCTCTTGAAGAGGTCGGCCTGCTGGAAGTTCGCCTTCCCGGTCATGCCCTCCTTCGCGGCGTTGCGCTTGGAGAGCTCCACCATGTCGGGGTTGTACTCGATGCCGAGCGCGCGCGCGCCGCGCTTCGCCGCGGTGATCACGGTGCGGCCGTCGCCGGAGCCGAGATCGATCACGTAGTCGCTGGGCTGCACTTTCGCCATGTCGAGCATCTTGTCGACGAGCGCCTGCGGCGTCGGCACCCAGACCACGTCCTTGCCGGCCTGGCCGACGGTGGGCTCGAAGCTCGTGCCCGATTGGGTTTGGGTCTGCGCCATCGAGCACGCGCTTGCGGCAATGATGAGCGTCGCGAGCGCGGCGTCTCGCACGTACCTGAATGCGGTCATTCGTTTCTCCTGAGGGCCGTAGGGGGAATGGGTAAGAAGGAAAAACTGTAACGCAAAATCGCCCGCCCTGAAGCCCCGGCGGCCGGCGCGGCGGCGTTTTTGCGCGATAATCCGCCCCCTTGAACCGTTAGAAAACGACCCAGGTTTGATGATCAGAATCGACAACCTCGTGAAGTCCTTCGGGGCGAAGCGGGCGGTCGACGGAATTTCGTTCACCGTCGAGCGCGGCGAGGTGCTCGGCTTCCTCGGCCCGAACGGGGCCGGCAAGTCGACCACCATGCGGATGATCACCGGCTTCATGCCGCCGACCGAGGGAAGCGTCGCCGTCGGCGGCTTCGACGTCGCCGAATCCCCGCTGGAGGCGAAGCGCCTCATCGGCTACCTGCCGGAGAACGCCGCGGCCTACCCCGACATGACGGTCGAGGGCTTCCTCAATTTCGCGGCCGAGCTGCGCGGCCTGTCCGGGAGCGCCCGCCGGAAGGGCCTGCACCGCGTGATCGAGCGCTGCTTCCTCGACTCGGTGCTCCACCAGTCGATCGATACCCTGTCCAAGGGCTACAAGCACCGGACCTGCCTCGCGCAGGCGCTGATCCACGACCCGGACGTGCTGATCATGGACGAGCCCACCGACGGGCTCGACCCGAACCAGAAGCACGAGGTGCGCAACCTCATCCGCGAGCTCGGCCGCAACAAGGCGATCGTGTTCTCCACCCACATCCTGGAGGAGGTCGACGCCGCGTGCACGCGGGCGATCATCATCGACCGCGGCAGGATCGTCGCCAACGGCACCCCCGAGGAGCTGCGCGCGATGTCCGAGCTCGCCGGCGCGGTGACGCTGCAGGCGCGCGGCGCGAGCGCCGAGCGCCTGTCCGAGCTTGGCCGGGTGGAGAAACTCAACGGCGCCTTCCGCGTCTATCCGAAGGACAAGTCGAGGGCCTCGCAGCTCGCCCAGGAGGTGGTCGAGATGGTGAACCTCCACGGCTGGAAGGTGGAAGGCATGTACAGCGAGCGCGGCGAGCTCGACGAGGTATTCCGCCGCATCACCCTGCCCGACACGGTGAAGAAATGAGAGCGCAAGAGGCAAATCAGGGACAGACCACGTTTCTTTCGGCGCGGGCCGCGACGATGGGCAAGCGGGCGGTCCGGGAAAATAAACGTGGTCTGTCCCTGTTTCTTGGTTTGGTAAGAGCATGAGAGTGGTCTGGACCATCGTGAAGCGCGAGCTGTCGAGCTACTTCAGCTCGCCGGTCGCCTACGTGTTCCTCGTGATCTTCCTGCTTCTCACCGGGTTCTTCACCTTCACGGCCGGCAACTTCTTCGAGCGCGGCGAGGCGAGCCTGGCCGCGTTCTTCGGCTGGCATCCCTGGCTGTATCTGGTGCTGGTGCCCGCGGTGGGCATGCGCCTGTGGGCCGAGGAGCGCCGCTCGGGGACGCTCGAGCTCCTGCTCACGATGCCGGTGGCGCCGTGGCAGGCGATCGTCGCCAAGTTCCTCGCCTCGTGGATCTTCATCGGCGTGGCGCTCGCGCTCACCTTCCCCGCGGTCATCACGGTGAACGTCCTCGGCAGCCCGGACAACGGCATGATCGTCGCCGGCTACCTGGGCAGCTTCTTTCTCGCCGGCGCCTACCTCGCCATCACCTGCATGACCTCGGCGATGACCCGGAACCAGGTCGTCGCCTTCATCCTGTCCGTGGTGCTGTGCCTGTTCCTGATCCTGGCAGGCTTCAACCCGGTCACCGACCTGCTCGCGCGCTGGGCGAGCCCGGCGGTGGTCGATACGGTGGCGGCGTTTTCGGTGGTGACGCACTTCGACGGCTTCCAGCGCGGCGTGATCGACCTGCGCGACCTGGTGTTTTTCCTGTCCGTGATCGGCTTCGCGCTGTTCGCCACCGGCGTGATCATCCGCGGACACAGAGCAGGGTAAAGGGCAGTCCGAGATGAAACTGAAGAAACACGAAGCTCTGATCTATTCGGCCGTCGGTCTCGTGGCGCTGCTGCTCGTGCTCGTGGCGGTGAACTTCCTCGTCTCGCGCGTCCCGGCGCGGGTGGATCTCACCGACGGCGACCTCTACACGCTTTCTCCCGGCACGCGCAAGATCCTGCGCGGGCTGCAGTCGCCGGTGAAGGTGAAGCTCTACATCTCGCAGAGCGAGAGCGTGCCGGTGCAGCTGCGCGGCTTCGCGCAGCGCGTCGAGGACACGGTGCGCGAGTTCAAGCAGGCGGCGGGCTCGAACCTCGTCGTCGAGCGCTACAACCCGAAGCCCGACTCGGAAGAAGAGGACGCGGCGCAGCTCGACGGCATCGAGCCGCAGCAGCTCTACACCGGCGAGCAGTTCTATCTCGGCATCGCGGTGAGCCAGCTCGACCGCAAGCAGGCCATTCCCGCGGTGTCGCCGCAGCGCGAGCGCCTGCTCGAGTACGACCTCATCCGCGCCATCGCGCGCGTCGGCAACCCCGAGCGGCCGAAGATCGGCCTCATGGCGGGCCTGCCGGTGCTGGGGGAGAAGTTCAATCCGTTCACGCGGCAGAGCTCCGAGCCCTGGGTGCTCGCGAACGAGCTCAAGCGCGACTTCGACGTGAAAGAAGTGCCGGTCGGCGCGAAGGAGATCGACAAGGACATCAACGTTCTCCTGCTCATCCACCCGAAAGACGCGCAGCCGCAGACCGAATACGCCCTCGATCAGTTCGTGCTGCGCGGCGGCAAGCTGATCGCCTTCGTCGACCCCTACGCGTACTTCGACCAGAATCCGAGCATGCCGGGCGTTCCGCCCGAGCCCTCGAGCTCCACGCTGCCGACGCTGTTCAAGGCCTGGGGCCTGACCATGGATCCCGGCAAGGTGGTAAGCGACGTCGTGTTCGGCTCCGGCGGCGGGCAGCGCTACACCCCGACGGTGCTCTCGCTCAACCGCACCGCGTTCAGCCGCGACGACATCGTCACCGGTCAGATCGAGACGCTCCTCTACCCGTTCGGCGGCGCGTTCGACATCAAGCCGCAGGAAGGCATCAAGGTCACCGAGCTCGTCAAGAGCTCGCCGAATTCCATGCTGGTGGACAACGTGAACGCCACCAAGTCCGGCGACGAGGCGACCAAGGCTTTCAAGCCCTCGGGCAAGTCGATGCCGCTTGCGCTGCGCCTGACTGGCAAGTTCAAGACCGCGTTTCCCGATGGCTTGAAGGACGGCGACAAGCCGGTGCCGAACACGCCGGCGCTGCGGGAGTCGAGCGCCGAGAACTCCGTGATCCTGGTCGCCGACGTGGACCTGCTCGCCGACGGAGCGGCGGTCGACGTGCAGGAGGTGTTCGGCCGCAGGATCGTGGTGCCCTCCAACGGCAACCTGGCCTTCGCCATGGGCATGGTGGAGCAGTTCGCCGCGGGCGACGATTTCATCTCGCTGCGCAGCCGCACCGGCGCGTTCCGGCCGCTCACCGTGGTGCGCGAGCTCGAGGCCGAGGCGCAGAAGCAATACTTCGGCAAGATCCAGGCGCTCGAGGAAGAAGTCCAGAAGACCACCGCCAAGCTGCAGGAGCTGCAGAAGTCGCAGGGACCCGCGGGCAAGTCGGCGCAGCTCCTGTCCCCCGAGCAGCAGGCCGAGCTCGAGCGCTTCCGCAAGACGGTCGCCGAGGCGCGGCTGCAGCTCAAGGAAGTGCGCAAGAACCTGCGCCAGGACGCCGAAAGCCTGGTGTTCTGGACCAAGGTTGCGAACATCGTGCTGATGCCGCTTCTCGTCGCGCTCATCGGCCTGCTGGTCGCGTTCGTCGGCGGCAGGAGAAGGAAGGCGGTATGAGCGCGCGGCTCGCGGCAATTCTCGTGGTCCTGCTGGTGATCCTCGGCGGCGGCGCGCTGCTTTATCAGTACCAGGAACGCACCCAGCGCCCCGCCAACAGCGACGTGCTCGGCCGCCCGCTCCTCAAGGACCTGAAGGCCGCCGAGGTCGCGTCGATCCGCATCGTCGGGCCGAAGGCCACGCTTACCGTGCGGCAGAAGGAAGAGCGCTGGGTCCTCGCCGAGCGCGGGGACTTTCCGGCGGACGTGGCCAAGGTGCGCGACTTCGTGGTGCAGGCGCTCTCGCTCAAGGTGGGCCAGAGCGAGCCGATCGGCGACAAGGACCGCGCGCGGCTCAACCTGGACGAAAGCGGAACGCAGGTGGAATTCGGCGGCGCCGAGGGCAAGCCGCTGTCGAAGCTCGTCGTGGGCAAGAAGTACTTCAAGCGCGAGGTCGACAACCCCGACAAGGCGCGCGCCGACGGCCGTTTCGTCGCGCTGCCGGGCGAGCCGAAGACGGTCTACGTCGTCTCGGACCCGCTTCCCCAGGCCACCACCAGGAGCTCGGAGTGGATCGACAAGAGCTCGTTCAAGGTGGAGAAGGTGAAGACGCTCGAGGTGCGCTATCCCGAAGGCGGCGGCTACCGCATCGAGCGCGACGGCGACAACGCCGACTGGCGCCTCGCCGGCGCGCGGCCCGACGAGAAGCTCGAGGTCACGAAGGCGAACGCGGCCTCCTATTCGCTCGGCCTGCTCGAGCTCGCCGACGTGGCGCCGCAGGGCACGACGCTCGAGCAGCCGGTGTCGATCCAGGCGACTACCTTCGATGGCCTCTCCTACGCCATCCGGGTGGGCAAGCTGCAGGGCGACAACTATCCGGTCGGCTTCAGCTCTTCCGGCACGCTCCGCAAGGACGAAAAGGATGCCGACCGGCTCAAGAAAATCGAGGAGCGCCTGCCGCGCGAGAAGCTGCTTTCGGGCTACGTGCTGCTCATCCCGAAGTCCAAGCTCGAGGACACGCTGAAAAAGCGCCCCGAGATGCTCGAGAAGAAGGACGACGCGAAGAAGAAGTAGGCGGCGACACGGGCCCGGGGGGATGCCCCAGGCCCGTCAATGATCCCTGCAAGAAGTGACGACTACAGGTCGGCCATCACCGCGCGCTGGGACTTCCACGCGCTGAAGGCGAGCAGTAGAACCAGCACGACCGCGGAGACGATGAACACCCACTGACCGAGGGTCGCCGGCGGCAGCGAAATGCCGGTCGCCACGGGTTCCGCAGCCGGAGTCATCTTCAGCGCGTACATGCCGGTGTAATGCATGCCGCACACGGCGACGCCCATGACCAGCGCGCTGCCGAAGCGCTGCAGGTTGCCGCGCAGGTTGAATGCGAGCCACAGCGCCACCGCGGCCGCCACGACGGCGATCACGAGCGAGGCGTAGAAGAGCGTGTTGTCGTAGCTGATCGTCGCCGGCATGATCATCGCTGCCATCCCGGTGTAGTGCATCAGCGCCACGCCCAGGCCGGTCACCACGCCCGACACGAGCAGCTTCCCGGTGCTGCCCTCGCCGCGCCCGACCACGTACAGGCCGATCGCGGAGGCCACGATGCCCATGACCAGCGAAGCGAAGGTAAGCGACGCGTCATAGGACACCGGCATTCCCAAGTCGGCCGCGTTCATGGCGATGAAGTGCATCGACCAGATGGCGCCGCCGCCAAGCGCCACTGCCGCCCCCAAGACCCAGCCGAGCGCGGCGAGCCGGCCGCGCGCCTGGGGAATCGCGATGGCGAGCTGCAGCGCCGTATACGACCCGAGGACGGAAATGACATAGGACAGCGCCACGAGAATCGGCTCGTACTGGATGCTGTTATGCGCGTGCATGTGTTTTATCTCCCTTTTTTATCGATCGACGTCGTAGGCCACCGTGTAGGCGCAGTGAGATTGCCCCCTCGCCTTGCACGCGGCCTGCTCCACTTGGGTATGCATGCTGAGCGGACCCGCGTCGAGGAAGCCCTGCATGAAACCGGTGATGAAGTCACAGCAATTGATCTCGACGCCCGTGGCGCAGAATGGGCTGTCGGGCATCACGATGCGGGTGTCGGTGGGCTCGACCTTGGCGAACTTTTCGAGCGCAGGGACCAGCGCGCGGCGCAGCGCGGCCGGCATCCTCAGCGGGTTGCCGAACGACCACTCCTTGCGGTAGTGGAAGCCCCCGATCTTCTTTCCCGCCTCGAGCAGGGCTGCGGCCCGGGCCTGCAAGTCGAACGCCCCGGCGTAGGCCCGCACCAGCGGGACGATGTCGGGAAACTGCCCTGCCATCTCCTTGATGAGCGCCGCCGCGGACTGCGCAGGCGTCTGCGCTGTCTTGCCCGAAGCGCCGTCGCCGTCAAACGCAACGCTGATCACGGTGAGCTTCGGATCGAGCGCCTTGATCTCGGACGCAAGCTTTTCCTTGTCGACCTGTGCGAGACCGAGTCGAATCTTCAGGAGTCGGGCACCTGAAGGCAGGTCGGTGACCTTCTGCCCCTTTACGACATACCCTTTGCGCGTCAGGAACACCACCAGCCCGGCAAGCGAGCCTGCCTTGTCGGCGCCACTGATCGTAATAACCGTTTCCACAGTTCCACCCTCTGTTACCAACGCAGGATGTTGGAACCGTTCTAATACGACGTCTTGGCAATTCGTCCTGCCGGCGAGCAAAAAACCCCGTTGGTCCTGAACGTCGTGGAGGGCAAATTGCCGCAGACGCGGCGGCGAGCGTGAAATCCATCAAGGCTGCGCGACAAGGCGTGTTAGCGTTGGATGCTCCCGGGAGGTGAGCGCTGGCCATGGCGATCGATCCCCACGTTCCCGAGGTCTTCACGGTGGTCCAGCTCGCCGTGGCCCCGGTGTTCCTGCTGACGGCGATAGGAACGGTGATCGCGGCGCTCAACATCCGGCTCGGGCGCGCGGTCGACCGGCGCCGCGATCTCGAATCCAGGCTGGCGAGGATGACGGCGGAGGAGGAGCAGCGCTCCGCGCGCGAGGAGCTGGCGGTCATCGCGCGGCGCATCCGCTTCGTCTACTTCGCAATCACCGCGGCGGTGACCTCCGGCCTGTTCGTGTGCCTGCTCATCGCTGGGGCCTTCATCGGGGCCGTCGTGGGGGTGAGCCTCTCCTACACCATCGGAGCGATGTTCGTCTTCGCCATGCTGGCCCTGATCGCGTCCCTCCTCTTGTTTTTGCGCGAGATTTTCCTGGCCGTGTCGACGCCGCGGCACGTGCCGCGCTAGCGGCCGGCCCGGTTCAAGTGGCCATCCGGCCCTTCCGGACCCTTTCACACCGCGGCGCGTTGCTGCTATAACTCCCCGGGCGAGGAGGCAAAACCCGTGTCAAATTCGATCGAGCGTATAAGGACTCTCGCGCTTGTCGGCCAGTCCGGGTCTGGAAAGACCAGCCTGGCCGAGGCGCTGCTCGCAAAGGCGGGAGCGATCCCAGCCGGCGGCAGCGTCGAGCGCGGCACCACCGCATGTGACTACACCCCCCTTGAAAAGCAGCTGCAGCATTCCCTGAAGCTCGCGGTCGCGAGCTTCGAGACCCAAGACACCCGCATCCACCTGCTCGACACCCCGGGCTACCCCGATTTCCTCGGCCACGCCCTGCCGGCGCTCGCCGCGGTGGAGACCGCAGGCATCGTGATCAACGCGCAGAACGGCATCGAGATGATGACCGGCCGCTTCATGCAGTGGGCGGCGCGCCGCGGACTCGACCGCATCGTGATCGTGAACAAGATCGACGCGGACAACGTCGACCTGGAGGACCTGCTCGAGCGCATCCAGCAGACCTTCGGCAAGGAATGCCTGCCGCTCAACCTGCCGGCGGGCAATTGCGGCAAGGTCTCGGACTGCTTCTTCGCGCCCTCGGGCGAGGCCGACTTCTCGTCGGTGGAAGAGGCCCATCGGCGCCTGGTCGACCAGGTGGTCGAGGTCGACGAAAAGCTGATGGAGACCTACCTCGAGAAGGGCGAGGTCACGCCCGAGGAGCTGCACGGGCCGCTCGAGCGCGCCCTGCGCGAGGGCCATCTCATCCCGGTGGTGTTCACCTCGGCCAAGACCGGCGCCGGCATCGGCGAGCTGATCGACGTCATCGCCCGGCTCCTGCCGAACCCTTCCGAGGGCAATCCGCCGGTCTACGTCAAGACCACCGGCGACAAGAGCGAGGAGCTGCGCGCCGAGCCCGATCCCAAGAAGCACGCGCTCGCGCACGTATTCAAGATCGAGATCGATCCCTATATCGGGCGCGTGGCGGTGTTCCGCGTGCACCAGGGCCGGCTCACCTCGGGCGGCCAGCTCTTCATCGGCGAGGGAAGAAAACCGATCAAGCCCGGGCACCTCTACATGCTGCGCGGCAAGACCCAGACCGAGGTGAGCGAAGCCCTGCCCGGGGACATCTGCGCCATCGCCAAGATCGACGAGATCCAGTTCGATCACGTGCTGCACGACTCGGCCGAGGACGCGCACGTGCATGCCAGGCCGCTCGAGCTCCCGACTTCGGTCTTCGGCCTCGCGGTGCAGCCCAAGAAGCGCGGCGACGAGCAGAAGGTCTCCGACGTGCTGCACAAGATCGTCGCCGAGGATCCGTGCTTCCGCATCGAGCACAACTCGCAGGCGAACGAGACCGTCATGCGCGGCCTGGGCGAGATGCATCTCAAGGCCGTGCTCGAGAAGATGTCGAGCCAGTACAAGCTCGAGCTCGACACGCGGCCGCCGTCGATCCCGTTTCGCGAGACCATCGCCGCACGCGCCGAGGGCCACAGCCGCCACAAGAAGCAGACCGGCGGCGCCGGCCAGTTCGGCGAGGTGTTCCTGAAGGTCGAGCCGCTGCCCCGCGGCACCGGCTTCGAGTTCGTGGACAGCGTGAAAGGCGGCGCGATCCCCAACCAGTTCATCCCGGCGGTGGAGAAAGGGGTGCGCGGGGTGCTGGAAGCCGGCTATATCGCGGGCTACCCGCTGCAGGACGTGCGCGTGATCGTGTACGACGGCAAGAGCCACCCGGTGGACTCGAAAGAGGTGGCCTTCGTGTCGGCCGGGCGCAAGGCGTTCCTCGACGCGCTCGGCAAGGCGCGCCCCATCGTGCTCGAGCCGATCGTGAACGTCGAGATCTTTGCGCCCGAGACGAAGATGGGCGACGTGGCGGGCGAGCTCTCCGGGCACCGCGGCCAGATCAAGGGCTCGGATACACCGCGCCCGGGTACGGTCCAGATCACCGCGCAGGCACCGCTCTCGGAGCTCGAGCATTTCCCGGCGCGCCTGAAGTCCCTTACGGCCGGACACGGCTCCTACAGCATGGAGTTCAGCCACTACGAGCCCGCGCCGCCGCAGCTCCAGCAAAAGCTGGCGGCGGCGCACAAGCCGCAGGCCGAAGCGGAGTAGCGGCGTGCATTTCGTGCGCGCGGGGCGGGGCGCCCCGCCGCTCGTCTTCGTCCACGGGTTCGCCTGCCGTCTGGAGGATTGGCGGGCCCAACTCCACCACTTCGAAAAAAACCATGCCGTCGTGGCTTGCGATCTGCGCGGCCACGGCGAGACGCCGGGCCGGCCGCACGAGTGCACGATCGCGCACTACGGCGGCGACGTCGCCGCGCTCGTCAATCACCTCGAGCTGAACGGCTGCATCCTGGTCGGCCACAGCATGGGCACGCGCGTGGTGCTCGAGGCGAACCGTCTCGTGCCTGAGCGCATCGCCGGCATCGTGCTGGTCGACGGCAGCCGCTCGGGAACCGGCGATCCCGATGCGGCCGAAGCGTCCGCGCGCGCTACGATCGAGAAGGCCGGTTACCCGGCCTTCGCCGGGCACCTCTTCCGCCAGATGTTCTTCAAGCCCTCGTCCGAGGCCGACGCGATCGTCGCGCGCGCCCTGCGGCAAAGCGCCGAGTTCGGCCCGCTCCTCTGGCCTTCGATGGCGCGCTGGGACGCCGCCGAGATGGACGCGGCGCTCGCCGCAGTGCGCGCGCCGCTCCTTGCCATCCAGAGCACCACGCGCGATGCGCAGATGCGACGCTCGCCGCTCAAAGCCGGACAGAGCACGCCTTACCTCGACCTCATCCGCAGCTCGGTCCCGGGCGCGACGATCGCCGTCGTTCCCGACACCGGGCACTTCACGCAGATCGAGGCAGCGGATGAGGTGAACCGCCTCATCGCCGAGTTCATGATGCGGTTCACTGCGCCTTGATTCCCGCCGAGCGGATGATTCTTGCCCATTTCGGAATTTCGTTTCTGATCTGCGCGGCGAATTCATCGGGGCTGTTGCCGACCGGCTCGTAACCGAGCTCCACCAGGCGCTCCCTCATCGCAGGCTGCGCGAGAATTCCCACGATCTCGCGATTGAGCAGCGTGACGACCTGCGCGTCGGTTCCGGCCGGGGCCAGGACGCCGACCCAGGTATCCCCCTCGATGTTCGGGTATCCGGCCTCCGCCATGGTCGGGACATCGGGCACCGACGGCAAGCGCTTGTGGCCGCTGATCGCGAGCGCGCGCAGCTTTCCGCTCTTGATGTGCGCGACCGCGGGGGAGAGCGTGCTGAAGCCGATCGGCGTGTGCCCGGCGAGCATGGAGACAAGCGCTGGGCCGCCGCCGTTGTACGGTACGTGCACCAGGTCAAGACCCAGGGACAGGCGCAGCTGCTCGCCGGCGAGCTGAGGCTGGGTCCCTGTTCCTCCCGAGGCGTACGCGTATTTGCCAGGCTGGGCTCGAATCAGCGCGATCAGCTCGTCGAGCGTCTTCGCCGGGAACGAGGGATGCACCGAGAGCACGGCGGGAGAGGTGACCACGAGCGTGATCGGCGTGAAATCCCTGATGGGGTCGTACGGAACCCTGTCGAACAACGAGAGATTCACCACGTGCGAGCTGTACGCGAAGAGAAGCGTGTAACCGTCGGGCGCCGCCTTGGCGGCCTTCGCGGTGCCGATGTCGCCGCTCGCCCCGGGGACATTCTCGACGTGGAATTGCTGCCCGAGCCGCTTGGACAGCTCGTGCAGGATCGGCCGGGCGACGATGTCGGTCGCCCCACCGGGCGGATACGGGACGATCGCGCGCACGGGGTGCGCGGGATACGTCTGAGCCGCGGCCGGCAGCGACGCCGCGAGGCTCGCCACGGTGATTCCCGCGCAGGCCAAGAAGCGACGGCGAATGGAATTCATATCGTGCCTCCTGCCGCAAGATAGTCGCCCACGCCTGATGCATCATGTGCATCTATAATCCTGCCGTTCATGCAAGAGACGAGATTAGACGGATGAATCTCCGCTATCTCCACACCTTCGTCTGCATCGCCGAGGCGGGCGGTATTGCCCGGGCGGGCGCCCGGCTGGAGGTGAGCCAGCCGGCGGCCTCCCGACAGATCCTCGCGCTCGAGACCGGGCTCGGCGTGCGGCTCTTCGACCGCATCGGGCGCCGTCTTCGGCTGACTTCGGAGGGCGAGGATCTGCTCCGGCAGAGCCGCCGTCTCGTCATGGAAGCCGATTCGCTGAGCGCGCGGGCGCGAGCGCTCAAGGGCGGGCAGACCGGCATCCTGCGCGTCGGAGCGACGCCGATGGCGATCGAGAACACGCTCTCGAAATTCCTGAGCAGGTACCAGCGCCGTCATCCCGGCGTCGAGGTGCATTTCGTGGAAGACGGCGGGCTGCGATTGTCGAGCCGCCTGGAAAACGGCGACGTTCACCTGGCGCTGGTGGTGCCCGACGACCGTTTCCGCGACAGGCCTCTCTTTCCGGCCCACAGCCTGGCGGTGCTGCCCGCCAAGAGTCCGCTGAGTCGTCGTCGCGCGCTCGACGTGGCGGAGTTGGCCAACGAGCCGCTGCTCCTGCTCAACCGCACGTTTGGCTCACGCGGGTGGTTCGACTCCGCCTGCCACATCGCAAACATCAGGCCCCGCGTGTTGCTTGAGAGCGCGGCCCCTCACACGCTGGTCGCGTTGGCCAGGATGGGGTACGGCGTCGCAGTCGTTCCCTCCAATGTCCTGGTTCCGAGCGGCGTGCGTGCCCTGCCCCTGGTCCAACGGGGTGCATCGATCGGCAGGTGGTTGACCGTCGCCTGGGACCCGCGGCGAATCCTGGCGACGTACGCCGAACAGTTCGTGGACGAACTGGCCGCGTATTGCCGGCGCGATTACCCGGGGCGGGATCTCATCCGTCAGGCACCACCGTTGCCCCGGCCGAAGAACTCGTCCAATTGAGGTAGATTTACGTTTCCGGACTTCAGAGTCCTTGCTGGAGTCAATGGAGCCAGCCATGCCACTACCCAAGCAATACGACGACCTGCCCGGAACCATCGTGTTCGACGCGGACCGCGCGCGCCAGGGCTACCATCTCAACATGTTCTGCATGTCGATGATGAAGCCGGAGAACCGCGCTGCGTTCAAGGCGAACGAGCGCGCCTATCTCGACCAGTGGCCGATGACGGAGGAGCAGAAGCAGGTCATCCTGAAGCGTGACTGGAACGGCATGCTCGCGCTCGGCGGCAATATCTACTTCACCGCCAAGCTCGCGGCGACCGACGGGCTGTCGTTCCAGCAGATCGCCGCCATCATGACGGGCTCGACCCAGCAGGAGTACGCGCAGATGATGATCAAGGGCGGCCGCCCGATCGAAGGCAACCGCAGCAAGTCCGAGTGGAAGCGCCGTGGCTAGGATCGTGGCGGGCGTAGCGACGTCGCACATTCCCGCCGTGGGCGCGGCTTGGGACAACGGCAAGACGGCCGAGCCCTACTGGCGCCCGGTCTTCGAGGGCTTCGAGCGCTCCAAGGAGTGGATCGCGAAGCTGAAGCCGGACGTGTGCATCGTCGCCTACAACGACCACATGTCGGCGTTTTCCCTCGAGATCGTTCCCACTTTCGCGGTGGGCTGCGCGGCGGAATTCCCGATCGCGGACGAAGGCTGGGGACCGCGCAAGGTGCCGCCGGTGAAAGGCCATCCCGAGCTCGCCTCGCACATCGTGCAATCGGTCATCCTCGACGAATTCGACCTCACCATCGTCAACAAGATGGAGGTCGATCACGGGCTCACCGTGCCGCTCACCCTGATGTTCGGCCAGCCCGCCGAGTGGCCGTGCCCGATCGTTCCGCTCGCCGTCAACGTGGTGGTCTATCCGGTGCCGACCGGAAACCGCTGCTACATGCTGGGAAGGGCGATCCGCAAGGCGGTCGAATCGTTCGACCAGGACCTGCGCGTCGTGATCTTCGGCACCGGCGGGATGTCGCACCAATTGCAGGGGCCGCGCGCCGGCCTCATCAACCGCGAGTTCGACACTCGGTTCCTCGACAACCTGACGAAGGACCCGCAGGCGCTGGTCGGAATTTCCCATCTCGAGTACCTGCGCGAAGCCGGCTCGGAGGCGATAGAGCTGGTGATGTGGCTCATCATGCGCGGCGCGCTCGACGACGAGGTGAAGGAAGTCCACCGGTTCTATCACGTGCCGGCGTCGAACACGGCGCTCGGCCACGTCATTTTCGAGAATGCAGCACGCTAACGGAGAAGAAGGATGAAGATCTGCGTGGCCGGGCAGGGTGCTTTCGGACAGAAGCATCTGGACGCGCTGAAGCGCATTTCCGGCGTGGAAGTCGTGTCGTTGATCGGCGGCAATCCCGCCGGCACCGAGCAGGTCGCCAAGAAGTACGCCATCCCCCATTGGGGGAACGATCTCGCCGAAGGGATCAAGCGCGCCGACGCGGTGATTCTCGCGACGCCCACCAAGATGCACTTCAAGCAGGCCGAGCAGGTGATGCGCGCCGGCAAGCACGTGCTGGTCGAGATCCCCGTGACCGACAGCGTGCAGGACGCCGAGGGCCTGGTGAAGATCGCCAGGGAAACCGGCGTCACGGCCATGGGCGGCCACGTGCGGCGCTTCAACCCGAGCCATCAGTGGGTGCACAAGCGGATCGAGAAGGGCGAGCTGAAGATCCAGCAGATGGACGTGCAGACCTACTTCTTCCGGCGCAAGAACATCAACGCCGCCGGCAACGCGCGCAGCTGGACCGACCACCTGCTCTGGCACCACGCCGCCCACACCGTGGATCTCTTCGCCTACCAGTGCGGCGAGGCCATCTCCGAGTGCTACGCCCTGCAGGGACCGGTTCACCCGCAGCTCAACATCGCCCTGGACATGAACATCATCGCCAAGGTGCCCTCGGGCGCGATTCTCACGCTGTCGCTATCGTTCAACAACGACGGGCCGCTCGGCTCGTTCTTCCGCTACATCTGCGACAACGGCACCTACAAGGCGTTCTACGACGATTTGAGCGACGGCAAGGACGTCAAGATCGACGTCTCCAAGGTGGACGTGTCGATGGACGGCATCGAGCTCGAGGACCGCGAATTCATCGCCGCGATCAGGGAAAAGCGCGAGCCGAACGGCGGCCTTGCGCAGGTCCTGCCGTGCATGCGCGTGCTGGGCAAGCTGGAGCGGATGATCGACCCGGATCGCAAGGCGCACGCGTAAGCGCTCGGCCGGCACGGGGCCTTGCCGATCACGGCGGCCTGCAGGCTGCCCTGCCTGCCTCCCGGCTGCGGTGCGGCGTGCCTTGCGGCTAATGCGCCGGGGGAGATGGCATAAGGCACAACGCAACGCCTCCGGGGGCAGGAATAAGTTGGTCGCCCAAGTGGACCATCATCTGCTTCAAATCGCCCACCCCTCCCTTCCGGAGCACACCAGCGACCGAACACCCACTGTAGTGGTTCGGACTACAGGACGTCTGTACGGAAGCGAACATAAGGATTGCCCTTATGTCGCAAGACCACCTCACTATGTGCGGGATCAGACACATAGGGAATGGGGCCACTTCAGCGACATCAAGTCATTTCTTAGTGACGCGAGTATGTCCGACAGCGCACAGACCCCGTTGAGTGCCAACGCCACGATGCTGCATCGTGGGCAGCGTCTTCACTCAATCTTTCCACCTTGCGGTTACTAGACTTGGAAACGTCGACGCCCTCGCGCAGCTGCTCGGCGTGGAGGTCCGTACCGTCCACAACTGGCTCTACGGCACCCACATGCCTCCCTTCAAGTATTTCCTGAGGGTAATCGACATCATTACCTCCGACGTGCCAGAAGACCCATACATCCGGGCTGCGCCCGACTCGGACGAACCGCCAGGTAAATGAAAAGGGCCGCGCGAGCGGCCCTTTCCGTTTGGCGAAAACCTAGCGTCTACGCCGGGTGCCGCATGTTGCCTTCCTTCGTGATCTCGATGCGATCGCCCGCCGCCAGACCTGCCGCCTCTGTGTCGAAGTACTGCATCGAGCCGTCGTCCATCCTCATGACGATGCGCTTGGTCGAGTTCGACTCCGTGCGGCCGCCAGCAGCGGTCGGAACAGCCAGAATCGATTCGATGCGGCCCATACCGGCGCGCAGCGGCGCGGCTGTCGGAGCAGCGGCAACCGTCGGAGCAGCGACAACCGCCGGCGCAGCGACAACAGCCGGGGCTGCGGCCACGGGCGCGGGTGCCGACGTGACGCGGCTTTCAGTAGCGCATCCTGCAAGGATGGCGACTGCAATCGAGGAAAGGATAAGGGGAAGTCTGTTCATTGAGTATCTCCTGTAGGGGCCATAGCTTGTCCCTTAACCTCGGCCGCTACGGTACGCTGGCGCGCATAGCACGTACGACACCGATCCCTCGCGATGGGCGGCCCACCTCAGAGTAAAAGCCGGCACCTATTCAGCCGTTCTCGACCAGGAGAAGCCCCGAGATAGGCTTGGATGGGAGTGAAGGCTTTTTCTCGGGTATTTTCTACATGCCAAGTATCCTTTTAGTGCGCTCCCATTCCTCGAAGCGGCCTAAAAGCGGCGTTATGGCAGTAACCAGCCGACGGTCATGCGAGCACCAGACGCTCCACTTCGCCCGACAGCGTCTCACCGCCGATCGTCACGTAGAGGTGGCGGTCGGTGACCGACATGTCGAGGTCGTTGCGCCGCGCCAGGCGCCCGACCAGGGCCGCCACCAGCCCGCGGCCGAGCGAGTAGAGCTCGAGCGCCTCGGCGCGATGGATGCGCTCGCGCTCGAGGGAGCGCAGGAGCTGCGCCGGATCCTTGTGCGTGTACACCGCGACGCGCGGCGCGGCCTTTGCCGCCCGGTGCAGGCGCGCGGCATCCGGCGAGCCGATCTCGATCCAGGCCTTGAGCGCGCCGGTGAGGTCGCGCACCGCGATCGCCGGCTCGTCGGGCTCCGCCAGCCCGCGCGAGAAGGCGATGCCTTCGGCGTACTCGAGGCAATACGCGAGAACGCGGGTAACCAGATATTCGTCGCTTTCCGATGGATGCTTTGCCGCCTTGAGCTCGAGCGTCTCGTACACGCCGCGGTCGACATCGCTCAACCGGATCGTGAAATGGTGGATCGTCGCCGTCAGCGCCATGGCCAAGTGCCGAGCGCGGGAAGTTGCTTCGCTAGAACGCGAAGGTGAGGCTGGCCTCGCCGTAAGTGCTGTTGCACTTACGATAGGTAGCGGTATTGCAGTCGATGTACGACTCGTACACCGCGCCGAGTCCAAGGTAAGCGTTGCGCCCGACCTGCAGATAGGCGCCCGCGCGGCCGCCGACGGAATCGAGATCGTCCAAGCCTTCGATGCTGGTGCGCCGGTAGAAGGCGCCGACATAGGGCTTCACGTGCTGGACCTGATAGAAGACGTACTGCACCGAAGGCGTGATCTTGGTCATCTTCGGGTTGGCTCCGGTCCACGATTCGAAGAACAGGCCTACGTTGAAGCCATCGAAAAGGTAGTAGCTCGCCCCGAGGCCGAGCACGAGATAGCTCTCATCGAAGGCCTGGCCGGTGCCGGCGGTGGCCACCAGGTGCGTCCTGCCCTTGCTGAACCCGCCGGCGACGCCGACGCTCTGAGCCGTCGCAGGCGCGGCGAACGCGAATGCTGCCGCGGCCAGGCCCGCCAGTCCAAGCCTAAAAACCATAGAGCTCGGCGGGATTGTCGACGAGGATCTTCCTGCGCGCGCCTTCGTCGGGCGCCCAATCGGCTAGCAACTCGAGGAGCTCGACGTCGTCGGGCACCTTCGGCCGCACCGACGGATGCGGCCAGTTCGACGCCCAGAGCATGCGCTCGGGCGCCCGCTTTACCAGCGCCTTCGCCAGCCGGCCGACATCTTCGTACTTCGGCGCCCCGGTCTTCGAGGTCTCGTAAGGCGCCGAGAGCTTGACCCAGCAACGCCCCGTATCGACCAGGTCGAGAAGGCTCTTGAACTCCTTGGAATCGACAGATACGGGTTCCAGGAACTTTCCCGTATGGTCGATCACGAACTTTCCTGGAAGGCGCTTGATCTGGCCCTCGTACTTCGGCAGCTCGCGGCCGTCGAGCTGGATGTTGGCGTGCCAACCGAACGGATGCACCCGCGCCATGAGCCCGTCCATGGCATCGAACCCGAGCGTGCCGCCGTGCAGCGTCATGATGCGGATCGCGCAGATGCCGGCCCGCGTGAGCCGGTCGAGCTCCTGGTCGCTCGCGCCGTGCTTCACCACCGCGACGCCTTTCGCGCTGTTGCCGAGCGCTTTCATTGCATTCAGGGTCACGGTGTTGTCGTCGCCGTACGCGTTTGGCTGCACCACGATGACGCGCTCGAGCCCGAGCTTCTTCTGCAGCTCGCGGTACATCGGCACGGTGAAGTGGCCGGGATTGGGCGTGCCCGGCTTCGCGCTCAGCGCACCGTCGTAGAAATGCATGTGCGTGTCGCACGCACCCCGGGGCATCTGCATCTTCATTTCTTTCCTCCCCGCTTCGGCGATGCCGGGTTCGGCACTTCCTCGACGACCGTGAAGACGCCGCCCTGGTAGAGCTCGGCGAGCGGATCGCCCTCCTTCTCTTTAGCCAGGATCTCCTCGGCGTACTTCTCCGAATTGTCCAGCGGCCGGTAGCCCAGGCGCGTCGCGTTCGAATTGTCGTACCAGCTCCGCTTGTTGCCCGACACCCCGTAGACGATCTCGAACTTCACGTCGGGATGGTCGACGCCGATCTGCACGAGCTGCGCCAGGTCGCGCGGGCTGAGCCAGATCGACAGCCGCCGCTTGTCGAGCGGCTCGGGATTCACGTTGCCGATGCGCATCAGGAACACCTGCATGCCGTACTTGTCGGCGTACAGGCTGCCGAGCGCCTCGCCGAAGACCTTCGATACGCCGTAGCGGCCGTCGGGCTTGATGTAGACCTTGTGGTCGATGACCTGGGCGCGGCGGTAGAACCCGACCGCGTGGTTGCTGGTGGCGAAGAGGATGCGCTTTACCTTGTTCTTGCGCGCAGCCTCGAAGATGTTGTAGCAGCCGACGATGTTCGCCTCGTGGATCGCCTGCCACGGCCCTTCGACCGAATAGCCGCCGAGGTGCACGATGGCGTCGACGCCCTTCGTGATCTTCAGCGCGTCCGGCATCTTGGAGATGTCGGCCTTGACGAACTTTTCCTCCTTCCCGGGTCCGGGACGCAGAGCTCGACGGTCGGACAGCCTGAGGCTGTACTTTCCCGCAAGCTCCCTGCGCAGGTGCGATCCGACATCGCCGGCGGCGCCGGTGATCAGCACGGTCTTCATGGCCTCCTCTTCCAGTGTTCGGCATTCACCGCGCCCTTCGGGACGCGTCCCCTGACGATCTCGGCCGCCTGCGCCACGGTCTCGAGCGACTGGTGCTCGATCGCGGGAACCGTGAGCCCCGCGGTGTGCGGCGTCGCGATCACGTCCGGCCTCGCGGCGAGCCGCGGCGTGGGCATCTGGTCGGGCGCGCGGCCGACGTCCATGGCGCAGCCGGCAATCTGACCGGAGTCGAGCGCGGCCTCGAGCGCCGCCTCGTCGACCAGGTTGCCGCGAGAAACGTTGATGAAAAACGCGCCTCGCTTCATTTTCGCAAAGGAGGACCTGTTCATGAAATTTTCAGTCTCCGGCGTGGCAACGGCGAGCGGCACGACGTAGTCCGATTCCTTCAGCAGCTCGTCGAACGGCGTCTGCTCGACGTCCTTGACGTAAGGGTCGCTGATCAACACGCGCATCCCGAGCGCCCTGGCTACCCGTACGACTTCCCGCCCGATCGCGCCATAGCCGATCACGCCGAGGGTGCTTCCTTTGAGTTCTTTCCCCATCGTGGCCCCAGGCACGTGACCGCTCCGGTATTCAATGGTCGAGCGCGTGATGCCGCGAGAAAGATCGACCAGCAGGCCGATCACGAGCTCCGACACCGAAGTGACGAAACCCGCGCTCGCCTGGGTGACGAGCACGCCCGCCTTGCTCGCCGCCGCGACGTCGACGTTGCGGATGTCGATCGCGCAGCGCAGGAAGGCCTTCAGCTTCGGCAGGCGCTCGAACAGCGCCGCCGGTCCGGGCGACTGGCGGTAGGAGACGATGAGATCGCAGTCGGTCGCCGCCTTTACAAGGTTTTCCCCTTCCAGGGGGGTGGAGCCGCGATGGAGCTGCACATCGCCCACCTCCTTCAAACCCGCCACCGCGCGAGGGCCGTAATAAAGCTCCAGCGCCTCCGGCGAATGCGTCAGCAGGATCTTCAAGCGGCTTCTTGGCGCTCGGCGGCGAGCTTGCGGTAGCGCTCGAGCGAGCGCGTGAGGTGCCGGCGCATCGCCTCGCGCGCCGCGCTCGGATCGCGGCCGCGGATCGCCTCGAAGATGCGGCGGTGCTCCTCCTGGATCAGCGCGAGGTAAGCCTTGTGCCCGCCCATGCGCTCCGGCAGCCCGCTCACCGTGCGCCGCGGGATGAGGTGGCGGCCGATGAACTGCAGGAAGCGCGCGAATTCGGGATTGCCGGTGGCGTCGGCGATGGCGCGATGGAAAGCGAGGTCCTCGTCGACGGCCGAGCCGCCCGCCGCGCTTGCCTCTTCAATGGCGTTCAAGGCATTGGCAATGCCACGCAGCTGTGTTTTCGAGGCGCGTTCGGCGGCAATGCCGGCCGACTCGATCTCGACGCCGAGGCGCAGCTCCATGACGTTGAGGATGTCCGCGAGCGTCTGCATGCGCTCGGGCTCGATGCGGAACGGCGCGTGCTGCGGAGCGGCCGAGACGAAGGCACCCACGCCCTGGCGCGTCACCACCAGCCCTTCGGCGCGCAGCGCCGCCACCGCCTCGCGTACCACGGTCCGGCTCACGCGCGCGGCGCGCGTCAGCGCCTGCTCGGTGGGCAGGCGCGCGCCCGGCTCGAGCCGCCCGCTCTTGATCTGCTCGGCGAGCTGCTCGAAGAGGCCCCGCGAGAGCTTGCGCTCCGCGGCGACCGGCCTGATCTTGACGTGATTCGGCACGGTTGTATGATGACTGACGAATCTTATCAGAGGAGGATTCGATGTCACGCGCATTTCTCGGCGCGGCGCTTGCCGCGTCTCTCGTCGCCCTGCCCTTCGGCGCGGGCGCCCAGAGCAAGATGGTGATCAAGGCCTCCGACGTGCACCCGCCCGGCTACCCGAACATCGTGGCCATGGAGAACATGGGCAAGAAGCTCGAGAAGGAGACCAACGGGCGCCTCACGATGCAGATGTACCACTCGATGCAGCTCGGCGGCGAGAAGGAGATGATCGAGCAGGCGCAGGTCGGCGCGCTGCAGATCGCGCGCGTCTCGGTCGGCGCGCTGGGGCCGATCGTCGACGACCTCAACGTGTTCAACATGCCGTTCATCTTCCGCGACGAGAACCACATGCGGAAAGTGATCGACGGCCCGATCGGCGCGGAACTGCTCGAGAAGGTGACCGCCTCGCCGGCGCGCCTGGTCGGCCTGGGCTGGATGGACGCCGGCACGCGCAACGTCTACACCTCGAAGCCCATCACCAAGCCCGCCGACCTGAAGGGGCTGAAGATGCGCACCATGGGCAACCCGCTGTTCGTCGAGACGATGAACGCGATGGGCGGCAACGGCGTGCCGCTCGGCTACAACGAGCTCTACTCGGCCCTGCAGACCAAGGTGGTGGACGGCGCGGAGAACAATCCGCCGTCGATGCTGACCGCCAACCACTACCAGGTGGTGAAGGTCTACAGCCTGACGGGGCACCTGATCATCCCGGAGATGTTCGTCTTCTCCAAGGCGAGCTGGGACAAGCTCTCGAAGGAAGACCAGACGCTGATCAGGAAGCATTCGCGCGAGGTGCAGATGGAGCAGCGCGTGCTGTGGGACAAGTACGTGGGCGAGGCCGAGGCGAAGCTGAAGGCCGCCGGCGTGCAGTTCGTCACCGCGGACAAGCAGGCGTTCTTCAGGGCGACGCAGCCGATCCGCGACAAGTACGGCGCCAAGTACGCCGCGCTGCAGAAGCGCGTCCTGGACACCAAGTAGCCGTTTAACACCGGAACGGGCCGCCTCCCAACAAGAGGCGGCCCTTTTTGTATGGGCGATATGGGCGCGGTCTACCGGACCGCGATGGAGTGGCTGTACATCGTCTGCATCGTGCTCGCCGCGGTGGCCATGGTGGTGATCACAATCATCATTCCCTACGGCGTGTTCATGCGCTACGCGATGGACTCGGCGGCGAGCTGGCCCGAGCCCGCCGGCATCCTGATGATGATCGTGTTCTCGTTCGTCGGCGGCGCGGCGGCGTACCGCGCGAACGCGCATATCACCGTCGGCACGCTGCTCAACATGGTGAACCCCGCCAACCGCCGGCGCCTGGAATTCACCGGTGACGTCGGCATGGGGATCATCGGCATCTTCATGGTGAAGTGGGGCGTGCAGCTGGTCGACACCGTATGGCAGAACTCGATCGCCGAGTTCCCCTGGCTGTCCGCCGGTGTCACCTACATCCCGATCCCCGCGGCGGGCGTGATCACACTGCTGTTCTGCATCGAGCGCCTGTGGCTCGGGCAGCCGCCGGAGGATTCGTTCACCTTCCGCGACCAGCCGCAGACGGACGGCTAGCCATGGACGCGATGGTCCTGCTCTTCTCGTTCCTGATCCTGATGTTCCTGGGGATCCCGGTGGCGTACGCCATGGGCCTCGCGACCCTGATTACCGCGCTGTGGATCGACATCCCGCTCGAAGCCGTGATGCTAAAGATCTCCGACGGCATGGACGACTTCGCGCTCCTCACCATCCCGTTCTTCGTGCTCGCCGGCGCGATCATGTCGGAAGGCGGCGTCGCGCGCCGCCTGGTCGACCTCGCCAAGGTGTTCGTCGGCTTCATCCGCGGTGGCCTCGCGCTGGTCAACGTCGTGGCCTCGACCCTTTTCGGCTGTCTGTCGGGCTCGTCGGTCGCCGACACCGCGTCGGTCGGCTCGGTGATGATTCCCGAGATGGTGCGCAATGGCTATTCCAAGGTGTTCGCCACCAACGTCACCATCTGCGGCTCGGTACAGGCGATCCTGGTGCCGCCCTCGCACAACTCGGTGATTTACTCGATCGCCACGGGCGGGACCGTGTCGATCGCGGCCTTGTTCATGGCCGGCATCTTCCCCGGACTGCTGTTCGGCGCCTGCCTGATCGGCCTGATCCTATGGACCGCGCGCCGGCGTAACTTCCCGGCGAGCCGGGTGGTGCCGCTGCGCGAGGCGCTGTGGATCGCGCTCGACGCGGTATGGGGGCTGATCACCATCGTCATCATCCTCGGCGGCATTCTGTCCGGCGTATTCACGGCCATCGAGTCGGGCGCGGTGGCCTGCGTCTACGCGCTGTTCTGCACCATGGTGATCTACAAGGAATACAAGTGGCGCGACCTGCCGAAGCTCCTGCACCGCGTCACCAAGACCGTGGCGATGGTGATGATGGTGATCGGCTTCGCCGCCGGCTTCGGATACCTGATGGCGATCATGCAGCTGCCGGCCAAGGCGACCCAGCTCTTCCTGCATCTCACGGAAAACAAGTACGTGATGCTGATGCTGGTCAACATCCTGCTGCTCGCGCTCGGCACCTTCATGGACATGGCGCCGATGATTCTGATCTGCACCCCGATCCTGCTGCCGGTGATGAAGGCGATGGGCGTCGACCCGGTGCACTTCGGCATGATCATGCTGCTCAACCTCGGCATCGGTCTGATCACCCCGCCGGTCGGACCGACCTTGTTCGTCGGCTGCGCCATAGGCAAGGTGACCATGGAGGAGGTGTCGCGCGAGCTTTGGCCGTTCTACGGCGCGATGTGCACCGCGCTGCTGATCGTCACCTACTTCCCCGGCCTTTCCCTCTGGCTGCCGCGGGTCCTGGGATACTAGCTCGCTGAAAGCTCGCCCACCCCGCGCCAAAGCATGGCTGAAGTAGTACATTGGCGTGGCCAAAACCCTCAAGGAGGAGGAGAAGCAATGGCTCGAATTACGCGTCGCAGGTTCCTGCAGTATTCCGGAGCCGGAATGGCGGGAATCCTCGCCGCCCACCGCGCCCCGGTTTTCGCCCAGGCCAACACCGTTCACATCCTGCGCTGGAACGACTTCGTTCCGGCGGCGGACAAGGTGCTGCGCGAGGTATTCGCGCCCGAGGTGCAGAAAGCTCTCGGCATCAAGCTCAACGTCGAGACGATCAACGCCAACGACATTCCGGCGCGCGCGACGTCGTCGATCCAGTCGGGCAGCGGGCCCGACATCCTCATGCTGCTCAACAACTATCCGCACCTCTATTCGAGCGCAGCAGTGGATGTGAGCGCGCTCGCCGACGAGGTGGGCAAGGCGCAAGGCGGGATCTACGACCCGATGCGGCAGCTCAACCGCGTCGGCGGCAAGTGGGTGTCGATGCCCTGGTCGATGGTTCCAGCGCTCATCTCCTACCGCAAGTCGTGGTTCGAGGAAGTCGGCGCCAAGTCCTTCCCCAAAACCTGGCAGGAGTACCAGGAAGTGGGCAAGAAGCTGAAGGCGGCCAAGCGCCCGATCGGCCAGACGCTCGGCAACACCTTCGGCGACGCGCCGACCTTCACCTATCCGCTGCTCTGGTCGTTCGGCGGGCAGGAGGTCGACGCCAAGGGCAAGGTCGCGCTCGACTCGAAGGAGACGGCCGACTCGGTGCGCTTCATGACCCAGTTCTGGAAGGACGCGCACGACGAAGGCGGCCTCGCCTGGGACGATTCGAACAACAACCGCGCCTTCCTCTCCGGCGACATCAGCGCGACCCTGAACGGAGCTTCGATCTACGTCGCCGCGCTGAACGGCGCGGACAAGTTCAAGACCGAGAAGGGCGCGCCGCTGCACACCGACATCCTGCACGCGCCGCTCCCCGCCGGGCCGAAGGGCCAGCACGGCTACCACACCGCGTTCCAGCACATGGTGATGAAGTATTCGAAGAACGCGAAGGGCGCGATCGAGTTCCTGCGCTGGGCGCACAAGAAGGAGAACTACGAGAAGTGGTTCACCGTGCAGAAGGGCTACGCCGTCGGCCCGACCAAGCAGTGGGAAGACCACGCCATGTGGAAGCAGGACCCGGTGATGGCGCCATTCCGCACCGCGCCGCAGCTGCAGAAGCGCCTGATGGGCTACGCCGGCGAGCCCAACCAGAAGGCAGCCGAGGCCTGGAACAAGTTCGTCGTCACCGTGATGTACGCGCGCGCGTGCGGCGGGCAGATGAAGCCGGAGGAAGCGGTGAAATGGGCCGCCGGCGAGCTCGGCAAGATCTACACCGGGAGCTGATCTCCTGCGCTTGAACGACGCGATCGCAGTCAGCGGGGGGCGCGCACGCGTCTCCCGCCTCACCCGCGTGCTGGAAAGCGAGAAGGTCCTCGCCGCGGCGCTGCTTGCGCCCGGCGTGATTATCCTCGCGGTGTTCATCGCCTATCCGTTCGTGATGGCGATCTGGTTCTCGCTCACCAGCATCCGGGTCGGCGACGCCGGCCAGTTCGTCGGCCTGGCCAACTTCTCCAAGGCGATCCACGACACCATCTTCCAGATGGCGTTCAAGAACACCGTGTTCTACACGTTCTGGGCCACGATCTTCAAGCTCGCGCTCGGCATGTGGCTCGCGCTGCTGCTCAACCGGCACTTCCGCTTCAAACGCATCGTGCGCGCCTCGATGCTGCTGCCGTTCATCATCCCCACGGTGCTGTCCGCGTTCGCGTGGCGCTGGATGTTCGACCCCACCTTCAGCGTCATGAACTGGGCGCTGTACCACGGCGGCATGATCACCGACCGGCTGCCCTTCCTGTCGAGCGGCGACTGGGCCATGTGGTGCGCGGTGGCGGTCAATACGTGGCGCGGCATGCCGTTCTTCGCCATCACGCTGCTCGCCGGGCTGCAGACGATCAGCCCGGACCTGCACGAGGCGGCGGCGCTCGACGGCGCCAACTCCTGGGACCGGTTCTGGCACGTGACCTGGCCGCTGCTCCTGCCGGTCACGCTCGTGGTCGTGGTGTTCTCGGTGATCCAGACCTTCTCCGACTTCCAGCTGATCTACGTGCTCACCGGCGGCGGGCCGGCGAACTCGACGCACCTC
>DATMJC010000090.1:0-42893 GCA_035554435.1 Burkholderiales bacterium | reverse complement strand
CACCAGGATCTCGGTCGGCCCGGCGAAGAGGTCGATGCCGACGCGGCCGAAGAGCTGGCGCTTCGCCTCGGCGACGTACGCGTTGCCCGGCCCGCACAGCATGTCGACCGGCGCGATCGTCTGGGTGCCGAGCGCCATCGCGGCGATCGCCTGCACGCCGCCGACCACGTGGATCTCGTCGGCGCCGCCGAGCACCATCGCGGCGATGGTCTCGGCGTGCGGCTCGCCCTGGTTCGGCGGGGTGCAGGCGATGATGCGCGAGACCCCGGCGGTGCGCGCCGTGACGATGCTCATGTGCGCCGAGGCGACCATCGGGTAGCGCCCGCCGGGCACGTAGCAGCCCACCGACTCGACGGGAATGTTCCTGTGCCCGAGCTTCACCCCGGGCAGCGTCTCGACCTCGATGTCGCGGATCGCCGCGCGCTGGTGCTCCGCGAAGCTGCGGATCTGCGCCTGGGCGAACTTGATGTCGTTCAGGGTCGAAGGTTTGACTTTCCCCAGGATCTTGTCGATGTCCGACGGAGAAAGCTTTCGTGGTGCCCACTTGTCGAACTTCTCGGAGTACTCGCTCACGGCGGCATCGCCGCGCTTTTTGACCTCGGCGAGGATGTCCTCGACCGTCTGCCTGACCTTGCGGTCGATCTCGTCGGTGAGCTCCTTCGCGATGCGGCGCTTGAGATGGATGGCCATGGCCGGCTCCGGCAGAGAAATGGGGGTGCGTCCCCGATTTTAAGTCTGCAATAATCGATCGATGCGAAATCCGAACGAACCCGGGCCGGGCCGCTACGGCGTCGGCCAGCCGGTGCAGCGCACCGAAGACCCGGTATTGCTCCGCGGCGAGGGCCGCTACACCGACGACCTGAACGAGCCCGGCCAGGCCTACGCCTGGATGGTTCGCAGTTCTCATGCTCACGGCATCCTGAGGAGCATAGAGACTGAAAGAGCCAAAGCCATGCCCGGTGTCCTCGCCGTGTACACCGGAGAGGATCTGAAAGCCTACGGGCCGCACAAGTGCGCGCTCGACTTCAAGAACCGCGACGGCTCGCCGATGCGCAGGCCGGTCCGCAAATCGCTGATGAGCGACAAGGTGCGCTTCGTGGGCGACCCGGTCGCCTGCGTGATCGCGGAAACCGCGCTGCAGGCGAAGGACGCGGCCGAGGCGGTCGAGCTCGACATCGAGGCGCTGCCCGCGGTGTCGCGGGCGAGCGAGGCTGCGAAGCCCGGCGCGCCGCAGCTCTACGACGACGTGCCGGGGAACGTGATCGTCGATTTTCTGTTCGGTGAGCCCGAGAAGGTTCAGCAGGCATTCAAGGACGCCGCTCACATCACCCGGTTGAGCTTGAGGAACACGCGGGTCGTGGTTGCGGCAATGGAGCCGCGGGCCGGTCTTTGTACCTACAAAGACGGAAGATGGACCCTGATAGCGCCCGGCCAGGGCGTGTTCGGCATGAAGAACCAGCTCGCCGACATCCTGGGCGTGCCGCAGGACAAGGTGCGCATGCGCACCTGGCACGTCGGCGGCTCCTTCGGCATGAAGGGCTCGATCTATCCCGAGTACGTGTGCCTCGCGCATGCGGCGCGCGCGCTCGGGCGGCCGGTGAAATGGACCGACGAGCGCTCCGGGAGCTTCGTCTCCGACCAGCACGGCCGCGACCACGAGATGACCGCAGCCCTGGCCCTGAGCAAGGAGGGAGACTTTCTAGCAGTGAAAATCGAAGGCCATGGCAACGTCGGCGCCTACGTCGGCGCGGTGGCGCCGCAGCCGCCGACCATGAACGTGGTGAGGAACGTCACCAGCGTCTACCGAACGCCGTTCCTCGAGGTGTCCACCAAGGCGATGGTCACCAATACCTCGCCGGTGAGCGCCTACCGCGGCGCGGGCCGCCCGGAGGCGAACTACTACATGGAGCGCCTCATCGACCAGGCGGCGATCGAGATGGGCCTCGACCGCTTCGAGCTGCGCCGGCGCAACCACGTGCGCCCCGCGCAGATTCCCTACAAGGCCGCTTCCGGCATGACCTACGATAGCGGCGACTTCGGCGCGCTGTTCGAGAAGGCATTGCAGGCGGCGGACATTCCCGGCTTTGCTGAAAGAAAGAAGCAAAGCAAGGAAAAAGGGAAGCTGCGCGGCCTGGGGCTCGGCAGTTATCTCGAGGTGACCGCGCCGCCGAACAAGGAGATGGGCGGCATCCGCTTCGAGGTGGAAGGAAGTGAGGCGGGCAGCGTGACGATGATTTCGGGCACGCTCGACTACGGGCAGGGGCACGCGGCGCCGTTTGCGCAGGTGCTGAGCTCGCGGCTCGGCATCCCGTTCGAAAGCATCCGCCTGCAGCAGAGCGATTCCGACGAGCTCGTGTTCGGCGCCGGCACCGGCGGCTCGCGCACGGCCATGATGGGCGGCGGGGCGCTGGCGGAGGCCTGCGACGTCGTCATCCGGAAGGGCAAGGAGCTCGCCGGCGAAGTCCTGGAAACCGCTGCGAGCGATATCGAGTTTCGCGGCGGCCGCTTCGTCGTGAGCGGCACCGACCGCGGCATTTCACTTCTCGACCTCGTAAAGAAAAAACCCGGGGCGCTCGATGTGAAGCACGTGACCGAGGTGATCCCGTCGGCGTTTCCGAACGGGTGCCACGTCGCCGAGGTCGAGATCGACCCGGATACCGGAGCGGTCGAGGTGGTGCGCTACAGCTCGGTGAACGACTTCGGCACGGTGCTGAACCCGCTCCTGGTCGAAGGCCAGATCCACGGCGGCGTGGTGCAAGGGATCGGCCAGTGCTTGATGGAGAGCGCGCAGTACGACTCGGAGGCGCAGCTTCTGACCGGCTCGTTCATGGACTACGCGCTGCCTCGTGCGGGCGACACGCCCGCCAGCATCGGCTGGCAGAGCCATCCGGTGCCGGCGAAGACCAATCCGCTCGGCGCCAAGGGCTGCGGCGAGGCGGGCTGCGCCGGCGCGATGACCTCGGTGATGAACGCGGTGGTCGATGCGCTGCGCGATGCCGGCATCTCGCAGTTCGACATGCCGGCTTCGCCGCAACGCGTCTGGCAGGCCATTCAGCGCAGCCGTAAAACCGCGTAAGGAAGCTGAAAGCTTCGTCCTGGCGATCTCGCGTCGCTACAGACACGTAGTTGTAACAGCGATATCCACAAAAACTGTGGGTAACTATGTGAGTAAAGGTCGGACGCAGGGGCAACAAAACTTTACTCAGCAGGGAAAGACGGTCCAGATTAAAAATTGGGCGAGTGATTTCTTCGCCGCGACGCGGACTTGCGCGAAAGAATCGGCCTCGGCGTAATGTCGCCTCCTCAAAACGTCTCCGGGCGGCGACAATTTTTCAGCCGTGGATAAATCTAGAGCGGCAGGCCGACGTAGTTTTCGGCGAGGGCGGTTTGGGCGGCCTGCGACGCGACAATGTAGTCAAGCTCGGCAACCTGCATGCGCCGCCCGAAATCGCCCTCCTCCGGAAAGCGGTGCAGAAGCTTGGTCATCCACCAGGAGAAGCGCTCGGCTTTCCACACGCGCGCCAGCGCGCGCGCCGAATAGCCGTCGAGTCCCGTTTTGTCTCTCTCAAGGTAGTGGGAAATCAGGGCCTCGGCGAGGTAGTGCACGTCGCTCGCCGCGAGGTTGAGCCCCTTGGCGCCGGTGGGCGGCACGATGTGGCCGGCGTCGCCCGCGAGGAAGAGCCGCCCGAAGCGCAGCGGCTCGGCGACGAAACTGCGCAGCGGCGCGATGCTCTTCTCGATCGCCGCGCCGGTCTGCAGGCGCTCGGCCGCCTCGCGCGGCAGGCGCCGCGTGAGCTCCTTCCAGAAGCGCTCGTCGGGCCATTCGTCGACCTGCTCGGAGAGCGGGCACTGCACGTAGTAGCGGCTGCGCGTGCGGCTGCGCATGCTGCAGAGCGCGAAGCCGCGCTCGTGCGAGACGTAGATCAGCTCCTCCGATACCGGCTCGGTGTCGGACAGCACGCCGAGCCAGCCGAAGGGATAGACGCGCTCGTAGAGGCGGACCGCCTCGGGCGGCACCGAGGCGCGCGACACGCCGTGGAAGCCGTCGCAGCCGGCGATGAAGTCGCAGTCGACCTGTTCTTTTCCGTTGAAAACAATTTTAGGTTTTTCCGTGTCGAAGCCGCCGAGCGTGACATCGCGAGCCTCGTAAATCGTTTCTGCGCCCGCCTCGGCGCGCGCCTGGATGAGATCCTTGGTGATTTCGGTCTGCCCGTAGACCGTGACGCTGCGGCCGGTGAGGCGCTTGAGGTCGATCCGGTGGCGCGCGCCGCCGAAGGCGAGGTCGAAGCCGTCGTGCACCAGGCCCTCGGCTTTGCAGCGCTCGCCGACGCCGGCACGCTTGAGAAGCGCCACCGTGCCGCTTTCGAGCACGCCTGCGCGCACGCGGGCGAGCACGTAGTCCTGCGAGCGGCTCTCGAGGATCACGTTGTCGACGCCCGCGCGGTGCAGGAGCTGCCCGAGCAGCAGGCCCGCGGGTCCCGCGCCGATGATGGCGACCTGGGTGCGCACTTGATAATTGTAGAAAGAAGAAGAATCGGGGTCTGACCCCGATTTCCAAAATGGAAGGGCCCCGCACGGGGCGGGGCCCTGGTGCCCGACTGATCGGGCTGCGCCTAGCTGGGCGCGTCTGACATCCGCGTAACCGCGGTTAAGCCCGCGCAAGGGGTCCGGTATCCCGACAGGTCGCCGGGAATCCCGAGCTGCGTTGCTGCTGTCGGCCCGCGCAGGCTCGCGTTCAATCTAGCACTCTGGTGCGCGCGGTCAAGGGGCCGGCGAGAGAATGTGGATCACGCGGCTGGCGAGCAGCTCCTTCGTTTTCGCGCCGTACGCCGCCATGTGCGGGGCCGCGACGTGTGCCTGCAGAGCCTCCATGCTGTCCCATTTCTCGACGACGAGAAACGTGTCCGGACCCCATTTCGTCTGGAACTTCAGCGCGTTCTCCGCGTCGACGGCGGCGCCGTACTCGATGCAGCCCTTCTCGGCGCGCACCGCGGGAACGTTGGCCCGGAAGTGGCGCAGGATCTCCTCGCGCTTGCCGGGCTTGGCTGTAATGATGGCGATAACATGGATCATGAGCTCCTCCTCAAGAAAATCGGGGTCTGACCTGGTCTGACCCCGATTCTATTTTCTAAATTGCAAACGTCGATTTCGCGCGAAGAGCTGGCGAGCCTGCCGATCCGGCGCTACGAGGGCGAGGTGCGCCTCCTCGAGTCCGCGCAGGCGATCGCCCACGAAGCCGAGGCGATCCGGCGCGAAAGCGTGCTCGGATTCGACACCGAGACGCGTCCTGCCTTCCGCAAGGGCGAGAGCTACCCGCCTGCGCTCGTGCAGCTCGCCGGCGAAGCCGTGGTCTGGATCTTTGCGCTTCAAAGGGTCGACTGCTCCACCACCCTGAAAGCGATCTTCGAGGATTCTTCTTTGACAAAAGCGGGTATTGGCGTGGCCGACGACCTTCGCCAGATGAAGAAAGTATTCGCGTTCGAGGAGGCGAACGTGGTCGACGTCGGCGCGCTCGCCAGGCGCCAGGGGATCGAGCAGACGGGCTTGCGCAACCTGGCGGGAATCGTGCTCGGCTACCGCATCCCGAAGGGCAGCCGCACCTCGAACTGGGCTGCCACCCGCCTTACGCGGCAGCAGATCGCTTATGCCGCAATGGACGCGTGGGCCGCTCGGGCGCTCTATCTGCGGCTCGCGGGGTGAGCACGACCAGGTTCGCCGGCACGCGCTCGGCGAAGCGCCGGCCCCACAAGTCCTCGAGCTCGAGCGCCACCGCGTAGGGGAGCAGACGGGAGAACTCTTCCTCGCTCGCAGGGTCGACGCTCGCGAGGTATTGCCGAAGGGCGGCGATCGCCTCGCGGTGCACGGCGCCGCGCGGCGTGAGGATCGGCGCCAGCTTGAACGCGAACGCGAGGAGCGCAGCCGCCATCGCCGCGGCGACCGCCGCTGCCGCGATCGGCGGCGTGTCGAGCGCGAGCATTGCCAGAACGCCGGCGATGCCGATGCCCGCCGCAGCGAGCGTGAACGGGGCGTGGCGCGCCCAGCGGCGAGCGCCGAAGGCCTCGCGCAGCTCCAAGTCGAGCTTTCGGCCCGCTTCCTCCAGGGTGCGCCCGTGCCGGCGGATCTCGACCGCACGGTCGCGCAGCAGCCGCCGCGCGAGCGACTGCTCGCCGGGCAGCCACTCCACATCGTTGCCGCCGCGCTCGAGCTTCAGGCGCTCGCCGTGCTCCTGCACGCTCAGGTAGCCGCGGCTTTGCAGGCCGAGGATCGCCGCGCTGAGGCAGCGCTCGTCGTAGCGGCCGCGGTCGATGAAGCGCACTGCGCCCGGGCCCACGCCCTCGGGCGGCGCGGCGTGCGGTGTCGGCAAAGGCGTGCGCGCGAAGCGCATGCGACAGGCGACGAGCACGCCGAGCATCAGGGCGAAGATCGCCAGGCCCACGGGTACGCCGCGGTTGGTGTCGAGGTACCAGCTGCCGCGTGCGAGGTGCGACGGGCGCTCGACCACGCCCTTCGGAAAGGAGACCAGGATCGCCATGCCTTCGCGCGGCGCAAGCGGCCGCGTGGCGCGGAATGCCGCCGAGCTGTCTCGCACGAATGCGTGGTAGTCCTGCCCCTGCGCGCCTCGCGCGCCGGTGTTGGCCTCGACCTTCAGGCTGCTTGCGGGCACCGGGCGCTCGAAGCTCACCTCGGCGCTCAGGCGCTCCACGGCCGCGTCGAGGCCGCGGCCGACGTCCCAGTAGAGCTCGTCGTGCTCATCGAGGAACGCGATCTCGCGCGAGGTACGGTAGACGATCTGGTAGACCTGCTTGCCGCGCTCGATCGCGCGGCCCGGCTCGCCGGTGCGGATGCGTGCGCCGTTCGCCATGCGCTCCAGCGCGTAGGGCTCGGGGCGGCCGTTGCGCAGCACTTCCTCGACGGCAATCGGCACCTTGACGCGGCTGTCGCGCCGGTCGCGGTAGTCTTCCGCGAGCTCGCGCACCAGGCCGCGCTGCTGCTCGCGGGTCGCGCCCGGCAGCTCGATCGTCTCGGTGACCACAAGCTCCCCGCTCGCGGCGATGCGGATGTCGCTGTGGAAGGCGCTGACGCGCTCCACCGCGTGCGCCGCCGTCGACGACAGGCACACGATCCCCCCGATTACGACCAAGACCCCTTTTTTCACGGCTTGTCCTTGATGCAAGTTTAGCCGCGGCGTGACTCAGTTCGCTGACAGCTTTTCCCTGCCGGACAACACTTCGGTCATGGAACTTTCCAAAGCGGTCGCGGGCACCGCGTTGCTGATCATCGTTCTGCTCGCCCTCGGACACGCCTCGGCGTTAACTAATTCACAGGAAACGCCCCAGGCGGAAGAATCGCAAGGCGCGGCCCACAGCGGCGCGCAAGGCGAAGCAGCTCCCGATCACGGGTAACGAGGCAGTCGGCTCGAGCGGCGGCCGCGAGTGTGAGAAATTTCTGGTCGTCCGGGTCGCGGCAAGCGGGTAGTCGCTCCACGGAATCGGCGGGTTCCACCCTGATGACAACTTTTTCACACTGCTGAAGACACGCAGGGACGTCGACGCTGCGTCCCAGCGGATAGGCGAGCACACGCTCGAGCTCGACCAGACAGGCTGCGTCAATCACCACCTCGGCGCGCCCTTCGGCGACCGCGGCGCGCAGCGCGGCGAGCGTGGGCTCGTCGAACACCAGCCAGTCGAGCCATACCTGCGTATCCAGAACGAGGCGCATCCTGCGCAGGAGGACGAGCTCCGGCGCGCGGCCCCGCTCGATGAACACGATGGCGTTCTGCTCTAGGCGGCGGCCGAGCGCCTCGGCATCGGCGCGCGCGATGCCGAGCACGAGGAAGCTCGGCTCCGCGCGCCAGCGTCCCTCGGGGTCGCGTCCTTCGCCCGGGAGCGAGGGCAGCGAGAGCGACGCCCGCAGCGCCGCCATCGCGGCCTGGTTCTCCGCGTGCGTCCGCGCTTCGCCGCGGGGATTGGCGGCCGTGACGAACGCCGCACTCGTCGCGCCGTGGGTTTCGAGCAACCCGTCGAGGTCGGGGCTATGCACGCCGATGCGCAGCACCGTTCCCGAATCCAGTGCATAGAGGGCGCGCTCGTAAGACTCGATCAGTGCGGGCGTGAGCGGCATGGATTGCAAAACGTGGCGTAGTCCCGGAACGGGCGCGTGCAATAAGGAGCACAATTCGCGCTATGTCCGACAGGCTCGGCACCGTCCTCTTCGCCGACGTGAGCGGCAGCACCAGCCTCTACGAGACGGCGGGCGACGCCGCTGCGCTCGAGGCGATCTCCGCCTGCCTCGCCGCGGCGCGCGCCGCCACCGAAGGCTCGGGCGGGCGCGTGGTGAAGACGATGGGCGACGAGATCATGTCGATCTTCCCGGGACCCGATGCTGCGGCCAACGCCGCCGCCGACATCCAGGCTCGGATAGAGGCGTTGCCGGAGGTGGCGGGAAAGAAGCTCGGGGTGCGCGTGGGGTTCCACCACGGTCCTGTGCTCCAGCGCGACGACGACGTCTTCGGCGACACGGTGAACCTCGCGGCGCGCCTCGTGGCGCAGGCGAAGAAGGGCGAGATCATCCTTTCGACCGACACCGCCGACCTGCTCGGGCCGGTCTTTCGCACCATGGTGCGCGAGCTGCACGCGATCACCGTCAAGGGCAAGGCCGAGGAGATCGGCCTCGCCGAGCTGGTCTGGAAGCGCGACGTGGAGGCGACCGTGGTCTTCAACGTGCGCAACCGCGGCCGCATATCGCGCAACGCGCTGCGGCTGCGCTACCGTGGCGGCGAGGTGACGCGCCGGCGCGATTCCGACTCGGTCAGCGTCGGACGCGACGCCGCCAACGGCCTCGTGGTGCAGGACGAGATGGCCTCGCGGCAGCACTGCACCATCGAGCGCCGGCAGGAGCACTTCGTGCTGCGCGATCACAGCACCAACGGCACCTATGTCACCATCGAGGGCGAGGCCGAGCTCGTCGTGCGCCGCTCGGAGTTCCACCTGCGCAAGCACGGCTGGATCTCGTTCGGCCAGCCGCGCGCCGTGGCCGGGGTGGAAGTGGTCGAATTCTTCATCGACGATTAGAAGAATCGGGGTCTGACCCCGATTTTCTTTTCTCAAAAGATCAATGGAGTAAAGCTTCCGCGAGCTCGAGCACGTCGTCGGGCCAGTACACCATCGGGCGCGGACGCGGGTCGGCGGCCTCGGCGAGCGGACGGCAGGCGAGCACGCGGTAGATCCAGCGCGAAGGAAAGGCGCCGCGGCCGTGCCGCGCGCCGAGCAGCGCGCCGGCGATTGCCGTGTTGGTGTCGGTGTCGCCGCCGCGGCCAACCGTGGCGACAAGCGATTCCTCCACGCTCGCGCTGCTCGCGAGCCGATGGAACGCGTTCTGCAGCGAGACCAGCGCCCGGCCCCGCGAGAAGTCGTCGGGAGCGGCGTTGCTCAGGATCGCCTCCCGCGCCGCTCCGGTGCAGTTCGCCGCCGCGACCTTCACCATTTCCTTGCGGCCAGCGCCCGCCACCCCGGCGGCGAGCGCGGCGCAAAAGCCGGCGCAGGCTTCGACGCACACCGGGTTGGGATGCGTGAGGGCCGAGTCCTGGCGCGCCGCGGCGGCCGCGCGCGCCGGATCGCCCGCCGCCCAGACGCCGATCGGCGATACGCGCATGAGCGAGCCGTTCGACTCGCTCTCGGTGGTGTGCAGGCCGAGGAGCCCCCGCTCGGTGGTCTCGCCGATGTCGATCGGGCGGGTTTGCATCCACTCGCGGTACGCGTCGAGGACCTTGTCGCGCTCGAAGCCGCGGTGGCGCAGGATCGAGCGCGCGAGGGTCAGCGCCATCTCGCTGTCGTCGGTAGGCTGTCCGGCGATGGTGTGATACGGGCCGCCGCTCGCGAGATCGCGCACGCCGCGCGGAAAAAGCCGCGCGATCTCCGCCGCCGTCTTGAATTCCACCTGCGAGCCGAGGCTGTCGCCGATGACCTGGCCGAGCAGCACGCCCTGCGCGCGCTCGAGCCACGCCGATTTCTTCGGAAAGCCGAGCACGGTGCGCGGCTCGCGGCGCGGCTCCTGCTCGATCCGGCTCCAGTCGAACCTGGCGAGCTGGCGCGCGGCATGAGGCGCGCCGGCAAAGACGCCGCTCACCCGCGCCACCGAGTTTCCCTGCAGCAGCACCTCGCGCGCGTCGGCGTCGAGCACCACGCCGTTCGCCGCCGTGATGAGCGCCATGCCCGCCGCGATGTCGTACTCGTTGACTGAGTGCAGCGATACGGTCGCCACGCCGTCTCCCGCGGCGATGCGCGCCATGCGGTAGGCAATGCTCGGCATCGCGATGTAGCGCGCCGGGGCAACCGCGATCGACCAGGCGACCGGCTTGAGCGCCGCCGAAGCGGTCGCCCAGACGAAGGCATCGGGGTAGACCGACTGGCGCGAGAGATCGTTCGTCACGGGGCGGCCGTTGCGCTGGATCGAGCGCGCGCCCTCGGCCCAGGCGATCGTGTCGCGGCCGCGATCGGGCGACATCGGGCTGCAGACCACGCCGAGTACCGGCTGCGTGCCGCGCAGCAGCGCCACCGAGATCGCGGAGCCGCGGCGTCCCTGCATGAACTCGAAGGTGCCGTCGTGAGGATCGACGACCCAGGTGAAGCCCGGCTTGCTCCCCGGGCTCATGCCGGTTTCCTCGCCGGCGAACGCCCCGGGCAGGATCGCCTGAAGGTGCTTGCGCAGCCGCTCCTCGATCTCGCGGTCCACTTCGCAATGACCCTCGTGGCCGCGCGGTCCCGTTGGGCGGTGGAATTCCTCGACGAGGCGGTCGGCTTCCGCCTCTACGGCGGCAACAACCTTGTCTAACATGTCGGGGTTAACCCGATAAGGATTCCCATGGCCTCACTGAGCATCGAAGATCTCGTCGTCGGTCAGGGCGACACCGCCTCCAGCGGACAGCACGTCACGGTCCACTACACCGGCTGGCTCGACAATAACGGAAATAAGGGCGCCAAGTTCGACTCGTCGCGCGATCGCAACGAACCGTTCACGTTTCCGCTCGGCCGCGGCCAGGTGATCAAGGGCTGGGACCAGGGCGTCGCCGGGATGAAGGTCGGCGGCAAGCGCAAGCTCACCATCCCGCCCGAGCTCGGCTACGGCGCGCGCGGCGCCGGCGGCGTGATTCCGCCAAACGCCACGCTGGTCTTTGAGGTCGAGCTTCTGGGTGTGGACTAGAACCGCATCAATAATCGGGCTCTGACCCCGATTTTCCGCGCAGCGCCTTGACCCGGCCGCGGCGCCGCTTCAGGTCCAGACGCTTCACCTTCGAACCGAACGTCGGGCGCGTCGGCCTGCGTTTCTTGGGCACGTGGGCCGCGGCGGCGACGAGCGCGTTCAGCCGCGCGATCGCCTCGGCGCGGTTCATCTCCAGGCTGCGGTGCTGCTGCGACTTGATTACCACCACGCCGGTGCGCGTGATGCGCTGGTCGCCGAAGCTGAGCAGCCGCTCCTTCACCTCCTCGGGCAGCGACGAAGCGCGCACGTCGAAGCGCAGGTGCACGGCGTTCGAGACCTTGTTGACGTTCTGGCCGCCGGCGCCCTGCGCGCGCACCGCGGTGATCTGCATTTCGCTCTCGGGTACGACGAGCATGCAGTAGTGTAGGCAAAAAAAAGGGCGGCCATCAGGCCACCCCGCTTCCTGCGTTAGGCGTGCTTAGTACTTCGGCTTTGCCGGCGTCTCCTGGCGCGACTGCGTGTCGCCGGTTTGCTGCTCGCTCGTGCCGGGCTTGTTCGGCCCGGAGTTGCTCGAGGCCCCGCCCGAGGCGCTGCCGTAGCGTTCCTTCTTCTTGCTACCTTGCTGCTGATTCGACTGGTTGCTGCCGCCGATCTGCTGGCTGTTCTGGACATCCGGTGCCACGGTGGTGCCGCCCTTGTTCAGGTCGGCGTTTACGCCGGTGCCCGCGGGCCCCTGCACGTCGACTTTCTGCGCGGCAGCGAGCTGGCTGAACGAAACGGCCATCAGTCCCGACAGCACGACGGGAAATAAGCCGCCCGAGGGGTCTTGGCTAGAGGATCGTGTCGGAGGTGCGGTGCTGCGTGCCGTTCCCCACCGTCGCGCCGCCGTTCGCTTCCGGCGGAATGCGTGCGCCGGTGCCTCCGGGAACGCCCGCGAGGCGCAGGCGCGCCTGGGCCGCAGCGTCGAGCGATTTCGGATCCACGTTGGCATTGTTCGAGGGGTCGTTCATCCCGCAGCCAGCGAGAGTCGCCACGAAAACACCGAAGAGAAGAAGTTTGTGCATGCGGCCTCCGATCTGATGAAGGCTCTGCCGCAAGTCGCGTGCCTTACGTGCTCACCCTGTTCCGGCCCGCTTCCTTCGCGCGGTAGAGCGCCTCGTCGGCCGCCCGGAGGACCTCCGCGGGGGTGCGCACCTCGCCGCCAGGCTCGGCGACGCCGATGGAAATCGTCACGCTGAGCGTCTTGAGCGGGGCCCGGTTGAGCCGCAGGTTGACCGTGTCGTCCGGGTCCTTCGGACGGTCGCCGCCGCGCACCGCCATCTTGTAGTGCTCGATCGCGCCCCGCACGGCCTCGAGATGCGGCAGCGCCTGCGCCGCGTCGCGGTCGGGGAAGAGCACGCTGAACTCCTCGCCGCCGTAGCGGTAGGCGATGCCGCCGCCGGCCACCTTGGCGAGGCGCCCGGCGACGAGCTTCAGCACCTGGTCGCCGACCGCGTGGCCGTGGGCGTCGTTGAATCGCTTGAAGTGGTCGATGTCGACCATGGCGAGCGCGTAGCGCGGTCCGAGGCTCCGCAGGCGCTCGTGCAACGCGCGCCGCCCGAGCAGCCCGGTCAGCTCGTCGCGGAACACGAGCTGATGCGATTCCTGCAGCAGCGCCACCAGCAGCATCGCGCCGCCCGCGCCCATGAAGGCCCGGAACACCGTCGGGTGGCCGGCCCATTCGGCGGCGACGAAGAACGCGATCAGCGCGCCGGCGTGGGCGATCTGCATCGGCTTTCTTTCCCCGTAGGCGCGCCACAGGGCCGCGACCAGAGCCGCGGCGATCGCGACCCGCCCGACGAGCGGCGTCGGCGGCGAGCGCAGCCACCAGTGTTCGAAAGAGATGGATGCGTGCGAAAACCAGAACACCAGTAGGGCCTCGACGGCGAGGGTCGCGAGCCATCGGTATCCAGCGCCGTAGCGCACGCCGCGTTCCGGTCCCACTACGGCGACGACGCAGTTGAGCGGCACCAGCACCACCGCGGCGGTGTACACCGCCTTGTCCGGGAAATGGTGCATCAGGATCCAGCCGAGGAGGAGCGATGCGGCGATGACGAAGCCGCGTCCGCGGTTGAACCACCAGGCGAGCCCGGCCGCGGTGACAAGCACGGCATACGGGCCGGCGGTGCGAAGTCCCGAGAACGACTGGGGAAGCACCGGCCCGACGGTCACCGCCACGAGCGTCACCGCGAAGATCAGGCCCACCGCCCAGTACGGCCGCGAATAGTGCAGGAACTCGCGCAGCGCGCGAGAATCAGTTCTGAATCGCATGGAACGCATGGATTCCATCCCAAGGCCGAACCCGAGGCGCGCAGCCGGTGCCGTGGTGTTTCGCCGCACGGAACGCGGCGTGCGACTGCTCGTGCTGCGCGCCTACAAGAACTGGGACTTCCCGAAAGGGCTGATCGAGCCCGGCGAGACCGAGCTCGACGCCGCCAAGCGCGAGACCGCCGAGGAAACCGGCCTCGCCGACCTCGATTTTCCGTTCGGCGACGCGCACAAGGACACCCTCCCCTACGCGGGCGGCAAGGTCGCGCGCTATTTCATCGCCGAGACCGGCGCGACCGAGATCGAGCTGCCGGTCTCGCCCGAGCTCGGGCGGCCCGAGCACCACGAATGGCGCTGGGCCAGCTACGACGAGGCGGAAGAGCTCCTGCCGCCGCGCCTTGGCATCGTGCTCGAATGGGCGCGTAGAACGATCGGATAGGAAGGGGCGGGGATGACCCGCATTTTTCCATTGTTCCGCCGGGCGAGCCGTGCGGAATCCCACATTTCTATTCTTCGTCTTTGGCTTCGCCGCCCAGCCGGTCGGGGCGGAAGCCGACGTCGGCGAGCTTGCCGCGCTGCGCGCGCCTGCCGACGTGCTCCGCGAGCTGCTTCGCGTTCATCGTCTCGACCGCGCGCTTCTTGCGCCGGATTCCCGAGACGACGAGCGATTTTCCGTCGGTGGTGAGCACCGCGGCGAGCTTCTCGCCCTCCGGCACCGAGAGCAGCTGAACGCCGACGCCGCCGTTCGGCCGCTCGGGCACTTCCTCGAGCGGGAAGACGAGCAGCCGCGCGTCCGAGGACAGCGCTGCTACAAAAGAATCACTTATCAAAGCAGGCGGTTGGGCGCGTGCTCCCTCGTCCACCTTCATGAAGTCCTTGCCCTGGCGCGTCTTGGTGACGAGGTCGCCGAGCTTGCAGACGAAGCCGAGCCCCGCCGAGCTGTTCATGAGCAGGCGCTGGGCCGGGTCGCCCGAGCGCATCCACACGATGTCGTCGGAGGAGGAGTTGACGAGCGTGTTGACCGGAGCGCCGTCGCCGCGCCCGCTCGGGATGGCAGCCGCGTCGATGGTGAAGCTCTTGCCCGAGGCCGAGAGCAGGATTACCTGGTCGGTGGTCTTGCACTCGAGCGTGTGCAGCAGCGCATCGCCGTCCTTGAAGCTCAAAGAGCTCAAATCGAGCGCGTGGCCGGTGCGGGCGCGGATCCAGCCCTTCTGCGACAGGATCACCGTGATCGGCTCGACCACCACCGTGCGCTCGACCTGCGAGCGCTCGGCCGTCTTGATGACGGTGCGCCGCTCGTCGCCGTATTTCTTGGCGTCGTCGTGAAGCTCTTCCACCACCAGCTTCTTCAGCTCCTTCTCGTCGCCGAGCAGGCCCTTCAGCTCCTTGCGGTCGGCCTTGAGCGCCTTCTCCTCCTCGGCGAGCTTGATGCCGTCGAGCTTGGTGAGCTGCCCCAGGCGGAGATTCACGATGTCTTCCGCCTGCTTCTCGCTCAAATCGAATTTCTGCTGGAGCTTGGATTTCGCCTCTGCCTGATCTTCGGCTGCTCGGATCAGCTTGATGATCTGGTCGATCTTGGCGTAGGCGGCGAGGCGTCCCTGCACGATGTGCAGCCGCTCCTCAACCCGGTCGAGGCGGAACTGGGTGCGGCGCCGGACCGTGTCGACGCGGAACTCGCCCCATTCCGAGAGGATGGTGACGATGCCCTTGGTCTCGGGCAGGCCGTCGCGCCCGATCCAGGTCAGATTGACTGCGTAGCGCGACTCCATGCTCGTGTTCACGAGGAGCGCAGCCATCATTTCCTCGGGGTTTTGCCGTGAGGACCGGGGCTCGATGACCAGCCTCAATTTCGACTTTCGATCGCTCTCGTCCCGCACGCCCTCGACCTGGTCGAGGATGAACTGCTTCATGCGGCGCTGCTCCTGCGTCACCTCCTTCTTGCCGAGGCCGGGCCTGGGATTGGCAAGGGCCTCGATCTCCTCGGTGACCTGCTTTACCGATACGCCGTGCGGCAGCTCGCTCACCACGATGCGCCATTGCCCGCGCGCGAGCGGCTCGACCTGCCATTTGCACCGGATCAGCAGGGAGCCGCGGCCGGTTTCGTAAGCCTGCTTGATCTCCTCCGGCGGCGAGATGATCTGGCCGCCGCCGGGGAAGTCCGGGCCGGGCAGGTGCTCGAGCACGTCCTCGAGCTTCGCGCGCGGATGCTTGATGACGTGCGCGGCGGCGGCGGCCACTTCCTTCAGGTTGTGCGACGGGATGCGCGTCGAAAAGCCGACCGGGATTCCAAAGCTTCCGTTCAACAACCCGAACGGCAGCCTCGCGGGAAGCAATACCGGCTCGTCGAACTTTCCATCGTAGTTCCTGATGAAATCGACGGTGCCCTCCCCGATCTCGGCCAGCAGGAGCTCCGCAAACCTTGACAGCCGGGCTTCGGTATACCGATACGCCGCCGGGGCGTCGCCGTCGCGCGAGCCGAAGTTGCCCTGGCCGTCGATGAGCGGGTAGCGCATCGAGAACGGCTGCGCGAGGTGCACCAGCGCCTCGTAGGTCGAGGTGTCGCCGTGCGGGTGGTACTTGCCGAGCACCTCGCCCACGTAGCGCGCGCACTTGGAGAACGACTGCGCGCCGCCGGGCGTGTCGCCCATGGCGTAGAGGATCCTGCGCTGGACCGGCTTCAGGCCGTCGGCGATCTCGGGCAGCGCGCGCGCCTTGACCGTCGATACCGCGTAGCCGAGGTAGGCCTGCGAGGCGTGGGTCTCGATCGGCGCCGCGTCTTCGCCGTTGTCGGGAGTGAAGAGATCTGGCGTCCGGTCATCCATTGCTCTGCCTCAAGTCTGAAAAAGGTCCGGCTGCGTGTCCGCGTTGAACACGGCCAGCTCGACCGCGGCCTTGGCTTTGCCGAGCTCGTCGGCGTAGCCGGCCCGGCCGCCCGCTTCCCAGTGGTACTTGCCCCGGCTTTCGGCGAGCAGGGTCACTTTCCCCAGCCTGGTCTTGCCCAGCCAGTAGGCGTGGCCCTTGTACGCCCGTTCCCAGAATGGCTTGACCTTCTTCTTTTTTGTGGCCATGGTCCGTCCCTCGCTTTTCAGACATCCGCTTCGACGGTCTTCCAGTGCTCGCGCATCCAGTTGCGCCGGCCCTCGGCTTCGCCCGCATCCATGAGCAGTTCGAATTTCTCCTTGATGCTCTTGATTTCCTTCATGTCGAGCTGCATGCGGATCAGGCGGCGCGTGTCGGGGTTCATGGTCGTCTCCCAGAGCTGCTCCGGGCTCATCTCGCCCAGGCCCTTGAAGCGCGAGATCTCCCAGCTGCCGTCCTTCACCTTCTCTTTCTTCAGCTGGTTCAATATCTCTTCGAGCTCGTCGTCGTCCAGGCAGTAGAGCCGGCGCGCGGGCTTGCCCTTGCCCTGGCTTGGGACCTCGACCTTGTAGAGCGGCGGCATGGCGACGTAGAGGTGGCCGCGCTCGACGAGCTTGGGCGCGTGCATGAAGAAGAAGGTGAGCAGCAGCGCCTGGATGTGGCCGCCGTCGACGTCGGCGTCGGTCATGACCACGACCTTGCCGTACCGAATACCCGACAAATCAATCTCCACATCCGCAGAATGCGGGTCAACACCGATCGCGGTGGCGATCGCCTGCAGCTCCTTGTTGGCGAGCACGGTGCGGCTGTCCTTCGACATGGTGTTCAGCACCTTCCCTCGGAGCGGCAGCACCGCCTGGATCTCCTTGTCGCGCGCCTCCTTCGCCGAGCCCCCGGCAGAATCGCCCTCGACCAGGAACAGCTCGTTTCGCGTGATGTCCCCCGAGGCGCAGTCGACCAGCTTGCCGGGCAGCGTCGCGATGCCGCTCGATTTCTTGCGCTCGACCTTCTTGCCCTTGGAGAGACGCGCCATCGCCTGCTCGATCGCGAGCTCGACGATCTTCTTACCCTCCTCGGCGTGCTCGTTCAGCCACAGCTCGAAGGCGTCGCGCACGCACATCTCGAGGAGCTTCGCCGCGTGGCGCGTGGTGAGCTTCTCCTTGGTCTGGCCGTGGAACTGCACGCGCACGATGCGCGCCGAGAGCGTGAAGCAGGCGCGCTGCCAGAGGTCGTCCGGGATGAGCTTCACGCCCTTGGGCGCAAGGCCACGGGTGTCCATGAACGCGGCGAGCGCCTCGAAGATGCCCGAGCGGAAGCCCGCCTCGTGCGTGCCGCCCGAGCGCGTCGGGATCAGGTTGACGTGGCTGTCGGCGAACACCTCGCCGTCGGCGGTCCAGCCTATGGCCCACGATGCGCCTTCGCCGGGCTCGACCTCGGCAATGTTACTTTCCCTGAAAAATCTTTCCCCCGTGAAGAGCGGTGCGATGAGGGGCCGGCCATCGAGCATCATCTCGAAGTACTGCTCCATGCCTCTCTCGTACTTCCAGGTCTTCTTCTCCTTGCCTTCCACCTCCAGGATCATGGTCAGACCGGGCAGGAGGTAGGCCTTGGAGCGCACCAGGTGCTCGAGCTCGGCGAGCGGGATGTTCGGCGAGTCGAAGTACTTCGGGTCGGGCCAGAGGCGCACGACCGTTCCGGTGCGCTTCTCCTTGATCTTCTCCGACTTGAGCTTCTGGCTGAGCTCGCCGCCCTCGAAGGCGATGAAGTGCTTTTCGTTGCCCTTGTAGACCGTGACCTCGCAGCGCTTGGAAAGCGCGTTCGACACCGACACGCCGACGCCGTGCAGGCCGCCTGAGATGTGGTACACGCCGTCGCCCGAGCGCGAGAACTTGCCGCCGGCGTGCAGCATGGTGAAGGCGACCTCCACCGCGGGCTTCTTCTCCACCGGGTGCATGTCGACCGGGATGCCGCGGCCCTCGTCCTCCACCTCGACCGAATGGTCCTTGCGCAGCGTGACGGTGATCCTCTTGCCGTGGCCGGCGAGCGCCTCGTCGACCGCGTTGTCGATCGCCTCCTGCACGATGTGCAGCGGATGGATCGTGTGCGTGTACATGCCCGGCATGCGGCGCACGGGCTCGAGCCCCTTCAGCGCCTGGATCGCCGATGCGTCGTAGACCTGCTGTTTGGCCATTCAGCCCTGCCTTGCCTCGCGTTGTGCCAGATGGAGATCGAAGTCCGCCTGCAGCGCCATCCAGAAGCGCGCCGAGTTGCCGAAGCGCTTGGCGAGGCGCAGCGCCGTGTCGGCGCTGATGCCGCGCTTGCCGAGGACGATCTCGTTGATCCGCCGCGGCGGCACGCCCAGCTCGCGCGCGAGCGCGTTCTGGGACAGGCCGGTGGGTTTCAGGAACCGCTCGTAGAGGACCCTGCCAGGATGGAAGCTGAGACCGCCGCGCTGCTGTTTTTTCATCTTATGACGGAATCCGTTATATAACGGAATCCGTCATGGCGCAAGTTCAGGGCTTCCGTTCCTTGGAACGGGCGAACAGCGCCACGCTTTTTTCGATCGACGCCGAGAGCGGCGCCTCTTCCCAGAGCTGCAGCAGCTGCTTTTGCATATGGAGCGCTCTTGCATCGTTCCTGAGAAGAATCTGGATGACCTGATCGACCGCGTCGTCGCCGCCGACCTGCTCGATCAGACCCCACTCGTGCGCGCGGCGCGCGTCGATCGCTTCGCCGGTGAGGACGAGCCAGGCCGCGCGGCCCGAGCCCATGAGGCGCGGCAGCAGCGCCGCCTCGACCACGGACGGAATGCCCAGGCGCACCTCGGGCATGGCGAAGCGCGTCCCCTCGGCGGCGACGCGCAGGTCGCACGCGGCCGCGATCTCGAGGCCGGCGCCGATCACCGCGCCGTGCAGACGCGCGACCACGGGGACGGGAAGCTTGCGGATCGCATCGCACACGGCGTGGATCTTCTGGACGAAGGCGCCGGCGTTGGAAGCGTTCAGCGCGGAGAGCTCCTGGACGTCGGCGCCGCCGCAGAACGCCTTGCCGCGCCCGCCCAGGACCACGACACGAAGTTCCGGATCCGTTTTCACCCTCTGGAGATTCAGCAGGAGCGCATCGAGGGCAGGCGAGTGCAGCGCATTGACCTTCTCGGGACGGTTGAGGAAGATGCGGGTCACCCCGCCTTCGGATTCCACGTCGACCATATGCCGAGTTTATCCGCCGCGAGCCGCGAAGCGCTCAAGAGAGTCTCCACCGCCACGCTCACCACCGTGCTGTTCAAGCGCGGTCTGCGGAACGTCTTCATCCAGGGTGTTTTCCCGTTGAATCGCTCGGCGCCTCGGATGGTGGGCGAGGCCTATACGCTGCGCTACATACCGGCGCGCGAGGACCTCGACCTGCTCGGCGCCTTCGAAGGGCGCGGCCATCCGCAGCGCGAGGCGATCGAGGCCTGCCCGCCCGGGCAGGTCCTGGTGATGGACGCGCGCCGCGACGCTTCCGCCGCCACCGGCGGCGACATCCTCATGACGCGGCTCATGGTGCGTGGCGTCGCCGGCGTGGTCACCGACGGCGGGCTGCGCGACTCGCAGACGATCGAGAAGCTGCCCTGGCCCGCGTACTGCGGCGCGCGCTCCGCGCCGCTCAACCTCGTGCGGCACCACGCGGTGGACAGCCAGGTGCCGATCGGCTGCGGCGGCGTCGCGGTCTACCCGGGCGACGTGGTGGTCGGCGACGAGGAAGGCGTCGTGGTCATCCCGTCGAAGATGGCCGAGGAAGTGGCCGCGGAAGCCGCGGCGCAGAACGAGTTCGAGGAATGGGTCGAGGCGAGAGTGAAGGAAGGCCGCAGCATCTTCGGCCTCTATCCGCCGAGCGCGGAGACCAAAGCCGAGTTCGAGGCGTGGAAGAAGAAGCGCTGACCCAAATTTGTCAGTTATCATACAAGTTCACCCAGAGGAGGCAGTTCCATGTTGAGGAAGCTTTTCGCCGCCGCCGCGCTCGGGGCTTTCGCGGTTGCGTTTTCCCTTGGTGCGACGGCGCAGGAAACCCTGGTCGTCTACTGGACGAAGGGGTTCTACCCGCAGGAGGACAAGGCGCTCGACGACATGGTCGCCAAGTTCCAGAAGAAGACCGGCGTCAAGATCGAGCTGTCGCGCTATTCGCCGCAGGAGTCGGTGCCCAAGGCGGTCGCCGCGCTCGATTCGGGCACGCCGCCCGACGTCGCCTACGGCGACGTGTTCGACTTCCAGGTTGCCGGCAAGTGGGCCGCCGAGGGGCGCCTCGAAGACCTGTCCGACATCCTCACGCCGATGAAGGCGAGCTTCCTGCCGGTCACGCTCGAGACGGTGTACCTGCTGAACGAGAAGACCGGCAAGCGCGGCTACTACGCCTTTCCGATGAAGCGCCAGACCATGCACATCCAATACTGGAAGGACATGTTGGCCCAGGCGGGCTTCAAGGAGGGCGACATCCCGAAGACCTGGAACGCGTACTGGGACTTCTGGTGCACCAAGGCGCAGGCCGGCTACCGCAAGGCCTCGGGCCAGCGCATTTTCTCGGTCGGCGCGCCGATGGGCGTGGACTCGAGCGACTCGTTCTACTCGTTCCTCACCTACATGGACGCGCACAACGTCAAGGTGGTGGACGACAACGGCAAGCTCACGGTCGACCAGCCCGAGGTCAAGAAGGGCCTCGTCGCCACGGTCGCCGACTACTCGAGCACGGTCGCCAAGGGCTGCACGCCGCCCACCGCGGTGACCTGGAAGGATCCGGACAACAACGTCGCCTTCCACAACAAGCAGATCATGATGACGCACAACGCGACCATCTCGATCGCCGCCAAGTGGCTCGACGACGCCAACAACGAGAAGCTCAAGCCCGAGGAGCGCGCGCAGGCGAAGAAGAACTACGAGGAGCTGATCGCCACCGGCGCCTTCCCGGCCAAGCCCGACGGCAAGCCGATGCAGTACCGCTCGGCAGTCAAGGTCGGCGTGGTGTTCGCCAACGCGAAGAACAAGAAGCGCGCCAAGGAGTTCGTCCAGTTCGCGATGCAGGACGAGAACCTGATCCCGTACGTCGAGGGCGCGCTCGGCCGCTGGTACCCGGTGACCAAGTCGGGCGCCTCGCGCAAGTTCTGGACCGAAGACCCGCACCGCAAGATCGTGCACGAGCAGTTCTCCGCCGGCACGGTGCCCTTCGAGTTCACCAAGAACTGGAAATTCACCATCCTCAACAACGAGAACGTGTGGGCCAAGGCGGTGAACCGCGTGGTCGTCGACAAGTGGACCCCGGAGAAGGCGGTCGACGAGATGATCGCGAGGATCAAACAGGTAGCAGGCTGACGGTCGCGGGCTGGCGCTTCTCGCTCATGGGTGAGATAACGGGTCTCCTAGCCGGGACCCGTTTTATTTCATGGCCGCGATAGCCATCCCTCACTCGCCGCCGGCGCAACGGCGCGGGCTCACCACGTGGCAGACGTGGGGCCTGCTGCTTCTCGCGCCCTACATCCTCGTCTTCCTGGTGTTCGTGCTCTACCCGGTGACTTACGGGCTGTGGCTGGCGCGCCACCCGGAAAGCTATCGCACGCTGTTCGAGGACCCCGTTTTCTTTACCTCGGTCCTGAATACGATCTTTTTCCTGCTGGTCGCGGTCAACCTCAAGTTCGTGTTGGCGCTGTTCCTGTCCGGCTTCTTCGTTCACGAAAGAATCTGGATCCGCTGGCTGTCGGTGATCTTCATCATCCCGTGGGCGGTGCCGGCCATCCCGACCATCTACTCGATCCGCTTCATGCTCAATCCCGAGTGGGGCGTGGTCAACTCGCTGCTGTTCCGCCTGTTCCAGATCGACGGGCCGAACTGGCTCACCAACCCGCAGCTCGCGATGTGCATGGCGATGCTGGTGCACATCTGGAAGGCGCTGCCGTTCTGGACGCTGATCCTGATGGCCGGGCGGCTCGCCATCCCGAAGGAGCTCTACGAGGCGGCCAGCGTCGACGGTGCGAGCGCGTGGCAGAAATTCAGGTACGTCACCTGGCCGTCGATTCGCACGCTCTACATCACTTCGACGCTGCTCAGCCTGATCTGGACGCTCGGCGACTTCAACAGCGTGTACCTGCTCACCGGCGGCCAGCCCGCGGACAAGACGCACGTGCTCGCCACGCTCGGCATCCGCTACATCCGCCTCGACCAGCTCGACCACGCCATGGCGACGATCGTCGTTGCGCTGCCGTTCGTGCTGCCGCTGGTGTACTTCATGATGAAACGTCTATCGATTGATGACCAGAAGCCGTCTTAACTGCAGGTGACGAGCAGAAAACTTCTCAGTGAGGCGAAGCTGTGGCTGGTCGCGATCCCGGTCCTGCTGTGGACCCTGATCCCGATCTACCACATCTTCCTGTTCTCGATCTCGACCAAGGATTCGGCGTTCTCCGGGCGGTTGTGGCCGAAGGAGCCGACGCTGCGCAACTTCGGCACGGTGTTCCGCCAGGAGCACTTCTACCTGCACCACTTCTGGAACCAGATCTGGAACTCGCTGTGGATCGCGGTCGCCGCCGGCGTGATCACGCTGGCCGTTGCCACCTGCGCTGCATTTGCAATCAGCAGACTGAGAGTCAAAGGCGGAAGAACGGTGATGAACGCCGCGCTCTTCACCTATTTCATCCCGGCGGCGTTCCTCGCGGTGCCGATGTACAAGGCGATGGGCACCTATGGCCTCCTCAACAGCCGCTGGTCGCTGGTGCTCGCGATGGTGACCATCGCCTCGCCGTACGCGATCTGGGTGCTGAAGCAGGCCTCCGACAAGCTGCCGTGGGAGCTCGACGAAGCGGCGCGCATCGACGGCGCCACGCCGCTGCAGCTCTTTCGCCTGGTCTATCTGCCGCTCATGCTGCCGTCGCTGGTGGCGATCTTCACCTACGCGCTGCTCCTCACCTGGAACGAGTACCTGTACGCGTTCCTCCTGCTCTCGCACGAGAACACGATTCCGCTCGCGGTCGGCCTCGGCCACTTCCTCTCCTCCGACGACTCGCCCTGGGAGATCCTGATGGCCACCGCGCTCATCTACGGCCTGCCGCCCGCGGCGATCTACTACGCGTTCCGGCGCTACATGGTCGGGGGGCTCACGGCGGGAGCGGTGAAGAGCTGATGGCCTCTGTTTCTTTTTCCAGTATCAAGAAATCCTTTGGATCGACGAAGGTCCTCCACGGCATCTCGCTCGACATCGCCGACGGCGAATTCATGGTGCTGGTCGGGCCGTCGGGCTGCGGCAAGTCGACGCTGCTGCGCATGCTGGCCGGCCTCGAGGACATCACCGGCGGCGAGATCGCCATCGACGGCCGCGTGGTGAACGACCTCGACTCGAAGGACCGCGACATTGCGATGGTGTTCCAGAGCTACGCGCTCTATCCGCACCTCACCGTCGGCGAGAACATGGGCTTCTCCCTCCGCTTACGCAGTGAACGGAAGGACCTGATCCAGAGTCGCGTGGACAACGCGGCCAAGATCCTGAACCTGCAAGCCCTCCTGCAGCGCTATCCGCGCGAGCTCTCGGGCGGTCAGCGCCAACGGGTGGCGATGGGACGAGCCATCGTACGGGACCCGAAAGTCTTCTTGTTTGACGAACCATTGAGTAACCTGGACGCCAAGCTGCGCGTCGCGATGCGCGCCGAGATCAAGGCGCTGCACCAGCGCCTGAAGACCACCACCGTCTACGTCACCCACGACCAGGTCGAGGCGATGACCATGGCCGACCGCATCGCGGTGATGAACGACGGACGCATCGAGCAGCTCGGCGAGCCGCTCGAGCTCTACGACCGGCCGGCGAACCTGTTCGTGGCGCAGTTCATCGGTTCGCCTGCAATGAACGTGTTCGAGGGTCTTTATCGCAATAACTTCATAGAGGCCCTGGGGGCGGCCTGGCCGGTGTCCGGTGCCCGCGCCGCGGCGGGCCAGCGCGTGCAGTACGGCATCCGCCCGGAGCACATCGACCTCGCTGCTACCGGCGTCGCCGCCGAGGTGGTGGTGGTGGAGCCGATGGGCGCCGAGACCGAGCTCCTCGTCAAGGTCGGCGATCGAACGCTCACTCTCACGACCCACGGGCGCTCGAGCCTCGGGCCGGGCGAGCGCACGTTCCTCGCGCCGCGCCTCGAGCACGTGCACCTCTTCGACGCCGCCACCGGCGCGCGCCTCTAGTAGAATCGGCATACCGGTCCGATTTCACTCATCTTTCTCATGGCGGAAAAAAGCGACTGGCAGTTCCCGGTGGAGATGCGCCCGCGTCCCGAGGACTGGCGCTTCGACCTCGACGGAGCGCTCGACGCGGTCGTGCAGCTGCGCGCCGAGATCCCGGAGGACGCGTTCACCGCGCAGATCCTCGGCACCGAGCGGGTCGGCAACGGCATCGTGATCCGCGACGACGGCCTGGTCCTCACCATCGGCTACCTCATCACCGAGGCGAGCACCATCTGGCTCACCACCAACAAGGGCGTCGTGGTGCCGGCGTTTCCCCTCGGCTACGATCAAACCACCGGCTTCGGGCTGGTGCAGCCCCTCGCCAAGCTCGGCGTGCGGCCGCTCGTGCGCGGCTCCGCCGGTTCCTGCCGCATCGGCGAGAACGTCGTGATTGCGGGCCACGGCGGCCGGGCGCGCGCGCTGCGCGCCACCGTGTTCGCCAAGCGCGAGTTCGCCGGCTACTGGGAATACGTGCTCGACGAGGCGATCTACACCGCTCCGGCGCACCCGCAATGGGGCGGCGCCGCGCTCATCGGCTCCGACGGCAGGCTGCTCGCCATCGGCTCGCTGCTCGTGCAGGAGAAGGTGGACGGCGGCATGCTGCAGGGAAACATGCTGGTTCCGATCGACTACCTCGAGCCCATCTTCGACGACATGCTGAAGCTCGGCCGTCCGCGGCGCGAGGCGCGTCCCTGGCTCGGCATGTACACCACCGAAGCGGGGCCGAAGCTCGTCGTGGCGGGAGTCGCGTCGGGCACGCCGGCCGACCGCGCGGGCGTGAAGGTGGGCGACGTCGTGGTCGAGGTGGCCGGCGAGAAGCCCGCGGGGCTCGCCGACCTGTGGCGGCGCGTCTGGCGCCTCGGTCCCGCCGGCACCCTCGTTTCCCTCAAGGTCCTGCGCAAATCGGCGCTGGTCGACATCGCCGTGCACTCCGGCGACCGCAACGACTTCCTCAAGAAGCCCCACCTTCACTAAACAAATCGGGGTCAGACCCCAATTGAGAGAAATCGGGGTCAGACCCCGATTTGCGGCGTCCTGCTCGACCTCGGACTAGCTTTCGGCCGGCAGTAGCCAGGCTCGACTTGAAGACTTCGCTCGCAAGCGGATAACCGCCGTTCGTCGCGTCGCGGATTGCATGCAAGAGTGATGGTTCAATTCCATCGTCCACGAGCCTGCGGTAGACCCTGTGGCATTCGGCGGCATCGGCGGACAATGCCAGGAATTCCGTGTGCGGGATCAAGAGCGCGTCGGTGCGGATACCTGCATTCACGGCGTAGCTGGACCACGGATAAGCCGAAGGATGACCCACCATCTTTGCTCGCACCGGATTCAATTCGATGTACCGGTAACACGCGAGCACGTATCCCGCCGACTGGGTAAGGCAGGAACGAAAGCGCCCTTCCCAAAGAGTGCCCGTCCGGCCGTGCGTTGCATTGAAGTACTGCACGTAGCGCTGACCAAGCGCCTTCATAAGAGCGGTACATGCACCGGGGAAGTTGGGCGTTAGGAGCAAATGGACATGATTGGTCATCAGGCAGTAAGCATGCACGTCGCATTGAAACTTGAGGCTCAATTGCCGGAGGTTGGCGAGGTACAAGAGGTAGTCGCTCTCCTGTTTGAAGCAGGAGGCGCGGTTGTTCCCTCGCTGGACGATGTGAACAGCCACGCCGGGCAGGATCAGCCGCCGTTGTCGCGCCATTGGCAAAGAACGGCCCGTCGGGGTGGTGAGTTGACGGAACCGAATGAAATCGGGGTCTGACCCCGATTTGCCGGAATTGGGGTCTGACCCCGATTTTTGTTTGGCCCCGAATTAGAACTGCAGGCGCTGGACGGCTTTCCAGTCGACGAATTTCTCGAGGTCGGCGTCGTTCGGGAGCTCGATCTTGCCGCCGCGGATCTGGGGGCTCAGGCGCGTGACCTGGGACTTGAGCAGCATGAAGAACGAATGCGACGCAGGGATGCGCCGCGGATTCTTCACGGCCGCCGCGTGCTGCAGCGAGATCAGGGTGCCGAGGGCGCTTTCGTAGTACACCGCGACCGCGATGCGCGCATGGCCGCCGGCGGCGACGTTCTCGATCGCGCGGGCTTCGCTGAAGCCGATGCGCGCCGGCTTCGCCGCTAGAGCGCGCGCGCCGCGTCCGGCATAGAGGCGCGCGTCGTCGGCCGAAGCGCACGAGAGATCGACAAGAATCGGCAACCCGCAGTCGCGCTGCAGTGCCGAGTAGCCGGCGTCGGGAGCAAGCGGGCACGGGTCCTCGGCCACGGTGACGCCCGCGTGGGCGAGCGTGCGCACGTACTCGAGCGCCTCCTCGCGCGCGTAGCTGCCGTTCGCGTCGACGATGAGCTCGATGGTGTTTCCGACGGCCGCGCGCACCTCGACCAACATGCGCGCATCGGTCTCCCAGCCCTGCCCGCCCTGGAGCTTCAGCGTGCGTACGCCGTGCTTGTCGCAGGCCACTGCGGCTTCCGCCGCCATGCGCGCCGGAGTCTGGCGCGTCACCATCCAGCACACCTCGACCTCGCGGCTGCCTCCCCACAGCGCCCACAGCGGCATGCCCTTCGCCGCGGCGCGCAGCGTCCAGCAGGCGTTGTCGACCAGCGCCTTGGCGAGGCGGTTCTCGGGAATCCGCGCGAGCGCCGTGGTTACTGCCTTGGCGTCGGCCAGGTCGACCTGGCGAAGCTGGGGCAGAATGACGTCCTCGAGCACGACCGCGAGCGAGCGCGGCGTATAGCCGGTGCGCGTGGGCTTGATGACGCCCTCGGCGATGCCGGCGGCGCCGCTGTCGGCGACGATCTTGAGCAGGACGTAATCGCCGCTATTCTCGGCCGCGTACACCCATTGGATGTCCCGCACGTAAGGCAGCCGGTAAAAATGCAACGACCACTCGCCGAGTTTCACGCGCCGTATTCTGAACGAAACGGGTTTTCCCCACTTGGTCACAAGAATGCGGGTCAACGCGACGAGGTGCGGCGGCGTTCAACCTTGATGCGTATTCCCCTCGCTCTTTTATCCGCCGCGGTTCTGGCGGGCTGCGGCGTCACTGCGCCTCCCCGGCAGGACGCCGCCTCCATCGCCGCCGCGCCGGCCGCGGTCGTCGCCTCGCCGCTCGAGCCCGCGGCGCAGTTCCAGGGCAGCCAGGTGAGGTACGCCGACGGCGCGGTCATCGGCGCGACCGGCGGCGCCGGAATCGGCGCCATGTCGGGGTATTCGTCCGCGGGCATTCTCTGCACCATCGGCGGTCCCCTTTGCATGATGGTCGTCGTGCCAGTGGCGGTCGTCGGCGGGCTGGTCGGCGGCGTCGCCGGCGCCGCCGTCCAGGCGGCGACCAGCGACCCGCTCGGCCGCACCGCCAGTGCACGCCACACCATCGAGCAGGCGATTGCCGATATGCGCTTCACCGACGGTCTCGCTTCCAAAACCTCGGAGCAGCTCAAGCTGCCCCTCGCGAAGGCGGGGGTCGGCAAGGCGGGAGAGGTCCAGGACGGGACCATCCTGGAGGTGGGCGTAAGCGAGCTCGAGATCCTTGCGCACGAGCACGAAATGGCGCTGGTCCTGCGCGCCCGCTCGCGCCTCTATCGCAGCGGCGACGGCAAGGTGCTCGAGGAGCACGAGGCGGAGACGCGGACCGAGTTCAAGAAATACCGGGATTGGGCCGCCGAGGGCGGGCAGCCGCTGCGCGACGCCGTCGACTATGCGCTCGTGCGCTTGGGCCGTTCGCTCGTCAGCGCGCGCCGGGAATCCCAGCTTCGCGCAGGTACCTGAGCACGCCTGGATGGATGAGCTCGCGCCGCGGCGCGGCGGCGAGCGTGTTCGCCATCGTGGTCTGGCGCGCCTGCTCCAGGCGCGCCGCGAAGGCGCCCTCGCCCTTGTGGATCGCCCGGCCGAGCCGATAGGCGGTCTCTTCCTGCAGGGCCTCGTTCGCCAGCACGTAGCTCCACGCGCCCACGGAAGGAAGGGGCGCATTCTGTCCGGGATAGCTTCCCGCCGGAAGGGTCACCGCCTGCAACCCCGGGTTCCTGGCGAGGATGGCGCGGATCTCGTTCGCATCGGGCACGACGAAGCGCCCGCCGGCCTTGGCGATCGCGACAAACGCGGGCCAGCCTACGCCGGCGCCCCAGAGGGCGGCGGCGCGAGCGTCGGCCAGCATCGGCGGCCCATCGGCGACCTTCTCGAGATAGATGGGTTGAACTTCAATTCCCAAGAAATCAAGAACATTACGGCCGAGAAGCGTGATGCCCGAGGCCTGTGCGCCGAGCACGACCGCACGCCCCTTGAGATCCGCGATCTTGCGGATCGGGCTGTCTGCGGGAACGATGAACATGCCGGGCGTCGCGTAGATCGCGCTGATGATGCGAAGGCGGGTGTCGGGCTTCGCGAGCGCCGCGTTGACGAACTCGCCGGCGACGAGGGCGATGTCGAGCTTTCCCTCCTCGAGCAAGGGCACGTTCTCGCCGCTGCCTTTGGTATTGCGCGGCTGCACGCCGAGCGTGGGGTCCTGCGCGTTGACGACTTCGGCGAACGCGTCGCCGTAGAGCGGAAAGCCTCCACCCGGGGTGGCGGTGCCTAGGACGAGCACGATCGCGAGCTCCTCGCCTTCCTCGTTCTGAAGCTACTGCAGCTTGATGTCCGCCGCCCGCACCACCTTGCGGTACATCTCGATCTCGCTGCGCACGAAGCTCCGGAATTCCTCGAGCTTCATCGGCGCGGGCTGGATGCCGAGCTTCGTGAACTGCTCGCGCACCGGTGGCTCGAACACGATCGCGTTCACCGACTCGTTGAGCTTGCGCACGATATCGGGCGAGGTCGCCGCGGGCGCCCACATGCCGAACCACAGCGTGACCTCGTAGCCCGGCAGACCCTGTCCCGCGATGGTCGGCACCTCGGGCAGGACCTCGGCGCGCGAGGTGGTGGAGACGCCGAGGGCGTTGAGCTTGCCCTCCTTGACGAGATTCACCGCGACGTTGACCGGCGCCATGTAGAACGCCGCACGGCCGCCGAGGACGTCCTGCAGCGCTTCGGGCGAGCCCTTGAACGGCAGGTGGATCATGCGCACGCCGGCGAGGCCGAGGAGGTACTCGGAGGCGAGGTGCGTGGAGGTGCCCATTCCCGCCGATGCAAAGGCGAGCTCGCCCGGCTTCGCCTTCCCCGCGTCGAGCAGCGCCTTGAGCGACTTGTAGGGCCCGTTGCCGGCGCTCACCAGCACGTACGGCGTCTTGCCGAGCATGGCGACGTCGACGAGGTCGGTGAGCGGATCGTAGGGCAGGCTCTTGTAGATCGCAGAGTTCGCCGCATGCGACGAGGACTGCACCATCAGCGTATGGCCGTCGGGCTCGGCCTTCACTACTGCCGAAGTGCCGATCTGGCCGCCGGCACCGGGCCGGTTCTCGACGATCACCGGCTGCTTCCAGTGCTCGTTCATGCGCTGCGCGATGATGCGCGCCGCTATGTCGGCCCCCGCGCCGGCCGACAGCGGGACAATGATGCGGATGGGTTTTGTCGGGTATTCCTGCGCCTGCGCAAATGCGCTCGAGCCTCCGATAAGCCAGAGCAGAAAAACCAGGAAAACAGGGACGGACCCTATTTTTTTCATTGGATGCTAGCCCAACGTCGGCATATGGAAGCCGGGCGCCGGCGTGTCCCCCGAACGCAAGCGTTCGGACACATCCTGATTCGGCCAGCGCGTGGTCACCACCTTGGTTCGCGTATAGAACTTGACGCTCTCGACGCCGTGCACGTGCAGGTCGCCGAAGAGCGAGCTCTTCCAGCCGCCGAAGGAGAAGTACGCCACCGGCACCGGGATCGGCACGTTGACGCCGACCATGCCGACCTGGATCTCGTTCTCGAAGCGCCGCGCCGCGCCGCCGGACTCGGTGAAGATCGCCGTGCCGTTCGCGTACGGATTGCGGTTCACCAGCGCGATCGCTTCGTCCAGCGTGTCGACCCGCAACACAACCAGCACCGGGCCGAAGATCTCGTCCTTGTAAATGGTCATTTCCGGCTTCACGTGGTCGAAGAGGCTGGTGCCGAGGAAGAAACCTTCCTTCGGGACGGCCGAGTCTCTGCCGTCGAGCACCAGGCGCGCGCCGTCCTTGAGCCCCGCCTCGACGTAGCCGGCGACCTTGTCGCGGTGCGGGCCGGTGACGAGCGGGCCCATGTCGACCCCTTCTGCATCGCCGGCGCCGACCTTGATGGTTTTCGCCTTTTTTTCCAGCAAGCGAACCAATGGGTCGCCCGCCGCCCCCACGGCAACGACAGCGGATACCGCCATGCAGCGCTCCCCGGCCGAGCCGTAGGCGGCGCCGATCAGCGCGTCCGCGGCGAACTCGAGATCGGCGTCGGGCAGCACCACCGCATGGTTCTTGGCGCCGCCGAGCGCCTGTACGCGCTTGCCGTGGCGCGCGCAGGTCTCGTAGATGTACTTGGCGATCGGAGTCGAGCCGACGAACGACACCGCCTGGATTCCCGGGTGGCCGAGGATGGCGTCGACCGCCTCCTTGTCCCCGTGCAGCACGTTCAGCACGCCGTCGGGAAGCCCGGCTTCCTGGAAAAGCTCGGCCATGCGCAACGAAGCGGAGGGCACTTTTTCCGAAGGCTTCAGGATGAAGCTGTTGCCGCAGGCGATCGCCATCGGGAACATCCACAGCGGCACCATCACCGGGAAATTGAACGGCGTGATGCCGGCACACACGCCGACGGGCTGACGCACGGTGTGCGTGTCCACCTGCGTGCCGGCGTTCTCGGCGTACTCGCCCTTCAGGAGATGCGGGATGCCGCAGGCGAACTCGACCACTTCGATCCCGCGCTGCACGGAGCCGATCGCGTCGGGAAGGGTCTTGCCGTGCTCTTCGGTGACGATCGCAGCCAGGGCTTTCTGGTTTTTCTTCAGAAGGCCCAGAAATTCCTGCATGACACGCGCTCGGCGCAGCGGCGGCGTATCGCGCCAGGCCGGCAGCGCGGCGGCCGCCGCCTTGACCGCCGAATCCACCGTGGAGGCATCGGCGAATACCACGCGCTTGGTGACCTGCCCGGTGGCCGGGTTGAAGACGTCGCCGTAGCGCCTGGCGGTGGAGACCGGCTTGCCATTGATCCACACCGGGACGGTGCCGAGCTTCAGTTCGGCGGGCTTGTTCATGCCGCATTCCTTTCCTTGATCTTCAGTCCGCAGGTTTCGAACGCGGCGCGCGTGGCCGCCTTCTCCTCGCCGGTCAGCTCGAGGAGCGGCGCTCGCACCGCGCCGCCCGCCTGGCCGAGGAGCTCCTGCCAGTATTTCTGGTGCGCGGCCGCCTTGCCCGGCGGCCGCGTGCTTTTCAGCGCCTGTCTCACCGGGTCGAGGCTGTCGCGGATCTTCCTCGCCTCCGCGACTTCGCCGCGGAAAGCGAGTTGCGTGTACTCATGCATGCGCCGGTCGAGCGCGGTCTGTAGCAGGTACGGCGGCGTCGAGCAGAGATACACCCGCCAGCCGAGCTCGGCGACGTTGTCGAGCCATTCGTCCTCGTTCGAGGTGCTGACGATCAGGCGCTCGCCCGCCAGGCGCGAAAGCCGCACGTAGGTCTCGCGCGGCACGCTGTACTTGATCGCGACCACGTTCGGCAGCTCGGCGATGCGCAGGCACACCTCGGGCTCGAGCAGGTAGCCGCAGTCGGGCGGCTGGTTCCAGAGCACCACGCCGATCTCGACCGCCTCGGCGATGCGCCGATAGTAGTTGTAGAGCGTGTCGGGGGTATGCGCGCCGAAATAGAGAAGCGGCGTATGGACGACGATGTAATCCGCGCCGATCGCCTGGGCGTGACGGGCGAGCTCGAGCACCGTGTCGAGGCTCTGGTCCGAGCAGGACACCATGACGCCGCCCGACTTCTCGGCGACGGCGGACTCCGCGGTGCGCTTCCGCTCCTCGGTCGTCATGGCGTAGAACTCGCCCTGCTTGCCGTTGACGAAGAGCCCCGCGATGCCCAGCTCGCGGTACCAGTGGCGCAGATTGCGGCGCCAGCCTATGTAGTCGAGCCGCAGTTCCGGAGTGAACGGCGTGAGCGCCGCCGCCCAGATGCCGCGCAGGTGCTCGCGAGCATAGGCCTTCGCGTCCTTGCGGCGGTATTTCATGGCGTCAGTCTAAACCCTCACAATACGCCGTGGCCGTTCCCCTCATTCCGGCGCGACTGCGTTTCACGCCGCAGGGCGTGCCGTATTCGGAGGCGTTCGACGACATTTACCATAGCGTCGCCGGCGCTGTCGGGCAGGCGCGCCACGTGTTCCTGGAAGGTAACCATCTGACCGAGCGCTGGGCCGGGCGCGAGCGCTTCGTGATCATGGAAACGGGCTTCGGCGCGGGAATCAACTTTCTCGCCACCTGGCAGGCGTGGCGGCGCCACCCGCGGCGGCCGCGGCGGCTGCATTTCGTATCGATCGAGAAGCATCCGTTCGCGGCTGCGGACGCAAAGTCGATCTTCGCCAGCCTGCCGGAAATCCGCGCCGAGGCCGCGGAGCTGGAAGCGAGATGGCCGACTCTCGTGCCCGGCGCGCAGCGCATCGAGCTCGACGGCGGGAGCGTCGTCCTCACGCTCTTCTTCGCCGATGTCGGCGTGGCGCGCGACCTGCGCCTCGCGGCCGACGCGTTCTATCTCGACGGCTTCGCGCCGGCAAAGAACCCGGACATGTGGACCCCCGCGCTCATGCGCTCGCTCGCGCGCCTCGCCGCTCCCGGCGCCACCGTGGCGACCTGGAGCGTCGCCGCATCCGTGCGCCATGCGCTCGAGGAAACCGGCTTCGCGGTCGAGAAGCGTTCCGGGTTCGGCGACAAGAAGGAAATGCTCGTCGCCCGCTATGGCAAGCCTGGACGAACCCTTCCCAGCCCGGGAGAAAGGAAGGCCGTCGTTGTGGGCGCGGGCCTTGCGGGTGCGGCGGTTTGCGAGCGCCTGTGTGCGCGCGGGTGGAGCGTCACGCTGCTCGAGCGCCACGCCGGGCCGGCAAGGGAGGCGTCCGGAAACCACGCCGGCGCGTTTCATCCGCTGGTCTCGCCCGACGACAGCGTCTTCGCGCGCGTGACGCGCGCAGCGTTTCTCGCCTCGCTTCAACGATGGCCTTCGCTGGAAGCGCGCTGGGACGCCTGCGGAGTGCTCCAGCTCGCGCGCGACGAAAAGGAGACGCTCTCCCAGCGCCGCTCGGTGGCAGCGCTCGCGCTACCGCCCGACTACGCGCAACTCGTGTCGCGCGACGAAGCGGCCGGGCACGCCGGCGTGCCGGTGGCCGCGGGCGGACTGTGGTTTCCGCGCGGGGGATGGGTCCAGCCCGCCTCGCTTGCCGAGGCGCAGCTCTTCGCGTGCGGCGAGCGCCTCGAGCGCCGGTTCAATACCGAGGTGAAGGACTTGTCCAAATTCAAGGCAGACGCAGTCATCCTCGCGAACGCAGCGCAGGCAACAGCGCTGCATCCGCTGCCGCACCTGAGGTTGCGCCGGGTGCGCGGACAGGTCACGTACGTACCGGCCGCGAGCGTCGATGCACCGCGCGCGGTGGTCCTGCGCGGCGGCATGGTGCTTCCCGCGCTCGACGAGCTCTGCGTGGTCGGCGCCACCTACGACCTCGAAGACGAGGATCCGGCGCCGCGGGTGGAAAGCCACGCGAGCAACCTCGAACGCGCGGCCGGCATCCTTCCCGGGTTCACGTTCGATCCGAAGTTGGTGCACGGCCGCGTCGCGTTCCGGGCGGTGACGGCCGATCGGCTTCCCGTAGTTGGAAATCTTTCTGGAAACACCTACGGGGCGTTCGCGTACGGCTCGCGGGGACTGCTCTGGTCGACGCTTGCGGCGGAGCTCGTCGCCTCGCAGCTCGAGGGCGAGCCCTTGCCCATGGAGGGGACGCTATGCGATGCGCTGAGCCCGGAGCGATTCGCCAGGCGCGCGGCGCGGCGCGCGGTCGAGAACCTGCCTGCGGGTCCCCGATCCCTTTGAAAGCCCGTTGAAGGCCGCGGGCCGGCCCCCGACCGCAACGCGGAGCGAAGATTAGCCGCCGCGCGGCGCCGCACCCATAGGGGAGTTCCTGTCGTAGCCCTAGGGGGAAACCTGAAGAAGATTTTTCAAGGCAGTTTTCAATTGGCGCGCAGGATCGAGCGGTTCGCGTCGCGCACCTCGCGCAGGCCGCACAGCGCCATGGTCACGTCGAGCTCGCGCTGGATGATCTCCAGCGCGCGAGTCACGCCCGCCTCGCCCATCGCGCCCAGTCCGTAGGCGAAGGCGCGCCCGATCAGCGTCGCGCGCGCGCCGAGCGCGAGCGCCTTGAGCACGTCCTGGCCGCCGCGGATGCCGCCATCGAACCAGACTTCGATGCCCTCGGCGACGGCGTCGACCACCTCCGGCAGCGCCCGGATCGACGACAGCGTGCCGTCGAGCTGGCGTCCGCCGTGGTTCGACACGACGAGCGCGTCGGCGCCGCTCTGCGCCGCGATCTTCGCGTCCTCGGCGTCGAGGACGCCCTTCAGGACGAGCTTTCCGCCCCAGAGCTTTTTCACCCACTCGACGTCCTTCCACGACAGTGTCGGATCGAACTGGCCGGCGATCCATTGCGACAGGGTGGTGAGGCTGTTCGCATCCGGGATGCGGCCCTCCAGATTGCCGAAGGACTTGCGCTTCCCGCGCAGCACGTTGAGGGCCCAGGCGGGTTTCATCATGATGTCCAACGCGGTGCCGAGCGTCAGCGTGGGGGGAACTGCAAGGCCATTCTTGAGGTCTCGGTGGCGCTGGCCCTGGATCTGCAAGTCGAGCGTGAGCACCAGCGCCGAGCAGCCGGCGGCCTTGGCGCGCTCGATGAGCGAGGCGGCGAAGCCGCGGTCGCGCATCACGTAGAGCTGGAACCAGAACGGCTTCTCCACCCCGCCCGCGACATCCTCGATCGAGCAGATCGACATCGTCGAGAGCGTGAACGGCACGCCGAAGCGCTGCGCGGCGCGCGCCGCGAGGATCTCGCCGTCGGCCCAGTTGAGGCCGGTGAGTCCCACCGGAGCGAGCCCGACCGGCATCGACACCTCCTCGCCGAGCATCGTGCCGCGCGTGCTTCGCTTGTCGACGTCGATGCCGACGCGCTGACGCAGCGTGAGAAGCTCCAGGTCGGCGCGGTTCGCACGCAGCGTGGACTCGGTGTAGGAGCCGCGGTCGACGTAGTCGAAGATCGCGCGCGCGACCCGTTTCCTCGAGAGCTGGCGCAGGTCCTCGATGCAGGTCACCACAGGCATGGCGCCGCATTCTACAATGGGGCTTGTCGATGAAAGAGGAACAGAAAAATCCGATCCAGGTAGTCGAACGCATGATGCGCCTGCTCGACGTGCTGGAGAAGCATCCCGAGCCGCTCGGCCTGAAGCAGATCTCGCAGTACACCGGCCTGCACCCGTCGACTGCGCACCGCATTCTCTCGGCGATGTCGGCCGACCGCCTCGTCGACCGCGTCGAGCCGGGAAGCTACCGCCTCGGCATGCGCCTTCTCGAGCTCGGGAATCTCGTGAAGTCGCGCATCAGCGTGCGCGAGCTCGCGCTACCGCTCATGCGCGAGCTGCATGCCCACACCGGCGAGACCGCCAACCTCTCGGTGCGACACGACGACGAGATCGTCTACGTCGAGCGCAGCTCGTCGGGGCGCGCGGCGATGCGCGTGGTGCACGTCATCGGCGCGCGCGCGCCGCTGCACGTCACCGCGGCGGGCAAGCTCTTCCTGCTCGAGGAGGGCTTCGCGAGGCTGCGCGATTACGCGAAACGCACCGGCCTCGCCCCGCACACCAAGAACACGCTCTCCAGCGTGCAGCTCCTCGAGCGCGACCTGGAGAAGATCCAGCGCCAGGGCTGGGCGACCGACAGCGAGGAGGCCGAGATCGGCGTGCGCTGCGTCGCCGCCGGGATCCGCGACGACAACGGCACGCTGGTCGCCGCGCTCTCGCTCTCCTCGCCCGCCGACCGCATGAAGCTGCAGTGGGGACCGCTCGTCAAGGAGACCGCGGACCGCATTTCCCGCGAGATCGGCCATCGGCCGGGCTCGCGCATCGGTGTAGCCTGAAAGATTTTTTGGACGAAGTGATCGCGGGACTCTCGCTCCCGCAGAAGGCGCTGCCGCCGAAGTATTTCTACGACGACGCCGGCAGTCGCCTGTTCGAGCGCATCTGCAGGCTTCCCGAGTATTACCTGACTCGCGCCGAGCTCGCGCTGACCAAAGCGAACCTCGCCGCGATCGCGCGCTTTGCCGGAAAGGGCGGCGAGCTCATCGAGTACGGCAGCGGCGAGAGCCTGAAGACGCGGCTTCTTATCCGCGCCCTGCGCCCTGCGGCCTACCTGCCGGTCGATATCTCCCGCACCGCGCTGCGCGAGGCGGCCGCGCGCCTTGGGCGCGAGTTCCCTTGGCTCGAGATCGTCCCGGTCAACGGCGATTTCCTGCGCCCGATCGACCTACCGCGCCCGCGTGCCGCGCGCGTGGTCTATTTTCCGGGCTCGACCATCGGCAATCTCACTCCGGACGAGGCGCACGCGTTCCTCTCGATGACGCGCGGCCAGGCCGAGCGCGTGCTGGTCGGCGTCGACTTGCGCAAGAACGCGAGCGTCCTGCACGCGGCGTACAACGATTCGCGTGGCGTCACCGCGGCGTTCAACCTGAACCTCCTCGTGCGCATCAACCGCGAGCTCGGCGCGGACTTCGAGCCGGCCCGCTTCGCACACTACGCGTTCTACCACCCCGCGGAGGGGCGTATCGAGATGCACCTCGTCTCGCTCGCCCTCCAGAGCGTGCGCATCGGGCGCCACCGCTTCGCCTTCGAGCCGGGCGAGTCGATCCACACGGAGAACTCGTACAAGTATTCGATCGAGGGGTTCCGCGAGCTCGCGGCCCGGGCGGGGTACAGCGCTGCGAAGACGTGGACAGACCGGCGCGGCCTTTTCGCGCTGCATGGGTTGCAGGCCGAAGAAAGACGAAAGGCGCAAAAAAAAATCGGGGTCTGACCCCGATTCTTTTTCCCTGCCGCTAGAGAAGCGTCAGGTGCGCTGGCTCGCCTTGGTGCTCATCTCGAGCCACTTGCGGATGCGGTTCGCGTCGGCGATCCGCGACTGCTTGCCCCACGAGTCGAGCAGCACCACGATCAGGTCCTTGGAGGCGAGGCGCACGTGCATCACGAGGCAGCGGCCGGCCTCGCTGATGTAGCCGGTCTTCGAGAGCTCGATGTCCCAGTGGGAGTTGCGCACCAGGCCGTTGGTGTTCACGAAGCGCAGCGGCCGGTTGAAGGCCTTGATGATCGCCTTGTCGCGGGTCGAGTACTCGCGGATCAGCGGGTAGCCGTGCGCGGCGCGCACCAGCTTCACGAGGTCGCGCGGGCTGGAGACGTTCGACGGCGAGAGCCCCGTCGGCTCGATGAACTGGCTGTCGCTCATGCCGAGCTCGGCGGCCTTCTCGTTCATCGCCTTGACGAACGCCTGCACGCCGCCCGGATAGGTGCGGGCGAGCGCGGCGGCGGCGCGGTTCTCCGAGGCCATGAGCGCGAGGAGAAGCAGCTCGTCGCGCGTGAGCGTGGTGCCGGGCATCAGGCGCGAACGCGTGCCCTTGTGGGTGTCGACGTCTTCACGGCTCACCACGATGCGCTGCTCGAGATCGAGGCCGCGGTCGAGGATGATCATCGCCGTCATGAGCTTGGTGATCGAGGCGATGGGGACCACCGCGTCGCTGTTCTTGTTGATGACCACCTCGCCGGTCGCGGCGTCCTGCACCATCACCGCCGCCGAGCGCAGGTAGACGACCTTGACCTTCTGGGTCTGGGCCTGGGCAAAACCGATGGTCAGAGCGAGAACGAAAAACAGCGCGAAGGCGGCGACGATTCCTTCGAGGGAATGAAGTTTTCTTTGTTGCGCAGCCATGGATGCGGATCTTTTCTTAGCGGTAGCGGTATCCGTTTGTTGTGGCCATGCCCTATTCGGCACATGGAGTTGTCGCAGTCTAGACGACGCCAAAACAGAAAATCAAGCAAAATCATGTAGTAGGGAATAGTTCCTCAAATCGTCGTGAAATATGCACACTGTCGGGCTGAGGCTACAGGGTTTGTTCCCTGATTTCGGCATGTTCGAGCACCGCCTGGGCCTCGGCCGCCTCGCGCTGGAGCTCCCACATTCTGGCATATTCACCTTTTAGTTCAAGTAGTTGTGCGTGCGTACCTCGCTCAGCCACCCTGCCGTGGGAGAGGACGAGGATGAGGTCTGCGTCCATCACGGTGGAAAGACGGTGAGCGATCACTAACGTAGTGCGGCCCTCGGCGATGCGCTCGAGCTCGGCCTGGATCGCCTTCTCGGCGCGCGAATCGAGAGCCGAGGTGGCCTCGTCGAAGATCAGGATGCGCGGGTTCTTCAGCAGCGCGCGCGCGATGGCGACGCGCTGCTTTTCGCCGCCCGAGAGCTTGAGGCCGCGCTCGCCGACTGCGGTTTCGTACTTCGCCGGCAGGCTCTCGATGAAATCGTGGATGTGCGCGGCGCGCGCTGCCTCGAACACCTCGGCGTCGCTCGCCTCGGGCCGGCCGTAGCGGATGTTGTAGAGGATGGTGTCGTTGAAGAGCACCGTATCCTGCGGAACGATGCCGATGGCGCTGCGCAGGCTCGCCTGCCGCACCTCGCGCACGTCGACGCCGTTGATGGTGATCGATCCGCTGGAGACGTCGTAGAAGCGATAAAGGAGCCGCGCCAGCGTCGACTTGCCAGAGCCCGAGTGGCCGACGACCGCGATGCGTTGGCCCGCGGCGATGGTGAACGAGACGCGGTGGAGGATCTGCCGCGCCTTCTCGTAGAAGAAGTCGACGTCGTGGAACACGACCGTCGCGGGCCCCGGCGGCACCTCGGGCGCGCCCGTCCGGTCCTCGACCTCGCGGTGCGCCGAAAGGAGGCGAAACATGCGGTCCATGTCGAGCAGCGACTGCTTGATGTTGCGGTACACCATCCCGAGCACGTTGAGCGGGATGTAGAGCTGGATCAGCAGGCCGTTCACCAGCACGAGGTCGCCCAGCGTGAAGGCCTTCTCGACCACGCCCTGCGCGGCGAGGTACATGAGCGCGGTGACCGCCGCGGCGATGATCAGGCTCTGGCCGATGTTCAGCAGGCCGAGCGAGGACTCGCTCTTGGTGGCCGCGTCCTCGTACTTCCTGAGATTCTCGTCGTAGCGGCGCGCCTCGAATTCCTCGTTGCCGAAGTACTTCACCGTCTCGTAGTTGAGCAGGCTGTCGATGGCGCGGGTGTTGGCCTTCGAGTCGAGCTCGTTGGCGCGGCGCCGGATCTCCATGCGCCACTCGGTGACGAGCACGGTGAAGCCGATGTAGAGCGCGACCGCGCCGAAGGTGACGGCGGCGAAGCGCCAGTCGAACCTGTTGAGGAGCACCGCGGCCACCAGCGCGAACTCGAGGATCACCGGGAGGATCGAGAACAGCAGGTACGAGAGCAGCGTGGAGATGCCGTTGGTGCCGCGCTCGATGTCGCGGGTCATGCCGCCGGTCTGGCGCTCGAGGTGGAAGCGCAGCGACAGGCTGTGCAGGTGGCGGAACACGCCGAGCGCGATGCGACGCATCGCCCTTTGCGCCACGCGCACGAACACCACGTCGCGCAGCTCCTGGAACAGCGTGGTCGAGAACCTGAGGATGCCGTAGGTCGCGAGCAGCGCGACCGGCACCGCGACGATGGCGATGGCGGCGTCGAGCCCGTCCACCAGCCGCTTCATCACGAGCGGCACCGCGACATTCGCGAGCTTCGCCACCACCAGGAAGGCGAGCGCGAATACCACGCGCCACTTGTACTCCCACAGGTAGGGGGCGAGCGTCGCGACGTTGCGCCACTCCCCGCCTTTCAGCCGGTCTTTCATCGAGCGCGCGATTCTAGTGCCTCCGCGCCGTGACAAATGCCACACGCGTCCTTGCAGCCTCGTCAGAATTTGGTGCCGAAAGAAATCGCATGCCATCCATTCGGACGGATGAGACGTAGTAGGCTCGGTAAGGCGAAGGGTTCAGTGTAAGCTGCCGTGCAAAATAACCGGCGGCGACATTTGCGCCGAAACACAATAAGGCAAAAGGGGGAACGCAATGGGTCTGCGGCTCAAATTCAACCTGGTGTTGATCTTCGTCTTCGTCTGCGGCCTGGGCGTCGCGGGCTTCATGTCCTACGAGCTGCTGCACAAGAACGCTCAGGACGAGGTGCTGCGCAACGCCGGCGTGATGATGGAGGCGGCGCTCTCGATGCGCGGCTACACCGTCGGCAAGGTCCGGCCGCTGCTGCCCAACGACCCGGACAAGTTCCTGCCCGAAAGCGTGCCGGCGTTCGCCGCCACCGAGATCATGCACCTGCTGCAGAAGAAGTATCCGGACTACTCGTACAAGGAAGCCGCGTTCAACCCGACCAACCCGCGCAACAAGGCGGTCGACTGGGAGAGCGACATCCTCAACACGTTCCGCAACGGCGCCGCGGCCAAGGAGATCATGGGCGTGCGCGACACGCCGACCGGCCGCTCGCTGTACCTCGCGCGGCCGCTGAAGATCGCCGACGAGGCCTGCCTCAGCTGCCACACCAATGCGGACATGGCGCCGCCGTCGATGGTGAAGCTCTACGGGCCAGACCACGGCTTCGGCTGGAAGATGAACGAGGTGATCGCCACGCAGATCGTGTCGGTGCCCATGGACTTGCCGATCCGCAACGCCAACCACGCCTTCGTCACCTTCATGAGCTCGGTCGCGGTGGTGTTCGCGGTGCTCTTCGTGCTCCTCAACGTGATGCTGACGCTCTTCATCGTGCATCCCATCATGCAGCTCGCGCACACCGCCGACATGATCTCCAAGGGCCGGCTCGACATGCCCGAGTTCTCGAACAAGGGGCGCGACGAGGTGTCGCAGCTCGGCCAGGCGTTCAACCGCATGCGGCGCAGCCTGCAGAAGGCGATCGCCCTCATCGACAAGGGCTAGGCCGGCAAATGGCGGTGCCCGCTCTTCCTTCCGGCTACGCGATCCAGGAGTACCGGATCGAGCGGCTGCTCGGGGCCGGCGGGTTCGGCCTGACCTATCTCGCGATCGACACCAATCTCAACCTGAGGGTGGCGATCAAGGAGTACCTCCCGTCGGACATCGCGGTGCGCAACCCCGACCAGTCGGTGGCGCCGAACTCGACGCAGAGCGGCGAGGATTTCATGTGGGGAAAGCGCCGCTTCCTCGATGAATCGCGCACCATCGCCTCGTTCCGGCACCCGAACATCGTCCGGGTGATGCGGTTCTTCGAGGCCAAGGGCAGCGCCTACATGGTGATGGAGTACGTCGAGGGCGACGCCCTGCCCGACTGGATCAAGCCGCGCCGGCCGCTGCCGGAGGCCCAGGTCATGGCAATCGCCGGGCCGCTCCTGGAAGGGCTGCAGGTCGTCCATACCACGGGCTACCTCCACCGCGACATCAAGCCGGGCAACATCTACATCCGCTACGACGGCAGCCCGGTGCTGCTCGATTTCGGCTCGGCGCGCCAGGACGGCAAAGACGACCTCACCGCTATCGTCACGCCGGGCTACGCGCCGTTCGAGCAATACCACTCGAACGGGCAGCAGGGTCCCTGGAGCGACGTCTATGCGTTTGCCGGGGTGCTCTACTGGGTCGTGACCGGGCAGCGGCCGCTGGAGGCCGCGGCGCGAGTGCGCGAGGACACGATGCAGCCGGCCCTCAAGGCGGGCGACCGCAACCGCTACCGGCCCGAATTTCTCGCGGCGATCGACTGGGGGCTCGCCCCGCACGAGGATGACCGTCCGCAGAGCGTTCACGAACTGCGTGCAGCCCTCGCGGGCGCGATGGAGTCGAAGCTGAAGCCGGCGGAATCCGCTCCGCCGCCTCCCGCGGCCCCCCCGGCGGTGTACTTCGACGCCAACTTCCTCGACAAAGTCGAGCGCGAGCTCGCGCAGCACGTCGGCCCGATCGCGCCGGTCATGGTGAAAAAGGCGGCGAAGAAAGCCCAGGACCCGGCCGAGCTCGTCCAGCTCCTCGCCGCGGACATCACCCACAACGGGCTGCGCCTGAAGTTCGAGCAGCGCTTCGCCGATCACTCGCCGGCCTCGAGGTCGCAGCCCACGAGCGTCACGCCCACCTCGCCCAGCGGCCCGCCCAGCGGCGCTCCCATCTCGCCCGAGATCCTGAGCCGCGTCGAGGCCCTGCTTGCGCAGTACCTGGGACCCGTGGCGAAGGTGGTGGTGAGCCGAGCGGCGCGCAAGGCGCGCGATGTGTCGGAGCTCTACCTGCTGGTCGCTGACGACATCGAAGACCCGGCGGAGAAGAAGGCGTTCATCCGCCGGCG
>DATMJC010000089.1:0-48175 GCA_035554435.1 Burkholderiales bacterium | reverse complement strand
CATGGCTACTTTTGCGTTCCGAAGAGGCCTGCGGGCTTGATCATCAATACGATCGCCATGATGACGAAGATCACGGTGTTCGAAGCCTCGGGATAGAACACCTTGGTGAGGCCCTCGATGATGCCAAGGCCGAATCCGGTCACGATCGAGCCCATGATCGAGCCCATGCCGCCGATCACCACCACCGCGAATACCACGATGATGAGGTCGGCGCCCATCTGCGGGCTCACCTGGTAGATCGGCGCCGCCATGACGCCGGCGAGCGCGGCGAGCGCCACGCCGAAGCCGTAGGTGAGCGTGATCATGCGCGGCACGTTGATGCCGAAGGCCTGCACCAGCGCCGGGTTCTCGGTGGCGGCGCGCAGGTACGAGCCGAGCCTGGTGCGCTCGATCACGAACCAGGTCGCGACGCAGGTGACGAGCGAGGCGACGATGACCCAGGCGCGGTAGTTCGGCAGGAACATGAAGCCCAGGTTGTGGCCGCCGGTGAGCTCTTTCGCGATCGGGTACGGCAGCCCGGAGGAGCCGAACTCGTTGCGGAACAGGCCCTGGATCACGAGCGCGAGGCCGAAGGTGAGCAGCAGCCCGTAGAGGTGGTCGAGCTTGTAGAGCGGCTTCAGCATGGTGCGCTCGACCAGCACGCCGAAGGCGCCGACGGCGAGCGGCGCGATGAGGAGCGACCACCAGTAGCCGACGCCGAGGCGGCTCAGCAGGAAGTAGGCGCAGAAGGCGCCCAGCATGTACTGGGCGCCGTGCGTGAAGTTGATGATGTTGAGCAGCCCGAAGATCACCGCCAGGCCGAGCGACAAGAGCGCGTAGAACGAGCCGTTGATCAGCCCGATCAACAGCTGGCCGAACAGCGCAGCCGACGGGATGCCGAAGATCTCGGGCATGCCCGGTTCTACTTAACTAGGGAACAACCGCCCTCTTTCTCCGGCCGGAATGCCTGATCCGCGGGAATCTGGCTGCGGATCTTGTAGTAGTCGTAGGGCCCCTTCGACTCCACGGGCTTCTTCACCTCGACCAGGTAGGCCGGGTGGAGCTTGCGCCCGTCGGCGCGGATGCGCCCCTTGCCGAACAGCGGATCGTCGGTGGGCATCTCCTTCATCTTCGCGACCACCTTGGTGCCGTCGTCGGTCTTCCCGGCTTCGACCGCCTTGAGGTAGTGCAGCACGGCGCTATAGACGCCGGCCTGGACCATGGTCGGGTACTTGTTGTTGTTCTGCGGCGCGAAGCGCTTGGCGAAGGCGCGCGTCTGGTCGTTCAGGTCCCAGTAGAACGTCTCGGTGAAGATGAGGCCTTGCGCGGTGGTGAGGCCCAGCCCGTGCACGTCGCTGATGAAGACGAGCATCCCGGCGAGGTTCTGGCCGCGCTCCACGATGCCGAACTCGGCCGCCTGCTTGATCGAGTTGATGGTGTCGCCGCCCGCGTTGGCGAGGCCGATGATCTTGGCCTTGGAGCTCTGCGCCTGGAGCAGGAACGAGGAGAAGTCCTGCGCGTTGAGCGGATGGCGCACCTTGCCGAGCACCTTGCCGCCGTTCTTCAGCACCACCTGCTCGGTGTCGCGCTCGAGGGCGTGGCCGAAGGCGTAGTCGGCGGTGATGAAGAACCAGGTGTTGCCGCCGCTCTTGACGATCGCGCTGCCGGTGCCGTTCGCGAGCATCCAGGTGTCGTAGGTCCAGTGCACCGTGTTGGGCGAGCAGGCCTTGCCGGTGAGGTCGGAGCTCGCCGCCCCGGATACGAGGAAGGCCTTGCCCTTCTGCTTGGTCACCTCGCTCACGGCGAGCGCCACCGAAGAGGTCGGCACGTCGACGATCACGTCGACCTTGTCGACGTCGTACCACTGGCGCGCGATGGCCGAGCCGACGTCGGGCTTGTTCTGGTGGTCGGCCGAGACGATCTCGACCTTCATGCCTTTCTTGGCGGCGCCGTAGTCCTCGACCGCCATGCGCGCGGCCACGACCGAGCCGGGCCCGCCGATGTCGGCATAGAGGCTCGACATGTCGGAGAGCACCCCGATCTTGATCACGCCGTCCGATACCTGCCCATTTGCGACCAGCGGTGCGCCCATCGCCGCGAGGGCGAGGCCCATTGCTGCACTCAGCTTGGATACTGCAGACATCCTCATCTCCTTTGCTTCCTGTGGTTGCTTCCTGTGGTTATCAATCAGACTCCGAGATACTCGTGTACCCGCCCCATGTTGGCCTCGAGCTGCGCCCCGGGGACCATGTCCACGACCCGTCCGTGTTCGACGATGTAGTGCCGGTCGGCCACGGTCTGGGCGAACCTGAAATTCTGCTCCACCAGCAGGATGGTGAAGCCCTGTTGCTTCAGCCGCGAAATGGTGCGGCCGATCTGCTGCACGATCACCGGCGCGAGGCCCTCGGTCGGCTCGTCGAGCAGGAGGAGCCGCGCCCCGGTGCGCAGGATGCGCCCGATGGCGAGCATCTGCTGCTCGCCGCCGGAGAGCTTGGTGCCCTGGCTCCTCAGGCGCTCGCGCAGGTTGGGAAAGAGCTCGAAAACCTGCTGCACCGAGAGCCCGCCCGTCGCCACCTGCGGCGGCAGCATCAGGTTCTCCTCCACGTCGAGGCTCGCGAAGATGCCGCGCTCCTCGGGGCAGAACGCGATGCCTTCGCGGGCGATGCGATTGGACGGCAGTCCGATCAACTCCTTGCTTTTGAATTTGACCGAACCGCTCCTGCGGCCGACCATGCCCATGATCGACTTCATGGTGGTGGTCTTGCCGGCCCCGTTGCGACCGAGGAGCGTGACGACCTCGCCCTCGCCGACGTCGAAGTTCATGCCGTGCAGGATGTGCGATTCGCCGTACCACGCGTTCAGACCCCTTACTTCAAGCATGGCCAGCCCCGAGGTAGGCCTCGACGACTTGGGGGTTCTTGGACACGGTCGCGTAATCGCCTTCGGCGAGGATCTCACCGCGCTGGAGCACCGTGATCGTGTGCGAAAGCGTGGACACCACGGAGAGGTTGTGCTCGACCATCAGCACGGTGCGGTTTGCCGAAACCTTCTTGATGAGCGCGGTGATGCGCTCGACGTCGGCGTGCGTCATGCCGGCGGTCGGCTCGTCGAGCAGCATCATCTCCGGGTCGAGCGCCAGGGTGGTCGCGATCTCGAGGGCGCGCTTGCGGCCGTAGGGCAGCTCGACCGCCACGGTCTCCTCGAACTCGCTGAGGCCCACCGCCTCGATCAGCTCGCGCGCCGGGTCATCCAGGGACTTCAGGATCCTCTCGGATCGCCAGAAGTCGAAAGAAGCGCCGCGCTTCCTCTGCAGCGCCACGCGCACGTTCTCGAGCACCGTCAGGTGCGGAAACACCGCCGAGATCTGGAACGAGCGCACCAGGCCCATGCGCGCGATGCGCGCGGGCGGCGAGCCGGTGATCTCGCGCCCCTTGAAGAAAATCTGCCCGCGCGTCGGCTCAAGGAAATGGGTGAGCAGGTTGAAGCACGTCGTCTTGCCTGCGCCGTTCGGGCCGATGAGCGCGTGGATGCTGCCGCGCCGGACCTTCAGCGAGACGTCCCTCACCGCTACGAAACCCTTGAATTCCTTGGTCAGCCCGCGCGTTTCGAGAATCGTTTCGTCGACCAACCGCCCCTCGCAAGGGCCGGATGATACAACCATTCACTCACTTGGGCGGCGGGCGCTTGCCAATGAAGGCGTCCATGCCGGCACGTCCTTCGGCATGGGCGAAGCTCGACGAGATCACCTGGCTCGCGAGGTCGTAGGCTCTTGCGATGCCGAGGTCCATCTGCTGATAGAAGGTGCGCTTGCCGGCCGCGGTGGTGGCGGGCGGCTTCTCGGCGATCTGCCTGGCAAGTTGCAGGGTTTCGCGTTCCAGTTGGTCGGCGGGCACAACGCGGTTGACGAGACCCCATTCCAGCGCCTTGTGCGCGTCGATGAGCTCGCCCGTTAGAAGCATCTCCATCGCCCGCTTGCGCGAGATGTTGCGGCCTACCGCGACTCCCGGCGTCGAGCAGAAGAATCCCCAGGTGACGCCCGGCGTGGTGAACTTGGCGGCCTCCGAGGCGACCGCAAGGTCGCACTGCGCGACGAGCTGGCAGCCGGCCGCGGCCGCCGCGCCCTGCACGCGGGCGATCACCGGCTGCGGCAGCGCGGTGATGGCCTGCATCATGCGGCTGCACTGGCCGAAGAGCTGCTCGATCTTCGGCAGCTCCTGCAGCGCGCGGATCTCCTTCAGGTCGTGGCCGGCGCAGAACCCCTTGCCGGCGGCGGCGAGGATCACCACTCGCACCTTGTCGTCCTTCGAAATCTCTTCGAAAGAGGATTGCAGGGCGGAAAGCATCTCCGAGGTCAGCAGGTTCATCTGCGCCGGCCGGTTCATGGTCAGCGTGCAGATGCCTGCGCTGTCTTGGCGCAGGACAAACGGATCCGTTTGTGGAACTGCGCTCACGTGTCGATGGCAGTGGCCGAGCGCGCCTTCTGGCGCAGCAGGAACTTCTGGATCTTGCCGGTCGAGGTCTTGGGCAGCTCGCCGAAGACGACCGCGCGCGGCACCTTGAAGCGGGCGAGATGCGTCCGGCAAAAGTGGATGACGTCCATTTCCGTGACGCTTGCGCCCGGCTTGAGCTCGACGAACGCGCACGGCGTCTCGCCCCAGCGCTCGTCGGGCCTGGCGACCACCGCGGCCGCGAGCACCGCCGGGTGCCGGTAGAGCACGTCCTCGACCTCGAGCGACGAGATGTTCTCGCCGCCCGAGATGATGATGTCCTTCGAGCGGTCCTTGATCTTGACGTAGCCGTCGGGCTGCACCACCGCGAGGTCGCCGGAATGGAACCAGCCCCCGGCGAACGCCGCCTGCGTCGCATCCGCGTTCTTGAGGTAGCCCTTCATGGTGATGTTGCCGCGGAACATGATCTCGCCCATGGTTTCGTCGTCGGCGGGCACCGGGGTCATGGTCTCGGGATCCATGACCGTGAGACCCTCCTCCATCAGATAGCGTACGCCCTGGCGGCCGTTCAGGCGCGTGCGCTCGCCGATGTCGAGCGCGTTCCATTCCTCGTGCTTCGCGCACACCGTCGCCGGGCCGTAGACCTCGGTGAGGCCGTAGACGTGGGTGATGTCGAAGCCCATGCGCTCCATGCCCTCGATCATCGCCGCCGGCGGCGCCGCCGCCGCGACCATCGCGCGCACCTTGTAATCGATCGCCTTCTTCAGCTCCTCGGGCGCGTTGATCAGCATGCTGTGGACGATCGGCGCGCCGCAGTAATGCGTCACCTTGTGCTTCTTGATCAGATCGAAGATCGGCTTTGCTTCCACCCTCCGGAGACAGACATTGGTTCCGGCGTTTGCCGCCATGGTCCACGGGAAGGTCCAGCCGTTGCAGTGGAACATCGGCAGCGTCCAGAGGTAGACCGCGTGCTGGGGCATGCTCCACGTGACGATGTTGCAGACGGCGTTGAGGTACGCGCCGCGGTGGTGGTACACCACGCCCTTCGGATCGCCGGTAGTCCCCGAGGTGTAGTTGAGCGAGATCGCGTCCCACTCGTCCTCGGGCCAGATCCACTCGTAGTCCGCGTCTCCCCCGGCAATGAATTCCTCATAGTCGAGCTCGCCGAGGCGCTTTCCGGGGCCGGAGTACTCCGGGTCGTCCACGTCGATGATCGGAACCTTGACATCGACCTTCTCGATGGTCGAGGAGAACTCGCGGTCGGTGATCAGGACCTTCGCCTCGCCGTGGCGCAGCATGAAGGCAATCGCTTCGGCGTCGAGCCGCGTGTTGAGCGTGTTCAGCACCGCGCCGCACATCGGCACGCCGAAATGCGCCTCGTACATCGCCGGGATGTTCGGCAGCATCGCCGCGACCGTGTCGCCCTTGCCGATCCCGCGCCGTGCGAGCGCGGAGGCGAGCCGCCGGCAGCGCGCATAGGTCTCGCTCCAGGTGTAGCGCGTCGCACCATGCACGACCGAGGGCCGATCTGGAAAAACACGCGCCGAGCGCTCGATGAACGAGAGCGGCGTCAACGGGACATGGTTGGCGCGGTTCTGGTCCAGGTCCTGAGCGTAGGGATTGGGCTTGGGCGCCATGCGCGCAGTATAGCCCCGCGCCTGCGAACATTACGCCGGTCGCGGCGCGGCATAGGCCGAACGCAGTGCCGCGGCGGTGGACGCTTCATACCGGCTCGCCTGGAATAGCGGCCATGGAGTTCGTCGCGCTCGGGGTTTCGATCGTCGCGCTCGCAGTCGCCGCCTTCGCGGCGCTGAAAATGCGCAAGCTCGAGTTCTGTCCAGAGGCCGTCGGCGGCGACGTGATCCTGCCGCGCGAGGGCCGGCCGGGGGCGAGAGTCCGCCTGCTGCTTCCGCTGCATTTCACCAACGCCGGCCACGCCGGCGGCGTGATCGAATGGGTGGCGCTGCGTGTGACGCCGGAGGCCCAGGCCGACCACCCGGTGCTGTTGTCGCCGGTGGCCGAGGTCGACATGCAGCGCTTCATCCATGCGCGGCGCTGCCTCAGCGAGGAGTGCATCGAGCCCTTCGTCGGCTTCGCGCTCGACGCGCGCCGCTCGCTCTCCAAGTTCATCCTGTTCGACGTCGCCGAGCGCTCCCGCGCGGCGCCGTTCGCGATCGGCACCGGGCGCCATTACTTCGAGCTCTTCGTCAAGGCGAGCAACGCCCAGGCGCCGAAGCTCGAGCGCTCGTTCGTGCACGTGCTGGAACAGAAGCACCTCGACGACTACGGCGACGACCTCGCGGTCTACCTCATCGACTACCAGGTGACGCTGCCGAGCGCACGGCGCGCGCTCGCCGAGTCCGAATTGATGCCCCGGGCGACCCCGATGTTCAGGCCGCCCCGAGGCGCCGCCACAAGCTCGGCCCCTTAGCGTCCTTCTCCAGCGCGTCGAGGTAGCTCTCGTGCGCGGCGAGCTCCTCGGGGCTCGCCCGCTGCACGATCAGCTTCGAGACGTCCAGAATGAAGCTGGCGGCGGCCGCGGCCGGCGCCTCGAGCTCCATCATCAGGCTTTCCTGGCCGCGCGTCATGGCGAGGTAGCACTCGGCGAGCAGGCGGGCGTCGAGGAGCGCCCCGTGCAGGGTGCGGTTCGCGTTGTTGACGAAGTAGCGCTCGCACAGCGCGTCGAGCGAGTTCTTGCGGCCCGGGTGCAGTTCTCTGGCGAACGCGAGCGAGTCGGTGATCCTGGCGACATGATCGGCGAGCCGGCCCAGGCCCGCGCGGCCGAGCTCCATGTCGAGGAACTCGACGTCGAAGTCGGCGTTGTGGATGATGAGCTCGGCCCCGCGCACGTAGTCGAGGAGCTCGCGCGCAACAGCCGCGAATTTCGGCTTCGAGGCGAGGTCCTCGAGCGTCTTGCCGTGGATGCGGGTCGCGCCCGCCTCCACCTCTCGCTCCGGGTTCAGGTAATGGTGGAAGTGCGCGTCGCTGATGCTGCGGCTCAGGATCTCGACGCAGCCGATCTCGATGAGGCGGTCGCCGTTCTTTGCGTCCAGACCGGTCGTCTCGGTATCCAGGACGATCTGTCTCAAACCGGTATTCCTTTATTTGCGAGTCTGTCCGCCCGCTCGTTTTCGGGGTGCCCCGCGTGGCCCTTCACCCAGTGCCATTCTATCTCGTGGCGCGCGGCCGCCGTGTCGAGCTCGCGCCAGAGGTCCTCGTTCTTCACCGGCTTCTTGTCCGCGGTGCGCCAGCCGCGCCGCTTCCAGCTCGCGATCCACTCCGTGATGCCCTTCATCACGTAGAGCGAATCGGTGTAAAGCCGCACCTTGCTCGGACGCTTGAGGGCGTCGAGCGCGCGGATCACCGCGGTGAGCTCCATCCGGTTGTTCGTGGTCTGGGCCTCTCCGCCCCACAGCTCCTTCTCGGCGCCCTTGGCGCGCAGCAGCGCGCCCCAGCCGCCGGGGCCGGGATTGCCGCGGCAGGCGCCGTCGCTGTAGATCTCGACCACCTCATCGGTCATGCCGGTTCTTGCGTGGCCTGCCGTCAATGCCGGTTTCTGGCATGACCATTGGTTTTTTGCGGGATGGGGGAAAGCGCGCGGCGGCGCGCCCTCTCCTGACGCCACGTCGGCGTAATCACCCGCATGCCGTGGGTGCGCTTGACGGCGCGCACTACGTAGATCCCTCCGGCGATCGGCCACCAGCGCGAGCCGGCCTGCTCCATGAAGGCGAAGCGCTCGAGCCAGAGCTTCTCGCCGAACGGCGGCGCGTAGCAGCCGAACTTGCCGCCGTTCAGCTCGAAGCCGAGCACGCGCAGCCAGTCGCGCAGGCGCAGCAGTCCGATGAACTTGAGGTCCCAGGGCGCCGAGCGGTGCCGCCCGGAGAAGATCTGCCGCAGCCGCCACAGCGACCCGGTGTTGAAGCCCGAGATCACCACCTGGCCTTCGGGCATCAGCACGCGCTCGGTTTCGCGCAGCACCTCGTGCGGGTGGTCGTGGCTCTCCAGCACGTGGGGCAGCACCACCAGATCGACGCTCTGCGACGCGAGCGGCAGCTGCAAGGGGTCCGCCGCGAGCGACGCCCCCGGCTCGAGGGCGAGCGAGAAGCGGAAGGGGATGCGGTTCATTCGCAGAAAGTCGACCTCGGGCAGGCCGACCTGCACCGCGCGAAACCCGAAGACGTCCTCCACCGCGCTGTCAAATTGTGCACGTTCCCAGTCCAGCACGTAGCTTCCCTGAGCCGTGGAAAGCCACGCGGAGAGCGAGGAACGCCCGCCGTTATACTTCTGCGCGCCGTTCTGGACAAAAGACGGACGATCCATGCTCAAGCGAGTCCCGTTTAACGAACCAAGGCCAATCGGACCATTGTCGCCGCCCCGTTCGAGCCGGCTGGAACCGTCGGCCGGCCCCTATTATGGGCCAGCGAAGCTGCGTTCGCTTTTTACGTCCGGAGCCGCATGCGCAAGGCCAGCCTGGTGGGGTTCATGATGGCCGCGCTCCTGCAAGGGTGCGCGGGAAGCTGGCTGCCGCAACCCGGTCCCCCCGACCCGGCTCCGGCGACCGCCACCCTGCCGCCGTTCAACGGCGAGCGCCGCGTCGTCGTCGAACCGCTGCGAGGCATTACCAAGGTCGACCTCGTCGGAGGCCCTGCAGTCGGCGACAAGGACGCGTCGAAAGACCTCTGGGCGCGGATCCGCCAGGGGTTCGCCATGCCGGACCTCGACAACGCCCTCGTGCGCCGCAGGACGCGCGAATATGCCGCGAGCAGCGAGTACCTGCAGCGGATGTTCGAGCGCAGCCGCATCTACCTCTATCACATCGTCGACGAGGTCGAGAAACGCGGCCTGCCGACCGAGCTCGCCCTGCTGCCGATGGTCGAGAGCGCGTTCAACCCGATGGCGCGCTCGCCGAAGCATGCGTCGGGTCTATGGCAGTTCGTACCCGGCACGGGCAAGCGCTTCGACCTGAAGCAGAACTCCTGGTACGACGGCCGCCGCGACATCGTCGACTCCACCGACGCCGCGCTCGACTACCTCACCGCGCTGCACCGCCGCTACGGCGACTGGCAGCTCGTGCTCGCCTCCTACAACTGGGGGGAGAACGCAGTGGCGCGCGCGGTCGCGCGCAACCGCAAGGCCGGAAAGCCCACCGACTATTCCAGCCTGAAGATGCCGGCGGAGACGCGCAACTACCTGCCGAAGCTCCAGGCGCTGAAGAACATCATCGCCGACCCGGCGAAGTACGGCATCGACCTGGCGCCGATTCCGAACGAGCGCTACTTCACCACCGTGCTCACCGGACGGCCCGAGCTCGACGTCGCGCTCGCGGCGAAGCTCGCCGAGATGCCGGTGCGCGAGTTCAAGGCGCTCAACCCGGGCTTCAGCCGCCCGCTGGTGCGCTCCTCCAAGGGCCTGCGCATCGTGCTACCGTCGGAGAAAGTGGGAATTTTTCACGAAAACCTCGCCAAGCTGGACCGACAGACGGGCGCCAGCGCCGGCGGGACGCGCGCTCCCAAGGTCAACGCGCCCCATGTGCACCGCGTTGAGTCAGGCGACACCTTGAGCGCGATCGCACGGCGCTACGATGTGCGTCTTGCGGACCTCAGACGCTGGAATCCCGGCGTCGACGTGCTGCAGATAGGCCAGAACATCTACCTGGAAGAAAGATGACGAGGCGGTTCCTGACCATCATCGCGGCGGCATTGGTGCAGGCGTGCGCCAGCACGCCGCCGCCGGCCGAGCCGCAAGCGCCGTCGGAGCCGCAGCCGCAGGCCGTAGTCGCCCCGCCGCCGCAGGCCGCAGTCGCCGCGCCGCCGCCGGCCCCGGCCGCAGTCCCGCCTGCGGAGCCGATCGCGCCTGCGGTCCCGCCGGCGCCCGCGGTGGTCCCCGAGACCGCGAAGGTGCCGCCGCAGAACGTCAAGCAGGTGGAAGCCACGGCGGGTCCGCAGGACGTCTGGCAGCGCGTGCGGCAGGGATTCGCGATCCCCGACCTGAAGAATGACCTGGTGCGCAAGCACATGACCTACTACGCCGCGCGCCCGGACTACCTCCAGCGCATCTTCGACCGCAGCCGGCTCTATCTCTACCACATCGTCGGCGAGATCGAGCGCCGCGGTCTGCCCACCGAGCTCGCCTTGCTGCCGATGGTCGAGAGCGCCTTCAACCCGATGGCCTACTCGCGCGCGCACGCCTCCGGCCTCTGGCAGTTCATCCCCGGCACCGGCAAGCGCTTCGAGCTCGAGCAGAGCTGGTGGTACGACGGGCGCCGCGGCATCGTCGATTCCACCGACGCCGCGCTCGACTACCTCACCAAGCTCTACAAGATGCACGGCGACTGGCAGCTCGCGCTCGCTTCCTACAACTGGGGCGAGAACGCCGTCAGCCGCGCCGTGGCGAAGAACCGCAAGGCGCACAAGCCGACCGACTATTCGCACCTGAAGATGCCGAAGGAGACGCGCCAGTACGTGCCGAAGCTGCAGGCGCTGAAGAACATCATCTCCGACCCTGAGAAGTACGGCATCGAGCTCAAGCCGATTCCGAACGAGCCCTACTTCACCGTCCTCACCGAGCCGCTCGCGGTCGACGTCGCGCTTGCAGCGCGCCTCGCGGAGATGCCGGTGGAAGACTTCATCGCGCTGAACCCGGGCTTCAGCCGGCCCTTCATCCGCGCCGAGGGCACGCGCATCGTCCTGCCGGCGGACAAGGTGGCGCTGTTCCGCGACAACCTCTCCAAGCGGGACCCCGCCTCACTCGTGTCCTGGGAGACCTACCATCCGGACAAAGGCGAGAGCCTCGCCAAAATCGCGGACAAGTTCGGGCTCTCGGTCGCCGAGCTCAAGCGCGTCAACGGCATCGACACGACCTCCTCGCGCGTACCCCAGACGCTGGTCGTTCCGACCGAAGCCGAGGCGGCGGCGGCAGGCGCGGCGCTGCCGATCATGTACGCGCCGCCGATCGCCGAGGTGCGCCACGTGCACCGGGTGAAATCGGGCGACACCCTCAGCGGCATCGCCAAGCGCTACCACGTCAGGGTCTCGGACCTGAAGCGCTGGAACCACGGCGTCGGGCTATTGCACATCAACCAGAAAATCTACATAAGACGCGGATGACATGGCGCATTCTTGCGGTCGCGGCAGCGGTCCTCGTGCAGGCCTGCTCGAGCGCGCCGCCCGCGCCCCCTGCGCCCCCTGAACGGCAGCCGCAGGACATCGCCGCCGCGCCTTCAGCTCCCGTCCCGCCTCAAGCCGCAACCCCCCAGCCCGCTCCGCCTCCGCCAGCCAAGCCCCCTGCGGGCAGCGGCGTGCTCGACACGGCGAAGCCGCCGCCGTTCGAGGGCGAGCGCCAGGAGGTCGCCGAGCCGCTGCGCGGGGTGCGCAAGGTCGACCGCACCGCGCAGGCCGACGACCTCTGGCAGCGCGTGCGCCAGGGATTTGCCATGCCCGACCTCGATAGCGACCTGGTGCGCAAGCAGATGGCCTACTACGCCGCGCGCCCTGACTATCTCCAGCGCATGTTCGACCGCAGCCGCATCTACCTCTACCACATCGTCGAGGAGCTCGAGAAGCGCAACCTCCCCACCGAGCTCGCGCTGCTCCCGATGGTGGAGAGCGCCTTCAACCCGATGGCGTACTCGCGCGCCCACGCCTCCGGGCTGTGGCAATTCATTCCGGGCACCGGACGGCGCTTCGAGCTGCAGCAGAACTGGTGGTACGACGGCCGGCGCGACATCGTCGAATCCACGAAGGCGGCGCTCGACTACCTCACCTTCCTCTACGAGATGCACGGCGACTGGCACCTCGCGCTCGCGTCCTACAACTGGGGCGAGGGCGCGGTCGCGCGCGCCATCGCGCAGAACCGAAAGAGCGGCAAGCCCACCGATTACGCCAGCCTGAAGATGCCGGTCGAGACGCGGCAGTACGTGCCGAAGCTGCAGGCGCTGAAGAACATCATCGCGAACCCGGGGCCCCTCGGCATCACGCTCGACCCGATCCCGAACACGCCCTACTTCACCACCGTGACCAAGCTGCGCGACATCGACGTGCGGCTCGCGGCCAAGCTCGCCGAGATGCCGGTCGAGGAGTTCATCGCGCTCAACCCCGGTTTCAGCCGGCCGATCATCCGCGCCTCGGTCACGCCGCGGATCGTGCTGCCCGCCGACAAGGTCGATCTCTTTCACGACAACCTCGAGAAGTACGACGCCGCGGCGCTGGTCTCGTGGAAGACCTACCACCCCAAAAAGGGCGAGACCTTCGAGTCGATCGCGAAGAAAGTCGGCATGTCGCTCGGCCAGCTTAAGGAAGTGAACGGCATCGCGCCGCGCACGCGCACCGTGCCGAACCTGCTGGTGGTGCCCTCGAGCCCGGCGGCGGTGGAGGCGCGCAAGCTTCCGCTCATGTACGCGCCCCCGATCCCGATCGTGACGCGCCGCATCTACCACACCGTGAAGTCGGGCGAGACGCTGGCCTCGATCTCGAAGCGCTACGGCGTCGCCCTGGAAGACGTGAAGCGCTGGAACGCGGGGGTACGGTTCGCGCCAGGGGTGAAGGTGGCGGTGGAGGTGCGGGCGCCGGTCAAGAAGACCAAGCGCGCCAAGGGGAAGGGCAAAACCTACAAGCAAGCAAGGCGTTAGCCTCGCTATCTCAAGTTATTTCTGGAACCGCGGCGAGGAGCTGCCGCGTATAGGGATGGGTCGGCGCTCGCAGCACTTGGTCCACCGGCCCGCGCTCCACGATCCTGCCCTGGTACATCACCGCTACGTCGTGCGCGAGGTAGTCGACCACTGCAATGTTGTGCGTGATGAAGAGATAGGCGAGCCCGCGCCGCGCCTGCAGCGAGCGCAGCAGGTTCAAGATCTGCGCCTGCACCGACACGTCGAGCGCGCTGGTGGGCTCGTCGCACACGATGAGCCGGGGGTTCACCGCGAGCGCGCGCGCGATCGCGATGCGCTGGCGCTGCCCGCCCGAGAACTCGTGCGGATAGCGCCCGAGCGCCTCCGCGGGAAGCCCTACTTCCTTCAGGAGATCCGCAATCCTTTGGGCGCGCTCGGCATCGCTCGCCCCGACCGAGAGGCTGCGCATCCCCTCGAGCAGAATCTCGGCGACGCGCATGCGCGGATTGAGCGAGCCGTACGGGTCCTGGAAGATGATCTGCATCGCCGAGCGCCGCACACGCATCTCGGCGCGCGAGAGCCGCGTGAGCTCCTCGCCGGCGTACTGCACGCTGCCCTCCGTGGGCGCGATCAGCTGGAGGATCGCCTTGCCGGTCGTGGTCTTGCCGCAGCCCGATTCGCCGACCAGCGCGAGCGTGCGCCCCTTGCGCAGCTCGAAGGACACGCCGTCGACCGCCTTCACGTGGTCGACCGTGCGCCTGAGGACGCCCTTGCGGATCGGAAAGTGCACCTTGAGGTTCCTCACCTCGAGGAGCACCGGACCCGCCTGGGCGGCCGGGGCGTGCCGTCCGGCGTGCTCCGGCGCGCCCCGCGGCTCGGCCGGGCCCGCCTCGCGCAGGTGGCAGCGCGCGAAGTGCCCCGGAAGTGGCTCGAGCAGCCCCGGCGCTTCGACGCGGCAGCGCTCGAACGCGAGATCGCAGCGCTCGGCGAAGCGGCAATGGCCGAAGCTCCGGTTGAGCGGCGGCACCTGGCCGCGGATCACCGCCAGCTCGCCCGCGCGGCGCTGCGGCGAAGGCAGCGCGGCGAAGAGCTTCTGCGAATACGGATGCTGCGGCGCGCGCATGAAATCGCCGCGCTCGGCGAGCTCCACGATCTCGCCCGCGTACATCACGGCGACCCGGTGGGCCATGCGCGCGACGATGCCGAGGTCGTGCGTGATGAGAAGCAGCGCCATCGCGCGCTCGGCCTGAAGCCTGGCGAGGAGATCCAGGATCTGGGCCTGGATCGTGACGTCGAGCGCGGTGGTCGGCTCGTCCGCGATCAGCACCTCGGGATCGACCGCGAGCGCGCCCGCAATCATCGCGCGCTGCTTCAAGCCTCCGGAGAGCTCGAACGGATACTGCTCGTAGCGCCGCTCCGCATCTTGAATTCCAACGGACTTGAGAAGTGCGAGCGCCTTTTCCCGGTGGCTGGACGAACCCGGTGCGTGGCGCTCGATGACCTCGGTGATCTGGCGCCCGATCGTCAGCACCGGGTTGAGCGCGGTCGAGGGCTCCTGGAAGATCATCGCTACGCGCTTGCCGCGCACCGCACGCATCGCGGCCTCGGGAAGCCCGAGGAGATCGACGCCGTCGAGCTCGACCCGCCCGCCCGCGATGCGGCCGGCTTCCGGCAGCAGCCGCATGACCGAGAGCGCGGTCATCGACTTGCCGCAGCCCGACTCGCCGACCAGCGCGAAGCACTCGCCTGGCCGCAGCTCGAGGTCGATTCCGTCCACCGCGCGCACCGCGCCCGCGGCAGTGTCGAGCACGGTCCTGAGACCGTCGATCTTCAGCGCAGCGCTCATGCCGGAACAAAGCCCATGCGGACCCGGGGGTCGAAGCCGTCGCGGACCGCATCGGCGAAGAGGTTCGCCGCGAGCACCAGCGCGAACATGAAGAAGAAGGCCGCGGCGAGCGACCACCAGACGATCGGCTCGCGGCCCATCTCCAGGCGCGCGGCGTTGATCATGGTGCCGAAGCTGGTGGTGGCGGGATCGACGCCCACGCCGACGTACGACAGCACCGCCTCGGCGAGGACGAACCCCGAGAAGTCCATCACCGTGGCGATGATCACGATGTGCGCGACGTTCGGCAGGATGTGGCGGCTGAGGACGCGCGCATCGCGCACGCCGAACGCATGCGCCGCCTGGATGTACTCGAGCTGCGAGAGCTTGAGCGACTCGCCGCGCAGCAGGCGCGCGAGGCCGGTCCAGCTGGTGAGGCCGAGGATCGCGCACAGCACGAGCAGGCGCACGTCGGCGCGCAGCGCCGCCGTGGGAAAGAGCTCCGCGTAGCGGTCGATCACCACCTGCATCATGAGGACCGCGGCCGCGATGAGGAGCACGCCCGGGATCGAGTTGAGCGTGGTGTAGAGGTACTGGATCACGTCGTCGATCCAGCCCTTGAAGTAGCCCGCCATGATGCCGAGCGCGACCCCGACCGGCAGCAGGACGAGCGTGGTGACGGTGCCGATGATCAGGCTGATGCGGATCGATTTCAGCGCCTGGTAGAGCACGTCCTGGCCGACCTTGTCGGTGCCGAGCACGTGGTAGCCGCCGGCGAGAAACGCGACCGGCAGGGCGAGCGCGAGCAGCACGCCGAGCGTGACGCCCGCCGCCTGCCATGGCACCTCGCGATTCCGGCGCTTCAGCTTCCCCACCCCGTAGGTGAGCAGCAAGGCGAGCACGGCGGCGCAGAGCAGTCCCAGGCCGATCCGCAAAGCCACGTCGCCGGGCTGATCCGCCTCGTCCTTCAGGTGAACGCCGCCGTAGGCGAGGCGCGGGAAGTCGCGCACCGTCTTGCCCTCGACCTGCATCTGCTCCTTCGAGTAGAGCCGCGTCGCGAGCGGCGCGGAATACGTGCGCTCGCGCCGCTGGCGCAGCGGCGAAAGCGCGAGGTCGAGCACCGACAACACCTCGGGCGAGTAGGTGACGTCGCTCCCGGCCTGGGCGAGCCGCGGCCGGAAATGCAGCGAATCGGCGAAGCCGATCAGGATGTAGCCGCCGAGGACGACCGCCGAGACCACCGCGGCCTTCGACTGGAACACGCGCTTCCAGGGCGCGGCGAGGTGCGGCCTGCGGGCGCAGTACCAGCCGTAGAGCGCCACGGCGCCGATCAGGAGCCAGAGCAGGAAATCGGTCGGCAGCGGAGAGGGCATCTACTGCAGCTTGATCCGCGGGTCGACCAGCGTGTAGGAGAGATCGGTGAGCAGCAGCCCCAGGATGTAGAGCACCGAGCCGATGAACACCATCGAGCGCACCACCGCGAAGTCCTGCGCCTGGATCGCGTCGATGGTGTAGCTGCCCAGGCCCGGGATGCCGAAGAACGACTCCGACAGGAGGCTGCCCATGAAGAGCAGCGGAATCACCACCACCACGCCGGTGAGGATCGGGATCATCGCGTTCTTGAGCACGTGGCGGAACAGGACCACCGACTCCGCCAATCCCTTCGCGCGCGCCGTGCGCACGTAGTCGCGCCCCATCTCCTCGAGAAACAGGGTGCGGTACCAGCGCCCGCCCGAGCCGATGCCGCCGACCACGCCGATCAGCACCGGGAGAAACAGGAACCTCGCCGCGTCGAGGCCGCCGTCGTAGCCGGAGATCGGCACCAGGTGCCACAGCTTCGAGGCGACGTACTGGCCGCCGATGATGTAGAAAAGCGTCGAGATCGACATCATCGCCACGCACAGCACCACGCCCCAGAAGTCGAGGTAGGTGGCGCGGAAGAACGCCATGAAGAGCGCGAACGTGATGTTCACCGCCAGGCCGACCAGCATCACCGGGATGGCGAGCGCGAGGCTCGGCCACATGCGGGTGCGGATCTCGTTCGCGATGTTGCGCTGGTCCTCGGCGGCGCCGAAGTCGAAGGCGAAGAGCCGCACCGATTTTTCATAGAAGATGGTGTCGGACAACTTCCCCAAGCCCCGAGCGGAATAGTTGTACAGGAGAGGCTTGTTGTATCCACGCTCCGTTTTCCACTTCTCGATCGCTTCGGGCGTCACGCGCTTGGCGCCGAGCTGCATGCGCGCCATGTCGTCGGGCGTGTTCACGACGAAGAACAGCAGGAAGGTGACGAGGTTGACCCCGATCAGGATCGGGACCGCGTAGAGCACGCGGCGCACGACATAGGCGAGCATTCTGAGCCGGAGGCGCTCCTCGTTATGCCGGCCGCGCGGCCATGCGTTCGCGCCTTCGGTAGCTCACTACCGCCGGGATCGCCGAGCCGATCAGCAGGAGCAGGATCAGCCCCGCCGGCCAGAGGACGGGGCGGTTCCACTCCCGGCGCAGCGCGGCGCGCTTGTCGACGTCGAGCCTGAGGTACTTGATGCTGTTCCTTGCCATGTTGTTCGGCTTGTCGTTCGAGAGCCAGGAATGGCGCAGGCTGTATTCCTTGGGATGGATGCCCCAGATCCAGGGCGCGTCGCGGCGCGCGATCTCGACCATGCGGTCGATGACGCGCTGGCGCTCGGGGGAGTTCGGCATGTTCTTCATCTTCTCGAACAGGGCGTCGAACTCCGGGTTGGCGTAGTTGGACGCGTTCTCGCCCTGGGACCGCGACCGGCTTTGCGGACCGTAGAGCAGGAACAGGAAGTTTTCCGGATCGGGATAGTCGGCGTTCCATCCCAGCCGGAAGAGCTGCGTCGTGCCCTTGCGGATTTTCTCCTGGAAGCGGTTCCAGTCGGTAGCTCGGATCTCGAGCTGCAGCGAAAGCTTCTCGAACTGCTGCCGGTACCAGTCGAACGCCGCCTTGTCGCCCGGGCCGCGCGCCACGGTGTCGAGGTAGAGCACGAGCGGCTGACCGGTGCGCGCGTCGCGGCCGTTCGGGTAGCCCGCCTCCGCGAGGAGCTTCTTCGCGGTCTCGAGCGACTTCCTCTGCGGCTTGTCCCCGACCCAGTCGTACATCACCGGGTTGATGCCCGGCCTGCCTTCGACATAGCCGAAGATCCCGGGTGCGATCGGCCCCTGCGCCGCGATGCCGCGGCCGTTGGCGAAGATCGTGATCTGCTCCTCGACGTCGAACGCAATCGAGATCGCGTGGCGGAGCTTCCGCGCGCGCTCGGCCGCCTCGCCCGGCTTCTGCCCGCCGACGACCGGGTCGTCCCAGTTGAACGCCACGTAGCCGATGGAGGTCGCCACCGAGGTGGTGAGGCGGATACCCTTCGCCTCCATCTCGGGGCTCACGCTCGAGTCACCCTCGATCGATACCCTCACCGCCTGGTCGAATACGTCGGAGCCGATCGCCGACACGTCGTAGTAGCCCTGCAGGAACTTGTTCCAGTAGGGAATGCTCTCCTTCTCGCGGCTGAACACCACCTTGTCGATGAACGGCACGGGCTTCCCGGCGTCGGCCAGCAGACCCGCGGCCCGGTCCTCGGGCTCGCCTTCGCCCGGGTAGACCTCGCCGTGAAAGTTCGGGTTGCGCTCGAGCACCATGCGCGCATTTGGATTGTTCTCGGTGAGCATGTACGGACCGGTGCCTATCGGCCACCAATCCAGCGTGAAGTTCTTCTGCTCCATCCCGGCCTGCGAGAAGAACTGGTCCGCCTCCCACGGAACCGGCGCGAAGAACGGCATGGCGAGCCAGTACACGAACTGCGGATAGGGTCCGTTCAGGGTAATGCGGAAGGTATGCGCGTCGACACGTTGCACGCCTTTCAGGCCGTACTTCCTGAGGTCGAGCCAGCCGGGAGCGCCGGCGGCGCTCTGCAGCGTCTTCGCGAAGTCCGCCAGGCCCACGATGTGCTCGGCCATCAGGCCGAAGATCGGCGAATGCAGCCGCGGATGGGCGAGGCGCTTGATCTGGTAGATGTAGTCGTCGGCGACGAGCTCGCGCGTGCCGCTCGGCAGCTGATACGGGCTCTTCAAACGATCGATCCTGCTCCTTTCCAGCTTGAGATTTTCAGGAATGAAAGCGGGATGCGGCTGGTAGCGGATGCCGGGCCGGATGCGGATCTCGTAGACGACGTACTTGCCGTCCTCGATGACGCGCGGCTTCGGGACCTCGAGTGCGGTGAGCGGAATGAGCTCGTAGGGGCGCTTCAGGTAGTGGTACTGCAGCAGCGGCTCGTACACCTGTTGCGTGAAGCGCGCCTCGTCCTCGGTGTAGGACTGCACCGGGTCGAGATGCTTGGGCCGCTCGGGGAACGAGCTGTACAGGATGTTCTTGCCGTGCTCGTCCGCCGGATAGGGATCGTTCCAGACCTCGCCGCACCCGGCGGCCAGCGCCGAGCACGCGGCGAGGAAGATCAGGAAGACGCGCAAGCGACCAGTATAATCAAATGCATGGGGTTCCTAGCGGGCAGGAAGATCCTGGTGACGGGCGTGCTTTCCAACCGCTCGATCGCCTACGGCATCGCCAAGGCGGCGCGGCGCGAGGGCGCCGAGATCGCCCTCACCTACCAGAACGAGCGCTTCAAGGATCGCGTGGTCGAGATGGCGCGCGAGCTCGGCTCGAGCATCGCGCTGCAATGCGAGGTCACGAGCGACGCGGAAATCAAATCCCTTTTCGAAAAGCTGCGAAGCCACTGGGACGGGCTGGACGGCCTCGTCCACGCCATAGCGTTCGCGCCGCGCGAGGCGATCGCCGGTGAGTTGCTCGACGGGCTTTCCCGCGAGGCCTTCGCGCAGGCGCACGACATCTCGGCTTACAGCTTTCCCGCGCTGGCCAAGGCCGCGTTGCCGATGATGGAAGGCAGGAGGGCTTCGCTCGTTACGCTCACCTACCTCGGCTCGATGCGTGTGGTGCCGCACTACAACACCATGGGGCTCGCCAAGGCGAGCCTCGAGGCCGCCGTGCGCTATCTCGCGGCGAATCTCGGGCCGCGCGGCATCCGCGTCAACGGCATCTCGGCCGGCCCCATCAAGACGCTCGCCGCGGCCGGCATCTCGGGCTTCGGCAAGATCCTGAAGTTCGTCGAGGAGCACGCGCCGCTGCGGCGCAATGTGACCATCGACGAGGTCGGCAACGTGGCGGCGTTCCTGCTTTCCGACCTCGCCTCGGCCGTCACCGGCGAGATCCTCTACGTCGACTCGGGCTTCAGCCAGGTCGTCGGCGGAATGGCGCTCGCTACTTCTTCTCCAGATTCGACGGGTTGACCGAGATGTCGGCCTGCTTGCGCAGGCTCGCGATGTAGGCATCGAACTGCGCTGCGCCCGCCAACCCGGCGGCGCGCGGCAGCGGATCCCCGCCCTGCTTCGGATCGCCTTCGACCACCTTGGAGACGCGCACCAGCATGTAGCCCGCGTCGCCCGCGGGCAGGCCGACGTAGGCAGGAAGCTTCGAAGTGTCGGCCGCCATCACCGGGCGCAGCAGCTCGCCCGGCAGCTTCTGCGAGTCGCGCCGCGACACGGTCATCGGCGAGCCCCACTTGACGCCCGCCGCGGTGCCGCCCTTGCGCAGCTGCTCGAGCTTCGCCTCTCCATCCTTGCGCGCGAGCTCCGCCGCCTCCTGCCGCTGCAGCAGCGCCGCGATCTCGTTCTTCACCTCATCGAGCTTGCGCTGCGCGGCGGGCTGGTGCTCGAGCACGCGCGCCGCGATCAGCGTACCGGTCGCGACCTCGATCGCGTCGGTGTTGCGCTTGTTGTTCAGCGCATCGGAGGAGAACAGCGCCGCGAGGAGCTTGCGGTTGTCGAGCGGCCCGCGCTGCTCGCCGCCGGCGCGGGTGAGCCAGCCGCTCGTCTGGATCTTGAGCTTGAAGCGCTCGGCCGCGGGCTTCAGGCTGTCGGGCTGCTCGTAGACCATGTTCTGGAACGCGTCGGCGGCCTCGCTGAAGCTGCGCTGGGCGCGGCTCTTCTTGAGCTCGGCCTCGACCTGCTCGCGCATCGCCTCGAACGGTTTCGCGTCGGCCGGCGCGGGGATGAGGATGTGGCTCGAGCGGCGTTCCTCCTTGCCGTCCTGCTTGCGCACCCCGGTGAGCTGGATGATGTGGAAGCCGAACTCGCTTTCCACCACGTCGGAGATCTGCCCCTCCTTCAGCCGGTAGAGCGCGTCCTCGTAGGGCTTGACGAAGCTGCCGCGAGGCGCGAAGCCGAGGTCGCCGCCGGCGTCCTTGCTGCCCGGGTCCTGCGATTCCTTCTTCGCCACCTCGGCGAAGCTCGCCGGATTCTTGCGCACCGCCGCTGCGATCTCCTCGGCCTTCTTGTGCGCCGCCTCCTTCGCGCGCAGCTTCGGCCCGTAGGCGCTCTCCCACTGGGCGCGCACTTCCTCGGGCTTCACCTGCTCCTGGTCGGCGATCGCCTGCGCCGAGAGCACCACGTACTCGGCCCGGATTCGCTCGGGGGTCTGGAACTGCGCCGGGTTCGCGTCGTAGAACGCCTTGATCTTGGCGTCGTCGACCTTCGCCTGCGCCAGGAACTGCTCGGCGGGGATGCGGAATTCCGAGATCTCGCGCCCCTGCGCCTCGAGCGCGCCCAGGCGCTCGGCCACGGTGCGCGACGGGATCGCCGCCTCGCCCACCGCGCGCGTGAGCTGGGCGAGCGAGAGGTCGTAGCGCAGACGGCTCTCGAACTGCGCCGGTGACATCGGCGGGTTCTGCTGGCGCAGCACGGTCTCGTAGGCGCTCTTGGAGAAATTGCCGTCGGGTCCCTTGAACGCGCCGATCGAGTGGATCGCGTCGAGCAGCGCTTCGTCGGACACGGTGAGGTGCGCGCGGTACGCGGCGGAGGCGACCAGGCGCTGCGACACGAGCGATTCCAGCAGGCCGCGGCGCATCTCGGGGGTGTCGAACTGCGACGGGTCGTAATTGCCGCCGAGCGCCTGGCGCAGCTGGTCGTTGCGCCGGCGCAGCTCGTCGTCGAGCTCGCGCGCCGAGATCTCGAGGCCGTTCACCGTCGCCACCGTGTCGCGCCCGCCGCGCATGCGCGTGTAGGACTCGATTCCCCAGGTCGCGAAGGTGAGCGCGATCAGGCCGAGGAAGATCTGGATGACGCGCTTGTTCTTATGGACGAAATCAAACATGGTCGAACATGGCGAGGGCGGCCGATTTTACTCGATCCGCGGTGCTAAGATGTCGCCGGGAGAACGACAATGCAGGGCGCAGGCGCCGCACCCCGCGACGAAATCGCGGTCGCAGGCAAGAGATCCCCCGGAAAAGACAGGCCGCTCCGCGGCTATTGGCTCGCGATCGCCGGCATCGCTGTCGTGGTCGCCGTCGCGGTGGTCACCGCGTCGCTTCGCATGACCGAGGGCGCCATCGACCGCGCGGTCGCGGACCGGGAGGCCGCGGACCGTTTTCTGGCCCGCGAGCTCGCGGTGCTGCGCATCATGGCGATGAGCTCCGACAGCCCGGTGCCGGCGCGGCTTTACCTCGGCATCGAGGAATGCTTCGACAAGAGCGTGGCGATTCCCTTCGAAGGCGACGAGGCCGGCCGGCGCACCCTCGCCGCCTGCGCGCAGATGGAGCTCGGCCGGCTGCACGCGCAGGGCGGGCCCGCCATGGCCGAGAAGGGCCGCGCGCTCCTCTCTCAGATCGGGCTCCTGAACTGATCCGCGGCGGGCGCCCCTCGGCGACCAGGATTTGACCTGCGTCAAACGGCCGGCCTCTGGCAGCGCTCGCGGTGCGCCGCTGCATGACTTGCGCGCACAAGGCGCAGTGCGACGAATGGTCGGGCACGAAGCGCGGCATGGAGACCTTCTGCCCGAACGCGGACTTCATCGCCCGCGTCACCGGACCGCGCTGAGCCGGCGATTGCCGGCACGCAGATTGCTCGCATCCCTGCATGAGCCTACGAAGCCTCGCACTCGCGCTATTCCTTTCAGTACCGCTCGCCGCAGGTGCCGGTGAGTTCACCGACATCCATCCTGAGGGGGCCTATCCGGATCCTGCGCAGGCGGCCTCGACCGACCCCTACACCGGATTCATCGGCCGGGTGCAGGAAAAGCTGCGCCAGCTCGGCTTCGACGCCGGCCCCGCCAACGGCGATTTCGGCGCCAAGACGCAGACCGCGCTCGGGCAGTTCCAGCTCGCGAACAACCTGCCGGTGAGCGGCCAGCTCGACGACCGGACCCTCGGCGTGCTCGGAGTGCAGCGCGAGGATGCGCAGGCCTCCGCGGGTTCCACCACAGAAGAAAAGCCGGAACGCGAAAGCGAAGCGAAGCCGGGAGGCTGATCGGCCGCTATGCTAGGGCGGCGCCCTTCCCCAGGGAGGAATCTCAATGGGCCCGCATCGCGCCAGCTTCTCAGCGGTTTCCGATGCCGTGCTGCGACGCGCGCTCGGCGCCATGTCGGTGTTCACCATCGTGATGACCGTTCCGCAGATCTGGACGATCTGGATCGTGCATCAGGCCGAAGGTGTTTCCGCCCTGTCCTGGAGTGCGTACCTTGTCTCGGCCCTCCTCTGGTTCTGGCACGGCGTGCGCAAGCGTGACCGCAACATCTACCTTCCCTGCATCGGGTGGATCGTCGCAGACGGCGCGGTGATCGCCGGCGCCCTCGTCTACGGCTAGCTCGCGACAACGCTCTCGACGGCAAGACCCGCCGACACCCAGGCGTCGATGCCGCCTGCCAGGGGTCGCACTTTGCGCAGACCGCGCGCGCGCAACTGCAGCGCCACCTTCGCCGCTGTAACTTCGTTCGGGCAGGCGCAGTAGACGACCACGTCCCGATCGCGCGGAACGCGCTCGAGCGTCTGCTCCAGCGCATCGAGATCCACCGGATGCGCGCCCGGAATCTGACGCCCGTCGAGGCGCCGATGCGCCCTCGTGCGCACGTCGAGCACCACCGGCTGCTCGCCCCGGCTCATCATGTCGTAGAGCTCGCGCACGCTGACGCGGGCGGTTCGGAGCGACCTCAGAAAGCGCCGGCGCTGCAGCAGGCGAAACGCGGCGTAGCCAAGCAGGAGAGCGCCGACGACCAGCATCGCGTTCGTGCCAAGCGCCGCGAGCCGGTCGAGGAGCCAGCCGATCTCTTGGTGGAACGCGATCCCGAGCCCGAGGCCGACGGCCGAGCGCAGCGCGCTGCCCGCCGAATCGTAGAGCAGGAAGGCCGGCGCCTTCACGCGCAGCGCGCCGGCGAGCGGCGGCGCGACGGTCTCGAAGCCGGGCAGAAACCTCGCCACCACGAGCATCGCCGGGCCGCGCCGCTCGAAGACAACCTCGGTCTGCCGCACGCACGAATCCGGGGACAGCGAGATGCGGCAGAGGAGCTTCAGAACGCGGTAACCGTAGCGGCGCCCGGCCAGGTACCAGGGAACGTTGCCTGCGGCACCTGCCAAGGTCGAAACGACGAACGCCTGCGCCAGCAGCGGCGGATCGCCGAACGCGACGGCGCCGGCCCAGATCAGCACGGGAAACGCCGGTATGGGGATGCCGAGCTGGTGCACGAGCACGGCAGCGAATACCGTCGCGAGAACGTGCTCGGCCAGGAACTGTTCTACCAGTTCAATCCGACCATGGGACCGAGCGCGGCGGTTCCGTCGCCGAGCAGCGCCAGCGCAGCGAGGGCCACCGCCCAGAACGCCGGATACTCCCAGCCGCCGTCCTTGTTGCTGAAGAGCCAGCCGTTCTTGCCGTGGACGAGGTAGATGGTGCCCAGGATCAGCGGGATGAGCGCAATCGCGACCCAACGCGTGCCGACGCCGAAAAGCAGCAGGGCCCCGCCGCCGATCTCCGCGGCGATGGTCAGGTAGGCGAGGAAACCCGGCACGCCGAGCGATTCAAAATACTTGACCGTCCCCGCGGGCGTGAACACGGCGATCTTGAGCCAGGCGTGCGCGAAGAACATGAGGGCGAGGGCAAGACGCAGCAGCAGCGCCGCGGCGCCGGCCATTTCCGGATTGGTCATGGGGTTCTCTCTTGGCGTTCGGTGAATGGAAACAGCTCAACGCGGCGCAGTCTCGTCGACCCAGGCCACGAGCTCGTCGAGCAGCGTGCCGAGCGCCTGGTTGAGCGCCTGAACTGCACCCGGCGCATCATAGCTTGCGGCGCTCGCCGAAGTTGCAAAGCTGCGCCGCGCGATCAGGGTCCGGCGCGCGGGATCGGTGAGCTCCGCGGTCAGCGCGACGCGTCCGCTGCCGGGCTCGACGGTGGCGTCGTGGTAAAGCTCCGTGAGGGAGGTGTTCAACACCAGCTCGCCGCGTACCGCGCTCGTGACGCTCGCCACGGTGCGGAAGGCGCCGCTGCGTTCCAGGCGAGCCGCGAGCAGCGCGTCGATCCGGCGACCGGGCGGCTCGGTCCAGCTGTGGTATTGGTAGTACGAGCGCATCCCGGACGCGCGGCTGTAGGCGATGCCCTGTGTATCGTAGAAGCTGGACACCGTGGTCGGCGCGAGCAGCAGCGTCGCCTTGCGCTCGGCTTCGGTTTTCGTGCTTGAACTCTTGGCATCTTCGAGGACGTAATAGCGTTGCACGTCGCGCGGTCCCGAAGAAATGCACGCCGTGAGAAGGCAGGCGAGCGCGAGCACAGCCCCCCGTAGCGTTCCACCCTGCATTCCACCTCTCAACGCTTGGCCTCGCCCGGCCCGAGGCTTCCCTCCGGCGGTCCGTACAGGATGCTGCGCGGATCGCCGAGCCGGCGCGCGACCGCGCCCAGCGAATCCGCGGTGGCGCGCAGCTCCTGGGCGGTCACGCGCAGCTCCGCGTCGCCGGTGGCAAGCAGCCCGTCGAGGCGCTGGGAGACGCGCGCCACGTCCGCGCTCATCTGCCGGATCGAGGCCGCGGCCTCGCGCACCGCTCCCGTCGATTCCTCGCCGAGCTTGTCGTAGCGAAGCGCGACCTGGTGCGCGTCCTCCCCGACGCTGCGGCTCGTGGCGCGCACCTCTTCGGCCGCGCCGCTCACCGAAGCGAGCGCGCGGTCGGCCGAAGCGAGCGTGCGGTCCAGCCCCGCGAGGCTTTGCTCCGCACGGGAGGACACGCGCTGCAGGTTCTTCAGGACCTCGGCAAGCGCGCGCTGGTTCTCGGCCGAAAGCGTGGTGTTGATGCGCTGCATCGTCTCGTCGGCATGCTGCGCGAGCTGGGCCACGGACTCCGAGAACTGCTCGAGCGTCGAGGCGCCTTCGGCGATCAACGGATAGGCCTCGCCCTCGGGCGTCGCGACGAGCGGCGGGCTGGTCTCGTCGAGGTTCACCAGGCGGATGCTCGCGATCCCGGTGATGAGATGGCGCTCGACCACCGCACGGGTGCTCTGGCGCACGGGCGCGTCGGCGTCCACCCGGATCACCACTTCCACCGCGCCCGGGTGCCGAATCGAGATGCGAAATCCGGTCACCGCGCCGACGCGGATGCCGCGCATCTTGACGTCGCTGCGGATCTGCATGCCCTCGAGCGACTGATTGACGAAATAGATCTTGTAGAACCGGTCGTCGCGCTCGTCGCCGGTGCTGCGCAGCCACAGCACCGCGCCCACGATCAGCGCCGTGAGCACCAGCACGGCGGTGCCTACGAGCGTGTACTTCGCTTCGGGTTCCATCAGGACGCCTGCGGTTCCATCAGGACGCCTCCGGTACGAGCGGCGCGCGCGCCGAGAAATAGTCGCGGATCCACGGATCGTCGGCCTGCATCACCGCGCTCACCGGGCCGTCGGCGATCACCTTGCCGCGGGACAGGACGATCGCGCGGTCGATGATCGAGAGCAGCGTGTCGAGGTCGTGGGTCACGATGAACACCGTGAGGCCGAGGCTCTCGGAAAGGACCCGCACCAGGGCATCGAAGGCGCGCGCGCCCACCGGATCGAGGCCGGAGGTCGGCTCGTCGAGGAACAGGATTTCCGGCTCGAGCGCCAGCGCGCGCGCCAGGGCCACGCGCTTTCGCATTCCGCCCGAGAGCTCGGCGGGCGTCTTGCTTCCGGCGTCCGGCGCCAGCCCGACGAGCGCGAGCTTGAAGCCGACGAGGGGCGCGATGAGGTCCATCGGCAGGTCGGTGTTCTCCCGGAACGGAACCGCGATATTCTCCGCGACCGTCAGGGAGGAAAACAAGGCGCCGTCCTGGAACAGCATGCCGAAACGCCGGCGCAGCGCGTTCAGCTCGTCGGCGCTCGAGCGCCAGACGTCGGTGCCGAGCAGCCGGATCGTGCCGCCCGAGGGCCGGATCAGCCCGATCGCCTCCTTCAGCAGCACCGACTTGCCGGTTCCGCTGGCGCCGATGAGCGCCACCACCTCGCCCCGGCCGACCGTGAAGCTCACCCGGTCGTGGATCACCTCGGTGCCGAAGCGCGTGACCACGGAATCGGCTTCGAGCACCCGCTCCATCAGAGGTCCAGGCTCTGGAGCGCAACCGCGAAGATCGCGTCGAGGACGATGACCCAGACGATGCTCTGCACGACCGTCGAGGTGGTGCTCTCGCCGACGCTGCGCGCGTCGCGCGCCACGAGCAATCCCATGCGGCAGGCGATCATGGCGATGAAGGCGCCGAACACCGGCGCCTTGGCGACGCCGATGACGAACGCGCTCATCGGCAGCACCGCGTGCAGGCGGTCGAGGAACGCGGCCGCGCCGATGTCGAGCTGCCAGGCGCCGACCAGCATGCCGCCGGCGACTCCCGCCACGTCGCCGACGAACACCAGCACGGGGAGCGCCACCACGATCGCCGCGAGGCGCGGGATCACCAGCACCTGGACCGGCGACAGGCCGAGGGTGCTGATGGCGTCGATCTCTTCCTGCACCTTCATCGTGCCGAGCTGCGCGGTAAAGGCGGCGCCCGAGCGCCCGGCGACGATTACTGCCGCGAGCAGCGGCGAGAGCTCGCGGCACATCGCGAGCCCGACACCGTCGACCACGAAGATGTTGGCGCCGTAGCGTTGCGCCTGGACACCGAGCAGGTACGCGAACACCACGCCGATGAGGAAAGTCACCAGCGCGACGATCGGGATGGCGTCCAGGCCCACCGCCTCGAACTGCGCCACCGTCTCCTTGGCGCGAAAACGCCCCGGGCGGCGCAGCAGCCCGAGCGCCTCGAGCACGACCACGCCGACGAAGGCGCTGTGCGTCCTCAGCAGCCGCCCCAGCTTGAGCGCGGCCGCGCCGACGCGCTGCACCAGGCCGAGATGCATCGAGCGCGCCGCCGACGGCGGACAAGTCATGCGCTCGTGCACCAGGCGCAGGAGCTTGCGGTGCCGCGGGTCGAATCCGCGGGCGCTCACCGTGGATTCGGTGCAGCCGATCCCCACCAGGTGGCGGTACAGGATGAAGCCCGCCGAGGTATCCAGCTCCTTGAGCCTGCTGCCGTCCAGCACGAAGCGCTTGTGCTCGGCGGGCGGCAGAGACTTCAGCGCCCGCGAGATGGCGCCCAGATTCGCCAGCCGCCACGCGCCACGCAGGTAAAGGACGCTCGCGTCGCCCTCCGTCTCGTGCTCGATCCAGCCGGCTGCGGAATCCATCGTCGGCGCCAGTATAGTTGCTGGCCGCCGGGGCGCCGAAGTAGCGCCGCAGCGAACGTCCTGACGCGGCGGATGCTACTTTTCGCGTCGTCCCGACCGCGGCCCCGCGCCCGGGTATTTTGCGTCCTACACCTCGTCGCGGAGAAAAATGGTGGGTGAGATCCCAAAGAACGTGATCGACGCGGCCGAATACATGGGCGGATACCTCGGCGTGAGCGAGCGCTATTTCGACGGCGCCGGCAACGAAACCAAGGTAGGCAACGCGAAGTACCTCGTCGTCGGGAACTATTACGGCAGCGCGATCTATGCCGTGGACGGATTGGTGCAGCGTCTGCGCGGCTTCAATTGAAGTCGAAGCGGTCGGCGTTCATCTCTTTCAGGGTGCGCAGCGCCTCGCCGCCCGACAAGCCGTCGTGCCATGCGCGGACCACCGCGAGCAGCCAGTGATGCCCGCCCAGGCGCCGCAACTCATGGTAGGCATGGCGCATCAGAGCGGCATCGGGCCGGCGCGCGCGGCGCAGCCGCTGCAGGGAGGTTGCGCTCGCGCCATAGCGGGCGAGCGCCGTGGCGAGCTCGAGCACGAGCTCGCGCTCGACCCCCGGGAAGGCGATAACGTTGCTTCCTGGCGGGACGTTATCCCTGGGAGCGCTGCGCGGCACAGGATTTCAGCTCGCCGACCGCACTGTTGAATGCGCGGATCGCCGCGTCGAGCGAGTCGACATACTCGTTCGGCGAATAGGCGTCGCGCGCGCGCCGCGCGCGCAAGGCCGCGGTATCGAACTCGGAGTAGGCGCTCTTGCACTGGCAGTCCATCGAGGACTGGGCGGCATCGTCGAGCGCGTTCTTCGCATGCAGCGCCCGGTTCTTTGCCGCCTCGAAAGCCGGCTCGTTGGCCGCGCGCAGCAGGAGCTTGCGCGCATCGTCCACGCTCGCGGCGAGCCTGCCGCAGCCTTGCGCGCCTGCCGCCGCCGGAACGAGACCCAGCGCGCAGAGGAAAAGCGCAACCCCGCAAGCTTTCACCCGACCACCCTCCTCCCGTTGTCTCCCCTGCCGCGACTCTCTGATGCCGCGTGCTCGGCTGTCAATACAGAGGCCGCTCTCAGTAGCACTTACGTACCAGTCCGCGGTCGAGTCTGCTACCTCGGGCACGAAGACTGCATCACTCGGGCATGACGCCCCTAACCGTGTCCTCGATCGCGGCACTCTCGGTGCTGCTCGCGGCGTGCGCCGCGCCTCCGCGAGACCGCCCCGTAGCCGATCGAGTCCCGGTGGAAGGCGACCGCCCGGTTGACAGCGCGGTGGCCGCGCCCGCTTCCCCAGGATCCCCGGCGCATCGGCCCGGAGTCGGGACCATCGAGTCGGCCACCGTGCTCTCGCTTTCGTCGGCCCCCGCCTCCGCGGGCGGCACGGCGGGCCCGGCCACGAGCGCCACCATCGCGTACCGGCTGAAGATGGCCGATGGAACCGCGCAGGACGTGGTCCAGGCGGGCGAGCGCTTCGAGGTCGGCGATCGCGTCGAGATGACGCGCGAAGGCCGGCTCGTGCGTCCGTAGGGAGCCCCCGGAGGCGCATGCGGTAAGCTCGCCCCTGCGTGGCAGGAACAACAACAACGCCGGCCCTACCGGCGGTCTACGGCATGTTCTTTCTCTCGGGCGCAGGCGCGCTTGCGCTCGAGACGGTCTGGTTCAGCCAGGCCGGCCTGGTCGTCGGCAACAGCGTGTGGTCGGCTTCGCTGGTGACGGCTGCGTTCATGGCGGGACTGGGCCTCGGCAACGCCGCCGCCATGGCGCTCGCCTGCCTCTGGAAGCGGCCGTTGCGGACCTACGCGGTCGTCGAGACGCTGGCCGCGGCTTCCGGCGCGCTGCTCGTCGCGGCCTTTCCCTATCTGCCTGCCCTCTTCCGGCCGCTCTTCACGCCAATCGCGGACGACATCGCGGCGCTCAACGCCGCGCGCCTCGCCATCGCCTTCGGTCTCATGCTGATCCCGGCCACGGCGCTCGGCGCAACCTTGCCGCTGCTCGCGAAGCCGCTGGAAGCCCTGACGGGGAGCTACGGCTTCGCGCTCGGCCGGCTGTACGGCATCAACACGCTCGGCGCGGTCGCGGGCGCGCTCGCCGCCGAGCTGCTGCTCATTCCCTCGCTCGGGCTTCGCGGCAGCGGCTTCGCGGGCGCCGCGTGCAACCTCGCCGCAGCCTTGATCGCCTCGCGTCTTCCTGATTTCTCCGGGGTCGCCTCTTCCTTTCGTCCTGAAAGGCGAGCGCGCGGCCGCCTGCTCGCCGCCGCGGCGCTTGCCGGCGGCGCGCTGCTCGCGCTCGAGGTGGTGGGCTTGCGGTTTCTGCTTCTCTTCGTCGACGGCACGTCGCTCATCTTCGCCGTGATGCTCGCCGTGGTGCTCGCCGGCATCGCCCTCGGCGGGCTCGCGGGCGCGAGACTCTCGCGGCGCCGGCAGCTCACCGGCGGCCTGGCGCGCGCCGCCGCGGCGGCGGCCGCGGTGGTGCTGGTCGGCGGCTATGCCGCGTATCCCTGGCTGCTGCGGCTTCTTGCGCCGCTGCACCCGCAGTCGCCGGCGAGCGCCGCGCTCCTGTGCGCGTTCATCATGATGCCGGCGGCGCTCCTGTCCGGATTCCTCTTCACCGTGCTCGGCGAGCGGCTGCGAGGCAGCATGGACGATGCCGTCGCAGCCACCGGCGCGCTGACGCTCGCCAACACTCTGGGCGCGATGCTCGGGTCGCTCCTCGCCGCATTCGTCCTGCTGCCGGTCCTCGGCCTCGAGCGTTCGTTCTTCGGGCTGGCGCTCGTCTACGCCGCTGCTGTCATGGTCGTCCCCGCGCCCGAGTGCCTGCCCTGGCGCGGGCTGCGTCCCGCGCTCGCCGCGGCGCTCGCGCTCGCTCTGTTTCCGTTCGGCACCATGGCGCAGAAGCACTTTCGCACTGTCGAGGAGCGCTTCGCGGGCCGCATCGTGGCGGCGCGCGAAGGACTCGCGCAGACCACCTTCTACCTCGCGCACGACTTCCTCGGCGAGCCGTTGTTCCTGCGCCTCGCCACCAATTCCTACTCGATGGCCTCCACCGCCATCGGCGTGCAGCGCTACATGAAGCTCTTCGCCTACCTTCCGGCCGCACTCCATCCGAAGATCGAGCGGGCGCTGCTCATCTGCTTCGGCGTCGGCATGACCGCGAGCGCCCTCACCGACCTGCCCGACCTGCGCTCGCTCGAGGTGGTCGACGTGTCGAGCGACGTCCTCGACATGGCGGACATCGTCCACACCGATCCCGCGCGCCACCCGCTGCGCGATCCACGCGTGCGAACGCGCGTCGAGGACGGACGCTTCTTCCTGCAGACCACAGCCGCACGCTACGATCTCATCACCGGCGAGCCGCCGCCGCCCAAGATGGCCGGCGTCGCTTCGCTCTATACGCGCGAGTATTTCGAGCTGGTGAAGGAGCGGCTCAATCCGGGAGGAATCGCCACCCACTGGCTTCCCGCCTATCTCCTGCTCGAGGACGAAGCGGCTGCGATCATCCGGGCCTTCTGCGAAGCGTTCGAGGACTGCTCGCTCTGGTCGGGCTTCCACCGCGACTGGATCCTCGTCGGCAGCCGCGGCGGGATCGCGCCCGTCACGCGCGAGCATTTTTCGCGGCTATGGACGCTCGAGCGGCCCGGAAGCGAGCTGCGCCGCATTGGCGTGGACAGCCCCGCCGAGCTCGCCGCGCTCTTCATGGCCGACGCCGACGCGCTGCGCGAGCTCACGGCACGGACCGCGCCGCTCGTCGACGACTACCCGCGCCGGATCCGCCCCGCGCTCTACTCGGAAAAACTCGGGCTTTCACTTCGGTTGATGGACGCCGAGTCTGGTCGGCGGCGCCTCGAGACGAGCCGCTGGGCCGCAATCCTGCCTGCTTCGGTGCTCGCGGAAAGCGCGGAAGCCTTTCGCCGCCGCGCGGTCCTCGACCGCGCGCTCCTCGCGGAACTGCGCGGCGCCGACTACAACTTCTGGAGCGACATCGCCTGGCTCCTGCGCCGCACCGAGCTCGTCGAGCTGCCGCGCTGGCTCCTCGGCAGCGGCGCGCAGGCCGCCGCGATCGCCGCGCGGCGCGGCGCGTCAGATCCGCTCGCCGCCGAGCACCTCGCGATCGACGCCGTCGCCCATCGCCGGCAACCAGGCAGCATCGACCGGGCGCGCTTCGACGCGATGACGCCCCGCGCCCAGGCGGTGACGGCGTTCCATCACTGCCTGCTCGGCGACCAAGGGCAGCAACTGATCGGCTGGATGCAGCAGCCCGACGCCGCCCTCTCCGCCTGGGCCGCAGGCGCGTGCCCGCCATCGCGCTAGGCCGCCTTCAGTCCTAGACGATTTCGCGCAGCGCGCGCTTCATGAGCTTGCCGTTCGCATTGCGCGGCAGCGGCTCGTCGAGCAGCGTGAAGCTTTCGGGCACCTTGTAGTCGGCGAGGCGCTCGCCGCAGAAGCGCGTCAGCTCGTCTTCCGATACCGGCCGCTTGAGGGTCACGAACGCGTGCACGCGCTCGCCGAGGACCGGGCAGGGCTTGCCGACGATCGCGCTTTCGAGGACCGCGGGGTGGTGGCCCAGCACGTTTTCCACCTCCACGCTGTACACCTTGTAGCCGCCGCGGTTCACCATGTCCTTCAGCCTGTCAAAGACGCGCACGAAGCCCTGCGCGTCAACCGACCCCACATCGCCCGAGCGCCAGTAGCCGCGGGTGAACGACTGCCGCGTGGCCTCCGGATTGTCCCAGTAGCCCGGCACCACCATCGGCCCGCGGATCCAGAGCTCGCCGGCCTCGCCGGCCGGGAGCGCCGTTTCGTCGGGGCCGACGACGAGAATCTCGCCGCAGGGCACCGTCCATCCGACGCTGTCCGGGCGCCCGGCGGTGTGCTCGGCGGGCATCATGGTCGTGGGCGAAGTGGTCTCCGTGGCGCCGTACGCGTTGTGCAGGCCCAGCGCCGGCAGCTTTTCCCGCAGCGCCGCGATCGTCGCCTCCGGCATCGGCGCTCCGCCGTAGCCCCCGACGCGCCAGCTCGACAGGTCGAAGCGCTCGAAATCCCGCTGCAGGAGGCAGAGGCTGTACATGGCGGGCACGAGAATGGTGTAGGTCATGCGCTCGCGCGCCGCGAGCTCGAGGAACTCGCCCGCCTTGAACTCTGGCATGACGATTACGCAGCCGCGCGCATGCCATGTCGTCAGGAGGATCGCCACCACGCCGGTAACGTGGCTCGCCGGCACCGCGAGCAGCGCTCGGTCGGCCGGGCCGAGGCGCAAGCAGTGCTGAAAATGCAGCAGCGAATGCACGACGTTCAGGTGCGTGAGCATCGCGCCTTTCGGCCGACCTGTCGTCCCGGAGGTATAGAGGATGATCGCGGTGTCTTCTTCGTTCACCTGGGCGACCGGGGGCGGCTGGCCGTTGCCTTTCTCGATCTGGCTCTCATCCCAACACAGTTCCAGGGCCGGAACCCTGGAGCGGAGGCCCGATTCGTGGACCAGCGCGCGAGCCCCGCACTGACCGAGGATGAACTCGATCTCGGGCTTCTGCAGCCGGGTGCCGATCGGCACCGCGATCGCGCCCAGGCGCAGGACGCCGAGCAGCGTGGCGGCGAACTGGACGCGATTTCCGAGCAGCACGCCGACGCGATCGCCGGCCCGGACCCCGCACGCCGCGAGGCACGCGCCTACCCGTTCAGCGCGCGCGGCGAGCGCGGCGTAGCTCAGCCGTTCGCCTGCGCACACCAGGGCCTCGGCGTGCGGGCCGGCCGCGCAGGCGTGAGCGAAAGTCTCGTAGACGCTCGCCGGCCGCTCGGCAAAACAGCGCACCACACGATCGCCAAAATGGCGCTCGGTGCGAATTTCGAGCGACGCCGGCAGGGTCCAGCTCATGAGACGGAGTCTACTGTGTCGCGTTGAGCACGGCGGCCACGTCCATGCGCCGCAGGCGCCGCGCGACGGTCCAAGTCGCGAGCAGCGTAGCCGCGACGACGACGAGCACCGCGATCGCGACGGTGTGCGCGCTTACGACCAGCGGGACACGGTAGAGCTCCGTGTCCAGCCGCTGGGCCACGAGCCAGGCGAGCCCATACCCGAGCACGCTTCCCAGGGGCAAGGCAAGCCCCACCAGGATCGCGTTCTCGAGCGCCAGGATGCGGCTGACTTCCGCCGCGCCGAACCCGAGCGAGGCGAGGGTCGCGAACTCGCGCTCGCGCTCGGAAAGCGTGATCCACGCGCTGCTGAAGGCGATGCCGGACGCGGTGAGCGCGGCAAAGGCGACGAAGAAGGAGACGATGAGGGTGAGCGTGCGCAGCATGGTGTCGCGGAAGGAAGCGAGCACCGCCGAGCGTTCGCTGATGCCGGCGACGATGCCGTTGCCTTTCAGCGCGCGCAGGAACTCGCCGCGGCGTGCGGGATCGATCGCGAGGTCCGCGCCGCCGATCGCCGGGTCGCCTGGCAGGAGCGCATTCAGCGCATCGAGGTCCATGTAGGCATCGAGGCCGATGTACTGCTCGACGATTCGCGCCACGGGCAGCTCGAGCGTGCGGCGCGATCCCACCGGCTGCAGCGTGACGCTGTCGCCGACGCCGACGTGCAGCAGCGCGGCCAGCTTGCCCGGCAGCGCAAGCCCTTGCCGCGGCACGGGCACCGCCACGAGGTCGGCGTCAAGGAGGGTGCGGAGCGTCGCGGATTGCGCCAGCCCCGTAACGTTCACGACGTGGGCCTGCACGCCCGAGCCGAGCCGGACCGACAGCATGCGCCAGGCCTCCGCTTTCAGCACGCCCGGCCAGCGCGCGGCTTCCTCGATGGCCGCGCCTGGCAAGGGCCGCGCGAACAGCACCGAGAAGTCGCTGGCCTCCGAGCGCGCCTGGAAGTCGAGGATGCGATCGAGCGCATCGAAGCTGAAGAGCATCGCAATCTGCAGCGCGACGGCGAGCGCGAGGCCCATGACCGTGAGCGCGGCGCGAAGCGGGAAGCGGCCGAGATGGCGCAGCACCATCCTGGTCGTGCCGCCGGTCGGACCCCACGGCGCGAGGCGTTCGGGCCACGTCCTTCCATAGCCGGGAGGCGCAGGCGGCGCGAGGGCGAGCGCCGGAGCGAGGCGCGAAACCGCGCGCACGCCCCGGTAGGCGCCGATGGCCATCGCGGCGAGCGCGACCGCGCAGGCGGCAAGCACGCTCGGCGGGTCGTGCCGGAAGGACAGATTGGGAAAGTGGAAGAACCCGGCGTAAAGCCGAGTCAGGCCGTGGCCGAGGATGGTCCCGGCCGCAAGTCCGGCGGCGATGCCGATCGCGCCCAGGACGAGCACCAGCTCGAGGTAATGCCAGCCGATCGCGGCGTCGCCGATGCCGAGCGCCTTCATGAGGCCGATATGCTGGCGCTGGCTCTCGACCAGCCGGCCCAGCACGCCATGGACGAGGAAGGCAGCGACGGCGAGGAAGATCGCCGGTGCGATCCGCCCCACGCCGGCGATCTGGTGGAACATGGCCGAAAGGAAAGCGTGCGAGGGCTGGCGCTCACGGCCGTGCACGTCGGCCGCACCGTAGGGCGCGAGCACCGCCTCCACCTGCCGCGCCACGTCGTCGAGCGCCGCCGCTTCCTTCACCCGGATCGCGAGGTCATTGAACTCGCCGCCCGCGCCGAGCGCGCTTTCGAGCACGCGGCGTCCGGTCCACAGGATGGCGAAGCGGCGATCGTCCGGCGCGATCATTCCCGGCCCCAACGCGTAGACGTATTCGGGCGAGAGCGCGATCCCCACGATGCTCATCTCGCGGCTGCGGCCGCCCACGAGAACGCTCAGGCGCGCTCCGGGTTCGAGTCCATGCGCGTCGGCGAAGCTTTCGCTCACGATCACCTCCAAAGCGACGCCGGCGCCGACCCATCGTCCCCGGCGCAGGACGATGGCGTTGACTTCGGGCTCGCCTCGCTCCGGCAACGAGAGCAGACGGCCGGCGATCGGATCGTCCACCCCGGCAAGGCCGACGGCGACGTCCGCGACGAGCCGCGTCTGCACGGCCTCGACGCCGGTCTGCCGCCGGATCGCCTCGGCAGCCGACTCGGGCGCACGCGGCAGCGAGACGAAGAGCTCGGCGAACCGGCAGCGCTCGTAGTACTGCGCTCTCGCCTGCTCGAGCGAGCGCAGCACGCCGAACGACATGACGGCCGTCGCCACGGCGCAGGCGACGACCAGGATGATCGCCGCGGCCTGGCCCGCGATTCTCCCCAGCTCGCGCAGCAGCTTACGCTGGAGAATCGGCAGCGCGTTCACCAGGGGCGTTCACCAGGAAATGTCGCGCGCGTTGCGGCGCGGCGCATTGCCGCGAGCTTCGGCGATGCTCCCGTCCACGAGCGAGAGGACCCGGTCCGCCATCGCCGCGATCGCGGCATTGTGAGTGACGAGCACGGTGGCCGCGCCCAGCTCCACGCTGCAGCGCTCGATAAGCTCGAGGATCCGCACCCCGGCCCTGCTGTCGAGCGCGCCCGTCGGCTCGTCGCACAGCAGGAGCTCGGGGCGCTTCGCGATCGCGCGCGCGACGGCGGCGCGCTGCTGCTCGCCGCCGGAAAGCTGTCCCGGAAAATGGTCCATGCGCGGGCGCAGTCCGACGAGCTCGAGCGCATCGGCCGCGGCGATCGGCCCCTCGGCGCCGGCGCAAGCGAGCTCGACGTTCTCCCGCGCCGTCAGGCTCGGGATCAGGTTGTAGGACTGGAGCACGAAGCCGACGTGGCGGCGCCGGTAGCGGGCGAGCGCGCGATCGTCGAAGCGCGTGAGCTCCTCGCCCCTGAACCAGATCTCGCCGCCGTCGGCGCGGTCGATCCCGCCGAGCAGGTTGAGGAGCGTCGACTTGCCGCTGCCCGAGGGTCCCAGCAGCGCCACCAGCTCGCCCGAGCACAGTTCGAAGTCGACTCCGCGCAAGGCGTGGACCTCGTAGGACCCGGTCCGGTAGGTGCGCTTCAGACCGCGGACCGAGTGGGTCTTCTCCCCGCGCATCAAACGAGGTGGTAGAGCGGCACGGCGACGAACCAGACGATGTAGAGGAGCCCAAGCGCCATCAGGCCGTCGATTCTCGCTGCGGGGCGCGCGCTCTTCAGATGCCGCTCGAGGAGCCAGACCAGCAAGAGCACGTGCGGCACGACCAGCAGGCCGATGCCGTCGAACGAGGACGCCGCCACGCAGCGATTCTCCCAAAGGAGCGCGGTGACCGCCGCGAGCACCGCCGCCGCCTGCGCGATCCGGACTGCGGCGCGCGGCCCCACCAGGACCGCGAGCGAGCGCTTCCCCGCCGCAAGGTCCGCCGCGTAATCCGGGATTCCCGACAGGATGATGGCCGGCAGCACCGCGAGGAAAAGCGGTGCGCTGACGAGCGCGGGAAACGCGGCATTCCAGGCCCCGCCCTGGAACAGGAACCCGCACAGGATGATGACCGTGCTATGGGTCAAGGCCACGTCGAGCTCGCCCAGGCCGCGCCAGCAGAGCTTCACTGGCGGCGTGGTATAGCCGATCGCGAGAACCGCGATCAGGCCGAGCGCGATCAGCCCCGACGGCGGGACGACGGCGGCCAGGACGACAAACGCGGCGACGAAGCCGCTCATCGCCCAGGCGATGCCCGATCTCATGCGCCCCGGGCTGATCCTGCCCTCCACCAGCACGCGCGAGCCGCCGGTGAACGGACCGAAGTTCTTGTTGCGGCGGTCGCTCTCGAAGTCGAAGTAGTCGTTGGTGAACACCGCGATCACTTCGAGGAGGAAGAGGCTGAGCAAGCCGAGCCAGAATGCCGCGGCATCGAACCTCCCGGTCGCCTGCACCGCGCCGGCCGCGCCGATGGCGTACGCGCCCCAGGCCATCGGATGGAACTGCAGCCGCATCGCGGCGACCCAGGCGCCGAGCGCCTTGCGGCGGCGCTCGGGCGTAGTCATCGCGCCCTCGCGCAACCGCAATCCGTGCGCCCGCGCCTCCTGCAGCCAGCGCTCCCGCTTGGCGGAGTCCGAATCCTTCACCACGCCGAAGATGGTGGTGCGCACCGGCTCGATGCCGCAGAAACCGAGCGTCGCGCGGGCGAGGCTGTTCAGCCCCGGCGCCTTGTAGATCCAGCGGTAGACCCAGGTCGGCGTGTCCATCGTGGTGAGGAGATGCGCCGATCTTCCGGTGAGCAGCTTGTCCCAGCCGCTTCCCTCATCGTGCTCTTGGAATGCAAAGCCCGGCATCAGCACCCGGTCGAGGAAGCCCTTCATCAGCGCGGGCATCGTGCCCCACCACGTCGGAAACACGAACACCAGGTGGTCCGCCCAGCGCACGAGCTCGACCGCCTCGCGGATGGCGGGCTCGAGCGCCTGGTTGCGCGGCGAGCCGGCGACCACGTTGGGGTTGAACTGCAGCTCGCAGAGGTCCAGCCGCCGCAGGTCGACGCCCGCCTGCCGCGCCCCGGCGGCGAACGCGTCCGCGAGCGCCCCGCACAAGCTGTCTTTGCGCGGATGGCCCAAGACAAGCAGCACCTTGAGGCGGGAGCTCATGATCGGCAAACGCGTCGCTGCTACGCGTTAATCCTCCCTTACTGAAGTTGCAAGGCTAAGGGCGCGCGCCCGCAGCCTCGAGCAGCGCACCGATCTCGGCATAGCCGCGCGAGCGGGCATGGTACAGGGGTGTACGCCCCTCGCGGTCGGGCAGATTGACGTCGGCACCGTGACGGATGAGCGAGGCGACGATTCGCCGGTGTCGCGGCCCGCCGTCGGAGAGCACGATCGCTTCCAGAAGCGCTGTCCATCCCAGCCGGTTCACGTGGTTGACTTCGACCTTCGTGTTGTCGAGCAGCCAGTCCACCACCTCGACATGCCCGCGCTCCGCCGCGGGAATGAGCGCAGTGCCGCCGTAGCGATTGGTGAGGCGCGGGTCGGCGCCGGCCGCGGCAGCCAGCTTGACGATGTCGAGCAGGCCCTCGGCGCCCGCGTAGAGGAACGGATTGTTCAGCATCTGGTCGCGCTGATTGACGTCCGCGCCCGCTCGGAGGAGCGCCTCGACCGCGCCTGCGTGGCGGCCATAGGTCGCCGCCATGACCGGCGTGCGGCCCTGCGCGTCGCGGCCGTTCACGTTGGCGCGTTGCTTCAGAAGCGCGGAAATCCGCGCGAGGTCGCCCTTCCCGGCGGCGGCGATGAGGTCCTGGTCCATGTCGTCGGCGCGCGCTGAAAACGCGCACAGCACGAGGAGCGCGGCTGACAGCGCGGTACGCAGATTGCTACTCCTTTCTCTGCAAGATATCTCACCAAGGAGGCTAGAAATGAGCAAGTTCCTGATTCTTCCACTGTCCATCGCGGCTGCGGCCTTGCTTTCGGCGTGCGCACACCGTGAACCCGCGCCCATAGTTGTAGTGCCGCCTGCCACGCCGCCCGCGCCCGCCGTCGTCACGGCCCCGCAGTCCGCGCCTGCACCATCGGCGCCCGTGGCCGCGGCGGCCGCCTCGATTCGCCCCGGCTTCGGGCGCATCGAGAGCATGACGCCGGTCGCGGCGACAGCGTCCTCTGGCAGCTCGACGCCAAGCGCGATGAACCGGCTCAATATCCGGATGGACGACGGCAACCTGCAGCTCATCGATACGCCGTCCGCCGGTCTTCAGGTCGGCGACCGGGTCGAGCTCACCCGCGAAGGCTACATCCGCCGCATTCCGCAGTAGCAGAGCAGCGATTCGACGCCCGCCCGCAAGGGCGGGCGATGCTGGAGAAGTCGGGCGCGGCCGTCCAGGACCCGGGGATAAGGCACGCCGAGTATCATTCGTTCAGCTTGGCCACCGAGAGCTCCCCGCAAGCTGCGCGCACGACGCTGAAGCAGGCGCTGCAGCGCTACCTCCGCGAAGTGACACCGGGCAAGAAGGGCCGTGCCCTCGAGGCCCGGCGAGTCAAGTCGTGGATGCAGCACCCCCTGGCGCAGCGCCGGCTTTGCGAGCTCCGCGCCGCCGATTTCGTGCACTACCGCAACGAAGAGCTCGCCCGGGGCAAGCCTGCGAATACCGTTCGCCTCGAGCTCGCGCTCATCCGCGTGCTCTACAAGGTCGCGTCGCGCGAGTGGGGCGCGAGCGATCTCGAGAACCCGATTACCGATGTCACGCCGTCTTCGAGCGCGCGAGAGCGCCGGCTCGCGGGCGACGAGGAGAAGCGCCTGCTCGCGCAACTGAAGGCTTCGGGCGCGTACTTCGCGCCGCTCGCCGAGCTCGCGCTCGAGTCGGCCATGCGCCAGGCGGAGCTCCTGGCGCTGACCGCCGCCGACGTGGATTTCGAGAACCGCATCGCGAACGTGCGCGAAACGCCCGACGGCAAGACTCGCACGGTGCCGCTGTCGCCACGCGCAACGGAGATCATTCGCGCGCTGCCGCAGCCGAAGTCGCTCGTGGCGCCGCTCTTTCCGGTGCCGCGCGACTCGCTGATCCGCAGCTTCCGCAAGGCCTGCGACGATGCCGGGATCAGGGATCTCAGCTTCCATGACCTGCGCCACGAGGCGATCGCCCGGATCTGCGCGCGCCTGCCGATGCATCGGGCGATGCGAGTGGTCGGCTACAAGACGCCGGCGATGCTGATGCGCTATTACGAAGGCCTGCCGTCGCAGCCCGATCCCCCGGCGCTCGCCGCCGACAAGAACATGCGCATCCTGGTGGTCGAAGACGACCGCGACTCCGCCGAGATGCTGCAAAAGCTTCTGGAGCTCTGCGGCTACTCCGTTGCGGTGGCCTACAGCAGCAAGGAAGGCCTGGAGGCCGCGGCGAAGACGCCGCCGGATGTCGTGCTTTGCGATATCCGTCTTCCGGACAGCGACGGCTACGCGTTCGCCGAGGCCTTGCGCGGCAACCCGAAGACCGCGCGCGCGAGGCTGATTGCCGTGACGGGCTACGGCGGCGTTCAGGACCGGAAACGCTCACGCGAAGCCGGATTCCAGTTGCACCTCGTCAAGCCTGTGAAGCCGGAAAACCTTCTTCAGGAGTTGGCCCAGCCGGTCGTAGTTCATCCAGCTACACGCGAATAGTTTTTCGCACGACGTTTCTTCCGCCCCTGAGGCGTAACATGGCCTGTTCCCACGAATGGCAGGGCGGCGCACAACATGCCAAAACGCGAGCTGGACGAAGCTTTTAGCCTTTACTCCGCGCTGATGCACGCGGTGGTTGCGGCTCCCGGTGGCCGCAACGACCCGGCCGCCCTCGAGCACGTCACCAGCTTGTGCACGCGCGCCGTCGGCGCAGTGAACGACCTCGATGCCCGGGTGATGATCCGCGGCATCGAGCACATGGCACGGCTTCTTTTCTATGCCGATGGCCACGTGGGCATGGAAGCCGGACCGCTGCGCGGCATCGACGCGCTGAAGTTCCAGATTTTCAACGCGCTCAGCAACCTCCGCGGGCGCCTGCAGCAGCTGCAAAACAGGCCGCCGTCCGTACCCGAGCTTCCCGCGCTCCAGGCGCGCAAGGACCTGCGCATCCTGGTGGTCGAAGACGATCACGATTCCGCGCAGAGCCTGCGCAAGCTCCTCGAGCTGTGCGGATACAAGGTCACGCTCGCCTACAGCGGCCGCGAAGGGCTCGAAGCCGCGCAAAGGACGCGTCCGGACATCGTGCTCTGCGACATCGGCCTGCCCGACACCGACGGCTACGAGCTCGCCGCAGCGCTGCGGACCAACCCTGCCACGGCCCAGGCGAGATTGATCGCCGTGACCGCGTATGGCGGCGAGCAGGACAAGCGCCGCTCGAGAGAGGCCGGCTTTCAATTGCACCTGGTGAAGCCGGTGAAGCCCGAGAACCTCCTGCAGGAGCTCGACCAGCCGCAGAAGAAGGCCCGGTCCGGCTAGGCTCGAGGGGCTGTGTCGGTCTCGTTGACCGGCACCGCGATGCGAACCGCCGAGCCGTCGCGAAGCAGCTCCAGCTCCACCCTGCTTCCAGGGATGCTATCGAGCACCAGGCGATAGAACTGTCGGGTATCGAGCACCGAAACACCGTTGTACCGCTGCACCAGGTCGCCTACGCGCACGCCCGCTTTTGCCGCGGGGCCGTCAGGCGCCACGGCTGCTACCACGACACCCGCGGAAGCCGCAGACACGACGACACCGATCGTCCCTGGGACGACGCTATCCGGCGTCGACGCATCCGGCGGCGAGCCGGAGGCCGGGGGCGGCTCGTGGCTCGCGCACGCGGCCACGAACGCGCAGAGCAGCAGGCCGCGGTGCCAGGAAAGGCTCAAGCTCGCGGCGAGCGGCGCACCGACTCGCGCTCCAGCCCCACGTGCACCTTGCGAAACGGCCAGTCGATGCTCTTGACCGACGCGGGCGATATCAGCACGCGCGAACCGAACCACGTCCCGGTGTCGACCACAAGCCGTTCGATGGACCAGGTGGCATCGTCGAGCACGAAATCCCTCAGGTGCCCCGCGGGTCCGTCAAGGCCCTGGACCTCGTAGCCGATGACGATCTCGCTCGAGCGCAGATGCCGGTCGGCCCCGGCGCGCCGCTGATGCGACAGGTCGAACTGGAGCGCGACGGGCAGAGTGGTATCCGCGTGCGGACTGCGCTCGACTTCGTTGCGCGTGAGCCGCACCCGGATCAGCCGGTCGCTCGGCTGGTCCGGCACGACCAGGCCGGGCGCGATGAGCACGCGGCGCTCAGGCATCACGTGGCCCGTGTCGACCACGAGGTAGCGCACGCTCCAGCGCTCGTCGTCGAAGTACACGTCGACGAGGAGGCCCATGTCGCCGTCGCGCGCGAGGATCACGTCGCCGCGCAGGGCTGTCACGTTGCGCAACATATCCAGTCAGACCGGCCCCGGGAGCAGGTGGTTCAAGGATGTGCCGCTCCGGCTTAACGGCGGCTTAAGCTAGGTTTTCTTGATGTACTCGATGCACCAGCCGGTCGGGCTGATAGGACCTTCCACGATCTGGCACTCACTGCTCGCGCCCGGCTTCGCCGCCGGGATGAACTGCACGCACGTGGCGCACATCTGACCATCCTTTGGCTGGTCCTGGTAATGCATGTCCTGCTTGCGCGCCTTTCCCTGCGCAAGCGCCGGCCGCGCCCATGGCGCCGCCGCGAGGCCGGCGAGGAGGACACCGTTTCTGAGCACGATCCTGCGCGAGACTCCCATGCCGGTGAGACGATAACCGAAAAGACCGGTTCCGTCAGCCGCGCTTGAGGAAGCCGGCGGCGAACTCGGCGGCCGGCAGCGGCTCGCTGAAGAGGAAGCCCTGGCACTCGTCGCACCCGCGCTTTCGCAGGTACTCGAGCTGCATCTCGCTCTCGACGCCTTCGGCGACGACCGATAGTCCCAGGCCGTGGGCCATGGCGATGATGACGTCCACGAGGACTGCATCGCCTCCCTGGGCGCGGATGGCCGACAGAAACGAGCGGTCGATCTTGAGCTCGTCCAGCGGCAGCCTTTGCAGGGAGCTCAACGAGGAGTACCCCGTGCCGAAATCGTCCATGGACAGCTTGATGCCCAGCGCCTTCAGCTCGCGGAGCAGCGTGACCGCCTTCTGCGGATCGGCCATGACCGAGCTCTCGGTGACCTCGAGCCGCAGGTATCCCGCCTGACCGGTGGACCCGATCGCCTGCTGCACGATTCGGGGCAACTGCGGCTCGAACTGCCGCGGCGACAGGTTCACGGAGATCGGTACGCGCTGCAAACCGGCGGCACTCCATTCGCGCAGCTGCCGGCACGAGGCGTTCAGCGCCCACTCGCCCAGCACGGCGATGAGGCCCGACTCTTCGGCCACCGGGACGAACTCGCCGGGTAGGACGATCCCGCCCTGCGGATGGCGCCAGCGGAGCAGCGCTTCCGCGCCGCAGAACGCCCTGGTTTCGACCCGCATCTTGGGCTGGTAGAAAAGCTCGAGCTCGCCGCGCTCGATCGCCTTGCGCAGCTGGTTCTCGAGGCTCAGCCGATGCGCGGCCTTGTCGTTGAACTCCTTCGAATAAAAGCGATAGCCGTTGCGCCCGGCCTCCTTTGCCTGGCGCAGCGCAGCCTCAGCGCTCCTGATCACCTCGTCGATCACGACTCCGTCGGCAGGGAAAAGCGCTATGCCGGCGCTCGCCGTCACGTGCAGCTCCTTGCCGTCGGCCTGGTATGGAGCGGCGAGGGCCCGCAGGACGGACTCCACTGCACGCGAAGCCTGCTCCACGTTGGCGACGCTCGGCAACAGCACGGAGAACTCGTCGCCGCCGAAGCGCGCCCCAAGCGGCTGTTGCACGGGGGTCTCTTCGGCCCGGACGAGGCCCTGCATCGCCCCCCGGATCCGTCTGCCCGCCTCCCTGATCACGTGGTCGCCGCTCGCCGGCCCGAGCGCCTCGTTGATCTGGTTGAAGCGATCGAGATCGAACAGCAGCGCTGCGCCCATGCGGCCTTCTGCGTACGCATCGCGCACCGCGCGGTCCAGCTCGCTCATGAAGCGGTGGCGATTGGCGAGGCCGGTGACCCGGTCGTAATACGCCAGGTAATCCTGGTACGCCTTCGCCGCGAGCGTATTGCGCAACCTCAGCACGAGCTCGCTCTCGTCCACGGGCTTGCCGAGAAAATCGCTCGCGCCCAGGCGCAGCGCCTGCAGCTTGGTTTCCGGATCGTCGACCGACGTGAGGACGACCACCGGGATGTGCTGCAACGACGGGTCGGCGCGCATCGCCTGCATGATCTCGAAACCGTTCATGCCCGGCATTCTGATGTCGAGCAGCACGACCTGCGGCCGCTCGCGCAACATGAGTCCGAGCGCCTTGCGCGGCTCCGTGGTGGAAATGAAGCGCTTGTAGCCTGCGCAATCCAGATAGGTCTGGATCAGCTCGATCACGAGCTCTTCGTCATCGACCATCATCACGAGCGCCTCGCCCGCCATCGCGGCCGCGAGGTCCTGCGTCTGGATGAGCGGTACTTTCGGTCCTGCGGGCTGGTTCATGTTCATGTGCGTCCCTTTCCTGCCGCGGCGCTGTTCACGCCGCAGCGGTTTCATCCTCCGGCGCCACCACGCGCTCGGCGAGCGAGCGCACCTGGGCAAACAATCGGGCCGCCTGCGCCGTATCGCCGGACTTGGCGGCCTGCTCGAGCTCCAGCGCAGGCCGGGCAAACGCGTCGTACCCGAGGCTGCCGGCCGAGCCCTTGAGCCAGTGGGCGAAGCCTGCGATCGCCGCCGCGTCGCGCGCCTGAACCGCAGCCTGCGCCTCCACCATCCGGTCCTGCAGGCGGGCGACGAACTTGCGCAGCGTGTTCCCCAGGCGCGTCTCGCCGGCCAGGCGTGAGCGGACCGGACCGCCCAGCACCACGGCAGCTTGCTGCGCGAGGGCTCGTGGCTCACTACGCACTGCCGCTTCGGATTCGAGCCGCTCGCCGCCGAGGAGTCGGCCCATGGTGCTCACCAGCGCGTCGATATCGAGCGGCTTGCTCATGTAGACGTCACAGCCCGCCGCGAGTACCGCGCTCTCCGAGCCGGCCATGGCGCTCGCCGTCAGCGCGACGATCGGCGTCTTCACTCCCCTTGCGCGCAGCTCGCGCGCCGCATCGTAGCCATCGAGCACCGGCATCTGCATGTCCATGAGGACCACGTCATAACCACCCTTCAGCACCATGTCGACCGCCATCCGCCCGTTCTCGGCCTGTTCTACCCACAGGCCCTGCTCGGACAGCACCAGCGTGACGAGCTCGCGGTTCTCCGCCCCGTCGTCCGCGACGAGGACCCGCGCGGCGGGCAGCCGCCAGCGCTCCCTGGGCGCTTCCCCGGCCTGCCCCTGTTCTCCGAAGATCTGGTCGGGCTGGAGCATCGGCACGCCTTCGAGCGGACCGGTCTCGAAGGTCAGGGTGAAGGTGCTGCCCTTGCCGGCTTCGCTCGTCACGGTGACGTCGCCGCCGAGCGCGCGCGCGAGCTGGCGGCTGATGACGAGGCCAAGGCCGGTGCCGCCGTAACGGCGGCTGATCGAGATGTCGGCCTGCACAAACGCCTCGAAGAGCGAGTCCGTCCTCTCCCGCGCGATGCCGATGCCGGTGTCGATGACGTCGATGGCGTAGCGCACGGGCTGGCCCGGCACGAGCCGCGCGACGACCCGCACGCTGCCCTTCTCGGTGAACTTGACGGCATTGCCGATGAGGTTCAGCAGGATCTGGCGCAGCCGACCCGGATCCGAGCTCACCGCCCTGGGCAGCGGGCCCGCGGCGGAGAATCGGAGGTCGATATTCTTCTCGCGTGCCTTGGCTTCGAGCTCGAGCATCGCCTGGCTCACGATCGCGTGCGGTGCGCACGCGATGCGCTCCACCTCGAGGCGGCCCGCCTCGACCTTGGAAAGATCCAGGATGTCGTTGATCAGCGCGAGCAGGTGCCGGCCGCTCGCGTGGATGGTGTTCAGGTATTTCGTCGACTCGCGCTCGCTCTTGCCGAAGCCGCGGCGCAGGAGCTCTGTGAAGCCCAGGATGGCATTCATCGGCGTGCGGATCTCGTGGCTCATGTTGGCGAGGAACTCGCTCTTGGCGCGGTTGGCCGCCTCCGCTTCGTCGCGCGCGATCTTCAGCTCGATCTCCTTCTTCTCGAGCTCGGTGATGTCCTCGAGGCTGACCAGCACGCCGCCCGGCTTCGCTCCGGCGCCGAGCACCGGCGAGCAGTTGACGAGAAAGGTGCGCAGCGCGCCGGCGGCCGAGCGCAGGCGGATCTGCGCATTGCGCTGCACCCGGCCCTCTTCCAGCGCCGCGCGCCACGGCAGCTCCGCCACCGGGGCGGACTGCGTGGAGAGCCAGCCGATGCTGCGCGCATGCACGCCGGTGAGCGCCTCGGCCGGCTTGCCGAGGATCTGGGCGATCGACTGGTTGGCCAGGACCACGCGCTCGTTGCGGTCCAGCACCAGCAGGCCTTCGGTCAGCGTATCGAGCGCCGCGCGCACGCGGCCTGGAATGGCGCGCGACGGATCGAGATGGCGCAGCACACGCCTGAGGTACAGGTCGAACGCGACGCCGCACAGCACAAACAGAAACACGCCGAGCATCAGGCCCGGAAGCTCGAGCACGCCCCCCAGACCGGGCGCGACGATCGGACGGAAGCGCATCTCGAGCTGCCCCCAGCGACGCTCTCCGCTCCAGAGCGGGACCTGGATCTGGGTGTCGTTCGCCATGCCGGACTCGAGCGGCACCCAGGCCGCATGCTCGCCCGCAGCAGCCATCAGGTCGCCGCGTGCATCGCGCACCGCGACCGAAAGCAGCTCGTCGTTGCGCTCGACGAGAAAGCGCAGCGCGGATTCGAGGCGCCGGCGCTCGTTCGCCGTGATGAGCGTGGTGCTGGTGACCGCGACGCTTTCGGCGAGCGCGATGCGGCCCTGCCGCACGGCGCCGATCCGGTCGGGCAGCAGGCCGAAGAACACCCCGAGCATGAGCGCGGTCGTGACGATGGCGGCGAGGCCGAGCGCGATGTGGGTGCGGGCGGAGAGCGAGGTCATGCTTTCTCCGGAATAACCGGGAACTGAGGACTGATTTCCTCGAACGACACGAAGGCGTCCTGATCCTCGTCGGCGTCCTCTTCCTCGTCCACCCGGGAGAGGATCGGCAGCGGATCGATCAGACGCCACGCCGGCAGGCTCGACAACAAGCTCGCGATCAACGCCCCGCCGCGCAGCAGCCAGAGCACATAGCCGACGGTGAGGCCGAAGCTGCCGACGGCCATCGAGCCCGACATCCAGTGCTCGAGCTCGGTCTGCTCGCCCATATCGTCGCGCATGCGGTCGAGATCGCCCGCCAGGCCGGAGCTTCTCGAGGCGCTGGAGCCCCCGCTGTCAGAAATCGCCGTGGTCCCGAACAACCGGAAGTCGAGCTGCTTCTC
>DATMJC010000088.1:0-100070 GCA_035554435.1 Burkholderiales bacterium | reverse complement strand
CCAGCTCGGCGATCTTCTCGAGCAGCGCCTTCTTGTTCACCTGGTAGGGCAGCTCGTCGACGATGATCGCCGTGCGGTCGCCCTTGCCGAATTCCTCGAAATGCGTGCGCGCGCGCATCACCACGCGCCCGCGCCCGGTGCGATAGCCCTCGTGCGCGCCGGACAGGCCGTAGATGATGCCCGCGGTCGGGAAGTCGGGCGCGGGCATGCGCTTGATGAGATCTTCGATGGCGCAGTGCGGCGTCGCGAGAAGATGCAGGCAGGCGTCGACGACCTCGCCCAGGCTGTGCGGCGGAATGTTGGTCGCCATGCCGACCGCGATGCCGGAGGAGCCGTTCACCAGCAGGTTCGGCGCGCGCGTCGGCAGCACCGAGGGCTCGAGCTCCTTGCCGTCGTAGTTCGGCGTGAAGTCGACGGTTTCCTTGTCGATGTCGGCGACGAGCTCCGAGGCGAGCTTCTCGAGGCGGCACTCGGTGTAGCGGTACGCCGCGGCGGCGTCGCCGTCCACCGAGCCGAAGTTGCCCTGGCCGTCGATGAGGGGGTAGCGCATCGAGAAGTCCTGCGCCATGCGCACCAGCGCCTCGTAGGTGGCCGAGTCGCCGTGCGGGTGGTACTTGCCCAGCACGTCGCCGACGATGCGCGCGCACTTCACATAGGGGCGGTTCCAGACGTTGTTGGCCTCGTGCATCGCGTAGATCACGCGGCGGTGCACCGGTTTCAGGCCGTCGCGCACGTCGGGGAGGGCCCGTCCCACGATCACGCTCATGGCGTAATCGAGGTACGAGCGCCGCATCTCCTCCTCGAGCGAGATCGGGAGCGTTTCCTTGGCGAAATTTTCCATCAGGCGAGCCCCCGGATTTTATCATGCAAGCATCAGTTTTCTCTCGAAAAACACTTGTATTTGGGGTGTACGCTATGATTAAATTCGGAGCCGCGCGGCGAACCAAAAATGAGAGGGAGGAGCCACGTGAAATCTGCAATCGCCATGCTGGTCGCGTTCGGCTTTCTGCTCGCAGGCTGTGCCAGCGAGCCGGAGAAGCCTGCGCCGACGCCCGAGCCCGCCGCCAAGCCCGCGCCGCCTCCTGCGCCCGTCGCCACGCCGACGCCGGCACCCGAGCCCAAGCCCGTGGCGAAGCCCGAGCCGCCGAAGAAGCCGGCGGTGATCTCGGTCACCTCCACCGGGCTCTTCGAGTTCAACAAGTCGGCCCTGACGCCGGAGGCGCGCGCGAAGCTCGACCAGGACATCGTGGCGCGAGCCAAGGAATTCAGCTCGATCGCCCTGGTGCACGTCGACGGCCACGCCGATCGCCTCGGCTCGGCGCAGTACAACCAGAAGCTGTCCGAGAAGCGCGCCGACGCGGTAAGCGCCTATCTCGTCTCTAAAGGCTTCGACGCGTCGAAAATCGAGACTCTCGGCTCGGGCAAGACCAACCAGGTCAAGCATTGCCCCGACAAGGTCGGCGGCAAGGCGGACCGCAAGGCCCTGATCGAGTGCCTCGCGCCCAACCGGCGCGTCGTGGTGGAACTGAAGGGGATGCCGAGGTAGGCCGAGGTAGGCATTAGACTCGAGGGTATTCGCCCGAACCGTCTCCTGATTCGACCGCGCTGGGTCGTACCCGTAGAGCCAGCCGGACAGGTGCTCGAGCGCCACGCCGTCGCCTTGCGCGACGGGCGCATCGAAGCGCTGTTCCCACAGGCAGAAGCGGCCGAACGCTTCGCCTCGTATGAGACGCTGGATCTGCCGGATCACGTGCTCATCCCGGGGCTCGTGAACGCGCACACGCACGCCGCGATGTCGCTCATGCGCGGCCTCGCGGACGACCTGCCGCTGATGCGCTGGCTCGAGGATCACATCTGGCCCGCCGAAGGCAGGCACGTCTCTCCCGCGATGGTGCGCGACGGCACGCTCCTCGCCTGCGCCGAGATGCTGCGCGGCGGGATCACCTGCTTCAACGACATGTATTTCTTCCCCGAGGCCTCGCTCGAGGCGGCGCGCGGCGCCGGCATGCGCGTCGCGCTGGGGATCATCGTGGTCGAGTTTCCCTCCGCCTACGCCTCCGACGCCGCGGACTACCTGCGAAAGGGCCTCGCGCTGCGAGACCGCGAGGGCGAGGACCCGCTCGTGTCGTTCTGCCTCGCACCGCACGCGCCGTACACCGTGTCCGACGCGAGCTTCCGCCAGGTGGCGAAGCTCGCGGCGGAGCTCGACCTGCCGGTCCACGTGCACCTCGCCGAGACCGAGGACGAAAACCGGCGCTCCCTCGCCGAGCACGGGATGCGGCCGGTCGAGCGGCTGCGGCGTCTCGGCCTGCTCGGGCCGGGTCTCATCGCCGTGCACGCCGTGCACCTCGAGCGGCAGGAGATCGATCTTCTCGGCAGCCACGCCGCGTCGATCGCGCACTGTCCTTCGTCGAACCTGAAGCTCGCGAGCGGCTTCGCGCCGGTCGAGGCGCTGCGCCGCGCGGGCGCCAACCTCTGTCTCGGCACCGACGGCGCGGCGAGCAACAACCGCCTGGATCTCCTCCAGGAAATGCGGACCGCCGCGCTGCTCGCGAAGGCGGTCGCCGGCGACGCGCAGGCCCTGCCCGCGCACGATGCGCTGCGCGCTGCGACCCTGGGCGGTGCGCGGGCGCTCGGCATCGAGGAGCATGCCGGCTCGATCGCCCCGGGGAAGGCCGCCGACCTCGTCGCGGTGGCGCTGCGCGGACCCGAGCTCCTCCCCTGCTACGACCCGGTTTCCCACCTCGTCTACGCGGCGGGCCGCGAGCACGTCACGCACGTCTGGGTGAACGGCGAAGCGCGCGTGATCGACGCTCGCTTGCAGCCGAGCGCATTTGCCGGTTTGGAGGAACGCGCGCACTTATGGCAGAATGCCCTCAAGGGTCACGCAGACTCTTGATTTTTCGAAAACAAAGAGAAGGCGGGGAGCGAATGACCAAAAACCTGTTCGCAATGCTCGTCGCAGTGGCGTTCGCAGCGGCCTGCGCCACCAGCGAACCACCGAAGCCCGAAGCCAAGCCCGAGCCCGTTCCCACGCCCGCGCCTGCGCCGAAGCCCGAGCCCAAGCCCGCGCCGCCACCGGCCGCGCCGAAGCCCGCGCCGGAGAAGCCCAAGCCCGTCGCGGAGAAGATCACCTTCGCCGCGGACGTGCTGTTCGACTTCGACAAGTCGGTGATCAAGCCTGAAGGCCGCTCGAAGCTCGACGACCTCGCCGGCAAGGCGAAAGGCGTCAACCTCGAAGTCGTGATCGCGATCGGCCACGCCGACTCGATCGGCTCCGATGCGTACAACCAGCGCCTGTCGGTGCGCCGCGCGGAATCGGTGAAGGCCTACCTCGTGTCGAAGGGCATCGAGCCCAACCGGGTCTACACCGAGGGCAAGGGCGAGAAGCAGCCGGTGGCGAGCAACAAGACCGCCGAAGGCCGCGCCAAGAATCGCCGCACCGAGATCGAGGTCATCGGCACGCGCAGGAACTAGCCCTAGTCTCTTTTGCTCTAACAAGAAACCCGGCCGCGGCCGGGTTTTTTGTTTCTACAATTCGGTTTCCATGAACGCCGATCCGGCAGAACTCGAGAAGTTCTCAAAACTCGCCCACCGCTGGTGGGACCCGCAGGGCGAGTTCAGGCCGCTGCACGAGATCAACCCGCTGCGCCTGGAATGGATCGACCGCTCCGCCGGCCTCGCGGGCAAGAAGGTGCTCGACGTCGGCTGCGGCGGCGGCATCCTCGCCGAGGCGATGGCGCGGCGCGGCGCGGAGGTGACGGGAATCGACCTCGGCGAGAAAGGCCTGCGCGTCGCTCAGTTGCATCTTCTTGAATCGAAGCTGCCGGTGAAATACGAGAACGTGTCCGCCGAAGAATATGCCGCGGGGCATGCCGGCGAATTCGACGTAATCACCTGCATGGAGCTGCTCGAGCACGTGCCGGAGCCCTCCGGCATGGTCGCGGCCTGCGCGCGGCTCGTGCGCCCGGGCGGCGTGGTGTTCTTCTCGACCATCAACCGCAATCCGAAGTCCTACCTCTTCGCCGTGATCGGCGCCGAATACGTGCTCAAGCTTCTGCCGAAGGGCACGCACGACTACCTGCGCTTCATCAAGCCCTCGGAGCTCTCGCGCTGGAGCCGCGAGAGCGGCCTCGCGCCCGAGGAGCTGATCGGCATGACCTACAACCCGATCACGCGTCGCTACAGCCTCGGGCGCGACTGCGACGTCAACTACCTCCTGCGCTGCACGCGCAATGCCTAGCCAGGCGGTTCTGTTCGATTTCGACGGCACCCTCGCCGACACCGCGCCCGACCTCGCCGCGGCGGTAAACCGCATGCGCGTCGAGCAGGGCCACGCGCCGTTGCCGATCGAGCGGCTGCGCCCGTTCGCCTCCGCCGGCGCGCGCGGCCTCGTGCACGCGGCCTTCGGCGTGAAGCCGGGCGATGCGGAATATGAGGCGCTGCGCGAAACCTTCCTCGAGTATTACGCCGAGCGCGTGTGCGCCGAGACCGCGCTCTTTCCGGGCATCGCCGAGCTCATCGCGGAGCTGCGCCGGCGCGCGATCGCCTGGGGCATCGTCACCAACAAGGCCACCCGCTTCACCGAGCGCCTCGTCGCCGAGCTGAAGCTCGATCCCGACTGCGTCGCCTGCGGCGACACCACGCCACACCTCAAGCCGCATCCGGCGTCGCTCCTTCATGCCGCGTATCAAATCCAGGTTTCTCCACAGAATTGCTTCTATCTGGGCGACGACCTGCGCGACATGAAAGCAGCACAGGCCGCGGGAATGCGCCCCATCGCCGTCGAGTGGGGCTACCATCATCCCGATAGCGGCGGCCCCGACACCTGGCAAGCCGCCGCGATCATCCGCCACCCGTTGGAGCTCATCGAGCACTTATGAAAGCCATCGTCCACACATTTCAGGAAATCGAGCAGCCCAAGCCCGCCCCCGCCGGACGTGATCTCTTGGTGAAGGTCGAAGCGATCTCGGTCAACCCGGTCGACACCAAGCAAAGGAAGGTCGACTCGCCCGCGCCGCGTGTGCTCGGGTGGGACGCCGCCGGCACCGTCGAAGCCGTCGGCCCGGAGGTCACCCTCTTCAAGCCGGGCGACGAGGTGTACTACGCGGGGGACGTCACGCGCCCTGGCGCGAACAGCGAGCTCCATCTCGTCGACGAGCGCATCGTCGGGCGCAAACCGAAGCGCCTCGACTTCGCGCAGGCCGCCGCCATCCCGCTCACCGCGATCACCGCGTGGGAAGCCTTCTTCGACCGCATGAAAATCGACCGCGGCGGCAAGGACGCGGGCAAATCGATCCTGATCATCGGCGGCGCGGGCGGCGTCGGCTCGATCGGCATCCAGCTCGCCAAGCTCGCCGGCCTCAGGGTAATCGCCACGGCCTCGCGTCCGGAAACCGTCGCCTGGGTGAAGGAGCTCGGCGCCGACGAAGTCGTCGACCACCGCAAGGATCTTGCTCCGCAGGTCAAGAAGCCGGTCGAGTACGTCGCCAACTTCAACGACCTCGACACCCACTGGGCAGCGATGGCGCAGCTCGTCGCCCCGCAGGGCGCGATGGTCGCTATCGTCGGCAACCAGAAGCCGCTGCCGATGGACGTGGTGCGCTCGAAAAGCGCGACCATGTGCTGGGAGCTCATGTTCACGCGCCCGCGCTTCAAGACGCCCGACATGATCGAGCAGCACCGCCTGCTCAACCAGGTGGCCGACTGGCTCGATTCCGGAAAGCTGCGCGGCACGCTCAAGGAAACCCTCTCGCCGATCAATGCGGCAAATCTCCGCAAGGCGCACGAAAAGCTCGAGTCGGGAACCATGATCGGCAAGCTGGTTCTAAAGGGCTGGTCTTAGAAGTAAAATGCCGTACTGAACACAGCGATCCCGGGGGCGACCTGGTTTCGACGTGGGCATCGAAGCAGCGCAGGGCATGCCGAGGACCAGATCACCTCGTAAATCCATTCTGGAAACACTACAAACGCCAACGACGAGCGTTTCGCTCTAGCCGCCTAACACCGGCTGGACGCTGCACTAGCTTGCTGATGGGCTAGGCCGGGAAGGACGGGGCAACCCGTAACGAACGGTGCAGCGTCATTCACATCAGCCTCTCTTCCGGGTGTGGTCGCTTCGCCCGGGAGATCCGTCGAAGCGGCTAGCCGAGCGTCAGCCTGCCGGTTGGCGGGCGCAAGGCGAAGGCATTAAAGAACCAGGCTAAGCATGTAGTCCTGACTGTGGAGGGTCTACGGACGCGGGTTCGATTCCCGCCGCCTCCACCAATACCCCCAAGTAGCGTCTCTCGCGCGCTCCCCAGGCGCGCGTTTTCAGAGTGTAAGACGTCCAATGGACCGAGGGCATGAGGGGCGTGGCGAGGTCGCCGGCGGCGTAGATGCCGGGCATGCTGGTTTCGCGGCGCTCGTCGACCTTGAGGACGATGCCGAGGGGCGTATTGGCCGTGGCGAGGCCCAGTGATTCATGCAGGCTTGCGGACGGCTTGTTGCGCGGATGGGCGAATAGGATGTCGACCGCGACATTGGGGCCGGTATCGAGCTTGACGGTGGCGTTATGGCCCCCGCGATGGGCGATCTCGATGATCCGGCCATCGACGACTGCCGCCGCGCCTCGGCCAGGATGTCCACCGGTGGCTTGTGATCGTGGCCGAGCAGGCCATGCGAGTGGCCGGCGAAGCGGTTGCGCGGCAGGCCGGTATCGAGAACGGTGACCTTGCGGCGGGCGCGGCCAAGCTGCGGTGCGCCGGCGAGACCCGCAAAGCTGCCGCCGATGATGATGACGTCGTTCATGGTGATGGGCTCAGTGTTGTGGATGGAGAGGGGTGGGCTGGGCCGGGCGCGCAATATCGTCCAGCGATATGGGAGCCGTTCGAATCTCCGGAGCGACGGGCTCGCCCTTCGAGACCGGCTTGATCTTGAACCAGATGGCATACAGCGCGGGGAGGAACACGAGCGTGAGAACCGTGCCGGCGAAGGTTCCGCCGATCAAGGTGTAGGCCAGCGTGCCCCAGAAAACTGAATGCGTGAGCGGAATGAATGCCAGCATCGCGGCCAGCGCCGTCAGGATGACTGGGCGGGAGCGCTGCACGGTGGCCTCGACGACGGCGTCGAACGGGGCCAATCCCTCCTTCTCGTTGCTGCGGATCTGGCCGATCAGGATGAGCGTGTTGCGCATCAGGATTCCGGAAAGCGCGACCAGCCCGACCAGAGCGTTGATGCCGAACGGCTGCTGGAAGAGGAGCAAGGTCGGAATGACGCCGATGAGGCCCAAAGGCGCGGTGGCGAACACCATGGTCATCGCGGGAATCGAGCGCACCTGCAGGATGATGGTGATAAGCGTGAGGACGACCATGATGGGGAACAGCGGGGCCAGGGCGCGATTTGCCTTGCCGGACTCCTCTATGGAACCCCCCTCCTCGATCCGATAGCCCGCCGGCAGCTTCGCAATGATGGGCTGTAGCTCCTTCAGCACCGCAGTGGACACATCCGGCGGCTGCAAGCCCTCGGCAATGTCGCCGCGCACGGTGATCGTCGGCGTGCGATCGCGCCGACGCAGGATCGGGTCTTCCATGCGGATTTCCGTCGTTCCGATCTGCGAGAGCGGAATACGCTGGCCGCCCGCTCCCACTAGCGTGAAGTCGGCGATCCTGCCCGGATCGAGCCTGGCGTTTCCGGCCGAGCGCGCCGTGACCTGCACCGAGCGGATGTCTTCGCGGACCTCGGTGATCGGGACGCCGCTCAGGAGGAATTGCATCTGCTGCGCCGCGTCGCTGGACGTCAAACCGATGCTCTGCAGCCTGTCCTGATCGAGCGCAAAACGAAGCGTGGGCACGCGCTCACCCCAATCGGTATTGGTCGTTCTCATCAGGGGGCTGGCTAGCATCACATTGCGTACCTGCGTCGCGATGTCGCGAAGCTTCTCGGGATCGGGCCCCATCACGCGGAAAGCCACCGGGAAGGGAGAGGGCGGGCCGAACACGATCTGCGTAACCCGCACGCGAGCCTCCGGCGCCAGGCCGTCGGCCACCGCCTCTCGTAGCCTCCACTTGAGCGCCTCGCGCGCCTTTTCGGCCGGCGTCAGTACGACGATCTTCGCGAACGAAGGATCCGGCAACTCCGGTGACATAGCAAGGAAGAAGCGCGGTGCCCCCTGTCCTATGTACGAAGTAATGATCTTGGCTTCCGGTTGCTTGGCCAACCAGGCCTCGACCTTGGCGGTGGCGGCACTCGTCTGCTCGATGGACGTGCCATACGGCATTTGCACTTCGACCAGCACTTCCGGTCGATCGGAAGTCGGAAAGAACTGCTTCTTCACTACACCCATGCCCAGCACCGCGATCGAGAATGCGCCGACCACGCTCCCCGCAACCAGCCATTTGCGGCGAATCACAACACCAAGGAGCTGGCGAAAGCGGTTGTAGCGCGGCGTGTCGTAGATCGCCTCGTGGCCGCCCTCGCGCTTCTTGATATTCGGGAGCAGCTTCACGCCGAGATAAGGCGTGAACACTACGGCGACGACCCAGGATGCGATCAGAGCGATGCCGACGATCCAGAACATGTTGCTGGTGTACTCGCCGGCGGTGGATTTGGCGAAGCCGTTCGGCATGAAGCCAATCGCGGTCACGAGGGTCCCGGCGAGCATGGGCGCGGCGGTATGACTCCACGCATACGCCGCGGCGCCGATGCGGTCGTAACCCTCCTCCATCTTCACGACCATCATCTCGATGGCGATGATCGCGTCGTCGACCAGCAGTCCCAGGGCCAGTATCAGCGAGCCGAGCGTGATGCGGTCGAAGTCCTTGCCGGTTGCCGCCATGACGATGAATACCGCGGCCAGGGTCAGAGGAACCGCTGCGGCGACCACGATCCCGACGCGCCATCCCATGCTGAGAAAGCTCACCAGCATGACCACGCCGAGGGCAACGAGAAACTTGACCATGAACTCGTCGACGGCGGTGCGAATATTGTCGGACTGGTCCGTGACCTTGGAGAGGGTCATGCCGAGCGGCATTTGCGCATTGATCGCCGCCGCCTCCGCTTCCAGCGCGTGGCCGAGGTCGAGGCCGTTCCATCCCTCGCGCATGACCACGCCGAGCAGCAGCGTGGGCTCGCCGTTGTTGCGGATCAGGAAGGTGGCCGGGTCTTCGTAGCCTCGCTTGACTTCGGCAATGTCGGCGAGCTTCAGCGTGCGGCCTTGCGCAGAGACAGGCGTATTGCGGATCTTCTGCAGATCGTCGATGGCGCGGTCGACGCGGATGAAGACTTGCGGGCCCTTCGCCTCGATCGAGCCAGCAGGCGTCACAACGTTACGGCTGTTGAGCGCGGCGAAGATGTCCTGAGGGGACACGCCCAACGTCGCGAGGCGGTCGTAGGAGAACTCGACGAAAATCCTTTCCGCTTGCTCGCCGATGATGTTCACCTTCTTGATGCCGGGCACGTGAAGCAGTCGCTGGCGCAGCACTTCGGCTTCGCGGACGAGGTGCCGATACGGCTCCCCCTTCGCCTTCAGCGCGTACAGCGCAAAGGTCACGTCGGCGTATTCGTCGTTCACCATCGGACCGATGACGCCAGGCGGCAAGTGAGGCGCCTCGTCGCCTAGCTTCTTTCGCGCCTGGTAGAACTGCTCAGGGACATCGGCGGGGGGCGTGCTGTCGCGCAGGAAGACCGTGGTGAACGCCAGGCCTGGCCGCGTAAACGTCTCGGCCCGGTCATACCAGCGCAGTTCCTGCATCCGCTTCTCGAGCCTCTCGGCGACGAGCTCTTCCATCTCCTTCGCCGTCGCTCCCGGCCAGGCCGTGACGACGGTCATCTGCTTAATCGTGAAGGAAGGGTCTTCCGCCCGCCCCAACGTCAGAAAGGCCACGACGCCGGCGATAAAGATCGCAACGAGCAGGAACAAGGTGACGGACCGCTCGCGTACGGCGAGGGCGGAAAGATTGAACCGGCTCATCGCGGCCCGGCGGCTTGGATGACCGCGCTCTGCGCCAGTCGCACATCCTCGCCTTCGTGCAGCAGATGCGCACCGAGTGCCACGACGCGATCGCCGGCCTTGAGATTGCCGATCACGGAAGCCGCTTCGCCGCTGAGGCCGGCGATTCGCACGGCGCGCCAGGTGACCCGAGGCGTTTCGCCTTCGACCAGCCATACGCCGGGACCCTTGCCCGGATCGAAGATTGCGCCGATCGGTACTTGTAGGGCCGGCGCGGACTGGCCGTTCGATATCTGGATGGAGATAGTCGAGCCGAGCGGCGCGTCTGCCAGAGCACCGTCCAGCACGTAGCGAGCCTCGAAGGTCCGCGTCTGCCGGTTCGCCGCGTCCGACAACTGGCGAAGCTTCGCGGAGCCCGTCTGCCCGCTTCCGTACAAGGTTGCGCGACCGGTGGATCCGATAGCCGGACGCAACGTTTCGGGGAGCTCGATGACCGCCTCCCGCCGCCCGGCCTGCGCCAGACGCACGACGACCTGACCGGCACTGACGACTTGCCCCGGCTCCGCCAGGGTCTCGACTACCACGCCGTCCGCGTCCGCGAGCAGAACAGCGTAACCAGTTTCATTGCGAGCAACGCCGGCCTGGGCCTCGGCCACATTGAGCTGCGCTCTTGCGGCCTCGGCGTCAGCCTTGACTTTGTCATAGGCCGATGCCGAAACCGCACCCGCGGCGACGAGGTCGCGGTACCGCAACTCGTCGTCCGCAGTCTGGCGCGCTCGCGCCCTGGCAGCGACAATGGACTCGTCGTGCGCGCGCACGGCGAGCGCGAGGTCCGTGGGATCGATCCGCATGAGCGTTTGGCCGCGCTTGACGGTTTGTCCGGCATTAACCAGGCGTTCCAAGACTTTCCCGGGAACTCGGAACCCCAGGTCGCCCTGCACGCGGGCCGCGACGATGCCGGTGAACGAACGCTCCGACTGCATCGAGCGCTCGACAGCCTCTACCCGCACCAACGGAGGCTGCGTCCGCGGGTCACTTAGGGAAGAAGCGGCGTCACTGCATGCCGCCAAAACGAGGGGCAGCAGACCGATGACAGCAACAACTACGGCGGGATGGCGCTTAAGCATTGGAATCTCCGCAAATAATCACTGAAGGGCGCTATAGGTGTTGCTGCTTGCATCCCACCCGCCACCCAGAGCCAGGAAGGAGAAGATGGCGGCGCGCGCAACTTCGGTTTGCGCCTGGGCCTTCTCGTCGCGTATTTGCAGCAGGTTGCCGTCGGCATTCAGCACCTCGATCAAGCTGACGACACCGCCTTTGTAGGCGGCAAGCGAGTTCTCGCGCGCACGTGCGAGCGACGATTCACCCCGCGTGAGGACGTTGACTTGGGCCTCGCGTCTGACGAGGGAGGAAAACGCGCTCTCCACTTCCTCGGTCGCTCGCAGCACCGCGAGCCGGTATGCCGCGAGTGCTTCAGCCTCCCGGCCACGCGCAGCAGCGATCTGCGCATCGACGCGGCCGAAGTCGAACAAACGCCAGCGAAGTCCGAGGACGCCCTGGGCCTGGTTCGCACCGCTGGTAAAGAGGTTGCCGCTTGATATTGCGGTGGCGCTGCCCAGCAGCGCGCCCAGCGAGAACTTGGGGTAGTACTCCGAAATCGCCACGCCAATGCGCGCGTTGGCTGCCGCCAGGCGCCGCTCGGCCACGATGAGGTCCGGTCGGCGTCGAATCATCTCGGCCGGGGTGCCGGTCTCGGCAAGATCCGGAGCAACCGGGACAGGTGCCGCCGGGCTGAGCTCGCCGCGGTAGGTTCCTGGCTGTACTCCGAGAAGCACGTCGAGCGCATTCATCGCCGCGTCGAGCGCGGCTTCCAGGACGGGGATTTGCGCCTCGACCTGCGCGAGCGAGCCCTCGGCTTGGCGCACCTGCAGCTCGGCGGCGATCCCCTTCTCGTACTGCAGCGTGACCGTCGAGAGAAGCTGACGGCGCGTCTCCGCTTGTTGTCGGGCGATCGCGATGCGCGCTTGCAATCCCCGGACCGTGACGTACACATCCGCCGTTTGCGCGGCCACGGCCAGCCGCGTCGCAACCGCGCCGGCTTCGGATGCCTGATACTCCGCGCGCGCCGCTTCCTGCCCTCTTCGCAGGCCGCCGAACACGTCGATTTCCCAGCTCGCACCGAGGTTGGCTTCGTAGTAACTGCCATGGCGGTCGAAGCCGGGCGTGGAATTGAGCACCCGCCCCAGTGGAGTCTCGACCGACTGGTAGGTTCTTGCACCCTGCGCGCTCACATTGGCTGATGGAAGCAGCGCTGCATCTGCGAGGCGCAAGGACGCGCGCGCCTGGGCGACACGCGCTGCCGCCAGCGCCATGTCGAGATTCTGGTCGAGGGCCAGGGCGACGAAGCGCGTCAGCATTGGATCATCGAAGGCGGCCCACCAGATGCGGAGGTCCGCCTTGCTCTGAATCTCGCGGCGTCCAATGCCGTCCTGACCGAGAAAACGGGGGGTCACGGAAACGTTGGACGACTGGTATTCCGGGCCGACCGCGCAACCGGCCAGGAGGCTGGCGCTCAGTAGCAGGAGGCGGGTGCGGTGCATATGATGCGCGTCATATGGAAAGTCAAAAAAAACTAGCCCGCCGCGGCGCGAACCAGCTCGCGTGCTGCCTTGCGGATGCTGCGCGAAAGCTGCGCATCGTCCACCGCGCGAGCCAGGACTACGGACCCGACCAGCGTCGCAGCGATAGCCATCGCCTTGTCGTGAGCTGCGCGCTTGCCCCACTCGGGGAATTGGCGCTCGATCAGGCCGATAATGTCCTTGATGCGCCGGCTTGCCACGCGGCGCACATCCGCGTGCTGGCGCGGCACTTCGCTTCCCGCCGCAGCGATGGCGCAGCCCTGCTCCGGAGCCGCCACGTGCCCGTCGGAAAGATAGGCGTCGACGAGCGCCATGAGCTCTTGGCCCGGCTTCGCCGCCGCGATCGCTCGACTGAGGTGCTCGCTCGATTCCACACCTTCCTGCTCGGCGGCCGCCGCCAGCAGTGCGTCGCGCGACTTGAAATGCGCATAGAACCCGCCGTGCGTGAGCCCGACCTCCTTCATCACGTCGGCGACCCCGACACCTTCGTAGCCGTGCTTGCGGATGGCGCGCGCCGCCGCTCGCAGAATCCGCTCGCGGGTTTCTTCCTTCTTGGAGCCGGCCTTGGTGGTCCACATATGACGCTCATCATATTATAGGCCAGAGACTCTGTCAAGGGTCCCACACAGCGCCGACGAAGGTCCGCTTTCGGCGGAGGATTCCATCGATCCTGTGACCTGGGGTACCGCTGGGGGTATTCGAAGAAGTCACTGTATCCAGAGACGTCTAGTACGGTGCGGTTACGTCCTGCAATCGATTCCCGCCGCCTCCACCAATACTCTTATGCGCGAGAGCGATAGCGATGATCGCCAGCATTTGGCATCACGCGACCCGCGGCTTGGCCGGCGGCCTCAGCGCCAATGGGATCCACGAAACAGCGACATCCCCGTGGACGAACGTCTGGCAGGCCATGCGGTGGCCCGCCGCAAAATCGTCCGCGGTGAGGTGGTTGCGCTCCTTGTCCTTGATCGCGTCGGTATTCTCGAGACCCTTCTCGATCCTGCATTTGCACGTGCCGCAGATACCGGCGCCACACTTGAACGGGATGCCGCCCTTCTCGCGAATCGACGTGCGCAGCAGGTTCGCCTGCTCTGGGACGGTCACGACCTTGCTGTCGTTCGTGATGAAAGTGATGGAGAACGGCATCAGCGCCTCAATAACTCGGCGTCGACTGCACCATTGCCTGCGAGCTGTTCGAGCTCGGCGCGCGCCTTTTCGAGTGACGCGAAGCGCGGGAGGAACTTGGATGGCACCAGATTCACCACCGGGGACGACGCCTCGTCGACGATCCTGATCTTCACTTCCCGCGTGAGTTCGGCGATCACAAAATGCGCGCATCGACGGCCGCAGAAGAGATAGTCGTATGTCTCGACCGGCTTCACGCCGTCAACGAGCTCGGTCCTGAACTGGCCGGGCTTCGAGGTCAAGATGACGTAGGTGGCGATGGCGGCACCAGGTTTTCTTGCGTCAGCTCGAGGTCGTGCTTGATCCAGAGCTGGCAGCACAGGCGATAGCCGAGCTTCAGGCGCTCGCCGAGGATCTTCTGCTCCTTCCAGTTCGGCTCGGGAAGGTGCTCAGCGCCGCGCAGGATGTGGCTCGTGCAGGTACCGCACTGGCCCATGCCGCAGCGGTACTTGAGGTGCGGCCAGGGGAACTGCTTGATGCCGGCGCGCACCACCAGGTTGGTGTTCTCCTTCACCTCCCCGACGTGCACCTGACCTTCCTTGTGGATGGCGATTTTCGGCATCGTTGTATACGACTGACCCGGCGGAACGGGGGCCGCGCGTTACTCCTTCCTGAGAGAGGCAGCTTGACCTGGGTCAAAATTGTAGTATATTGTATACAACATGGCAACCCCGAATGCCGCATCCGCCATCCGTCCCGAGGAGACCCCGCAATGGCCGAGCTCATGAACCAGGACCAGTTCCGCACCGCCCTCGAAAACGCCATCAAGGGCAGGGCCGCCACCAAGGCGCCCTTCAGCGTCGCCTGGGCGAGCGGCAAGCTCTCGCGCGAGCATCTCGCACGCTGGGCCGAGAACCACTACCACTACGTGGGCCCGTTCGCCGACTACCTCGGCTATATCTACGCGCGCATGCCCGATGAGTACCAGGACGCGAAGGACTTCCTGCTGCACAACATGTACGAGGAGGAGATCGGCGGCGACCGCCATACCGACCTTCTGATCCGCTTCGCCGAGGCCTGCGGCACGACGCGCGCCCGGGTCACCAACCCCGACAACATGTCGGCCACCACGCGCGGGCTGCAAGGCTGGTGCTACGCCACGGCGATGCGCGAGGACCCGATCGTCGCGGTCGCGGGGCTGGTGGTCGGGCTCGAATCCCAGGTGCCGTCGATCTACCGCAAGCAGACGCCGACACTGCGCGAGAAGTACAAGTTCACCGACCAGGAGGTCGAGTTCTTCGACCTGCACATCGTGTCCGACGAGATCCACGGCGAGCGCGGCTACCAGATCGTGCTCGAGCACGCCACCACGCCCGAGCTGCAGCGGCGCTGCCTCAAGATCTGCGAGGTCGGGGCGCAGATGCGCCTCTCCTACACCACGGCGCTCTACTACGACTACGTGGCGAACGACGTTTCGCTCGCCGAGCTCGACATGGCCGAGAAGCAAGTCCCCGCCGGCGAACGCGCGCTGCTGCAGGCATGAACGCGCCGCTTCAAGCGGCGGAGTTCGCCAACTGCATCGGCGGCGAGTGGATCAAAAGCCGCACGGGCAGGACGTTCGACGACGTCAACCCGGCCGACACGCGCGACGTCGTCGGCCGGTTCCAGGCCTCTTCCGCCGATGACGCGCGCGCCGCGGTCGCAGCAGCGGCGGCGGCCTTCGACGGCTGGCGGCGGACGCCGATCACGAAACGCGCGAAGGTGCTCCTCTCGGCGGCGGACTACCTCGAGGCGCACGCTGCGCCTTTCGCGGAGGAGCTCACCCGCGAGGAAGGCAAGTCCGTCGCCCTGGCCAAGGACGAGGTTCTGCGCTCCGCGCAGACGCTGCGCTTCTACGCGATCGAGGGCCAGTCGTTCTCCGGCGAAACGTACCCGAACGACGACCCCGAAATGCTCGTCTACAGCGCGCGCGAGCCGCTTGGAGTCGTGAGCGTCATCACGCCATGGAATTTCCCGATCTCGATTCCGGCGCGCAAGATCGCGCCTGCCCTCGTCACCGGCAACGCGGTGGTGTTCAAGCCCTCCTCCGACGCGCCGCTGATCGGCTATCGGCTTGCCGAGGCGCTAATGCAGGCGGGGCTTCCCAAGGGCGCGCTCAACTTCGTCACAGGCGCAGCCGGCGAAGTCGGTCCGGTCATCACCGAATCGCCCGCCGTGCGTGCCATTTCGTTCACCGGCTCTACCGCCGCCGGCGAGCAGATCCACCGCGCCGCGCCGCTCACCACCCGCACGCAGATGGAGCTCGGCGGCAAGAACCCGCTCATCGTCATGGAGGACGCCGACCTCGACAGGGCGGTGGACCTCGCCATCAAGGGCGGGCTCTCGCTCACTGGCCAGGCGTGCACGGGCACCAGCCGGCTGCTGGTGCATTCCGCCGTCAAAGCGGCGTTCACCGACAAGCTGGTTTCCAAGATCAAGCAGCTCAAGGTAGGCAGCGGCATGGACCCGAAAAGCGAGATCGGGCCACTCGCGACCAGGAAACAGCTGGAAACCGTGCTCCGGTACGTCGACATCGGCAAGAGCGAAGCGAAGCACCTCCACGGCGGCGAGCGCTTGAAGGGCGAAGCCTTTGACCATGGGTATTACGTCGCTCCTGCAGTGTTCACGGACGTCGCGCAGACCATGCGCATCGCCCGCGAGGAGATCTTCGGGCCGGTGCTCGCGATCATCGAGGTGTCCAGCTACGACGATGCGATCGCCAAGGCCAACGATACCGAGTACGGCCTGGCGGCCGCGATCGCGACGAAGAACCCACGTTACATGCACCGCTTCGCGCAGGACATCCAGGCAGGCACTGTGAAGATCAACCGCACCACCACCGGCAACCTGGTGAACGCGCCTTTCGGCGGGCTCAAGCGCTCGAGCACGTCGACCTTCCGCGAGTCGGGCCGTACGGGGCTCGAGTTCTACACGCAGATCAAGACCGTCTACCAGGGGCTATGAAAACGACGCTCAAGCTCGAGCTCAAAGAGGCGCTCGCCATGGCGCAGGCAGCCGTGCGCAAGGCCGAGGAGATCGGCGTGCGCCAGACCGTTTGCGTCGTCGACGACGGCGGCTACCCGATCGCGCTACAACGCATGGACGGCGCGCGCATTACCGGACCGCAGATCGCCTGGAACAAGGCGTTCACTGCGGCCGGCCACAAGCGCTCGACGCATCTCTTCACCACGCCGCCGAACGGCCCCGCCCTGCCCGGCAACGAGGCCTTCGGCATCCAACTTAGCTTCGAAGGGCGCTTCGCCGCTTTCGTTGGCGGTTTCCCGGTCGTCGTCGACGGCGAGGTGATTGGCGGCGTCGGGCTTTCGGGTGGTAACGGCGAGCAGGACACGAAATGCGCGCTCGCTGCCCTGCAGGCTCTGAAGGATCTGGTTGGCTCCAAGCACAGCGTGCTGGTCGAGCCCGACATCAAGAAATGAGTCATCGGGTCGCACTGGAAAGCGGTGAAGCGTTCTCCTCCGGGAACGAATCGCTCCTCAGCGCGGCGCTGAACGCCGGTGTCATGCTGCCGAGCGATTGCCGCCAGGGCGCTTGCGGCACCTGCCGGATCCGCGTCCTCCAAGGCCGCGTCTCGTACGAGGCGCCGCCGATGGCTCTCACGCCCGAGGATGAGGCCGAGGGCTTCGCGTTCGCCTGCCAGGCGCGGGCGATGTCGGACCTGTTGGTCCGGGTCGAAAGCCTGGCCCTGCCGTCGACCGAGAGGCGCTGCGCGACCATCGTTTCTCTGGAGCGGTTCACGCCGGACGTGGTCCATCTGCGCCTGGAGCTCGAGCAGCCTGTGGACTACGCGCCGGGCCAGCACATGAAACTGCATCTCCCGGACGGCACCACGCGCAATTTCTCGATGGCGTCGCGACCGGACGGCACTGCGATCGAGTTTCACGTACGGCGCATTCCCGGGGGCCGCTTCACGGATACCGCGCTTGGCAAAATGTGCCCGGGGGACGCGGTCGACCTCGAACTGCCGCACGGGGCGTTCATCTTCCGTCGCCAGGACTACCGGCCGGTCATTATGGCCGTGACGGGCACGGGCCTGGCGCCGGTGCGCGCAATGCTCGAGTCGCTGCTTGACGATCCAGACTGTCCCCCGATCCGGCTCTATCGCGGCGGGCGCACGCAAGCAGACTTGTACCTGCAGCAAGAACTCGAGGGCTGGCGCGAGCGCTTGGCGGGATTTGAGTATGTCCCGGTGCTATCGCGCGCCGGCGCGAAGAGGTATGTCCAGGACGCCATCTGCGCGGATTTCGACGACCTCTCGCAGCATGCGATCTATCTCTGCGGCTCGCCGGCCATGACCGCCGCGGCGCGTAGCGCAGTCAGGAGGAAAGGCGCGGACACGGCCTACGTGTACGCGGAGGGCTTCGGTTTTCAATTCCAGGAGGAGACGACATGACACGATGCATCGCTGCCATGCTGGCGGCCTGTGCCGCCTTAACCGCGCACGCGCAGTACCCGGAGAAGCCGGTACGCGTCGTCGTAAGCACCGTTCCCGGGCCGCTCGATACTTTCGCGCGCATGGTGCTCGACAAGATGTCGGCGGCGCTCAAGCAACCCTTCGTGGTCGAAAACAAGCCGGGAGCAGGTGGCAACATCGCCGCCGACATGGTGGCCAAGTCAGCGCCGGACGGCTACACGCTGCTCTTCGCCATCGACACGACCTTTACGGTCAATCCCTCGATTTACAAGACGCTACCCTTCGATCCGGCGAAGGATTTCGCGGTGATCTCGGTTCCGGTGACCTACGGCCAACTGCTCGCCGTGCATTCCTCGGTCCCGGCGAACTCGGTCGCCGAGCTGGTAGCGCTCTCCAAGCAGAAGAAACTTACCTATGCCTCCGGAGGCAACGGCACACCCAGCCACCTGTCGGGCGCGTACTTCCTTGCCACCGCGGGCATCGACATGACGCATGTTCCCTACAAGGGCACCGGGCAATCGGTGATCGACGTCGTTGCCGGCCAGGTCGACTCGATCTTCGCCGTGACAACCGGCGTGCTGCCGCACGTCAAGTCCGGCAAGCTGCGCGCCCTCGGCATTTCCAGCGCCAAGCGCTCGGCCCTTGCCCCCGAGGTCCCGACCATCGCCGAGTCCTATCCAGGATTCGAGGCGGCGTTCGCGTACGCCTTCATGGCGCCGGCCGGCGCCTCCGTCGACGTGGTGAAGACGCTCAACCGCGAGATGCTGCGCGCTCTTGCGCAGCCTGACGTGCAGGAGAAGAACCGCACGTTCGACTACGTCGCCACGGGCCTCGACCCGAGCCAGTCGGCGGCGTGGCTGAAGGACAACCGGGACCGCTGGGCGCAGGTCATCAAGCGCGCCGGTATCATGATGGAATGACGCTGAAGGATCATCCCTCGCTAAGCCAGCGGGTCGCGGAAGAGCTGCGCCGCTCGATCCTCACCAACCGGCGCCGTCCGGGCGAGCGCCTCGTTGAGGACCGTCTCTCCGAGGAGCTCGGCGTATCGCGCGTTCCGATCCGCGAGGCGCTCCGCATGCTCGCCGGCGAGGGGCTGGTCGACATGCAGCCGCGGCGCGGCGCTTCGGTCGCCGACGTGTCGCCTGAAGTGGCGCGCGACCTCGTGGAAGTGCGCGCCACGCTGGAAGGCCTGAACGCCCGCCTCGCCGCTCGGCACCACGATGGAGCCATCGTTGTGTCGCTCCAGCGCGTGCTCGAGGCCGGGAACCGGGCGGCTAAATCGAAGAACGTGGATGATCTCGTGCGCCTCAACGGCGAGTTCCACGACGGACTGGCCGAGGCCGGGCGCAATACGATCCTCTGGGACATCATGCGCGTACTCCGCGAGCGCACCAGCCTCGTCTTCGCCGCGAATACCGCGCGGCGCGCGCGGCAAGACTGGGACGAGCACTCCAAGATCCTCGAGGCCGTCATCGATGGCGACGAGGATCTCGCCGCCATGCTCGCGACACGGCACGTCCACCGCGCTGCCGATGCGGCATTCGCTGGTCAGGCCAGTCGCTCCAAGATCTCCTAGCTTACTTCGCCCGCGCTATTGCGCGAAGCGGAGCACCAGGCTCGCGGCGCGCAGCGCCTTGCCGCTCTCGAGCGCCTTCAGCAGCTCGGGCTTGGTGAGGCCCGCGGGCAGCTCGCCGGGCTCGACCGTGGTAGCGATGAGCGTCATGACGTAGTGCTGGGGTGCGTTGCCTTTCGGCGAGCAGGGCCCGAGCCAGTGCATGCCGAGCGTGTTCTTGCCGGGAACGAAGCGGCCGGCGGCCGGCGCGCCGCCCAGCTCGCCCTCGGCGAAGGACGTGACGTTCGCCGGAATGCCGTAGATCACCGCGTGCGAGACCCCGAGGCCGGCGCGGCCGGCCTGGTCGTCCCAGATGATCGCGAAGCTGCGCGTCTTGTCCGGCACGTTGGTCCACGCGAGTGGCGGCGAGACATTCTGGCCGGTGCAGTTCGGGTTCTTGGCGAAGTTGCCGGCGTTCTTCGGCTGCATCATCGAGTTGTCCGGGATGCCGGGCGACATAAGCCGGAAAGCGGTGGGCGGCACCGAGGGCTCCTGCGTCGTAGCGCAGGCGGCGAGCAGGCACAACGAAAGCGAGGCGCAAGTCTTTTTCATGACGCAGGGATCCTTTCTTGGGGATGCGGCCTGTATTGGAGCACAGGCCGGCGCCTAGTCGCTCGGGCGAATGTTGTTGCGGCGGATGAACGCCGCCCAGCCATCGCGCTCGGACTTGACGCTCGCTCGGAACTCCTCCGGCGAGTCGAACACCGGCAGCAGCATCTGGGCCGCGAGCTTCTCGGCAACGGCGGGCGTGCGCATGGCGCGCGCGATCTCGACGCTCATCCGCTGAACCACAGGAACCGGCGTGCCGGCGGGCGCCACGACGCTGAACGACGTGAGCACCTCGAGCGGAAAGCCGGCCTCCGCGAGCGTCGGCACGCCCGGCAACAGCAGCGTCGCGTGGGTGACCGCGAGCGGCCGCAGCTTGCCCGAGCGGATGTGCGAGATGGCCGAAGCCACGTCGGGAAACATGAACTGCACCTGGCCGCCGAGCAGGTCGCCGTAGGCGGCGCCCGCCCCCTTGTAGGGCACGTGCGTGTAGCGGGCGCCGGTTTTCTCCTCGAGCATCCGCACCCCGAGATACAGGGGCGTGCCGGTGCCCGCGGAAGCGTAGGCGACCTTGCCGGGCTGGCTCTTGCCGAGCGTCACCAGCTCGGCCAGCGTCTTCGCTTGCAGGCTAGGCGAAGCGACGATGACCATCGGCGCCATGACGCCGCGCGTGATCGGCGCGAAATCGCGCTCCGCGTCGTACGGCAGGTCACGGTACAGGCTCGGATTGATGGTCAGCGCCGGGTTGGCGGTCACCATGAAGGTGTAGCCATCGGGCGCCGATTTCGCCGCCGCGGTCGCGCCGATGTTGCCGCTCGCGCCGGGACGGTTCTCGACGACAAACTGCTGCTTGAGCGTTTCACCCAGGGACTGCGCGAGCAGGCGGGCGTAGATGTCGGTGCCACCGCCCGGCGAGGACGGCACGATGAACCGCACGGGCTTCGACGGCCAGGCGTCGTCCTGCGCTGCAGCCGGCAGAGCGCAGCCGGCAAGCAGGACCAGGGAAAGGGCACGGCACAGCGCCCAGGTCACGACGCCGCTCATGTCCTGCCTCCGTTCTTCATGCGCTCGAGGGCGCGCTTTTTCCAAAGGTCCCACGGCTTGGCCACCACTGAGCGGATCACCGCGTCGGCGAGCTCCGATTCCTCGCCGTCCAGGTACGTGATCTCGCCGCCCAGGCCGATGGCCTCGGCCTGCAGCCGGGCGTTGAGCTCGGTATAGATTGCACGGCAGACGGCCACCGGCAGGCTCTCGCCGACGGTCGCGAAGCCGTGCCCGCGCATCAGCGCGACCGCGCCAGCGCCCAGGATCGAGGCGAGGTCGCGTCCGTGATCGGGATTGCGCACCAGCAGGTCGGTCGCGCCGAATCGCTTGCGGATGTCGAACACCGGCGCGCCGCGGCCGAGGAACGCGCCCATGTGGTAGATCGGCCGCAGGCGCACCGAGGAGGCGGCGAACGGGATCACCGAAGGGGCGTGGCTGTGGACCACCGCCAGCACGTCGGGCCGGGCCTTGTAGATCTCGCCGTGGATGAAGCGCTCCAGGCAGGGCTTGCGGTCGTCGTCGTGGACCGGCCGGCTGTCGAGGTCGTACTCGATCAAGTCGTCGCGCGTGACCATTTCCGGCGCGAGCAGCCGCGTCAGCACGTAGCGCCGCGGGTCGGCGTCGCTGCGCACGCTGACGTGGCCGAACGCGTCGAGCACACCGAGCTCCGCCAGGATGCGGTTGGCGACGACGAGGTCGTCGACCAGCGCGCGGGACGTTATCAGATTCACGATCTGCTAAATATATACTGGGAGAACCGATGAGAATCGCCATCCCGTTGTTTGCCTGCCTGCTCGCGGGATGCGCCCCGACCAAGGAGTTCCTCAACCCGCCTACGATGTTCGCCGCCGGCGGCTACAGCAACGCCGTGACGGTGACCGGCGGCAAGATGGTCTTCGTCGCCGGCCAGGTCGCCTTCGATGCCAAGGGCAACATCGTCGGACGAGGCGACCTGCGCGCGCAGTTCCGCCAGACCTACGAGAACGTGCGCGCCGCGCTTGCCGCCGCCGGTGCGACGCCGGACGACGTAGTGAAGGTGACGACCTACGTGGTGAACTGGGACCCGGCGACGCACCGCGCCGTGAACCGCGAGGAGCGCGCGCGCTTCTTCACCGGCCCGAATCCTCCGGCAAGCACGACCGTGGGCGTGCAGGGTCTCGCGATTGACGGTCTGCTCGTCGAGATCGAGGTGATCGCGGTGGTAAAGCCCTAGAAGAAAACTTAGCGCGCAGCGCCAATGCCGGCTGAAAGGAGGCCCTGCGCGCTCAACCGTTCCGCGCGGCGCGCGACCTCAGCCGCTCCCGTGCGGACGAACGTCGACTCCGTCATGCCCCACGCGAGGCGTGCATCGAGAAGCGCCTGTCCGGCAAGCTGCCTGGCGAGCGAGTAGTCGCGGGTCTGGAGCGCCGCCTTTGCGCGATCGAGCTCCGATTGGGCGAACTCCAACTGCGCCGCGGCGAAAGCCGACGCCGGCGCCTCGGCCCATAGTGCACCACTTGCGCCAACCAGCAGCAAACCAAGGCCGAGTCGAATCGCGAATGGGATCCGGCGCTCCGCCTTAGCGGCGTACGCCGCCAGGGCCGCTACCATGACGAAGATAGAGCTGCGTGGTGCTGGCGCGCTCGTCGTCGAGAATCAGGTCAACGCAATTGAGGAAGATGGCGAGCGGCGGGATCTCGGCGCCGGTGCGCCAGGCGTGCAGCCTGTTCGCAGGCACCCGCAGGTAGCGCGCGAGACGGCCTTCATCCCCGAGCAGTTGAACGACGCGCTCGATTGCACGGCGATAAACGTCGACCGGGGCTGTTGCGATCATTCGGCGGTCTACTTTCCTGGAGGGCCCTCGCAGGATGATTGCCTTCAAGGGCGGCGAGAAAAGGGAGGAACCGCCCCCGCGGGCAACCTTCCGGCGAGGCCCGGTGGGATGATCCGTCGGGCAGGCTTAAGGAACCCTTATCGGTGCCGCGAGCTGCTCGGAGGGACAACTAGACCGCTACGCATCCCTCGATATGCCGAGCCACGGTTGATAGCAGCTCAGGGAGGAGCAGCGGCTTGGTGAGGAATGCCGCAGCGCCAAGCTTTTTCGCTTGCGCCTCTGCCTCGGTTCTGACGGTGACGAAGATCACGGGGACCGAACGCGTCGTGTGGTCGGCCTTCACTGCCCGCAAGAACTCAAGACCGTCCATGAACGGCATTTCGATGTCCGCAAGGATCAGGTCTGGGCGCCGTCGAAGGAGCAGATGGCCGGCATCGATGGCGTCCTCGGCAACGAGCACCTTGTACCCCGCGTTGGACAGGTGCAGGCGAAGCAGCTCCCTCATGCACTGGTCGTCGTCCATCACCAGAATCGTCGCGGCCATCTGCGGGTCCCCGGAGGATTCTTCGGCCGCGCGTTTCATCATCTGCCTCCTGTTTGGGGATACGCGCAATATCCCGGATTGCCAGAGAGACCACTTCCCCCAGCGCGCCAGCCGCCTGTCCCACTACGCCAAGAGATAACGCGGTTGGCGCATACGGATTACCCATTGGCGCAACCGGCTAAGCGGTCCAGGCAATGCTCACCTAATCTGAGCGCGGTGTTCTTAACCGAGCAATCGCATATCCGGGAGGTGCGTGATGTCGGCCGTCTTGTTCTGGATCCTGTTCTCGCTGGTGCTGCTGGCTATCTCCCCCGATCCCTGGAAAGCCCGGCGCGAACTCGCCAAACGCCTAGCGGAAGTGCGCCGGAAGACCCGAAGGGCGCGCTCGCGCGCCGAATCTGAATAGAGGGACGAGGGTTTCGCGGGCGCTCACCTGGCGCCGAGGAAGGTGTGGATCTGCGAGACCACCGCCGCGCCCTCGCCGATGGCGCCGCCCACGCGCTTGACCGATCCGGCGCGCACGTCGCCGATCGCAAAGACGCCGGGCACGTTGGTCTCGAGCGGCAGCGACCCGTTGTGGCCGGTCGTGACGAAGCCCTTGTCGTCCAGCGCCACGTCGCAATCCGACAACCAGGCGGTGCTCGGCTCCGCGCCGGGGAAGAGGAACACGTTGCGGATCGGGCGGCTCTGGCGCTCTCCCGAGTTGCGATTCGTCCAGGTCACCGTTTCGACGCCGGACTGGCGCGAGCCGCTGAGGCCGGTGATCTCCGTGCGTGTCAGCAGCTCGAGGTTTGGCGTCCCGGCGATGCGGTCGATCAGGTACTTCGACATGCTCGCGGCGAGGCCCGGCCCGCGCACCAGCATCCACACTTTCGAAGCGTGCCCGGACAGGTACACCGCTGCCTGTCCGGCGGAGTTGCCGCCGCCGACGAGCACGACTTCCTGGCCGGCGCACATCTTCGCCTCGATCGGCGAGGCCCAATACCAGACGCCGCGGCCTTCCAGCGCCATCAGGTTGCTGCATTCGGCAGGGCGGCGATAGCGGGCGCCGGTGGCGATGACCAGGGTGCGCGCCCGCGCGACCTGCCCGTCGCCAAAATGCAGCTCCATGGGCTCGCCGCGCTTGGCGGGCGCGCAGTCGAGGCGCCGCGTCTCCATCGGGATCAGCATGCGGGCGCCGAACTTCTGCGCCTGGGTGAAGCCGCGCCCGGTGAGCGCCTGGCGAGACGACCCGGCTCATGGGATCTCGAGCGCCTCCTCGTCGACGAAGCACCAGCTCCAGGTTTCCCCGGGTTCGAGCGAGGTGATGATCGGGTGCTTGGTCGCGTGATAGTGCTTCGTGGCGTGCTTGTTCTTCGAGTCGTCGCAGCAGCCGACGTGGCCGCAGGTGCGGCACAGGCGGAGGTGGACCCAGCCGTCGCCCATCTTCAGGCATTCCTCGCAACCGTCGGTATGCGGCCGGCGGGTCTTCACCGCGCTAGTGTGGTTGCAGCTCATCCCACGTACTTCTTCACCACGTCGGCGTCGCGGGCATGCGCCTGCGATGGGTCGCCGCCGAACTCGCGCAGCGCCCGTCGCTGGCGCAGCAGGTCCCAGCACTGGTCGAGCTCGGTTCGCACCGCAGAGAGGCGGCTGCTCTCTTCCGGATTGAGCTCGCCGCGCTCGAAGAGGCGGTGCTCTTCGCTCACCAGGCGCTCGATGTGCGCGAGTACGGAAGCATCCTTGTCGGGCTGGGTCATGGTCGTTTCCTCGGAGAATGTTCCTACATTGGGGGCATTACGGCCAGATCAAGTTGTACCTCAGGGCGTCTTAACCTCAGATTGAGGGCGTCCGGTAGTATTCGCCACCTGCCGAAGAATTCGAAGAATGCTGGCGATGTCACGCTTCCATCCACGCCTCCTTGAGGAGCTGCGCAGCTACGACGGCGCGAAGTTCCTGAGCGACCTGTCGGCGGGGCTGACCGTGGCCGCGGTCGCGCTGCCGCTGGCGATGGCCTTCGCCATCGCCTCGGGGCTGAAGCCCGAGGCGGGACTCTTCACGGCGATCGTCGCGGGCTTCCTGATATCCGCCCTCGGCGGCTCGCGAGTGCAGATCGGCGGACCGGCCGGCGCCTTCGTCGTCGTGGTGTACGCGATCGTCGAGCGCTACGGCGTGGCGAACCTGCTCCTCGCCACCATGATGGCCGGCGCCCTGCTCCTCGCCATGGGCCTGTTCCGCCTCGGCAACTTCGTGCGCTTCGTGCCGGTCACGATCGTCATCGGCTTCACCAACGGCATCGCGGTGATCATCATCCTGTCGCAATTGCCGGAATTCCTCGGGCTCAAGGTCGATCAGCTCCCGGCCGATTTCGTCCTCAAGCTGCGCGTGCTGGCAGGAGCGGCGCCCACGGCCGATGCCGTGACCGTCGCGCTCGGCGTGGCGTCGCTCGCGGTGATCTGGGCGTGGCCGCGCCTGTGGCGCTCCCGCACCGGCGCCTTCGCACGCACCATGCAGCACATCCCGGGCACGGTCGTGGGCCTGGCGCTCGGCACCGCGGCGGTGGCACTGCTCCAACTCCGGGTCGCGACCATCGGCACGCGCTTCGGAAGCATCCCGCAGGCGCTGCCGCATCTCACATGGCCGCAGATCGGCTTGCCCGAGATCTCGCTCCTCGTCGGCCCGGCCTTCACCATCGCGGTGCTCGGCTCGATCGAGTCGCTGCTCTGCGCGCGTGTCGCGGACTCGGTGATCGAGGACCGCCACGATCCCAACCAGGAGCTGATGGCGCAGGGCATCGCGAACATCGCCTCGCCGCTCTTCGGCGGGTTTTGCGCCACGGGCACGATCGCGCGCACCATGACCAACGTGCGCTCGGGCGCCCGCACGCCGGTGGCCGGCATGGTGCACGCCGCGGCGCTGCTCGCCATGGTCCTGATGGCGGCCCCGCTCGCGAGGCACATCCCGCTCGCGACGCTCGCGGCGGTGCTGCTGTACGTCGCCTACCACATGGGCGAATGGCACGAGTTCGCGCGGCTGCGGCAGTTCTCCAACTACTACAGGACCGTGCTGCTCGCCACGTTCTTCCTGACGGTCGTGGTCGACCTCACCGTGGCGGTGCAGGTCGGGCTGGTGCTGGCCTGCCTCTTCTTCATTGCGCGCATCTCGCAGCTCACGCGCGTCGAGCCGATCGCGGAGCTCGAGGAGCGCATGGCCGGCGTCGATCCGCGCAGCGTCGAGGCTTTCCGCGTTTCGGGGTCGCTGTTCTTCGGCGCTGTGAGCAAGATGGACGGCCTCCTCGATCCGAAGCGCCGACTGCCGAAGGTCATGATCCTCGACCTGTCCCAGCTCCTGAACATGGACAATACGGGCCTCGAGACCTTCGAGACGCTGCACGGCATGCTTTACAAGCGCGGCGGCACGCTGATGCTCTGCGGGCTGCAGGCGCAGCCGAAATGGCTGCTGCGGCAGTCGGGCCTCGCCACGGACCTCGGGTCGGACAATGTGGTCGACACCCTGCCCGACGCCTTCCGGCGCGCAAGGAGGCTGGTGGAGTCCGCGTGACTCGCCCGGCTTGTTTCAACGGTAACTTGCGCCCCGCGGGCCGCAACGATCCGGCGAACCGCGCGGTGCAGCATCCGCTGCATGACACGCAGCTACCTCGCAGCATGGCTTTTCGGCCTGGTGGTAGCCGTCATGACGGTGGGAACGCTCGCCGTGCTGTACACGGCTGACGTCGGGGCGGACATCCTCCTCGCCGTGGTCTCGGCGGTGACGCTGGTCGCAACGCCTTGAGGGGTCCGAAGCCGGGCGTCTCGATGCTAGAGCGGGAAGCTCGCGCTCAGCAGGATGAAGTTGACCCCGCTGTTGGGTTCCTTGATGCCGGCGTTGGAGAGATGCTGGAGCGCGATGCCGATCCTGGTCTCCCGCCGCTCGCCGATGCGCAGCCCGGCACCGATGTGCGAGCCGAACTCGAACGACGTCGACATATGCGTCACGTCGTTGTTGATGGTGTGCGAGAGCAGGTAGAGTCCGATGCCCCCCTCGACGTAGGTGCGCGCGAAGTCGGCGCGCCAGATCGGGGTCGCGTGGAGATCGAAGCGCTGCGTCGTGCCGGCGAGGTCAGGCACACGCCAGATCCCGCCACCGAACTCGACCAGCGTCGGCACCCACCAGCGCTCATCGGTTGGCAGCATGCGCCTGTACGCCAGCCGCACCACGTCGATGTCCGCGTCCTCGACGCCCCGGCCGACCGAGGCCATGACCTCGGATTGCGCCTGAGCCGTAGCGGTTCCCGCGAAGACCAGAAAGGCGAGAGTCACAAGAAACGTCGATACCCGTTTCATGACGGTGCATCATCTCGACCCTCGGTGGCAGGCCGGTTTCACCCGGCCGCAGCCCAAATAACACCTGTAATGCCCCTGCTGCATTTGGGTGGATTTCCCACCTCGTTGGGCGACATTCCGACTTCGTTTATGATGCGCGAGCCATGTCCGTCCATCCCCTGATTTCGTCCGCCGCCGACCCGGTGCGCCAGGCAAAGGTGCACCTCGCCGCCGCGCTCCGGCTTGCGGTCCTGCACGAGCTGGAAGAAGGTATCGACAACCATTTCACCGTGACGGTCCCTGGCTATCGGGACCGCTACCTCATCCTGCCGTTCGGCCTGCACTGGTCGGAGGCGCGCGCGAGCGACATGATCGTCTTCGACGAATCGGGAAGCACGCTCGAAGGCGACGGCGTGGTGGAGCTCTCGGCGCAATGCATTCACGCGCCGATCCATCGCATCTGCGGCTCGCGCGTGGTGATGCACACGCATCAGACCTGGGCGGTCGCGCTCAACATGCTGAAGGACAACCGGCTCCTGCCCGCGAGCCAGACTGCGGCGTTTTTCCACGGCCACGTCGCCTACGACGACACCTACATGGGGACCGCGGACCATGTCGAGGAGGGCGAGCGCCTCGCAAGCGTGGTCGGCGACAAGCACGTGCTCTTCATGAAGAACCACGGCGTGCTGGTCACCGGCGACAGCGTCGCGCAGGCGTACCGCCGGCTCTACAAGCTGGAGCGCGTGTGCCGCGCGCAGGTGCTGGCGATGTCGACCGGCAAGCCGCTCGAAGTGCTCTCCGAGGACATCGTGGCGCAGGTGCAGGCGCCGGCCGCCAACGACCGCCATTCGAGCGCCGAGCGCGATCGCCTCTTCTTCGAGGCGATGATGCGCATCCTCGACCGAGAGATGCCCGGCTACGCAGAATAACCGGGCAGAAACAGCTACTGCTTGCTGGCCCTGTCCTGGGCCTGGAAATTCTCCTGGGCCTGCTTCAGAAAGTTCATGAGCTCCGGGATCTGGGTCCTGCTGATCGGCAGGTCTTGAGTGCTGCCGTCCTCAAACCCGGTGCGCAACAGAGCCACCTGGTTGAGCGGGTCCACGCCATACTCGATTTGCTCGACCAGTTTTACGACCGCAGACCGGATGGGCGGCTTGCCGGCCTTGCGGCGCTCGTCGCGAATCGCCTTCTTTGCCATTTGGAGGGCCAGGATCAGATCGTTGGCGCTGTCCAGGCTGAAAATGAGCCGGTGCGGCCCTTCCTTGGCCTGCACCAGGACGAAACCCGTTTCTCCGCCCGCCGGCGACCCCAGCTCGAGCGGCTTTTGAATGTGTAGGTTCATGGCCAATGTAGACCTCGGGTTTGAAGGCGCGTTCCCCGCGGCAGCGTAGCCGAACCGCTACACGGTTTCTTTCCATCTTCAGGAGCCCTTACTTCTTTCTCGGCTCGTAGCTGAATTTCTGGCCGCCGATGCTCGCTTCATACATCAGCCCGCCCTCGGTGACGGTGAACACCGCGACCCCTTTCTGGTATCCGCCCTTTCCCGTCGCGGCCCTGTTCTCGGTGGCGCTGGCACCCGCCGCCGTCCCGCTCGTGCCGGCCTGAGCCGAGGCACCCGCCGTGATGGCCACGGCGCTTGCCTGAGCGCCGAACTCGAAGTTGCCGCTTTTGAATGCGCTGAAGGCGGCCTTGTTCTGGAAAAAGATGATCTCTCTGTACGCCTGCCCGCCCACCTGCGCGCCTACGGTAACCTGCGTCATCGAAGTGTCGCCGACATACTTGCCGCCGACGTAGACCCGGCCCGAGCCGTGCGCGGCGCCGATGACGAAGGCGCCCTTTCCAATGGTCGGAAACACGGCGTAGCCGTAGCTTTTCTTGAAGAACTTCGCGCTTTCGCCCGCATTGCGAAAGACCTTGATGGCATCGGCGAACTCATCGGCGAAAGCCGGGGTGAGCGCAAGCAGGACGAACAGGGTGAACGAGCATTTGAGCAGTCGAGCGCACATGACGATCTCCTGAGTCTCACGGAAGGTTTACCATGGAAAGCCGAGGGGGTGTGATGAGCAACTTAAGAGGCCTCATGGTCGCCGGGCTCGCGCTCGCCGCGGCGGCGCTCGCCTTGCCTGCAGCGGCGCAAGGCTATCCGTCGAAGGCGATCCGCCTGGTCTCGCCGTTTCCGCCCGGCGGCAGCGTGGACGTGGTCGGCCGGCTGCTGGCGGCGAAGGTCTCGGAAGGCATCGGCCAGCAGATGGTCGTGGACAACCGCTCAGGGGCGTCCGGAGTGATCGGCACCGAGATCGTGATGAACTCGCCCCCGGACGGCTACACGCTCCTCATCAACACCATCCCCTTCGTCAGCAACCAGTTCCTGATGCCGCGCGCGCCGTACGACCCGCTGCGCGACTTCGTTTCGATCTCGCTCGTCGCGTCGTCGCCGTCGTTCGTTACGGTGAATCCGTCCCTGCCGGTGCGCTCGATCCAGGAGCTGATCGCCCTCGCGAAGGCGAAGCCCGGCCAGCTCTTCTATTCCGCCGCGGGCGTCGGCACCAACCCGCACATCGCGGGCGAGCTCTTCAACCTGCTCGCGGACGTCAACATCGTGGCGGTGCAGTTCAAGGGCGGCGGCCCGGCGGACACGGCGCTCATCGCCGGCGAGGTGGCGGTCACGTTCGGCAACATCTCGCAGGAGATCGGCTACGTGAAGGCCGGCCGGATGCGCGCCCTCGCCGTGACGAGCGCGAAGCGCAATCCCGCCATGCCGGAGCTGCCGACCGTCGCCGAGTCGGGCGTGCCAGGCTACGAGTTCGATACCTGGTTCGTCGTCGCGGCGCCCAAGGGCACGCCGCGCGCGGTCGTCGACACGCTGAATTCGCACATCCGCAAGGCGCTCGCCGCCCCCGACCAGGTGAAGTTCTACGAGGAGCGCGGCCTGACGGTGATCGCGAGCTCGCCGGAGGAGGCCGCGGCGCACCTCGCAAGCGAGCAGAAGAAATGGCAGCGCGTCATCAAGGAGCGCGGCATCAAGGCAGAGTGACGCCGCGCTCGTGTTTCACGGGCGGACGTCGAAAGCGTCCACCACGATGTAGCCGCCATTGATCTGCTGCTCGATCATCAGCGTGTGCGTTCCGGGGGTCAACCCGTCCACCCTGAAGCTGTCGTGCTGGAAGGCCTCGATCGGAACGGGTCTCCAGTTGTTGATTTCCTTCACGAACGCGCCGTCGACGAAGACCTTGGCCACCCCGCTGCAGCTCTCCTTCTGGCAACCGATCCAGCTCACACCGGTGCCGGTGAAGGTGAAGATGGCCCTCGAGCCCGCGACGTTGCTCGTGTTGCACGCGCCTTCGTTCCAGACCCGGTTGACGTTGTCGTGAGTCCATTTGCCGGTATACGTAATCTGCGAGTCCTCTTCCTGGTGCCGTCTTCCGGGTGTGGTGACGTCGAACGCGTCCACCACGATCTTGATGCCGTGGGACGCGTCGTTTTTCCGGCCCGTCGCCTGGACCGTCAGGGTGTGGGGCGCATCGGCGAGTCCCGCTGCCCTGAACACCACATCCTGATACTTCTGTGTCGGAGAATACGTGTCGACGTCGGTGGGCGCGCCCCCGTCCACCTGGACGCTGGCGATGCCGTAATCCGGGCCGCGACCGCTCTGCCACGTGATCGACGTTCCGCGGAACTTGAACGTGATCTTCGCGCCCGCGGTTTCGGTGAACCTCATGCCTCCATGTGGCGGGTCGGGCACGGACGCGACACCGCCGCCGCTCCAGGCGGAAGAGGGATCCTGAGTCCAGCTGCCGGTGTAGGAAACGTCGGGATCCATTTCCTGCATATGCGACACGATGGGCGCATCGACGTCGAAAGCATCCACCACCACGACCGCAGTGTTGGTCGAATGGGCTTGCGAGTTCCTCTCCCCGGTCACCCGGATCGTCAGCGTATGCCTGCCGGAGGTCAGGCCGTCGAGCGTAACGATCGGCGTGTGGATTTCATTCGGCCGGGCAAAGGTGTCCACTCGCTTGCCCGGACCCCCGTCTACGCTGACCAGAGCGATTCCACCGTTTTCGTTGCGGGCGCCGATCCACCTGACGGAGGTCCCGGTGAAGGTGAATGTAGCCGTGGCTCCGACCGCCGTGGATTGCATGGCGGTGCCGCCGCTCCATGCGAAGCGCTCGTCGGTCGGCGTCCATGCGCCGCTCAAGCTGACCGCCGCGTCGGATTCCTCGAAGCGCCCCGGCGTGGCAACGCTACCGCCGCCGCTGTTTCCGGCGCCGCCGCCACCGGAACTGTCGCCGCCGCCGCCGCAGGAAACCAACGTGCCCGCGAGCACAAAAATACCGACCCACGCCGTATAGCGCTTCATGGATAATCGTTCCCCGCTCATAGCTGGGGATACTGTGGGACACGAACGTGTCGCCTTGGCGCGTCGCAGAATGATCCGTACGTCTCGCCATGAGCCGCTCGGCGCAAACTGCCCCGGCGTTCGACGGGCCGGATGGACTCCTACACAAAGCGCGCATAGTCGTGTACGCAAGTAAGCCGAAGCGGCGGCTCGTGCGTTGGTTGTTTCTGGCGCTGCTCTGCGCGGCGCCCGGCGCACTTGTACTCGCGCCGGCGCGTAACGACTCGCCCTACGTCCGCGACGACATCCGGATTCCGGTGGCCGAGGGGCATTACTCGCTTGCGCTCACCATCCTTCGGCCGCGAGGCGCCGGACCGTTCGGCGCGATCATTCTCAACCACGGCGTCGGCGAAGACGCGCGCGATCGCTTCCTGGAATCGCCGACGCTCTTCATCCAGGCGGCGAGCGCCTTCGTGTCGCGCGGCTATGCCGTGGTCATGCCGTTGCGCCGCGGGTTCGGCGAAACGGGGGGCGCATTTGCAGAGGACGCGGGCGAATGCGGCAGTCCCCACTACGGGCGCGGCGAGCGCGCCGCCGCGAGGGACGTGCTGGCGGCCTACGAGTTCGCCCGCAAGCTGCGCTACGTGGACCCCGAGAGAATGATCCTCGCCGGGCAATCCGCGGGCGGGGTGGCCTCGCTCTACGCCGCCGCGCAGCAGCCCGCGGGCCTCGTCGCGGTGCTCGCCTTCGCGGCGGGGCGCGGCGGGAATCCCGCGGTCCATCCCGGCATACCCTGCGCCGCCGAGGCCCTGGCGGCGCTTTTTCAGGACCTCGGCAGCTCGGTCCGTGTCCCGGTCCTGATGTACTACGCCGAAAACGACCTTTATTTTGGCCCGGCCGCCTCACGCTCGTGGTTTCAGCGATTGCAGGCCGGCGGCGTCGATGCGGAATACGTGCTCCAGCCGCCTTTTGGAAGCAACGGTCACTTCGTTTTCGCCGACCGCAAGGGGGTCGAGCTCTGGCTCCCCACCGTTGAGCGCTTTCTAGAGCGTCACCGCATTCCCTTCGAGCTCGCGAAGCAGCGTACCTGACCGGCGCGTTGTGTCGTAGTTCCGCGACGATCGGGCGAAATCGGTCCACGATCTCTCTCCAAACGCGCTCGTTAAAAGGCGGAGGTCTCTATGTCATTGCGCTTCGTCGGTTTCGTTCTTTGCGCCGCAGCGGCACTTCCGGTTCTCGGCAAGGAGTTCCGGGTCTGCGCGGATCCGGACAGCATGCCCTACTCGCGGCAGGACGAGAGCGGCTTCGAAAACCGCCTGGCCGCGCTTGCCGCCGACGCTCTGGGTGCCACCCTCGTCTATACGTGGTATCCGCAGCACCGCGGCTTCGTCCGCACGACCGTCGAGGCGGACCGCTGCGACGTCTGGATGGGCGTCCCGACCGGCTTCGATCGGATGCTGACAACCAAGCCGTATTACCGATCGACCTACGTCTTCGTGTTCTCCGACAGGAAACCGCTCGTCTCCTTCGATCAGCCCAACCTGAAGGAGCTCAGGATCGGACTGCAGATTCCCGGGGACGACCTGGTGGCCACTCCTCCCGGCTACGCGCTCGCCTCGCGTGGCGCGGTGGACAACGTGTCCGCGTTCACGGTCCTGGGCAAGGGAACCTCGGCGGAGAGGATCATCGACGCGATTGCGGAAGGGCGCCTCGACGCCGGCGTGGTGTGGGGACCGCAGGGAGCCTTCTTCGCGCGCCAGCGCCGTCTCGAGGTCGCGCCGGCGAGCGCGCCCGCCGGCGTTCCGCTGCCGTTCGCGTACTCGATTTCGATCGGCGTCAAGGCCGGCGAAACGGCGCTGCGCGACGAGCTCGACGCGTTCATCGCGACCCGGCGGACGGAAATCAACCGTATCCTCGCAGAATACTCCGTGCCGCTGTTGCGCTGAAACGAACGCTGTTATACAGGTGGCGTGAGCAACGTCCGCGTCTTTGCTCCCGGCGGTTATCGCTTCATCAATGCCGTCTTCCAGTACTCGGGCGGCGTCGCCGCAGAGCCCGGTCATCGCATCGTGCGCGTGCGGCTTGCGCGCCCGCTACCCCTTGCCGAAGGCTGGCTCGTAGTGGAGGAAACACTCCGTTCCGCAGGCCGGCCGCTCGCCGCGTTCTGCGCGTGCGAGCTGCGCTCGCCCGCGCCGTTCACCGAGAAGGGCTTCCGCGAGTTCAACCAGGTCTACGCGTCGAAGCTCGGCGAATGGAACATCTACGACGGCAAGGTGAATCCGGTCGCGCGCAGCAACGTCTGCCCCGCCGTGGACCCTCCTGAGGTGCCGTCGCTCTACGCCTTCGCCTACACGGAGCCCGGCCGCGGCGACGACCCCACGTTCATCGTCGCGGGCAGCGGCGAAGCGCCGGAAGGCAAGCCGAATTACCGCGACTTCATCGTCCGCCGCGGCGACGTCACCCCGGATGGCCTTCGCGAGAAAGCTCGCTTCGTCCTCGCCACGATGGAAGCTCGTCTCTCGGCGCTGGGATTGACCTGGTCCGACGCCACCGCGACCCAGGTCTACACCGTGCAGGATCTCCACCCATTCCTTGCCGACGAGATCATCCGGCGCGGCGCGGCGAATGGCGGGCTGACGTGGCACTACTGCCGGCCACCCGTCGTCGAGCTCGAGTTCGAGATGGATTGCCGCGGCGTCGGCCTTGAACGGACGCTATCCCGCTAACGCTTTCGCGCCTCCCGCGCCGCAATGGCCGCGGCGCGCTCGATCAGGCGACGCGCCCGCTCGACCACCGGGACGTCGATCATCTTGCCGTCGATGGCGAAGGATGCGCGGCCGGCGGACTCCGCCTTCGCATTTTCCGAGACGATCTTCCTTGCCAGCTCGAGCTCCTCGGCGGTCGGCGAATACTCCTCGTTGACGATCGGCACCTGGCCCGGATGGATGCAGCCCGCACCCATGAAGCCGAACTGGCGCGAGCGCCGCATCATCCGGCGGAACGCGTCCCAGTCGCCGAAGCCCGCGACGCTCGCGAGGAAGCCGAGCGGCATCAGGCCGGCGGCGCGCGCGGCGAAGATCATCTGCTGCTTCGGCATAAGCAGCGTCTCCTCGGTGGGCTCCATGCCGGCAGCAAGCGCGAAGTCCTCGCCCCCGATGTTCATCGCCACCAGGCGTGCGCTCGAGCGCGCGATGGAGGGCATCTCGAAGAACGCGGCCGGAGTCTCCACCATCGCGATCAGCCTGGTGCGCCGCTCGGGCAGGCCGCGCGTGCTCTCCAGCCGCGAGATCGCCTCGTCGATCCTCTGCACGTACGACGCGTTCTCGGTCTTGGTGACCGCGATGGCGTCGACGTCGCCGCAGATGCAGCTTTCGAGATCGAGGAGCGCGCTCTCGAGGGGGCTGTTGATGCGCACCACCACGTCGGCGCCGCCACGGCGCACACGCTTCGCAGCGTCCGCGACCAGCGTCCGGGCGTGCGCCTTCTCTCCCGCGGGCACGCTGTCCTCGAGGTCGAGCTGGATGCAATCGGCGCCGCGCGTATGCGCTTTCTCGACGTACTTTTCGACGTTGACCGGCACGTAGAGGAGCGAGCGCCATACCGGCAAGGCCATCATTCTTCGTCTCCCGGCTTCGCCTCTCCCTCGGCGACTACGCCGGCGCACGCGAGCTCCGCGTAGGCGTCGTCGCCGAGGCCGAGCAGCTCGCGGTTATGCTCGCCGAGCTTCGGCGCCCGCGCGCGGATCGACCCCGGGGTGCCGAGGAGGCGCGGCACGACGTGCTGCATCGGGAAGGCGCCCATCTCGTCGTCGGGATACTCGGCGAGCAGCTCGCGCTCGATGACGTGCGGGTCCTCGAGGATCTGCGCGGTGTCGTAGATCGGGCCGATGGTGACCTCGGCCTGCTCGAAGAAAGCCACGTTCTCGGCCTGGGTGCGCCCGGCGACGAATGCGCCGATGATCGCGTCGAGCTCGGCGGCGTGCTCGACGCGCCCGGCGTTCGCGCGGTAGCGCGCATCGGCGACGAGGTCGCTGCGACCGATCGCCCGGAAGGTGCGCTCGGCCATTTTCTGCGTCGACGCCGAAAGCGCGACAAAGCGTCCGTCCTTGCAGCGGTAGACGTTGCGCGGCGCCGTATTGGTCGAGCGGCTGCCGGTGCGGGGCTTCACCTTGCCGGTGAGGCGATAATGCGCCGCCTGCGGGCCGAGGACCGCGAACAGCGGGTCGAGGAGCGCCAGATCGATCACCTGGCCGCGCCCCGCGTTCTTCTCCACCTCGCGCAGCGCGATCATCGCCGCCGAGGCGCCGTAGAGACCCGCGACCGCGTCGGCGAGATACATGGGCGGCAGCACCGGCTCGCGGTCGGCGAAGCCGTTGATCGCGGCGAAGCCGGACATTGCCTCCACCAGCGAGCCGAAACCCGGCCTGCGGCTGTACGGCCCGTCCTGTCCCCAGCCCGAGATGCGCACCACGACCAGCCGCTCGTTTCTCTTCATGAGAACGTCGGGCCCGAGGCCCATCGCCTCGAGCGTCCCCGGCCTGAAGCTCTCGATGAAGAGCGCGGCACCCGGGACGAGATCGAGCAGCAGCTCGCGGGCGCGCGGCTTGCGCAGCTCGAGGCACAGGCTCTTCTTGTTGCGCGCGTAGGCCTTCCAGTGGGTCGAGACGCCGTTCGTGCGCCAGGCGCGCAGCGTGTCGCCGGCGGGCGGCTCGACCTTGATGACCTCGGCGCCGAAGTCGCCTAGGATCTGGGTGAGGAGGTTGCCCGCGAACAGGCGCGAGAGGTCGAGCACCCGAACGCCGTCGAGAGTGCCCGGCGCGCGCGGCGCATAATCGCGCTGTTTCAGGGCCATGCGGCCAATGCTAAACGAAACCATGATCCGGTCCCTCGTGCGCATCGCGTTGCTCGCGATCCTGTGCCTCCACGGCCTCGCCTGGGCGCAGGCCTTTCCCACGCGCACCGTGCGCATCGTCATCCCCTTCCCGCCCGGGGGAACCTCCGACATCCTCGCGCGCACCCTGGCGCAAAAGCTCACCGAGGAATGGGGGCAGCAGGTGATCGCGGAGAACCGCCCGGGCGCCGCCGGCAACGTCGCCTGCGAGTTCGTCGCCAAGCAGAAGGGCGACCCGCACACGCTGCTCATCAACACGGTCGGCACCCACGCCATCAACCCGGCGATCTACCCGAATCTGCCGTTCGATCCGCTCAGGGACTTCACGCTGATCACCAACCTCGTCAATCTGCCGACGCTGCTGATCGTCCATCCCTCGGTACAGGCGACGAGCGCGCAGGAGCTCATCGCGCTCGCCAGGAGCAAGCCGGGCGCGCTGCAGTACAGCTCCGCGGGTAGCGGCTCGCAGCCGCACCTGACCGCGGAGATGTTCAAGAGCATGGCCGGGGTCGACCTGCTGCACGTCCCCTACAAGGGCGCCGGGCCGCAGCTCCTCGCCCTCATCAGCGGCGAAGTCGCGGTGACCTTCGCGACCGCCCCGGCGGCGGTGCCGCTCATCAAGAACAAGCAGGCGCGCGCGATCGCCGTCACGAGCGCCGAGCGCGTCGTCGCGCTGCCCGAGGTGCCGACGCTGAACGAGGCGGCGCTCCCCGGATACATCGCGGTCGGCTGGAACGGGCTCGTCGCGCCGGCGGGAATTCCGAAGCCGATCGTCGACAGGATCCACGCCGCGGTGTCGAAGATCTACGCCATGCCCGACATGCGCGAGCGGCTGATCGGCCTCGCCGCCGAGCCCGCGATCTCGACCCCCGCGGAGTTCACCGCGCTCGTCAAGTCCGAGCTCGGCAAGTGGGCGAAGGCCGTGAAGGACTCCGGCGCGAAGCTCGAATGACGGCGAGGCCGACTTCCGAGCTCGCGCGCTTTGTCGCGGGCCTGAGCTACGAAGCGATTCCCGAGCGCACGCGCGAGCGCATCAAGGACATCCTCCTCGATGCGCTCGCCAGCGCCATCGCCGGCCGCCAGGGCGATGAGTCCAAGCAGATCCGCGCGCTCGCCGCGGCGCTCGGAGCCTCGCACGAGGCGACGGTCATCGGCGGCGAGCCGCTCTCGATCGCCGGCGCGACGCTGCTCAACGGTTACCTCATCACCGCGGTCACGGTGTGCGACGTGCACCGGCCGACGCTCTGCCACACGACGCCGGAGGTGGTCCCTCCGGCGCTTGCGCTCGCCGAACGCGATGGCGCCAGCGGGCGCGCGCTGATCGCCGCGGTGGCGGCGGGCCTCGAGAGCATGGTCCGCGTCGGACTCGGCACCAGGTATCCGGCGTTTCGCGCGAAGGGTTGGCACTCTCCCGGCGTGATCGGCCCCTTCGGCGGCGCCGCCGCGGCCGGCAAGCTTCTCGGCCTCGATGCCGAGCGCCAGCGCAACGCCTTCGGCCTCGCCGGCAGCCAGTCCGCGGGGACCTTCGCGCAGTGGGGCACGCCGACCATCAAGTTCCACCAGTCGCGCGGCGCGCTGTCGGGACTCCTTGCCGCCCTCCTCGCGAAGCAGGGCTTTCCGTCGTCCACGGAAATTCTCACCCATGAGGACGGAGGACTCTTCAACACCTACTCCGACGGCGGCGATCCGGAAGCGGTCACTGACGGGCTCGGCGAGCGCTGGGAGCTCGAGGCAATAGGGCTTCGACTGTGGCCTGCGGCGAGCTCGCTTCAGACGCTCATCACCTCGCTTTTCACATTGATGAAATCGCACGACTTGAGAGCCGAAAGGATTGCGGCTGTCCGGGTGGGCCTGTCGAAGACCGTGTACGACATGCACGGCACGCTTGCCTGGGACGGCAAGTTCAAGGCGCTGCTCTCGACGCCGTACGTCACCGCCGTCGTGCTGCACGACCGGCGCTGCTGGCTCGACCAGTTCGAGGCGCGGCGCTACCGGGATCCGGCGCTCGGGGCGTTCGCGCGCGAAAAGGTGAAGGTCGAGATCGACCCGCGGGTGGAAGGCACCGGCGCGGCGGTCGAGATCTCCACGACCGACGGCAAAGTCCACGCCGACCGGCGCGCCGCAGCGAAGGGTGATCCGTCCGACCCGCTCACGCGCGCCGAGATCGAGGACAAGCTTCGGACCGCCGCCGCCGGCTTCCTGGCGGACGCCACGGTGACGCGCATCATCGAGCTCGTCGGCAACCTCGAGGCCCTCGCCGACGCCCGCGAGCTGACCCGCGCATTGCGCGCGCCGGTTTAGGCTGTCGATGCCGATGCGAAGGGACGGGCCCCTCAGCTTCCGTCGGCCCGAGAACATCACCTTCGGCACTGGCAGGTCGTCGCTCGGGGCGGTTGTGGTCGCTGCGAGCACCAAGGGAATCGTGTCGATCCTCGTGGGGCGGAAAGCTCCGGACCTGATCGGGGATCTGCGCGAGCGTTTTCCGAAAGCGAACCTCGTCCGCAACGAGAAGGAGGCGAAGGCGCTGGTCTCGCGGGTACTGGGCTACATCGAGGCCCCCGTAGGGACCTTCGGCCTCCCGCTCGACATCCGCGGCACGCCTTTCCAGAGGCGCGTTTGGGAGGAAGTGCGCAAGATCCCCATCGGCGAGACCTCCACCTATTCGCGCATTGCCGAGCGGATCGACGCGCCGAACGCGATCAGGGCGGTCGCAAACACCTGTGCTGCAAACGGCGTTGCCTTCGCCGTGCCCTGCCATCGCGTGCTGCACAAGGACGGCACCGGTTATGGCCCGCCTAAAGGACGCCAGCACCGATTTCTCGAGCACGAGGCAAAAGCGCTCGAATGTCATGAGCGATCGACTCGGCGCTCGCCTCGGGATGCGCGACGAGCCGAAGCCTCCCGCTAGGATCGAATAGGAACACCGGCGTCGAGTGGTGCTCGCCGCCCTCCACCTTGAATGCGGCGGCGGTTCGCGCCGTCGCCGCGGCGTCGCCGTAAAGCGCGAGGAAGCCATCGTTGAACGAGCGCACATAGCGGGCCAGCAGCTTGGGCTTGTCGTGCTTCGGATCCACGCTCACGAAAATCACCTGGACGCGCCTGCCGTCCTCGCCGAGGAGCCTGACCGATTCGCCCAGCGTCGCGAGGGTCAGCGGGCAGACGTCCGGGCAACGGGTATAGCCAAAATAGAGCGCGACGACCTTGCCCCGGAATTCCGCGAGCTCGTGCGGCACGCCGTCGTCGCCCGTGAGGCGGAAATCCCCTCCCCAGGTCACGCCCGTTACGTCGGTCGCCTCGAACTCGATTCTCTCTGGCTCCGAATTCCGCGCAGCGAGCGACACGGAAGCTGCCGCGGCGATCGCCGCTGCTGCGGCCAGCGCGAGCAACGAGCCAGCTATGAGCCCGGGCTTCACAGGAAGCCGTACTGCGCCGAGAACTGGATCCGGTTCAACGTGCCCGAGTCGCCGCCCGTCACCTCGCGTCTGGCGTGGATCAGCTCCGCTCCGACGTCGAAATTCGGCACGGGCCGCCAGATCAGGTTGAGGTGCTGCGAGCGGTCGGCCTTGTTGATGCCGGCGAACGTGTTCGCGGGCGGGGACGAACTGGCGGCCGACACCTCGAGCGTCGAGCGCAGCGTCGGCGACCAGAAGTGGCGGTACGCTACGTAGCCGCTCGCCTGCCTGGCGAGATGCAGCTCGCCCGCTGCATCGACATAGCCGTCGGGAAAGAAGCCGCCGACCTGGTAGCGCCCGATCGCGTTTCCGAAGTTGAGGTCCATGCGCAAGTCGTCCTTCCCCATCATCGGCACGATGCCGGTGAGCGCGACGGCGCTGCCCCATTTGCCGCTTGACGCGGCCGGTGCCGCCGCAGAATCGACGTGGACCTCGCGCGCGAGCACCCCGACGCTGTAGACGCCGCGCGCGGCCGCGATCTTCAGCCGGCCGACGAGGTCGGGCGCGTGATCACTGTCGGAGCGGAACGTGGTCGACTTGCCCGGGACGGCGAGCACCGACTCCGGGTTCTCGGCCGACACGGACCACTCGCCGGAGGCGAACCGCTGCGTCCAGCGCACCTGCGCCTGCCGCACGAACAGCTCACCGAGGGCACCGCCGAAGTCGAGCGTCTCGGGGTACGCCTCCTGGTTGAAGAGATTCGTCCAGTACTGTCCGGCGGAAAAGCCGCCGAGCGTGCCGTAGGCGTGGCGCAGGCGAAAGCCGCTGGAGTTGGTGGAAGTTTCGTTGCCGTTCGGCAGGTCACCGAAGAAGTCGCCTTCGAGGTAGGTCGTCAGATCGCCGCGGCTGGTCGGCGTGCTCGTGCCGAGCGAGAGCCGTGACTGGCGCGCATGGAACGTCACCTGGTTCGTCTTGTGCGCCCCGGCATCCGGGCCCACCGGAATTAGGTTCGGGTTGAGCATCTGGTCGCCGACGCTGTCGACTCCGGCGCTCTTGTCGCTCAGGATGGCATCGAGCTTGATGTAGCCGCCCAGCGTTACGGAAGTATCGGTGCCCGGCAGTTGGAACGTTGCTTTGTTTTCGGCGTGGACCACGGTGACGAAGCCAACCAGCGCGGTGGCTGTGATGATGCGTTTCAAGATCGGGCTCCTTGAGAGTTGGGCTGATGCGCTGCCTTACCGCCCACGGAGCGATTTGCATCCCGACGCGAAACCGCTCAGCCGCTTGGGAATAGGGTGTGGTTTCCCGCGGTACACCGGAACAGAAGCGACGCCCTCCTCTCCCTCCCCTTGCGTTGCTTCCTCGGGCGGCGCCTTCGGGCGCCGCCCTTTTTCCTACGGACGGAGCGCGATGGAAGCCTTTCTGGTCTCGACCCTCTCGGTGGCCGTCGGCGAGCTCGGTGACAAGACTCAGCTGCTCGCGCTGGTCCTCGCGGCCCGGTTTCGGCGGCCGGTCGCGGTAATCCTCGGCATTCTGTGCGCAACGATCGCGAACCACGCGTGCGCTGGATTCGCTGGTGTCTGGCTGCGCGGCATCCTGAGCGCGGAACTCTTGCGCTGGCTGGTGGGCATCAGCTTCCTCGCGATCGCCGCCTGGGCTCTCGTGCCGGACCGAATGGAGGAAGATCCCGCCCCGGCGGATGGCCGTGGCGCGTTCCTGGTCACGCTTGCGGCGTTTTTCTTCGCCGAGTTCGGCGACAAGACGCAGGTGGCGACATTGATGCTTGCCGCGCGCTACGACAACCTCTTCGCTGTGGTTGGCGGCACCACGCTCGGCATGCTATGCGCCGACGCGCCGGCGGTGGCGCTCGGGACGGCGCTTCCCTTCGCCATTCCCCTTCGCACGGTACGCCTTGCGGCTGCGGCGCTTTTCGGCGCGATCGGCGCCGCGGCGCTGCTTGGCTTTAGCCCTTTCTGAGAGTTACTCCGCCGCGGTGTAAGCGGCGGCGAAGTCGCGCATCTCGGCCGCGTTCAGGTCGGAGACGGCCCAGAAAGCCATCCCGCCGTCGCTCCAGTGCAGCACGTTGTAGCCCCGCTTCGCCAAGCTGCGCACCGGCTGCACGTGCGAGCCTTCCTGCAGCGGCCAAACGAAGAGGTTGATCACGTGCTCGCGGTGGCGGTAGACGAGCACCGCGACCGACCGCTGATCCAGGTAGTCGAGCCGCCCGCCCACCAGCGGAAAGCCGGCGCTGGTCAGGTCGGTGACCGGCAGCGAGTAGTCGAGCCTGCTGCTCAGCCACGGCTTGACCGAATGCTGATCCGAGCTCGCGACGTCGGCGAGATGCCCGGTGACTATCGAGCGCGCGTGACCGGCGATCACGCGCTCGCCCGTAGCTTCGTCCTCGCTTACGGACACGTACTGGATCGCCGCAGTCCACGAAAGGAGTGCCGTCGCGGCGACTGCCGCACCCATCGGCAGCCACTGTTGCCAGTGAAACCTGACTTTGCGTTCCTTTTTCGGGCCGATGCGCGCGCGAATACGCTGCGCGAGCCCCGCGGGAGCACTGTGATACGTGGCCTGGCTGCGAAGCGCCGATTGAAGCGCCGATTGCTCGGCATAGGCCTTCTTGCAGGCCTCGCACGAAGCAAGGTGCTGGTCGACCGCCGTCGCGCTTGGCAGGTCGAGCTCCTGGTCCAGGTAGGCGTGCAGCCGGTTGCGGATGTCCGTGCAGTCCATGGTCATGACTCCTGCGCCTGCCGCAGGTACTGCAGCAGGAGCTTTCGTGCGCGCGCGAGGCGCGACATCACCGTCCCGAGCGGAATGCCCGCGATGGCGGCAATCTCCTTGTACGAAAGGCCTTCGAGCTCGCGCAGCACGATGGCTTCGCGGAATTCCTCGGGCAGCCGCTCGAGCGCGGCGTCGACGAGCCGCTTGGCATCCTTCTCCTGCAGCAACTGGTCCACCGGGCTCGCTTCGCTAGCGTGGCTCGCCTCGATCTCGTCCGCGTCGAACGACTCCTCGTCGAAAGGCACGGCCAGCGCGGCGACCTTGTTGCGCTTGAGCCAGGTGTAGTAGGTGTTGCGCACGATCCCGAGCAGCCAGGCGCGTCCGTCGTCGCCGTGGAAGCTGTCGATGAACTTGAAGGCGCGCAGGCAGGCTTCCTGCACCACGTCCTCGGCGTTGCGCTCGTCGCGCGTGAGCCAGCGGGCGAAGTTGTAGGCCGCGTCGAGGTGCGGTACGAAAAAGCTCTCGAAGCGCCTGACCCGCGTTTGATCGTCCAAGCTGAAGGCCTCCCTGGGGCCTCGCGCGCCGCGACTGCGGCCCACGGCCTCTCCTCCAGGCAAGGCGCGGGCAAAAGCTCGTAGTAAGGCCATGCATCCTGTACCGGCGCTCGTGGCGTTTTATTCCCGGGAATTTCCGCACCCGGGACCCGGTACTTAGGGCGGTGGGCCAAAGCGGCCTACTTTACTTCATCGATCCCTCGACAAGGAGAAACAGATGACGAGCGCAATCGACAGGCGGCAATTCCTCCAGCTTGCCGGCCTCGGCAGCATCGGCGTGGTATTCGGCTCTGCGCTGCCGGGCATGGCCCGGGCCGCCGGCCAGGACGACTTCTACTTCGTGCAGCTTTCCGACACCCACTGGGGCTTCGAAGGCGCGCCCAATCCCGATGCCAAGGGCACGCTCAAGAAAGCCGTGACTTCGGTCAACGCTTTGAGCGAGCAGCCGGATTTCATCGTGTTCACGGGCGACCTCACGCACACGACCGACAACCCGGTCGAGCGCCGGCGTCGCATGGCGGAGTTCAAGGACATCGTCGGCGCACTGCGGGTCAAAGACGTGCGCTTCATGCCGGGCGAGCACGACGCCTCGCTCGACTCCGGCAAGGCGTTCAAGGAGTTCTTCGGTTCCACCTATTACACCTTCGACCATAAGGGCGTGCACTTCATCGCCCTCGACAACGTCTCGGACCCGAGAGCGCTGATCGGCGACGAGCAGCTCGCCTGGCTCGCGGCGGATCTCAAGCAGCAGCGGGCCGATGCGCCGATCGTGGTGCTCACGCACCGCCCGCTGTTCGACCTCGCGCCGCAGTGGGACTGGGCGACGCGCGACGGCGCCAAGGCGATCGAGCTCCTGATGCCCTTCAGGAACGTGACGGTCTTCTACGGCCACATCCATCAGGAGCATCACCAGATGACCGGCCATATCGCGCACCACGCGGCGAAGGGGCTGATGTTCCCGCTGCCCGCGCCCGGCTCGCAGCCGAACCGCACGCCCGTGCCGTGGGACCCCGCGCAGCCCTACAAGGGCCTGGGCTTCCGCAACGTCGACGCGGAGCTGCAGGAAGCGGCGTACCGGATCACGGAATACCCGGTGATCAAGGCCTGATGCCATGAAGCTCGACACGAAAATGCTCCGGATTGCAGTCGGCGCGGCCGCGCTCGCCCTTGCATCAATCGCGACCTATGTCGCGGCGCAGCCGAACGAGAAGGTGATCCGCATCGGCGCCAAGCGCTTCGATTACACCCCGGGCGAGCTGACGCTGAAGAAAGGCGAGCCCGTGATCCTCGAATTCACCTCGAGCGACGTGCTGATGGGCTTCAACCTGCCGGACTTCAACCTGCGCGCCGACATCATTCCCGACAAGGTCACGCGCGTGCGGTTCGTGCCGGACAAGACCGGCAGCTTCACATTCCTGTGCGACATCTTTTGTGGAACCAAGCACGAGGAGATGAACGGCCGACTGACGGTGATCGAATGAACGGCCGCCGCGTATTCGTGTGCCGCGCGGGCATGGTGGCGCTGCTCGCCAACACAGGCTGGGCCTGGGCGGCGAAACTGTCCAAGGGCGAAGTGCAATACCGGGACCGGCCGAACGGCGGCAAGGACTGCGACGACTGCATCCAGTTCGCTCCCGGTCCGACGCCCAAGGCGACGGGCTCGTGCAAGGTGGTCGCGGGCGCCATCAGCCCGCACGGCTATTGCCTTGCCTTTACCCCGAAGCCATCGGGCTGACCAGGGAAAATCGGAACTACGTCCTTAGGGCGCTCCGTCCCCCCGGTGCATCATCACTGCATCGCGGGGACGGGGATGAAGAAAAAAGACAGCACCGAAGTCATGCGGGTCAGGGAGTCGGTCGAGCGGAACAAGGTCCCGTTGATCATCTGCACGCTGCTCGCCATCGTCGGCGTGATCGGCTGGCTGAGCTCGCTCTAGCGGCCAGGCCGGTCCGCGAGCCGGGCTAGGGCTTCACGAACTTGAGCACGAACTCGTCCTTCGGCATGGGCGGGTCGGGCGTGTTGCGCTCGCGCGGGTCGGCCGGGTTTCGCAGGAACTGACCCTCGTCGGCCAGGCGGAAGCCGGCGGCTTCGATTTCGCGGCGCACCAGAGCCTCCTCGACGCGATGCAGGGTGCCGCCTTCGGAGATGCCCGTGCCGGGGCGGCCGGAATGGTCGGCAACCACATACATCCCTCCGGGCTTCAGGGCGGCAAATGCCGCGCGGTTCATGCGCGCGCGGTCGACACCGAGATAGCCGAGGTCGTGGTAGTTGAACATCAGGGTCACGAGGTCGAGCGCGTTCGCGGCCACCTCCGGCGGCGCGGGATCCTCGAACGGGCGCACGACCGGAACGATGTTCCCGGCCGCGGGATTCTTCATCCTTTCGGCAAGGCGCTGCGCGCTGGTGAGGCGGGGTGCCGCCGGCGCAGGCGCAGCGCCGCCCTCGGGCGCGGGAGGCTTGGGGCGATTCGGGTCCGGCGGCGGGCTCTGGCCGTAGACCTTGCCGGACGGCCCGACCGTGCGCGCGAGAAGCTCGGTGGTGTAGCCGCCCCCGGCGCTCAGGTCCATCGCCACCATGCCGGGACGCACGCCGATAAAGGCGAGCATGAGCTCGGGCTTGCGGCGCCGGTCGTTGGTGCGGTCGGCGTCGCTGCGGTCCGGGCTCGCGACGATCTCGGCGATGCGCTCGCTCGTGATCGGGGCGGACGCGGGAATCGTGGACTGGCACGCCGCCGCGAGGACCACGGCGAACCACGTAAACGGGCGCTTCATGGCGAGGTAGGATCGCATTCTGCCTTAACTCGAGAATCCGAAAGATGAAAGCTGCAATCCTGCTGCTGTCCGCCTTGGTGGTCGCGCCCGCGCTTGCGCAGAACTATCCGACCAAGCCGATCCGCATCCTGATCGCGCAGGCGCCGGGGAGCGCGACCGACGTCATCAGCCGCGTGGTCGGCAACCGTCTCTCGGAGGGCCTCGGCCAGCCGGTCGTGATCGAGGCGCGGCCCGGCGCCGGCGGCGTGGTCGGCACCGAAGCCGCGGCCCGCTCCGCGCCGGACGGCTACACGCTGTTCATGGCGAACAACTCGACTCACGGCTCCAATCCGGCCGTGTACGCGAAGCTCCCCTACGACGCGGTCAACGATTTCGCGCCGATCGCCTTCGTCGCCTCCGTGCCCTACGTGCTGGTGATCGATCCGTCGCTCCCGGTGAAGAGCGTCCAGGACCTGACCGCGCTCGCGAAATCGCGCCCGGGCAAGATGAACTACGCCTCGGCGGGCAACGGCAGCACGCACCAGTTCTGCGGCGAGCTGCTGAAGTCGATGTCGGGCATCGACGTCCAGCACGTGCCCTACAAGGGCTCGCCGCCCGCGATCGCGGGGCTCCTCGGCGGCGAGGTGTCGTTCATGTTCGCCAACGTCGCCGACATCGGATCGCAGATCAAGAACTCGAAGGTGCGACCGCTCGCCGTCACCTCCGACAAGCGCGCGCCGTCGCTGCCCGACGTGCCGACGATGGCGGAAGCCGGCCTGCCGGGATTCGAGATCCTGTCGTGGTTCGGGCTCCTCGCCCCCGCTGGCACGCCGGCCCCGATCGTCGCCAGGCTGAACGCGGAGACCGTGAAGGTCCTCGGCCGGGCGGACGTGCAGGCGGCGCTCGCGAACCAGGGCCTCGAGGTGAAGCCCGGCACGCCCGAGCAGTTCGCCGCGCACATCAAGAGCGAAATCGCCAAGTTCACCAAGATCGGCAAGGCGGCGGGAATCAAGGCCGAATAGCCGCGTGGCCGAGGCGCACCCGGCGAGCGTGGTCCTGAGCTCGCTCGCGCTCAAGGGCGTGCTGGAAAGCTCGCAGTCCGCATTCGAGCAAGTGGTCGGCCGGCTCGAGCTGCGCTTCGATGCGACGCAAGCGATCCTCGAGCGACTGGCGCAAGACGCGCGCGCGGATCTTCTAATCCTCACTTCCGACGCGCTGGAGGAGCTGCGGAGAAAGGGCGAAGTGACGCAGGTTCGCGCGCTGGGCAGCTCGGGCGTCGGCCTCGCGGTGCGCGCCGGCGCGGCGAAGCCCGACATCGGCTCCACCGAAGCGCTGGTGCGCACGCTGCTCGCGGCGGATTCGGTCGCGCATTCGAAAGTGGGCGCAAGCGGGATCTATTTTTCCGAGCTGCTCGAGAGCCTCGGCATCGCAGGCAAGCTGAAAAAGCGCATCGTGGTGGAGAAAGGCCCGGTGGGACTCGCGGTGGCTGCGGGCGAGGCGGAAATCGGCGTGCAGCAGCTCTGCGAGCTTGCGCCCGTGCGCGGCATCGACATCGTCGGCCCGCTGCCGCCGCCGCTGCAGAAGCTCACCTATTTTTCGGCGGGAATCACGGCACGCGCGAAAAATCCGCAGGCCGCCCTCGATCTCGTGAATCTACTCACTTCAGAAGCGGCACGCGCTGCGATGCTCGAAGGCGGAATGCAGCCCGCAGCCGTCTAGTCCGACGCGGCGGTGAGCGAAGCGATCTCCTGAGGCGAGAGCTCGAGCTGCGTCGCCCGCACGAGGCTGTCGACCTGATCCGCATTCGTGGCGCTCGCGATCGGCGCCGTGACGCCTTCGCGCGCGATGAGCCAGGCGAGCGCGACCTCGGCGGGCTTCGCGCCGTGCGCGCGCGCGACCGCGTCGAGCGCCCCGAGGATGCGCAAGCCCCGCTGGTTGAGATATTTCTCGACGCCGCCGGAGCGGGCGCCTTTCAGGTCGGCCTTCGAGCGGTATTTGCCGGAGAGAAAGCCCGAGGCGAGGCTGTAGTAGACGATGACGCCGACGCCCCGCGCGATGCACAGATCGCGTAGCGGCCCCTCGAACCTGCCCCGCTCATAGAGGTTGTACTCGGGCTGCTCGACTTCGTAGCGCGGCAGCCTCTTCGCCGCCGCGGTGTCGAGCGCCTCGCGCAGCCCGGCGGCGGTCGAGTTCGAGCCGCCGACCGCCCTCACCTTCCCCGCGCGGATCAGCGCGTCGTAGGCGCCGAGCGTCTCCTCGATCGGCGTGGCCGCGTCCGGCCGATGGCTGAGATAGAGGTCGATGCGCTCGGTGCGCAGGCGCTTGAGCGACGCTTCGACGCCGGCGGCGATGCTCTTCGCGGAAAGACCCTTGCCGTCGGCGCCGGGCGCCGCGCCCACCTTGGTGATGAGCACGATCCGGTCGCGCCGCGCGGGCGAGCGCTTCAGCCAGTTGCCGATGATGGTCTCCGATTCGCCGCCCTGGTTGCCCGGCACCCAGCGCGAGTACACGTCCGCGGTGTCGATGGCATTGAGGCCGGAGTCGACGAAGCGGTCGAGCAGCCGAAAGGCGCTCGGCTCGTCGACGGTCCAGCCGAAGACGTTGCCTCCGAAGACGAGAGGCGCGATGAGAAGGCCCGAGCGGCCGAGGGGTCGGTGTTCCATGCCCGAATTATTGGTGGTTTCTTGAACGAAAGGCTTAAAGCGAGGCGGCCGCGAACGTATCGCAGTCCTGCGGCCGGCCCGAGTCCAGGCCGCGCTTGAACCAGCGCACGCGCTGCGCGGACGAGCCGTGCGTGAACGCCTCGGGCACGACCCGGCCCTGCGCCTGCTTCTGCAGGCGGTCGTCGCCGATGGCCGTCGCGGCGTTGAGCGCCTCGGCGATGTCGCCCGGATCGAGCTGATTCATCGTGCCGGCGTGGTGTCCCCACACGCCGGCATAGCAGTCGGCCTGCAGCTCCATGCGCACCGAAATGCGGTTCTGCTCGGCCTGCGGACGCGAGCGCGCCGCTTCCATCTTCTGGAAGGCGCCGGCCTGCTTCTGCACGTGGTGACCGACCTCGTGCGCGATGACGTAGGCCTGCGCGAAGTCGCCCGGAGCGCCGAAGCGCCGCTGCAAATCGCGGAAGAACGCGAGGTCGAGGTAGAGCTTCTCGTCGCCGGGACAGTAGAACGGCCCCATCGCGGATTGGCCCATGCCGCACGCCGAGCGCACCTGCCCGTCGTACAGCACGAGTGTCGGTGTTCGATAGCGCGACCCCGATCGTGCGAACAGATTGCCCCACACATCCTCGGTGCTGCCCAGCACCTTGGACACGAACTGCCCCAGCTCATCCTTGGGCGCTCTGCGCGGCACCTCCTGAGAGGAACCGGGGCGCTCGGTCGCCACCTGCTGGGCAACCTCGGACACCACAGCGGGATCGACGCCGAGGAAGTAGGCAACCAGCGCGATGACGATTCCGCCGATGCCCAGCCCGCCGCCGACCATGCCGATGCCGCGCCGGTCCTCGACGTTGCTACTTTCGCGTTGGTCGCCTAGTTGCATGTGCAACCCCGGGGAGCAGTTTTCGTACCCGGATTCTGGCATGAAGAATTCGGGCTATGGACGCCAGCCGGATTACCGGATAAAAGTCGTCGCGACATGAGCCTCCTCCGCGTGATCTACGAAGACGAGCCCGACTTCCCGCCGACCGTCCACCATCCGGACGCGGTGCGCTACCGGGTCGGCGAATACTGGGTCGACGCCGTCGGCGGCAACCCCGCCGGGGAGGAAGTCGACAAGACGCTGGGCGAGCTCGGTGCGCTCCTCTACAAGCGCCGCAGCGACGAACGCGCGAGGCTGGCGCAGGAAATCATCGAGAAGGTCAGAAAACCGTAGAGGACTTCAGCAGGAATTGCATCGACTTGATCTCGCTGCGGGCGTTCGCCGGGAACGCGACATCGGCGTGCAGAATCGTGCCGGTGGCCGTACGCGGGTTCGTAAAGCGTAATCCGACTCCCGCATCGGTGAGCACGCGCTGCCCGGCGCTCTGCTCGTCCGCGCCGTTCCACGCCCGACCCGCGTCGGCGAATACCGCGGCGCCGACGCGGACCAGTCGGTAGGGGTACCAGTCGGTGTAGACGCGCTGCTCGACAGTCATCAAAGCGCGGCGCTCGCCGCTCTGGAAGCTCAGGGGATAGCCGCGCAGGCCGTTATCGCCGCCGAGCTGCAAAGGCGCGGTGCGGTCCGGATTTCGGTAGACGTCGACATTCGCCGCGATCATGAACGCCGCGTCGCGCCGCTGCGGAATGAAGTAGCGCGCCGATGCGCTGAACAGCTGGTTCTGGCGCCGGCCCTCCTCCAGGCGCCCCGACAGGCTCGCGGAAGCGAACAGGCTGTGCGACCGGAACAAGTACGTGCCGTGGCTTGCGCTCAGCGACACGATCCAGCCGTCGACCGTGCCGCCGAGGGTCGTGAAGCTGCGGCCGAGCTGCACGCCCGCTGCCGTGCCAAGAGCGAAGTATTCGGTCCGGCCGATCTGTTCGCGGTTCACGACCTTCTCGTAGCTCGCATTCACCACTTCGTAGCCGACGAACGGCCCCGAGAGCACCAGATCCCGGGGCAATTGGGCGGGCGGCGTCTGTCCCGGCTCGATGGCGTAGGCGGCGCTCTGGTAATCGTAGCCGGCGCTGTAGCGGCGCACCGCGCCGCCCGGCGCGGGAGACGAGATGCCACCCGTCGCGCGATACGTGCTCTGCAGCGCGCGATAGGCAGCCACGCGCTCGCCTCTGTCGAAAAGCGAGTTGAGGGCGTCGCTGTGTGAAGCCGAGACGCCTGCGGCCCAGGGCGTATCCGTGGCGTAGAACGGACGGCCGAATCCCAGCGACCACTGGGAGCCATCGTCGAGCCGGCTCACCGATGCGTCGAGGCTGGTCCAGGGGAAAATGAAGTGCTTGTCGGAATAGCTGAGCTGCGTGCCGGCGTGCTCGACGTTTTTCGAGTAATTCACACCGACCGAGACGCCCCACCCCGCCAGGTTCTTTTCATTGGCGTAGACCCGCGACGAGTTCGCCCCGCCCGATCGCGAGATACTCAGCCCGGGGTCGAGCGTCCAGGAGTCGCGCGTGATGACCTCGATGTCGACCACGCCGTCGCGATACGCCGTGGGGCGGATTTCCACGTCGTGGAGGTAGCGGTTGCCGCGCAGCAGGCGTTCGCTTTCCGCGATGGCCCGGGCGGACACTCGGTCTCCGCTCTTGAAGAGCAGATACTTTGCCACGGTCTCCGGCCGCGTGCGCACGTGAAGGCGGTTCGCGAGCCGGTAAGGCCAGCTATTCTCCTTCGGGTCCGAAAGATCGTAGATGTTGCGGGGATCCAGGCGGATCGCGCCGATGACCGCACCGAGCGCCTCCAGCTCAGCGAACGAGGGCAACGGCGCGGGTTCTTCAGGTTCTCCAGAGCCCTGCCCGGTGAGGAGAAGCACGGCCGCTACGACCCATACAGCGCGTACAGCACCAGACAAGCCGCGCTTCTCCTCTATTTGGGGTGCGCGTGTCGATCTATCTTGCGCGCTGCGCGAGAACGAGGTTGAGAGTATTGCGCGCGCGGCGCAAGAGGTCCTCGGTGGTGCGCCAGTCGATGCAGGGGTCGGTGACCGAGACGCCGTAGCGAAGCTTCGAGCGGTCCTCGGGGATCGCCTGCGATCCGGCCTCGAGGTTCGATTCCACCATGAAGCCGACGATCGAGCGGTTGCCCTCGACGATCTGGTGCACGCAATCGTTGAACACGAGGGGCTGGAGCGAGTAGTCCTTGTTCGAGTTGGCGTGCGAGCAGTCGATCACGATGTTGGCGGCGAGCTTGTCCCTGGCGAGCGCCTGCTCCGCGAGCCGCACGCTCACGGTGTCGTAATTCGCTCGCCCGCCGCCGCCGCGCAGCACGAGATGGCCGAAGGCATTGCCGCGTGAGCGGATGATGCTGGTCTTGCCCGCCTGGTTGACGCCCAGAAAGCCATGCGGCTGCGCCGCCGAGCGGATGGCGTTCACCGCGACCTCCAGAGCGCCGTCGGTGCCGTTCTTGAAGCCGACCGGCGCCGACAAGCCGCTCGCCATCTCGCGGTGGGTTTGCGACTCGGTGGTGCGCGCGCCGATGGCGTACCAGGTGATGAGCTCGGCAAGGTACTGCGGGCAGATGGGGTCGAGCGCTTCGGAGCCCGTCGGCAGTCCGAGCTCGGCGAGCTGCATGAGGAGCTCGCGCGCCCGCAGCAGCCCCTCGTCGATGCGGAACGAGTCGTCCATCGCGGGATCGTTGATGAAGCCCTTCCAGCCCACCGAGGTGCGCGGCTTCTCGAAATAGACCCTCATTACCAGCACCAGGGTGTCGGCGACTTCGTCTGCGAGGCGGCGCAGCCGCGCCGCGTAGTCGAGCGCCGCGGCGGGATCGTGCACCGAGCATGGCCCCACGACGACGAACCACCGCGGGTCCTTGCGCTCGAGGATGGCGCGCACGGCGTTGCGCCCGGCGAGCACGGTTTGAGCCGCACGCTCGGTGAGGGGCAGCCGCTCCTGCACGTCCTGCGGCGACGGAATCTCCGCCATGCCCTCGACGTTCAGGTTGTCGACGAGCGCTTCGAGCGGAGTGCGGCGGCTGTCCAAGGCGCGGCTTCAACCGCTCAGCGCGAGTCCCGGGCGGGGATCCAGGTGCTTCTGCGCGCGCGCGCGGCGGGCAGATTCTCGAGCGCCGTGGCCGTCAGCTCGTTTGCCGCGGCGATGTCGACCATCGCAAGGAAGAACGGCATCGGCGGGTTGAACTCGCCCGAGGTCCATCTCGCGATTTCGGAGGGCGAGCACGCGAGAAACAGCGCGAGCGGCTCCACGCCGCCAGCAATCTCGATCGCGCGGGCGAGGGTGCGGCGATAGACGGTGGGTTCCTTACGCACCACGAGTGTGCGGATTGTCTCATGTTGCACCGCCGTTCAACGTTCTAGCCCGGAGACGGAAGCAAAGGTGAAACAGATCGATGCTGTCGGCGGCGCGCGACGTGGCGCGTGTGCGACTCTCCCTTCCGATATGCCGCCAATCCGATAAGAATACATTTGTTGCGCAGCGGCAAATCCGATGGGATAACAAGCTGGAAAAATCGAGAAACACGTGATGAAGAAAATCGGTTCGGCCCTCGCGCGCGCGTGGCGCGTCTGGCGCGGAAACAACGCGCCGGGCCGGTTCATCAAGCGCTCCTACGCCAACGCCGCGGGCGCGCGCACCTACAAGCTCTACCTTCCGGCCGGGTTCAGCGGGCAGGCGCTGCCGCTGGTGGTGATGCTCCACGGCTGCAAGCAGACGCCCGACGACTTCGCCGCCGGCACGGGCATGAACGAGCTCGCCGACGAGCTGCAGTTTCTCGTCGTTTATCCGGCCCAGGCCTGGACCGCGAACTACTCGCGCTGCTGGAACTGGTTCCGGCCGCGCGACCAGCGCCGCGACGGCGGCGAGCCCTCGCTCATCGCCGGCATCACGAAGCAGGTGATCGCGCGCCACAACGTGGATGAGCGCCGCGTGTACATCGCCGGGCTCTCGGCCGGCGGCGCGATGGCGGCGATCATGGCCGCGACCTATCCCGATCTTTACGCCGCTGCCGGAATTCACTCCGGCCTGCCGTATGCGTCGGCGCGCGACGCGGTGTCCGCGATCGCCGCGATGCGGGGACAGCGCTCGGACGCTTCTTCGCTGCTGCCTGCCGTGCCGACGATCGTGTTCCACGGCGACAAGGACACCACGGTGCGGCACCACGGCGGCGATTACGCCATCGCCGGCGCGCAGCACAAGTCGGAATCGGGCGAGGCCGGCGGACGCGCGTACACGCGCACGGTGTATCGGACCGCGAAGGCCGCCGTGGAGCACTGGCTCGTGCACGGCGGCGGACACGCGTGGTCCGGCGGCAACGCGGCGGCTTCGTATGCGGACGCGCGCGGCCCCGACGCGACGCGCGAGATGCTGCGCTTCTTTCTCCACGGCCCGGCGCGTTCAGGTCTTTGAAAGCTCGCGGTGGTAAGTTGTTCCGGATGGACACGAGCGTGCGCGTGCAGACGCTGCGGCGTGCGGCCGAGATTCTCGGCGGGCCGGCGCAGCTCCGGCTCTACCTGAACGTCTCGGCGATCTGCCTCGCGGCGTGGATGACCGGCGTCGACAACATGCCCACGCAGGTGTTCCTGAAGGCGGTCGATCTCGTCATGGATGAGGTGCCGAAGAAGCCGTTGTAAGCCCGCCGTCATTCTCGGCACGGGCCTTGCTCCCCTTCGAAGAAATCCACTTCGGAGGTTCGCCATGCCAGATACCCAGACGAGGACCAGCAAGGGCGCGCGCGGGTCGCGGAGCGGCGCGGATGCACGTCGCGAGCCCGAGAAACAGAAGGAAAACCAGAAGCGGCTGCGCGTCGGCGCGGACCACAAGACGCCCGAAATGAAGAAGGGCCACCGCGGCACGTTTCCCTGACCTGGGTTCGTTCGATGCGAAACCGCAAGGTCACCGGCATCTTCGAGCGCCGGGGCGATGCCGAGAAGGTGAAGGAGGAGCTGCTCGAGGCGGGCGTCGCCCTTCACCGCATCGTCGTGAGCGACAAGATCGTCGCGGTGGTGGCGCGCTCGCCGGTCGACCGCGAGCACATCGCGCGCCTCATGCTGGAATGCGGCGCGCGCGAGACTCTAGAATCGCGAACTTAAAACGCGAACCTAAAACTACCTCAGCCCCAGTGCGGGCCCTTGAGGCGCCGCTTGACCCAGTCCGGTGCGGCGACCGACACGATCGCGGCGGCAACCAGGATCGCCAGCCCGGCGATCTGAAGGACGAGTACGACGATCTCCCACATACGCGCTTTCCAGGCTCTTCCGAGCGATGCAACAACTCCCCCCTCGGGGATGATGGTACTGCTACGCCGGCCTGGCTATCACTGAAATTGTGATTTTCAGGTTCTAGACACTCTCGGCCGGCTCGATCGAGCGCCCGAGGAGCTGCGCCCCGCGCAGCAAGCGGATCTCAACGGACAATCCGATAAGGTCGGCCGTAAGCAGCCGGTGCAGATCGTCGATTCCGTTCACCGCCTGGCCATTCAGCCCGACGATCACGTCGCCCGGCTGCAGCGCCGCGCGCGCCGCCGGGGCGCCGGGCTCGACGGATTCGATGCGCACCCCGGCCACGTTGGGCAGCTCGAAATGGCGCACGAAGCGCCGCCCGATCGGCTGGTTCGCTCCGGCAAGCCCCAGATAGCTGCGCCGCACCCTGCCGTCGCGCAGGAGCTGCATCGCTACCCACTTCACCGTGTCGATGGCAGTGGCGAAGCAGATGCCCTGCGCCATCGGGATGATGGCCGTGTTGAGGCCGATCACCTCGCCGCGTGAATTCACCAGCGGCCCGCCCGAATTTCCCGGATTGAGGGCGGCGTCGGTCTGCAGCACGTCGTCGATCAGCCGGCCGCTGGAGGAGCGGAGGCTCCGGCCAAGGGCGCTCACCACGCCGGCGGTCACGGTGTGCTGGAAGCCGTAGGGATTGCCGATGGCGATAGCGAGCTGGCCGACGCGCACGCCGCGAGACACGCCGAGCTCCACTGCCGGAGCCGCGGCCGCGCCGATGCGCAGCACCGCCACGTCGGTGTGCGGATCCTCGCCGATGAGATCTGCGTCGCGCGAGAACCCGTCGGCAAACGTGGCCCGGATCGCGCGTGCGCCGGCGACCACGTGGCTGTTGGTGAGTAGCAGGCCGTCAGGCGTGAAGGCAAAGCCGCTTCCGGAGCCGGCCCTGCCTTTCGCCTGCTGCACCTGGATGTGCGCGACCGCGGGTCCGACGCGCTCCGCCGCCGCGGTGACCGCGCGGGAGTAGGCGTCGAGCAGCGCATCGTCCGTCGGCTGCGGTGCGTTCGACCCTGCAGCGGGCTCGCTGTGATCAAGAAGGAACTTCGGTGCGATGTCCACGCCCGCTAGATTGGGGCGCGAAACCGCATCTCAAGCTATCGTTGCATCTTCGGAAGGAGATGCGATGCCACGCCAGAGCTCGATGTTGCGCGCCCTGCTCCGCGGGAAGACTTTCCTGCACATGCCGTCGGTCTACGACCCGCTCGGCGGGCGCCTGGTCCAGTCGCTCGGCTACGAGGCCGTGTACGTTGGGGGCTACGTCAGCGGCGCCGCGACCGCGATCACCGAGCCGCAGCTCACGATGAGCGAGCAGCTAAGGCTCGCGGCCGACGTCGCGCAAAGCGTCGCCATCCCGCTCGTCGTCGACGGCGGCGCGGGCTTCGGCGACGCGCTTCACACCATGCGCATGGTGCGCGAATGCATCCGCGCTGGCATCGCCGGCGTGCACATCGAGGACCAGCTCTATCCGAAGCGCGCGCACTATCACAAGTACGTCGTGCACGGGGTACCGGTAGAAGAGTTCGTCGAGAAGATCAGCTTCGCATGCAAGCAGCGCGACGAAGCCGATCGAGATTTTGTCGTCATCGCGCGCACCGACACCTGCCGCGCCCTCGGGCTCGACGAAGCCTCCATGCGCATCAACCGCGCGGCCGACGTCGGCGCCGACATGGGGCTGCTCTTTCCGCGCAATCCGGCGGAAGCCGAGCGCGCGCCGCAGGTCTGCCGCTTGCCGCTGATGTACGTCCAAAGCCGCGGCAACCGCGACGGGCGTCCGCTTTTTTCTCGCCAGGACCTGCAGCAGATGGGTTACGTCGCTTGCATCGAGGCGCAAGTGGTGCTGTGCGCCGCCTTTCACTTCCTGAAGCAGGCGCTGACCGAGCTGCGCGAGACCGGCCGCTATGGTGGTGTCACCGAACCTGAGTTCGTCGCCGCGCGGCAGGAGATCGAGGACCTCATCGACCTCTCCAAGCACTACGAGATCGAGGCCCAGACTGTCGAGAAACGCTCCTAACATCCCGGGTCCCATCGCCGAGACGCGGCGCCCGAGGGTCAGCTTTCCGGCCGGCGCGACCGACTGCCACGCTCATATCTTCGAGCGCGGCGCGAAGCTCCTGCCGCAGACGCACTTCGTGCCGCCGCTCTGCCCCCTCCCCGACTACATCAAGATGCTGCGCACCATCGGCTGCGAGCGGGCCGTTTTGGTTCAGGCGAGCGTCAACGGTACGGACAATTCGATGATCGCGGAGGCGATCAAGTCCGGCTCGTTTCCGCTGCGCGGCGTCGCGGTCGTGTCCGAAGAGGTCACCGACCGGCAGCTTGAGGACCTGCACGCCGCCGGGTTTCGCGGTATCCGCATCAACGTTGCGTCCGGTACGCCGGGCCTCAAGCTCGAGCACGCGCCGCGGCTCGCGCAGCGCATCAAGCCGCTCGGCTGGCACCTGCAGTTCTACATGAACTTCCACCCGGAGCACGAGACGTTGCTCGGGGAGCTGCCGGTGAATATCGTGATCGACCATTTCGGCCGCGTGCCAACGTCCAGTGGATTCGAGTCCCCCGCGTTCGAGGCGCTGCTCCGGCTGCTGCGGCACGACCACGCTTGGGCGAAGCTGATGGGGCCGTATTTCGTCTCCGACGCGTTCCCGCGCTACCCGGATCTGGTCCCATTCGCGCGGGCGATGGTAAACGCGGCCCCGGACCGTATCGTGTGGGGCACGGACTGGCCCCATCCCAGCGCGCGCGAAAAGATGCCCAACGACGGCGACCTCGCGGACCTGCTGGCCGAGTGGGTGCCCGACGAGGCGCAGCGCAAGCGCATCCTGGTCGACAACCCGCAGCGCCTCTACGGCGTTCACTGAATACCGCTTCCAAAGAACTTCAATGAGCGGGACCAATACGCACATGCGATTACTGTGTTAGATTGAGGGCGTAGGATTTCAAGCACGAATCGGCGGTCCTTCTGCGTCGCCCCCGAGCGGCGCCTCTCGTGGCAGATCCAAAAACGACCACAGTGTTCACGGCATACGCGGTGGCCACAATGGCCGCGATTGTCGCGACTTTGGCCTATGTACCCGTCGGCGCACTGGTTGCCATCCTTGCCTTCGGGGCGTTCGATGTGCCGCTGCATTCGCTGCTGACGTTCGGCGGACAAATCCACATCGTCGCTGGCCTGGCGCTATGGTGGGGCATCGCCTACCTGCCGGCATTGCTGTACGCGGCAGCCTGTATGAGGACTTGATTTCCTCACTTCCTGTGCAGTTTCCGTTGGAGGCCAACATGCCTAAAGGTCAGCAACGCAGCAACCGCGAGAAGAAGAAGCCAAAGCAACCAAAGAAGCCGCTCCCGCCTGCGCTCCCCGGCCGCAGGCCAGGATGAAGGGGGCGTTCGCGAAGAACGTCTGACCCTCAGCGGCGGTACTTCGCGAACGCCTTCTCCAGGTCGGCGAGCTCTTCGCACGGCAGCAGGCAAATCGCACGCAGCGCCGCGAGGTGTCGCTCGGCGTTAGGGACATCGCCCACCATGAGGTACGCCTCGCCGATGTATTCGTGGGCGCCACGGTGGCGGGGCTCCAGCTCGATCGCGCGCTTGTAGTGCCTGAAGGCGGCGTCGAACTGCCTCAGGTTGCGGTGCGCGTAGCCGAGGTCATTCTGCAGGTCGGCGTGGTCGGGGTGGCGCACCTCGGCCTTTCGCAGCCGCGCGACCGCCTCTTCCCACTGCTTGGCGGCGATGGCTTGCCTTCCGGCGGCGTAATCCTGGTCGGCGGCGGCGAGATCGGGATCGGTTTCCGCGGGGTCGGCGTGGGCGGGTAAGGGCAGCCCGCCCAGCGCCCACGCGGCCAGCAGGACCGCGACGAGCCTCATCGCTGCGCGACGTAGGCCTTCGCGCGCGTGAGCTCCGGCCGGTTGCCGTCGCTCTTCTTCGAAAGCTCGAGGAGCTTCGCGTAGTACTCGCCCGCTTTTTTCTTGTCGCCCATGGCCTCGGCCGCCATCGCGGATCCGGCGTAGTTGCGGAAGCGGTTGGGCTCGCGCACCTGCGAGGCCTCGAATTCCTTCAGTGCCACGGCAGGCTGCTTCTGCTCGAGGAGCATTTCGCCCAGCAGCTCGCGCGCGGGCAGGATGCGTCCCGGCGTCACGATGTGCTTCTCGTTGCGATCCTCAAGATCGGCGGAGGCGCGCATCAATTTCGCACCCTCCTCCGCGTTCCCCCTCGCCTGCGCTATCCACCCCGCCACGGCAAGGCGCTGCACTTCCACTTCCGTCGCCCAGTACGTGTTCTTCGCGGTCTCGAGCCGCTTGTGGATCTCGGCGAGCTGCGCGGCATCCTTTTCGGCCGCGGCCACATCGCCGCTGCGCGCCGCGCCAATCGCGCGAGAGAAGTACGTGAGGGCTTCCGTGAACGGCAGCTTGCTTGCAATCGGCTTGAGCTGTGCCGCCACCTTCCAGTCGCCGCGCTCCATGGCAAGGCGCGCGGGCATCGCGGCCGCGGCATAGGGGAATGCCGGTGACGGAGTGTCGCCGCCCGAGAAGCGCAGCGCCTCTTCCATCGTGAGCCGCGCCTCGTCGTCGCGCCCGAGCTGCAGGTACGCGTAAACCGCATAGTCGCTCGCGTGATAGGCCTCGGGCCAGTCGGCGGCGGTCCTTGCCGCCTTCGCGGAGCGCGCGTTGGTAGCTATCGATTCTTCCCACGATCCGACGCGCGTGAAGATGTGCGAAGGCATGTGCAGCGCGTGGGGCGCATCCGGAGCGATGCTGGCATAGCGGCGCGCGGCAACGAGCCCCTTCTGCGCGATGGGCGGCGCATCGTAGCTGTGGATCAGGTAATGCGCGACGCCCGGGTGGTCCGGATGCTTCTTGAACTGCGGCTCCAGGATCGCGACCGCCCTCATGTACGCGGCGTAGGTCTGGTCCGCCTGCGACTGGGTGCCCGCAATGTAGAGAGCGGAGAAGATCTGCGCCTCGTCATCGTCCGGGTATTTCGCCGCGAGCGCCTCGAAGGCCTTCGATCGGGAGAGCTGCCGGGCCTTCTCCGGGCGATTGGCCCAGTCCTCGTAATACGCGGCGACCGCTTCCACGTAGTCGCGCTCGCGCTGGGTCTTGGGCGGCGTGCGCCGCGCATTGTCGATCGCCGCCTGCGCCTTCTTCGCGCCGTCGGGCGAAGCGCCCGAGCCCGCAAGGGGGTTCGACATCAGGATCGCCGCGTAGCCCCAGGCGGTCACGGTGCAGCCGGGGTCCTGCGCGAGGATGTCGGCGAACGTCTTCTCGGCGAGGTTGTACCAGAAGGAGTGCAGCATCGCGACCGCCCGCTCGAAGGTGGGCTGGACCGCGGCGGCGCACGAGGTGGGGAAGGAAACCCTTCCGAGCTTGCCGCCTGGCGCTTCATCTTCGTGGGCGCGGGCAGCTAGGGATGAGGCCAGCAGGAAGGATGCGGAGACGGCGAAGGCGAGGCGTTTGGCGCGCATATGGAAGTTCCCAGGCGAGACGGACGGTGGGCGCGAATTGTGTCCCGGTCGAAATCGGCGTTCTGTGCGCTGTCGAGCATACAGCGCATGAATCCTGGGATGCCCATATCCGCTTATGGGATCTCCAGATCCACAAGCGGGCCGTACTGCTGGCCGCCGAAGACGTCGTTATCGTCGATGTCCCCGGAAATGGTCGGGCGCGGGATGGTGATCTTGATGGCGGCCGCGGCGTCGTAGTTGATGATCGAGACGACCTCCGGCTTGAGGCGGTAGGTGTGTGCGAACCATTGCGCGTTGATGACGTTCGCGTCGCGCACCTTCTCGTAGGTGGCGCGGTCCTTCATGATCACGTCGAAGGTCAGCTCGAACGGACCGGAGTTCTTGCTGCGGATCAGCTTCGCCACCTCCCAGAGCTTCATCGGACGCTCTCGTATTCGATCTTGAACATCTCGAGCGGCGAGGCGGGCTCCACCACGTGGTTCAGGTTGAAGCGGTAGCTCGCGCCGCGCGCGATCTCCGCCGGCGAGTACGGGTAGGCGATCGAGGTGATCAGTCCGCTCCATTCCGGCACCGGATAGTGCACCGCCATGTGCCCGACCGATTTCATGAGCGCGGTGGCGAGCTCCTGCGTCTGCGCGGTGACCTGGAAGAGAAGGCCGAGCTCGTGGCCGATGGCGGTCTCGGGCTCGAGCGGCCCCATGGCGGCGTTCTTGCCGAACACCCGGACATGGAACTTGTATTTTTCCTCGATATCGTCCCCGAAGACCGCGCGGATGCGATCCTTGCACGCCTTCTCGAGACCGGCGAGCCACGAGTCGAACTGCCTCAGGATCACCGGATCGCGCACCGCGCCGACGATGATGCTCTGATAGCCGGCGAGCTCCGCGCCTTCGAGCTTGATGGTGTAGCGCTCGGATTTTCTGAAGGTGCTGCCGGAGACGCGCACTGCGCGGTCCGACAGCGCTTCGTATCTCGCATCGACGGTGCTGAGCACGCCCGAGGGCTCGATCAGCTCATAGGGCGTCGAATTCTCGTAGAGATTGTGCGACGCCACGCTCACCGGGTCGCAGCGGTATTCGGGATTCGGCGGCTCGACGACGAAGTGGTCGTCGGCAAGCGTCGCGACCATGCAGTCGGGGTACTTGCGCTGCACGACGCACGCCGCCCCACACTCCAGGATCTTCGCCATGTGCCACGCCGTAGCCGGGCTGCAACCGCGCATCACCGGCAGCGCGGCGAAGATCGAGGTGTCGCTCGAGCGGCCGGCGATGATCACCTCGGCCCCGTGCTCGAGCGCCTCGATGTACGGCTCGATGCCGGCGAGGCCGACGATATGGCTCGCGCGCTCGATCACCCCTTCGTCTAGGCGCGGCGCGTTGGCGAGCGACGTGATCCTGCCTTCCTTCAGCTTGCGCTTCAGATAGCCTCGATCCGGCTCGCTGCGAATCGCGGCCAGCTTGAACTGCAGCTTGTCCTCGCGCGCGATGTCGCGAGCGATGCCGACCAGGCGCTCGAGCTGCGCATCGATGCCCGCGGTGCAGGCCGAGCCCACGATCACCGGAATGCCTGCCGCTCGCCCAGCGCGCAGCATCAGGCGCAGGTCGCGCTTGTACGCCGAATCCGAGAAGTGCGTGTCGCCGGAGCCGAGGTAATAGGGTCCGGGGTCGGTCGAGCCCGAATCGGCGCCGATGAAGTCCGGACGCAGCGCCATGGCGCGCTTCAGCGTCTCTTCGCGGAAGCCCGAGCCGAGCATCCCGGTGGCGGAGAGGACCCGGATCATTCGGGTTTGACGCCCGCTTCCTTGACGATCTGCGCCCAGCGCTCGGTCTCCTTCTTTACGAAGGCGCCGAAGTCGTCCACGCCGGCGGTCGTCGTGAACAAGCCCTGAGCGGCCATCTTTTCCTTGGTGTCGGGTGCGTTCAGCCCGCGCACGACCTCGGCGTTCAGCTTGACGACGATCTCGCGCGGCGTCGCGGCAGGCGCGAACAGGCCGAACCAGCTGAACGCGTCGAACCCGGGCAGTCCGGACTCAGCCGCGGTGGGAAATTCCGGTGCCGTCGGAACGCGCTGCGCGCTTGTCACGGCGATGCCGCGCAGCTTGCCCTCGCGCGCGAGCGGCAGCGCAACCGGGAGGTTGGAGAACACGAGCTGGATGTGCCCGCCGAGGGCATCCGAGATCGCGGGTCCTTCTCCCTTGTAGGGGACGAACTGCAAGTCCACCTTGGCCGCGAGCTTGAACAGCTCTCCCGCCATGTGCGGCGTACCGCCGGAGGCGGCGCCGAACCTCACCTGGCCGGGCTTCTCCTTCGCGAGCTTGATCAGGTCCCCGACCGACTTCACCGGCAGCGACGGATGCACCACGATCAGGAACGGCGCGCGCGCGATCTCTGCCACCGGGACGAGATCGCGCGTCGTGTCGTAGCGCACCTGGTCCTTGTAGATGGCCGGGACCACGGCCTGCGTGGTCTGCGAGCCGGCGAGCAGCGTGTAGCCATCGGGAGCGGACTTGACTACCGCCTCGGTGCCGATGATGCCGCTCGCGCCGGTGCGGTTCTCGACCACGAACGGCTGCTTCAGGCCCTCGGTGAGGCGCTGCGCGAGGATACGCGCCGTCACGTCGACGCCGCCGCCAGGCGCGAACGGCACCACGATGCGCACCGGCTTGGTCGGGTAAGGCTGCGCAAGCGCCGCGGGCGTCGCGACGGCGAGCAGCAAAGTCATCCAGAGTCTCAGCATTGCGCGATCCTCTTCCTCGGGTCCCGCTGCATCATAGCCGCCCGCCACCACATTTAGCGGCCAATTTAGCGCTTCGGCGCACTGCGCATCATCTCGGCGCGCGTCTCCACGACTTCCTTCGAAGTCCAATGACTCTTGATGAACGCCAGTACTGCCCAAATTTCGTCATCACTTAATTTGCCGCCGAACGCGGGCATGTCGCTCTGATAATCGGCGGGCGCATACGGCGGGATCAAGCCGCGCTTGGTGATTCCGAACAGCAAGCTATCGGGATGATGCCAAGTATGGCCGCTCTCATCGTGCGGCGGTGCGGGCATGCGACCGTTTGGAAGGTGCCTCCTCCACCGGGTTGTCCTTCCAGCTTCGCGCCGTGGCAGGTCGCGCACTGTTGAGCGTATACCCTGGCGCCAAGCGCAACCCTCTGACCGTCACGCGGGTCGGCGCGCGGGTCATCGCCGGGCGCGGACCGATCGCCGCAGCCGCCGAGAGCGCACGCCAAAGGAACGATCAACAGCCATTTGCGTCCAAGCGGCATGATGACCGGCGCAATGCACTCCATGATGAGCATGATGATGGGCATGGGCATGCTCGGTGGCGTGTTGCTCGTCGCCCTTCTAGTCACGCTTGTCGTGTTGGTGGTTCAGGCCATTTCCAGAGGCGGGTCCGGCAGGCGCGACTAGGTTCGTCTGTCCGCGACGCGCAATTTGTTTCCACGATCGTCCTCCATCCTTGGACACGTACACGTCGCGTTGATAGGTGGCGATGGCGTACTCCTTCGGCGCAACCGGGTTCTGCGCAAGGAAACCGACAGCGTCGTCCTGAATTCGCGGTAAGGCGACCTGCACCGGCTGCCCGCCGCCAATCGGCATGCGGACAAGGACGTGCTTTCCGGCTGCAAATCGAGCATGCCAAACATGCTTTCCGTCCAGGTCGAAGAACGGCGCGAACGCGGGTCCATCGGCGCGCCTGTCGAAGCGCTCGCCATGATCGCTCGATACGAACAAGCCTTGAGATGTTGCGACCGCCAGCGTGGCTGCGTGGTCGGGATGAACTGCAAGTGCGCGAAGATCGCCGGAGACTCCGTTTGCGCTCGGCCGCTTCCAGGCAGATCCATCGTCCAGCGTGTAGTGCAACCCCGCAGCGCGCATGCGCGAATTCGGTTCGGTATTCCAGACGTAGACCGCATTGCTGTTCCATCCCGCCGACATGAAGTGGAAATCGCTCTCGCCCTCCAGGCCGAGCTTGTCCCAGGTCTTGCCGCCGTCGCGGCTGCGAAGAAGGCCAAATGGATTCACCAGGCCCGAACCGGCAGCGGGATGGCCGCTGCTGTAGATGTGCCGCGCGGTGCCGCTGAATCCCATGTAGTCGTGCTCCGGGCCGGGCGCCTTGCTCCACTTTCCGTTCTCATAGATCGCAAGACCGAAGTGACTCGGAATCATCAGGCGCTTGCCATCAGCGCTATACGAGAGTCCGTGTACGTGCACGAGCGTGACCTGAGCATGCGCAAGCGCGGCGAAGCAAAGGGCAATGCTGGCAACCAGAACCTTGATCATTGGCAGGACTCTTTTATGAAAGCGCTGATTTCGGCGGGATTCGAAAACACTACGGAGGCACGGTCGCCTTGCATGCCTGCACCGACCACGACCGGCTTGCCGCGCTCGGGTCCGAGCTTGCTCGAGTCGGTCTTGAAGCGCAGGTTGAACTCCCAGACTTTTTCCGTCTTGCCGTCCGCTGTTTCCACGGCGTACGTATCCCCGCAGTGGCGCATCGAGCGCACTTGGCCCGCTGCCGGGGCCTCCTTCAGGTTCGGTTTGCGCACCTGCATGCCTCCCATCTTGCCGCCCCGGCCCTCCGCGCTCGGGGCTTTACCTTCGTCGGTCGCCCTGAGGAAGGCAATGATGTCCTGGCGCGCCCGGCTGTCCTTGATTCCCGGGAAAGTCATGCTGGTGCCTGGAACCACCTTCGCCGGATTTGCCAACCACTTGTCTAGCGTTGCCTCGTTCCAAGTAAGGTTGGAGCGCTTAAGCGCGTCCGAATAACGCGTGAAGTCAGTCAGTGAAGCTGCCCTGCGATTGATCACCTTCGCAAGGCTCGGTCCGGTCAGATGCTCTCCCGGCTCGGTTGAGTGGCACCCGAGGCATTGTCCAAGATATGTTTGCGCCGCGCTTAGCATCGGCCGCCGCATCCGCTCCGAGCGAAAACAGCCCAAATGCGAGGGCACTGAACCACGTCAGGTAGTACATTCCGTTCTCCGAATGGCGTTGATACACGGGCAGCCGCAAGCCCGAACGAACCAGCTAGGCGCGCCTTCCGGCGAAACGGATCAGACCTGGAACGAGTGAAGCAGTATTCGAGGCGGAACCGCGGGTGATCGGGCCAGCACTCGGCCCTTTGTCGCGGGAGGATGCCGAGGCGGCACGTAGAGTGCGACCACAGCCGATTGCGGATGATCCAAGGACAGCGACACTCCAAGGATTTGAAGGTCGCTTGTAGCGTGCGCGACGCAGGATGCAGCCGCCATCGGCATCCCGTCGTCCATCGCGGCACCGTCGCAGCATTCCCCGCCGCCCTTCGTTGAAAGCACTTGAGCGAGATCCGCGCGGTCCATTTCGCACGCCGCAACTACGAGGCTCACCTGCCAGAACCCGATGGCCCCGAGGAGAAGAATGCAAATCGAACGCCTCAGACGTCTGCGCATTGCACGAAAATTCTATAACAACGGCAGCCGACGTCGCGCACCTATGGATCCTTGAACCCGATACTCCAATGCGTGCCATCGCAGAACGGCTTGTTCTTCGACCCGCCGCAGCGGCACAGCGTGTAGTGCTCCTCGGAAGCGCCCTCGCCGCGCCGCACGCCCGCGAGCTCGACCCCGCCGGTCACCGCGTAGGGTCCGTCGTTCACGACCGTGATCGTCGGCTCGCGTCGCGGCGGCGGCGCCTCTATCCCGCCCATCGCGTAGCTCAGCGCACCCGAAGGGCATTTCTCGATCGTCGCGATGATCTCCGCGACCGCCGCGGCGTCGGGGTCGATCCAGGGCTCGGCCTTCATGCGAAACACCTTCGCCAGGCCATCGGTGCAGTAACCGGCGTGAGCGCAGATCGAGCGATTGTCGAAGATCGTGATCCCCTTGCCGGCATATGCCACCCTGCGGTCGCGGGCGGGGTCCGCCATGTTGCGGTCGGAGAAGCCGTTCTTCCGGTGCGTGCCGTCGCAGAACGGCTTGTTGGCCGAGCCGCCGCAGCGGCATAGCGCCACGCCCGAGCGGGCTTCGAACGTCGTGCCGTCTTCGCGTCGCAAGCTGACTTCATCCTTGGAAAGCAAGTAAGGCCCGTTCGGCAGACAGGTGATTTTCATGACAGGAGCCTCAGCACCTCTTCGGCGGTCGCGACATCGCCGAACTGCTGGATGTGGGTTTCGAGAGTCGCGCGGTGCTCGTCGTCCGAAAGCGCCGCGCAGCAGTCGGACACCAGTACGACCTTGAAGTCGAGCATCATCGCGTCGCGCGCGGTCGACTCGCAGCACACGTTGGTCTTGGTGCCCGCGATGAGAAGCGTGTCGACGCCCAGCGCCCGCAGCACCCGCTCGAGCGTGGAAGAGCCCGGCACCAGCGCGCTGTAGCGGTTCTTCACTATGATGATGTCCTCCGCGGCGGTGTCGAGCTCCGGCCACACCTGCTGGCGGCCGGGCTCGAGGCTTTCGAGCGTGCGCTCACGCACCTCGGCGGCGACCACGTGCTCGAAGAACAGCGGCCAGTCGCTCCGCCCGCTGCTCTGCGTATTGGCATGCAGCACCCAGATGACCGGGCAGCCGAGGCGGCGCAGGCCGGCGCTCAGGCGGTTGATGTTCGGGACGATGCCGCGCGCTGCCGGCACCTCGGCCGGACCACCCGGCGCGCAGAACGTGCTCTGCATATCCACGGTCACCAACGCGGTCTTGGCCGCGTCGAGCCGGTCGAACCAGCGCAGCCTGCCGCGGCGCGCCATCACCCGGTCGATGATCTCCTGCCGGATGGCGACGCGATGCATGGCGGGCATACTGCCATAATGCGGGAATGCTCTTTGCGTTTTTGACTTCATGACCGCGCGACCCAAGATCGAATCCACCCCCGTCTCTCTCGAGCACGTGGCGTTCGAGAACACGTACGTGCGCGATCTTCCACCGGACCCGGTGCTGACCAATGTGCCTCGGCCAGTGAGCGAGGCGAGCTACACGCGCGTTGATCCCACGCCGGTCGCTGCTCCGCGTCTGCTCGCCTGGTCAGATGACCTTGGTGAATACCTGGGCATCGCGCGTCCGAGTAATCCCACCGCAGTGGACGCGGAGATTCTCGGAGGAAGCAAGACCCTTCCAGGAATGCATCCCTACGCCGCGCGCTACGGCGGCCACCAGTTCGGCCACTGGGCCGGGCAGCTCGGCGACGGGCGCGCCATCACGCTCGGCGAGATCATCGCCACCGATGGCCGCAGGCAGGAGCTGCAGCTGAAGGGGGCGGGCAAGACGCCCTATTCACGCACCGCCGACGGCCGCGCGGTGCTGCGCTCGTCGCTGCGCGAATTTCTTTGCAGCGAAGCGATGCACTGGCTCGGCGTGCCGACGACGCGCGCGCTCAGCCTCGTCGCGACCGGCGAGAGCGTGATCCGCGACATGTTCTACGACGGCAACCCCGAGCCCGAGCCCGGCGCGGTCGTGTGCCGGGTCGCGCCGTCGTTCGTGCGCTTCGGCAATTTCCAGATCCACACGGCGCACCAGGAGCTCGACGCGCTCAAGCGGCTCGCCGATTACGTGATTCGGGAGCACTACGCTGGCGCAACCTATCCCGAATTTTTCCATGAGCTTTGCCGGCGCACCGCCGTGCTGATGGTCGACTGGATGCGCCTCGGCTTCGTGCACGGCGTGATGAACACCGACAACATGTCGATCCTCGGCCTCACCATCGACTACGGTCCGTACGGCTGGCTGGAGGGCTACGATCCGCTCTGGACGCCGAACACCACCGACGCGCAGGGGCGGCGCTACGCCTATGGCCAGCAACCGCACATCGCGCAGTGGAACCTCGCGCGGCTCGCAGAGGCGCTTCTGCCCCTGGCTCAGAAGGAAAGGTTGGAAGACGGATTGGTGTTGTACGCAGAAACCTTCAACTCCGGCTGGCAGCGCGCGTTCATGGAGAAGCTCGGCCTCGCGTCGTGGAACGAGGGCGACGTCGAGCTGCTGCGCGGGATGTTCGACGTCCTTGCCGAGGCCGAGACCGACTTCACTCTGTTTTTCCGCAATCTCGCCGCGGTCACTCCGGACAAACCCTCGCTCGAGCCGCTGCGGCGCGCGTTCTATGCCGACCAGCCGCGCCCGCGACTCGAAAGCTGGCTCGAGCACTACGCCGCTCGCGTCCGTGACGAAGACAGAGAGAAGCGCGTGCAGCGCATGAACGGCGCGAACCCGAAATACGTGCCGCGGAACTATCTCGCGCAACTCGCCATCGATGCGCTCGGGAAGGGCGACAGCTCGGTGCTCGAGCGCCTGATGAGGGTTCTCGCGCGGCCCTACGACGAGCAGCCCGAGAACGACGCGCTCGCCGAGCGGCGGCCCGAATGGGCTCGGCACCGTGCCGGCTGCTCGGCGCTGTCGTGCAGCTCGTGAAGCTTTTCGGCTAGAACGAACGCAGTTAGCGCTTCAGCAGCGTTACGAGCTCGGCGCCGCGCAGCAGGGTAACGTTGTTCTTTGCCGAGAAAGCGACAGCGTTCTCGGTAACATCGCCCGCAGCGATGTAGATGCAGTGGTGCGCCTCACGCCTGCGTCGCGCGGCATCGAGCTCGCGCAGCGGCTCGATGCCGGTCCGCGCCACCTTCCAGCGCTTGCAGCTCACCAGGGACACTCGCCCGGACTTGGTCAGCTCGAAGTCGGCCTCCCTGCCGTCGAGGCGGCTTACCGCATGGCCTTCTCGTCGAAAGGCCGACTCCACCGCGCCGGCGAATTCCTCCCAGGGCTGGGCGCGGAGCGCTTCGAGCCGTTGCGCGACCTTCGCGGCGCTGGGCGCGCGGAGCTGCTGGAAGGCGGCATAGGCGGCGACCACGATGAACGGAAGCGCGGCGAACAATGCATAGATGTCCGCCAGCACCAGCCGCAACACCGCCACTATGCCGACGGCGACGAGCAGGCTCGCCCACCAGGGCGAGCGCAGCAGGATCGCGAACAGCGAGTTCCGGTGCATCGCGAGCTTCATGCGAAGCGCGCCGGCGAATACGGCGCCGGGTCGACGAGCGGCGCCTCGCCGGTCATCATTTCGGCCACCAGCCTTCCCGTGACCGCCGCGAGCGTGAGGCCGTGGTGCGCGTGGCCGAAGGCGAAGAAGAGATTGGGATGGCGCGGGGCGCGTCCGATCACCGGCAGCATGTCGGGCGTGCACGGCCGGGCGCCCATCCAGGGCTCGGTATCGAGCCGCTCGGCGAGCGGGAAGAGATCGCGCGCGATCGGCTCGGCGCGTCCGAGCTGCACCGGGGTGCGGATGGCGTCGCGCAGCGCGAACTCCGCGCCCGTGGTGAGGCGGATGCCGCGGCGCATCGGCGCAAGGAAGTAGCCGCGCTCGGTGTCGAGCATCGGGTAGTTCAGCTTCGCCGTCCCCGCCGGGCGGTAATGCATGTGGTAGCCGCGCTTCACAGCGAGCGGAAGGTCGTAGCCCAGCGCACGCGTGAGCACGTCGGCCCAGGGACCCAGTGCGACCACCGCCTCGCGCGCGAAGACGTCGCCCTGCGCGCTGCGCAGGCGCCAGCCGTCCGCGTCCGGCTCCAGGCTGGCGGCATTCCCCTGCACGAATCGGCCGCCCAGGCGCTCGAAAGCCGCGAGGTAGGCGAGCGCGAGCCCGTGCGGATCGTCGACGCTCACCGGCTCGGTCCAATGGAGCGCGCCCACGAGGACTGGCGCCACGTGCGGTTCGAGCTCGCGCAGCGTGCGCGCGTCGAGCGCACGGTAATCGATGCCGAACTCGCGCTTCCAGCGCGCCGCCTCCTCGAGACGCAGGTCGCGCTCGCGCTCGGTGCGGAACACCTTGAGCCAGCCGGTGCGGTGGAGGAATTGCGTCCCAGCGGCCTCCTCGGCTAGCGCTTGGTGCTCGGTGACGCAGTGCTCGATCAGCTTCGAATAGCGCCGCGCCACCTCCGCGTGGCGTGCGGGGCGCGAGTAGCGCCAGTACTGGCGCAGGAACGGCGCGAGCTTCGGCAGCGCGCTCGGGTGGTAGTAGGCGTCGATGGTGCGGTTGAAGCCATAGCGGATGAGCGCGCCGAAGTCGTGCGGAAAGCCGTAGGGGTAGACGCCTTCGCGCTGGATCAGGCCGGCGTTGCCGAAGGAAGTCTCCTCGGCGGCGCCGCGGCGGTCGAGCAGCACCACCGCGCGGCCTCGCTTCTGCAGGTGCAGCGCGACGCAGATCCCCACGATCCCGGCGCCGAGGACGGCGATGTCCGCACGCATAGAATGCGGATTCAACCATGACTCTGCACGTCGCCGACGCCGAGGTTCGCCGCCTGCTCGGCCTCGAGCCGCTCATCGCCGCGGTGCGCGAGGCGCTGATCGACCTTTCCGCGCACCGCGTGGTGCAGCCGCTGCGCAGCGTGATGGAGATCCCGCCGGACCAGGGCGTGCTCTTCCTCAAGCCGGCGCTCGCCGGCGGCCTGCTCGCGATCAAGCTGATCACCCAGATTCCCGGCAACGCCGGCCGCGGCCTGCCCACCATGCAGGCGACCATCGTGCTCATGGACGCAGTCAACGGCCGCACGCTCGCAGTCATGGATGCCACCTGGCTTACCGCGCTGCGCACCGCCGCCGCCTCAGCGGTGGCGGTCGACTGCCTCACCTCCCGCTCGCCCAAGACCGTCGCCCTCCTCGGCAGCGGCGTTCTGGCCCGCACCCATGCCGCCGCGCTGCGCGCCGTGCGTCCGGTATCGGAAATCCGCGTCTGGAGTCGCAATCCCCAGAACGTCGCGCGCTGTGCCGTTGACGTTAGAGGTCTTGCAAAAAGTACCGCAGAAGAAGCGGTGCGGGACGCCGACATCGTCTGCACCGTCACCACCGCGCGCGAGCCGGTGCTCAAGGGGGCGTGGCTCAGGCGCGGCGCTCTGGTTGCCGCCGTGGGCGCGCCGCGCCCCGCCTGGCGGGAGCTCGACGACGAAGCGATGGCGAACGTGTTGATCGCCGACAGCTACGAGGCCGCGGCGCAGGAATCCGGCGACGTGATCCTCTCAGGGGCTCAGGTGTCGGCCGAGCTCGGCGAGATCCTCGCCGGAACGCGTCCGCCCCCCGCGCCGGGATCGACGATCATCTTCAAATCGCTTGGCCAAGCGGTCGTCGATGCCGCCGCTGCTCGCCTCGTCTACGAAGCCGCTTGCAAGCTTTAGTCCCGCAAACGCGACGCCGCGCGGCGACGCGATGTTGCTGCGCGGCCACAACGACGCGCGCGCTTCGCACGGCGCGCGCCGGATTTGGTAGCGTGCTCCCGCTTCTCAGCAACGGGTAGGAAAATGAACCAGCACAACGTAGTCGCGAAGCTGAACCAGATCGTCGAGCAGGCGCAGCTCACCCTGCAGGATCCGAAGCGTCTCACCAGCGAGCGGCAGAGACTCATCATCGCGCTCGCGCGCTTCATTTCCGCCGAGATGTCGCATCCTTCACCGAACGGCGCGCGCCTCGACGGCGTCGCCGGCGCTGCGCCGAAGGCCTGACGGCCCTCCCCGGGTGCCGCGCAGACTGTGACTGCGGCACGACGTTTGCTGTGTCTTGTCTGCCCGGCGCAGTCGTTGGCGCCTGGAACGGCAACCCCAAACGCAACGTCTGCCCAAGGAGACGCGCATGACCCATCGTTTCAATCTCAAACTGACCGGAGCCGCAGTCGCGTTCGCGCTGGCCACGCTCGCCGGCACCGCGCAGGCTGCGGCGCCCGGCTATGTGTCCGACTCGCAAAACCAGGTCTGGACTTCGCCCTACGGCCTGTGCTGGAAGACCACCGACTGGACACCGGAGAAGGCCGCTGCCCCGTGCGACGCGGTGCGCGTCGTGCAAGTAGCGGCTCCGCCCCCGGTAGCGGTAGCGGCGCCTCCCCCAGTTGCGCCCACCCCGCTCGTGACGGCGCCTCCCCCGCAGCCGCCGCTCATCGAGCAGATCAGCCTTTCGTCCGACGTGCTGTTCGCGTTCGACAAGGCCGAGCTGAAACCCGAGGGGATGAAGAAGATCGACGACATCGCCAGCCGCCTGACGGGCGCGAACGTGCAGCTGATCAACGCGATCGGGCACGCCGACCGCATCGGCAACGACCAGTACAACAAGCAGCTCTCCGAGAAGCGCGCCGCCGCGGTCAAGGAATACCTGGCCCAGAAAGGCATCGAGACCAGCAAAGTGCGCTCCGAGGGTCGTGGCGAAAGCGATCCTGTCACCGGCGACCAGTGCAAGGGCATGAAGGGCTCGAAGCTCATCTCCTGCCTGCAGCCCGACCGCCGCGTCGACATCGAAGTGCGCGGCGAGAAGGAGACCGCCGGCACGCCGTCGTCGCCAAGCGCCGGAGGCACTTCGGGCAGCGGCACCCTGAGCGCCCCAGGCGGCACAAGCAGCGGCGCCTCGCCGTCCTCGGGCTCGAGCTCGGGCAGCACGAAGTAGTTACCGTAGTCGCAATGCAATGCAGAAACGGCCGCCCTCGGGCGGCCGTTTCATGATCAGCTTTTTCACTCCAGGTACTGGAAATGCGGCTTTATTCGTCGCCGGGCGACAACAGCCGCGGAAAACTTCACCGGCGGGCGAACGGCCGAATGTTAGACTGCAGCTGTCCGTTCCAGGAGAGTCGCCGCAGCAGGACGCGGCGCCGCCGAAGGCGAAATCTCCCGTAACCGCTCAGGCCCATGAACTGGCGCGGACATGAGCCGAATTCTGGAGAGCAGCGGGTCGTAGTCACAGGCGATCCGCTCACCGAAGGAGCAAGGCCCCGAGCAAGCAGGGGCTGAATCTCTCAGGTAGAGGGCAACCTCAAGGGACAGAGGGAGCGGCGCGAGAAGGCAGCTATTTCTCGCCAACCCTTGAAGAGGAGCCCGTCATGAAAGTCCTCGTCCTTGGCGCCGGCGTCGTCGGCGTCACCACCGCATGGTTTCTCAGCAAGTCCGGCCACGAGGTCACCGTGCTCGAGCGGCGCGACGCCGCCGGCATGGAGACGTCGTTCGCCAACGGCGGCCAGATCTCGGTGTCGCACGCCGAGCCGTGGGCCAACCCCGCAGCGCCGCTCAAGGTGCTGAAGTGGCTCGCGCGCGAGGACGCGCCGCTGCTCTTTCGCCTGCGGCCGGATCTCAGGCAGTGGCTGTGGGGACTTTCGTTCCTGCGCGAGTGCACTGCCGCGCGCACGCGGCACAACATCCGCCAGATCGTGACTCTGGGACTCTACAGCCGCGCCACGCTGCAGGCGCTGCGCGCGGAGACCGGCATCGCCTACGACCACCTCGTACGCGGCATCCTGCACTTCTACACCAGCGAGCGCGAGCTCGATGCGGCGCTCGAGCCCGCGCGCGTGATGCGCGAGCATGGCTGCGACATCGAGATGCTCGCGCCGGAGAGGTGCATCGAGATCGAGCCGGCCTTGAAGAGCGCGCGCCACCTTCTCGTGGGAGGAAGCTTCACGCCGAGCGACGAGTCGGGCGACGCGCACAAATTCACGCAGAATCTCGCCCGGCTTGCTGCCTCCCGTGGAGTGAAATTCCTGTATGGAAAAACAATTTCGGCTCTCGCGCACGAGGGCGAGCGCATCGCCGGGGTGTGCCTCGAAGACGAGATGCTGACGGCCGACGCATATGTACTCGCGCTCGGCGCTTACAGTCCCCTCTTGGCGAAGACGGTGGGGATTCGTCTGAACATCTATCCCGCGAAAGGCTATTCGGCCACGGTGCCCGTCGCCGACGTGGCGAAGGCCTACTCGGTTTCGCTTACCGACGACGAGTACAAGCTCGTCTTCTCGCGGCTCGGCGATCGGCTGCGCATCGCCGGCACCGCGGAGCTGAACGGCTACAGCACCGAGCTGAACGAGGTGCGCTGCCGGGCGCTCCTGCGGCGCACCGAGGCGCTCTTTCCGGGCGCGGGCGACATGGAGCGCGCGCAGTTCTGGACCGGATTGCGGCCGGCGACGCCCTCCAACGTGCCGTACATCGGGGCGACGCGCTACGCGAACCTGTACCTGAACACCGGGCATGGCACGCTCGGCTGGACTCACGCCTGCGGCAGCGCCCGTGCGCTCGCCGACATCGTGTCCGGCCGCGAGCCGGAAATCGACTTCGAGTTCTTCTCTAGAAAAGCGCTTTCGAGGCGATCCGGGCCCCCTCGGCCAGCGCCTCGAGCTTCGCCCACATGATGGTGGGGTGAACGCGCCGGTGGAACGGGCCCTGCGCGAAGCCGCAGTCGGTGCTCGCCAGGACGCGGTCCCGCCCGACCAGGTGCGCCAGGCGCACGATGCGCTGCGCCACCAGCTCGGGATGCTCGACCACGTTGGTGGCGTGGCTGATCATCCCCGGCGCGAGCACCTTGCCCTCGGGAAGCTTGACGCTCTCCCACACGCGCCATTCGTGCTCGTGGCGCGGGTTCGCGCCCTCGATGAGGTAGGTCCCGGCCTTTACCTTGAGCACCAGGTCGACGATGTCCTTGAAAGGCACGTCCGTCACGTGCGGACCGGGCCAGCTTCCCCAGCAGACGTGATAGCGCACCCGCTCCTCGGGGATGCCGGCGAGCGCATGGTTGATCGCCTCGACGTTCATCGCCACCCAGTTGCGGTAATCGGCGAAGCTCGCCGGCGGCACCATGCGGTCGTAGGTGACCGCGAGGCGCGCGTCGTCGAGCTGCAGCTCGAGGCCGGCGTCGACGATCGCGCGGTATTCCGCTCGCATCGCGTCGGCGATCGCGTGGAGCAGCTCCTCGTCGGATTTGTAGTATTCGTTCCTGCGGTCGGGGATCACGCTCGTGGGCGAGGCGACCGGCAGGAACCCTCGCTGCGCGCCAGCCTGACCCAAAGCTGACTTGAAATTTTCGATGTCGCGCCGCAGCTCCGCGAGGCCGGTGTACGAAATCGGCCCGACGCACACCGCCACGCCGGCGCTCGCGCCGACCGCCGCGGGCGGACCCTCGGCGGCGTCGAGCTCGCGGTAGAACTCCGCGAAGCGGGCGCGGTCGGCGCCGCGGTTGAAGCCGTGCTCGCCCGGCCGGGCGGCCCGGCGCTCGAACCCGGAGAGGCGTTCCAGGGCGTATTGTGACCAGCTGATGGACTTGCCGAACTCGCCGTCGCTGACCACGTCGATGCCGGCGTCGACCTGGCGCCGGACCGCCGCCTCGACGCTCGCGCGCAGGCATTTGGCGTAAGCTTGCTCGTCGTAGGGCTGCCCGGCCTGCTTCGGACGGATAAACTGCAGCAGCTCGGCCGGCCGGATCAGGCTGCCGACGTGCGTGGTGCGCACGCGAGTGGTGGAATGTGGAGCGATCATTGGCGCGGAACTGTAGCAGCGAAACGGAGTCGACTGGATAGAAGTGCGTAAAGCCACCCTTTATAGCCGTTCTAGCCGGCCCGCCACCCAAAGCGCGCCGAGCGAGGCACCGGTTTTACCTGTAACAACAGCTAAGAAGCCGTCGCGCGTGCGCGACTTCGTGTCGCGGCATCGCGCCGCGCTCGGCTTTGCTGCCGGCGTCGCGGTGACCGCAGCGCTTGTCCTGCTCCACGCGACAAACGCGCCGGGGCCGCGCGAGCTGACCCAGCAGGACATCGACGCGGCGGTGATGCGTACGCTGGAGAACAACACCCTGCCCTCGCGGATGTCGAAGGCCTACGACTCAATCCGCCCCGCGGTGGTGCGCGTGCGCGGCATGGGCATCGACGAGAACGGCGACGAGGTGGAGCGCAGCGTCGGCACCGGGGTGGTGATCGTCGACACCGGCGTCATCCTCACCAACCTGCACGTCGTGGCGAACGCCACCAAGCTCCAGCTCGTCTTCTTCGACGGCCTGGAATCCGAGGGTACCGTGGTGGGACTTCACCCCGACCAGGATCTGGCAGTGCTGCAGGCGAAGACCATCCCGGACGACCTCACCGCGGCCACCATGCGCTCGACCAAGGATCTCGCCCTCGGCGACGACGTCATGGCGGTAGGCTTCCCGTTCGGCATCGGCCCTTCGGTGTCGGCGGGGGTGGTGTCGGGCCTGCGCCGCGAATACCGCTCGCCCGAGGGCAAGCGCGTGCTGACCAACCTCATCCAGTTCGACGCCGCCGCCAACCCGGGCAACTCGGGCGGGCCGCTCGTGACCGCGGAGGGCGAGGTGGTAGGCATCGTCACCGGGCTACTCAACCCGACCGAGCAGCGGGTCTTCATCGGCATCGGGTTCGCCGTTCCCATCGAGTCGGCCGCGGGCGCGGTCGGCCTGTCGCCGTTCTGAGGAGAGAAACAGCATGAGCCGGGAGGTCACCACGCTGATGGAGCGCGTGCTCTACGAGGTGAAGAAGATGGTAGTGGGGCAGGACCATTTCCTCGAGCGCGTGATGGTGGCGATGCTCGCGCAAGGCCACCTCCTGGTGGAGGGCGTGCCCGGGCTCGCGAAGACGCTCACGGTCAAGACGCTCGCGCGCACCGTGCGCGGCTCGTTCAAGCGCATCCAGTTCACGCCCGACCTCGTGCCCGCCGACCTCGTCGGCACGCGCATCTACAACCAGAAGAGCGGCGACTTCTCGACTTCGCTCGGGCCGGTGTTCTGCAACCTGCTGCTCGCCGACGAGATCAACCGCGCCCCCGCCAAGGTGCAAAGCGCGTTGCTCGAGGTCATGCAAGAGCGCCAGGTCACGATCGCAGGCGAGACCCACAAGGTGCCCGAGCCCTTCCTCGTCATGGCGACGCAGAACCCGATCGAGACCGAAGGCACCTATCCCCTTCCCGAGGCGCAGGTCGACCGCTTCATGATGAAGGTGCTGGTCGGCTACCCGAGCGAGGAGGAGGAGTTCGTGATCGTCGAGCGCGTCACCGGACCGGCGCTCGACGTGGCCGAGGTGGCGACCACCGAGCAGCTCGGCGCGCTGCAGCGCGAATGCCGCAGCGCCTACGTCGATCCCTCGCTCATCCAGTACGCGGTGCGCCTGGCCGCGGCAACGCGCGACCCCGAGCAGTACGGCATCAAGAGCATCGCGCGCTACATCACCTACGGCGCCAGCCCGCGCGCCTCGATCCATCTCATCGAGGCGGCGCGCGCGCTCGCGCACCTGCGCGGCCGCAGCTACGTGCTGCCCGAGGACGTGACCGACCTCGCGCCCGACGTGCTGCGCCATCGCCTGGTGCTCTCCTACGAGGCGCTCTCCGACGCGCTCGCGCCCGACGAGATCATCCAGCGCATCATGCAGAACATTCCCGCCCCCCAGAAGCCTTTGGAACATGTCAGAGCAGCAGTCGCCGCGGGATCTTGAGAAGCTGCTGAAGAAGCTTGAATGGACGGTTATTCGCCGTCTTGACGGGCTGCTGCACGGCGACTACCGGACACTCTTCCGCGGCTTCGGCCTGGACCTCGCCGACCTGCGCGAGTACCAGTACCACGACGACGTGCGCCACATCGACTGGAACGTCACCGCGCGCCTGCAGACGCCCTACGTGCGCGAATACAACGAGGACCGCGACATCAACGCGTGGTTCCTGCTCGACCTCTCCCCGTCGATCGACTTCGGCTCGGGCGAGGTGCGCAAGCGCTCGGTTGCGGCCGACTTCGTCGCGGTGCTGGCGCGCCTGCTCACGCGTCACGGCAACCGCGTCGGGGCGCTCTTCTACGGCGACAGGGTCGACAAGGTGATCCCGGCGCGCAACGGCCGGCGTCACGTGCTCCACCTCATGAGCGCGATGGCATCGCGGCCGCGGCTCGAGCGCTCCGGCGGAACGCGCCTCGAGGAATTGCTGCACAGCGGCTTCTCGGTGGTGAAGCGCCGTTCGCTCGTGTTCGTGGTGTCCGATTTCATCAGCGCCCCGGGCTGGGCCAAGCCGCTCGCGCTGCTCGCGCGCCGCCACGAGGTCATCGCGGTGCGCCTGTACGACCCGCTCGAGATGGAGCTGCCCGACATTGGCCTGTTCGTGATGCAGGACGCGGAGACCGGCGAGCAGCTCTTCATCGACACGCACGACAAGGGCTTCCGCAAGCGCTTCGCGGAGCTCGCGCGCCGCCGCGAGCTCGAGCTGCGCGAGGCGTTCCGCGACGCCGGCGTCGACGCGCTCGAGCTCGCCACCGACGATGCCCTCGCCGACGCCATCCTGCGCTTCGCCGACCTGCGCAAGCGCCGCACCCAGCTCGCCGCGGGCGCGACGGCCAAGGCGGCGCGGAGGGCTGCGCACCTGGAGGCGGTGCGATGACCTTCCTGTGGCCGGAATTCCTCTGGCTGCTCGCGCTGGTGCCGCTCCTGGTGGCACTTTATTTCTTCATCCTGCGGCGCAAGGCCAGGGCGGCGCTGCGCTACGCCAGCCTGACCATGGTGCGCGAGGCGATGGGCTCGAGCGGCCGGTTCAGGCGCCACGTGCCGCCGCTCCTCTTCCTCCTCGCGCTCGTCGTGATGATCGCGGCGGTGGCGCGCCCGGCCGCGGTGGTGCGGCTGCCGTCGCAGCACGAGATCATCATCCTCGCTCTCGACGTGTCGGGCAGCATGCGCGCGAAGGACGTCGAGCCCGACCGGATGACCGCGGCGCAGAACGCCGCCAAGACCTTCATCAACGAGCAGCCGCGCTCGACGCGCGTCGGCATCGTCGCTTTCGCCGGAACGGCGTCGCTGGTGCAGCCGCCCACGAACAGCCGCGAGGACCTGCACGCCGCGATCGACCGCCTGCAGCTGCAGCGCGCCACCGCCATCGGCAGCGGCATCCTGGTCGCGCTCAAGGCCATCTTCCCCGACGTCGACTTCGACCTGCGCGCGACCAATCCGCGCATGAATGCGCCCGGCCAGAGACCCGGCGGCTTTCCCGGCGGCCCGCTCGCCGGGGGACCGCGCGATGCCGACAAGGCGCCGCCCAAGCCCGTGCCGCCCGGCTCGTACAAGTCCGCCGCCATCATCCTGCTCACCGACGGGCAGGCGACCACCGAGCCCGATCCGATCGAGGCCGCGCGCATGGCCGCGGAGCGCGGCATCCGGGTTTACACCGTGGGCGTGGGCACGCCGAACGGCGAGATCCTGGTCGGCGAAGGCTGGTCGATGCGGGTGCGCCTCGACGAGGAGACGCTCAAGCAGATCTCGAATCTCACCGGCGGCGAGTACTTTTACGCCGGGACCGCGGTCGACCTGAAGAAGATCTACCAGTCGCTCAACTCGAAGTTCGTGCTCGAGCGCAAGGAGACCGAGATCACGGCGCTCTTCGCCGCGCTTGCGGCTTTCACGATGCTCGTCTCCGCCGGCCTGTCGCTCCTCTGGTTCAACCGGATTCTGTAGCGCCGCCGAGCTCGGCGAGCCCGGCCCAGTCCTTGCGGCGGTGTCCGCGCTCGATGGCTCGCACGAGATGCTCCCGGATCAATTCGCCGCTGGGAAGCGCAATTCCCTTTTCCCGCGCCGTGGCGAGCGCGAGCTCGACGTCCTTCAGTCCGAGCTCCATCGAGAACTGCGCCGGGTCGTAGGCGCGCTCGACCATGAGCTTGCCGTAGTTCTTGTACGCCGGCGCCGCGAGCGACGTGCTCGCGATGATATTGAGAAAGACATCCGGGGCGACCTTGCTTTCACGGATCAACGAAAACGCTTCCCCCAGGCTCTCGATCACCGTGGCGAGGAGGAAGTTGCGCGCGATCTTCACCGCGTTGGCGTGCTCCGGATCCGTTCCGACCACGAACACCTGGCGCGCGAGCGGCTTGAACACCGGCCGGCAGCGCTCGAGCGCCGCCACCGGACCGGCGGCGATGATGTCGAGCTCCCCCTTCGCCGCGGCCTGCGGGCGCCCGAATACCGGCGCCGAGACGTAGTCCTCCTGCAGCCCGGCGAGCTCGCGCGCGACCCTGAGGCTCACGGTCGCCATGTTGAGATGCACGCCACTCGCCTTCATGCGCGGGGCAAGCCACACCGCCTCTACTGCGGCGTCGTCGGCGAGCATGGTGATGACGACCTCCGCATCGGTCGCCTCGGCGGGCTCGGCGGCGACCCGGGCGCGATCGCCGAGCTTGCGGGCCGCCGCGGGGCTGCGGTTCCAGACGACGAGCTCGTGACCGGCGTCGATCAGCCGGACTGACATTTCTCGTCCCATCTGCCCAATTCCGATCAAGCCGATCTTCATGCGGTGGGGATTAGGTCACGAGCGCGCAGCAGCAATCCTCGATTAGGTCACGAACGAAGCACTGGCATGAACCCTGCTCGGCGATTATTTCATACTCGGCCCGGCGTTCCGGTTGGTACAACTGTAGGCATGCAAGCCAACAGGACCGCGACCGTCTTGTTTGCAGAGCCCTCCAGCGGCACCAAGCGCAGCGAAGCGTCCCGCAAAGCCTTGGCACGGGCGGTCGTCAGTATCGCGGAAGCAACCGGTGGACGCGTGGTCAAGACGATCGGCGGCAAGCTCATGGTGGTGTTCGCGAGCCCCGACGCCGCGGCGAGCGCCGCCTCGAAGATGCAGGCGAAGATCGACGCGCTCGCGCCCATCGACGGAATCAAGATCGGGGTGCATATCGCGTTCCACAGCGGCCCGGTGGTGAGGGGCGCGCTGGGCGACGACACGGTCAGGCTCGCGCTGCGCATGGTCGAGCAGGCCCACGACGGCCAGACCATCACCTCGCTCGGCACGGCCGAGCAGCTCAATCCGGCGTTCCGCCATTTCTCGAAGCGCGTGCACACCACGCGCGAGGCGGCCTCGGAGCAGCCCGACGTCTGCGAGGTGGCATCCTGGCACCAGATCGGCGTGCGCCCCGCCGGGTGGACGGCCATGGCAGTGCTCAGGCTGACCTGCGGCGACCAGCTCGCGGTGTGCTCGCGGGAAAAGCAAACCGTCGTGCTCGGCCGCGGGGACGACTGCGACATCGTCCTGGCGGGCCTCGCCGCCTCGCGCCAGCACTGCACGATCGAGCATTGCGGCGGGGATTTCGTCCTGCGCGACCACAGCAGCAACGGCACCTACGTCGCGATCGCGGACGGCCGGGAGATCGTGGTGCACAACGAGAAAGTGGCGCTCCCGGAGCACGGCGTGGTCTCGATCGGCGAGCCCCGCGCCCGCACCTCCGAGCCGATCGAGTTCTGGTACGCCCTGGTCACTTAGGCGAAACCGGACAAAGAGCTAAAGCCGCCCCCGGCTTTTTCTGGATAATGCGTCCAGAGGGGGTTGGCAAAATGGCAAGAACGGCAGCGCTGGTCGAAAACCTGAAGCGGGAGCTGCGCGCTCGCAACATCACCTATGCCACCGTGGCCAAGCGCCTGGGGATGAGCGAAGCGAGCGTCAAGCGCATGTTTTCGCAGAAAGAATTCACCCTGTCGAGGATCGACGCGATCTGCGAGGTGGCGGGCATCGAATTCTCGGATGTCGCGCGCTCGCTTGGCGCACCCGATGCGGTGATCTCGCAGCTTTCCTACGAGCAGGAAAAGGAGTTCGTCGACAACCAGAAGCTCATGCTGGTGGCGCTGCTCTCCCTCAACCACTATTCGTTCGAGGAAATGGTGGCGCTCTTCGAGCTCGACGCGGCCGAGTGCACCCGCCTGCTCGCGCGTCTCGACCGGCTGAAATTCATCGAGCTCATGCCCAACAACCGCATCCGGCTGGTGGTGAGCCGGGCCTTCGCCTGGATCCCGGACGGGCCGATCCAGCGCTTCTTCAAGGCGCAGGGCGTGGGCGACTTCTTCCGTTCGAGCTTCGACGGCGAGCACGAGCTGATGGTGCTCGCCAACGGCGCCCTGTCCAAGCCTTCGGTGAGCGCGCTCCTCGCCCGCCTGCGCAAGACCGCCGCCGAGTTCTCGGGCATGCGCAACGACGACGCCGCGCTCCCCTCGAGCGAGCGCAGCCCCATCACGCTGCTCCTCGCCGCGCGGCCCTGGCTGCCCGACTTCCTGCGCCGGTACCGCCGCAAGGAAGCCGCGCCCAAAGCAAGGCCGGCGGCGCCGCTTTCACAACCGAGAAAAATCGGGCCGGTCCCTCTTCAGGGCGGCTAACAGACCTACCAGGTGCGGTGGATGCCGATGTAGATGCGCCCGCCCAGGCTCGGGCCGGTGCCGCGGAAGCTGAACTGCGTGCGTGAATCGCTCGAGTCCAGCCGGTTCTGGAAGTACATCGGCCCGAGCCGGCCGTAGAACTGCCAGGGCTGCGGGCGCTCGACCTCCACGCGCTCGTAGCGATCCACGCTCTTCCTCCCCGCAAAAGCGCCGAGCGCGTAAAAATCAGCCTGCATGTCGCGCTCGAGGCTGCGCACCGGGCCGCCGCCGAAGCTCTGCGCGAGCGCCGGCGAATCGACGCGATCGAACGGATTGGAACCGGAGCCTGGACTGAACTGCGCGGCGGCCACGCGCGGGGCGAGCGCGAGCAGCATCGCGATGATGCCGCATGCCGCCGCTGTCCAGACTCTCTCCATACGTGCGCACTCTTGCCTATGACGATATTGGGGGCAATAGGTTAAGAGCCGGGTACGCGTCGATAGTCCGCCCGCGACGCTGCCGTTAGTCCGGTTGGACTAACGCGCGTCCCCGGCGAGGCCCGTCGGACGGGCCGGGACCACCGCTGCGGAGTCCTCGGGGCGCGGCCGACGCTCGCCGCGGCGCGAGCCGTAGGTATGCGCGAACACCCACGTGAATTCGGCGCCAAGCAGGAAGATCTGCGCCGAGTAGTAGACCCATACCATCATGACCACCAGCGACCCGGCGGCGCCGAACGCAGAGGCGACGCTGCTCTTGCCGAGGTACAGGCCGATGAGGAACTTGCCGGCCGCGAACAGGCCGGCGGTGACCGCGGCGCCGACCCAGACGTCGCGCCAGGCGATCCGCACGCGCGGGATGAGCTTGTAGATCATGGCGAAGAGCACGGTCACGAGGCCGAAGCTCACGCCGATGTCGATCAGGTGCGCGGCCGTTTCCCACTCCTTGAACATCGGACTCCAGAACCGGCCGAGCGCCGACAGCACCGCGCTCACCACCAGCGACACCATGAGCAGGAACGCGATGCCGAGGATCATGCCGAAGGACAGCAGCCGCGAGCGCAGCAGGTTCCACCATCCGGCGCTCTTCTTGCGCGCCGGCGCGCGCCAGATGCGGTCGAGCGCGTTCTGCAGCTCGCCGAACACCGACATCGCGCCGAGGACGAGCATTGCCGAGCCGGTGACGGTCGCGATGAGGCCGCCCTCCGGCTTGTCGGCGGCAGCGAGAAGTCGCTCGATCCCCGCGGCGCCCTGGTCGCCCATCAGGCCGCGCAGTTGTCCGAAGATCTCGCCGCGTGCCGCATCCGGGCCGAACACCAGCCCGGCCAGCCCGACCACGATCAAGAGCAGCGGCGCGATGGAAAACAGGGTGTAGTACGAGAGCGCCGCGCCCATGCTGGGGGCGTAGTCCTCCGTCCAGGCCTCGAACGATTCCTGGAAGAGCGTGTAGATCCGCCTGAGCGGCGCAAGCAGCATAGCCGGCCCCAGCAAAAAAGAGGCCGCGCCGGCTCCGGTCAGCTCGGGAATGGTTCCAACGGCTCTACCCCCGGCCGCGGGACAGCCGGCGTATGGGCGGCGTTCAGGACGAGCGATACGGTGATGAAATAGCCGACCAGGCCGATCAGATCCACCACGCCGCGTTCTCCGAGGTGGGCGAGCGCTGCGCCGTAGGCGTCCTCGGAAACTCCGTGGACGTGCAGGAGCTCGCTGCAGAAGTCGTACACCGCCGCCTCGTCCTCGCGCATCGCCCGCGGACGGGCACCGCGCGCCAACGCGTCCGCGGTCTCCTTCGCCAGGCCGGCGGAGATAGCGAGCGGATAGTGCACCTGCCATTCGAATTGCTGCGTGAGCTGGCGCGACACGATGAGCATCGCAAACTCGCCCAGGCGGCGCTCGAGCGCGCTCTCGTAGCGCAGGTACTCGCCGACCTTCTGCAGGCGCCGCATGAGCTCGGGGCTGCGCAGGAGCGGAACGAACGGCCCGCGCACGCCGCCTCGCGGCCCCGCAGCGAGCTCGGCCGCCGCAGCTCTTTGCTCTTCGGACATCGCTTCGGGGGCAAGCGGCGGCATGCGATCGTTCATGGCTGAGGTCTCCGAAAGAAAAGCGCCGCCGCGGCTGCCACCAGCACGACGCACGCGCCGATCCAGGCGTGTTCCGGCCGCCCGCCGGCATGGGAAAGAACGCTGACGAAGGCCGGTCCCGCGATCTGCCCGGCGGCAAAACCGGCCGTCATGGCGGCGAGCACGCCGGTGCCGAAGAGCCGGCGGGCCTCCTGCAGGCCGGCCATCGTGATCACCATGAAGGTCACTCCTACGCACAGCGCGCAGGCCATGATGCCGGCCGCGTCGGGCAGCACCAGCGGCGCCAGGAGCCCGAGCGCCATGACGAGGTGGCCTTCGATCCATACGCTGCGCGCGCCGAAGCGCCGCACTAGCGGCGCGGCCGCCACGGTCGAGGCGGCCGCCGCGGCGCCGAAGAGCGGCCAGGCCCAGCCATAGAGCGCCGCATCGCCGAGCGCTTCGCGCGCGAACGCGGGGATGAAGGTGGCGGGGATGATGTAACTGAAGCCGAACGCGCCATAGCACGCCACCAGCAGGAGCGACTGGCCGCTCCATCGAAGGGGAGCGGCGTGCGCAGCCGCCCTTTTTCCTTCGGCGAACAGGGGCCAGAGCGCCGCCGCGACGGCGAGCGCGATCGCTCCCAGCACGAGCCAGACGTCGCGCGCGGTGAGATGAAAGCGCAACGCCGCGAGGCACACCGCACCGGCGAGCGCCGCGCCGACGCCGACGCCCGCGTACACCGTGCCGCTCAGCGCCGGGCGCGTGATTGGCAGGCGCGCGAGGCTCCACGCCGAGACGTGGATCAGGACCCACGCGCTCGCCACTCCGGCCGCCGCGCGCAGCGCGATCCAGCCTGCGAAATGAGCATCGATGCCCATGAGGAGCGTGCAGAGAGCGATCCCCGCCAGGCCCGCGCGCAGCGCGACGGAGGCCGAAACGAGCGTCGCGGTCAGGGCGCCGGCGAGGTAGCCGGCGTAGTTCGCGGCCGCGAGCCAGCCGCCGCCCGCGAGCGTGAGCGTGCCCTCGGCCTGCATCAGGGGCAGGATCGGGGTGAAGGCGAAGCGGCCGATGCCCATGCCGGCCGCGAGCGCGGCAAGGCCCGCCGCCGCCACCGCGGCCGGCGACATGGGTTGCAGTGTAGATCGGCCTCTTGTTCATGAAAAATGAATAATTCAGAAGAAGTCCATCACGAAACGAGAACTGGTATCCCCTATACTCTTTGCATGGACCTCATCGCATTGCAGATTTTCAAAACGGTGGCCGAAGCGGGCGGCATCACCAAGGCCGCGGCGCGCCTGCACCGCGTGCAGTCGAACATCACCACGCGGGTGAAGCAGCTCGAAGCGAGCCTGGGCGCGCAGCTTTTCCACCGCCGCAACCGGCGCCTCGAGCTGTCGTCCGAAGGCCGCACGCTGCTCGCCTACGCAGAGCGCCTGCTCGCGCTTTCGTCCGAGGCCCGCGCCGCGCTGCGGAGCGGTGCGCCGCGCGGGGTGCTGCGCATCGGCTCCCTCGAGAGCACCGCCGCGACGCGGCTCCCGCCGGTGCTCTCGCGCTACCACCTCGCGTATCCCGAGGTGCGCCTCGAGCTGGTGACGGGCACTTCCGGCGCTCTGGTGGGAAGAGTCTTGAGCGGAGAGGTCGAGGCGGCGTTCGTCGCCGAGCCGTTCACCGCTCAGGGGCTCGAGACGCTGCCCGTCTTCAGCGAGGAGCTGGTGCTGATCGCGCCGAAGGGCTTCGCCGCGATCCGCGGCGCGAAGGACGCGGCGCACCTGCCGGTGCTCGCCTTCGCCGCCGGCTGCTCCTATCGCCTGCGCCTGGAAAGCTGGCTCGGGCGCTCCGGCGTGTCACCCGAGCGCGTCATGGAATACGGCTCCTACCACGCCATCGTAGCCTGCGTCGCAGCCGGCAGCGGCATCGCGGTGGTGCCGCGCTCGGTGATCCGCGCGCTGCGTCCGGAGCGCGAAGTGCGCATCCATCCCCTGCCGAAGGACATCGCGGCCTCGACCACCCGGCTCGTCTGGCGTCAGGGCCACCGTTCGGGGGCCCTGGACGCGCTCAGGAGCGTGCTTGCCGAAGCGCCTGCCAGATCCGCTGCGGAGTCGCGGGAAGCTCGAAGTGGCTCACCCCGGCCGAGCGCAGCGCGTCCACCACGGCGTTCATCAGCGCGGGCAGCGAGCCGGTGACGCCGGCCTCGCCCACGCCCTTCGCGCCGAGCGGATTGAGCTGCGTGGGCACCGGGTGGTCCAGCAGCTTCAGGTTGGACACGAGCCCGGCGCGCGGCATCGCGTAGTCCATGAAGCTGCCGGTGAGGAGCTGGCCGCTTTCGCGGTCGTACACCGCGAGCTCATTGAAGACCTGCCCCGCGCCCTGCGTGAGCCCGCCCTGCACCTGTCCCTCGACGATCTGGTGGTTGACGATGTTGCCGGCGTCGTCGCAGGCGACGTAGGACGCGATCTCCGCCTCGCCGGTCTCGGGATCGATCTCGACCTCCGCGATGTGGCAGCCGTTCGGAAAGGTGGCGCCGAATTTGTTGGCGTAGGCGATGTCAAGCTCGCCGGCGCGCCTTTGCGCGAGGCTCTGGATCGAGATCGCGCGGTCGGTGCCCTTGATGCGGTAGCTTCCCGCGGCAAACTCGATGTCGGCCTGGGCCGCCTCGAGCTCCTCGGCCGCCACGGAGAGGCCCTTCTTCACCATCTCGCGCGCGGCGAGCATCAGCACGCTCCCCACGGCAAGGAGCGAACGCGAGCCGCCGGTCGCGTTGCCGGTCAGATAGAACTCCGGACCCGCGGTACGCAGGCGCACCAGCTCGAGCGGCACGCCCAGCTCGCGCGTCACCACCTGCGCGAAGGTCGTCTCCTGCCCCTGGCCGTGGTTGTGCGTGGGCGCGTAGAGGGTCAGCGTGCCATCGCCGCTTTTGTCAAACTGCCAGCGCAGCTCGACCTGGTCCTGCGGCGCAAACCCGGCGCCGGTCGCCTCGATGTAGGTCGACATGCCGCGGCCGCGCAGTCGTCCGCGCTTTTTCGCCGCTTCCTTTCTTCCGGGAAATCCGTCCCAGTCCGCGGCCGCGAGCGCTTTCTCCAGCACTCCCGCAAAGTCGCCGCAGTCGTACTCGAAGCCGGCGGCAATCCGGTACGGAAAGCGGTCCTTCGGGATGAAGCCCCTGCGGCGCAGCTCGGCCGCGTCGACGCCGAGCTCGCTCGCCGCATGCTCGACCAGGCGCTCGATCGCGTAGGACATGATCGGACGCCCCGCGCCGCGATAGGCCGCCATCGGCGCCGTGTTGGTAAGCGCGAGCCGGATGCGCGCGTAGGTGGCCGGCACGTCGTAGACCCCCGAGATGCAGTTCACGATGCCGATCGTGTTGATGAACGGTCCCGTCGGCGCGAGGTAGGCGCCGAGGTTCGCGAGCATGTCGAAGCGCATCCCGACGATGCGCCCCGCGGCGTCGAGGGCGAGCTCGCCGTGCGAGAGCACGTCGCGCGCCTGCTCGTCGGCGAGGAACACCTCCGAGCGCGTGCCGGTCCACCTCACCGGGCGGCCGAGCGCCTTCGCGGCGAAGAGCGCCGCGCAGTATTCGGGGTAGAGGTTGAAGCGCACGCCGAAGCCGCCGCCGACTTCCTCTGCGATCACGCGGATCTTCTCCGGCGGTACGCCGAGCACGGCCGAGAGCTGGTTGCGCATGATCGGCGCGCCCTGCGTACACGTGTAGAGGTGGTACATCCCCTCTTCCGGCAGATACGCGGCGAGGCAGGCGCGCGGCTCCATCGGGTTTCCGACCACGCGCGAGTTGTGGACGCTCAGCTTCACCACGCGGGCCGCACTCTCGAAAGCCTTTCCGGTCAATGCCTCGTTTCCGGACTCGAAATCGAGAACGACGTTGCCCGCCACGCTCTCGTGGACCAAAGGAGCGCCAGGCGCGACGGCCTCGGTGGCCTCGATCACCGCCGGAAGATCGCGATAGTCGACCGTGACGAGCTCGGCCGCGTCCTGCGCCGCCGCGGCGCTTTCGGCGACCACGAGCGCCACCGCGTCGCCGACGAAGCGCACCCGGCCCTGCGCTAGCGCCGGCCGTCCGGGATTGATCAGCTCGCTGCCACCGCGGCCCTTCACCGGCAGAGCGGCCGGCAGCGACTTCAGCGCCTTGAGATCTTCGCCGGTGAACACCGCAAGCACGCCGGGGCTCCGGAGCGCGGCATCCTTGTCGATCGAAACGATCTCGGCGTGTGCGCGGTCCGAGCGCACGAAATACGCGTGCGCCTGGCGGGGAAGATTCCAGTCGGAAACGTAGCGTCCCCGACCCGTCAGCATCCGGTCGTCTTCGAGCCGGCCTTTCAACATCAAGTCTGAGACAGGGCGATCAGGATGCTGCAAGGGGAGTAATCGAGGAGCGAGGCCCCGACCGAGCCTTTCCACCAGCGCGCCGCGAAGGAAGTGTTCTGGTTGTGGCCGACCACGATGAGGTCGGTCCGCAGGCTCTTCGCGAGGCGGCAGATCTCCTCCACCGGCTCGCCGACCGCGAGATGGCCGGTGGCGTTGAAGCCGCCCTCGCGCAGCTTGCGGATGCCTTCGTCGAGGACGGTCTGGGTGCGCTTCTTCTCCTCCTCGAGCAGCTCCTCGGGCACGAAGCCCTCGGTGAGGAACAGGCTCGGCGGCATGCTCGCGACGGCGAGAAGATGCGTCTCGGCCTTGAGGAAGCTCGCGAGATCGGCGCATTCGAGCAGCGCGCGCCTGCCTTCCTTGGAGCCGTTGTACGCAAGCAGGATTCTCTGGTATTTCATGACGCCCCCTCGTATTTCATCATCAACGCCTACTTCACCAGCAGTCCTACGCGCTCGATGGTGGCGCGTTCCGCCTGCAGGGTCTCGGCAGCCCACTTCGCGTAATCCTCGCTCGACTTGTACCAGCCGGGCTGGTCGAGCTGCGCCAGCACCTTCAGATACTCGGGATCATCGAGCGATTTCCTGAACGCGTCGTGCAGGATCTTCACCGTGTCCCGCGCCATGCCTTTCGGGCCCACCAGGCCGAACGGCGAATTCGACACGGTATCGACGCCGAGCTCCTTCACCGTCGGCGCATTCCAGCGCGTGCGCTTGTCGCCCAGCGTCGCGAGCAGGCGCTGCGCGCCGGCGTCGACCTGCTTGGCCCAGCCGGTGGAATCGACCTGCAGCATGACGTGGCCGCCCATCAGGGCGATCGCGCCGTCGGCATAGCCCTTGAACGGGACGTGCAGGAACTGGACGCCGGCCTTGGCGGCGACTTCCTCCATCGCCAGGTGCAGCGAAGTGCCGGTTCCGGGTGTGGCGTAGGAGAGCTTGCCGGGATTTGCCTTCGCGTAGGCGATCAGGTCGTTGAAGGTCTTGAACTGCGAATCGGCCTTCACCACGATGCCGAAGGTGTAGCCGGCGAGGCCGATGATGTAGGTGAAGTCGTTGATCGGGTCCCAGTCGACCTTCTGCATGTGCGGCATGCGGAAGGCGGAAATGGTGAGCTGCGAGATCGTGTAGCCGTCGGGCCTGGCGGTCTTGGCCATGGTCGCCGGGCCGTTCATGCCGCTGCCGCCGGGCCGGTTCTCGATCACCAGCGTCTGGCCGAGGGGGCGCTGGGCGACCTCGCCGAGCTTGCGGAAATAGAGGTCGGTGCTGCCCCCGGCGGGCCACGGCACGATCAGCGTGATCGGCTTGGAAGGAAAGGGCTGCGCGAACGCCGTTCCCCAAAGGGTGCCGACCAGCAGCGCGCACCCGGCGGCCGCAAGCATGCGTCTCATTTTCGAGAGCCTCCTCCGTATCCTCTCGGTGGATTATAGCTACTACAATACGTTTTCCCCTTTCATGTTAGATATTTCCCGCGCCGATCTGGTCGCCGGCGTCGCCGGCTCGGGCACCATGGGCCGCGGCATCATCCAGGTGCTAGCCCAATGCGGCATGCGCACCCTGGTGTTCGACGCTCAGCCCGACGCGGCCCGAAGGGCGAAGGCCGCCATCGGCGAGACCCTTGGAAAGCTGGCCGAGCGGGGCAAGCTCGAGCGCGGCGCCGCCGACGCCGCCCTCGGGCGCATCGAGGTCGTCGAGCGCCTGGAGGCACTCGCGCCCTGCCAGCTCGTGGTCGAGGCGATCGTCGAGGATCTCGGCGCGAAGCGCGAGCTCTTCTCGCGGCTCGAGGGCGTCGTCGGCCCCGATACGGTACTCGCCTCGAACACCTCCTCGCTCTCGGTGACCGCCATGGCGGCGGCCTGCAAGCGGCCGCAGCGCGTCGCGGGCTACCACTTCTTCAACCCGGTGCCGGTGATGAAGGTCGTGGAGGTGGTGGCCGGGGAGCTCACCGAGCATTGGGTGACCGACGCGCTCTCGGAGCTGGCGCGGCGCTTCGGCCACACGCCGATCGCCTGCAAGGACACGCCGGGCTTCGTCGTCAACCACGCCGGCCGGGCCTACGTGCCCGAGGCGCTGCGCATCCTCTCGGAGGGCGTCGCCGATTTCTCCACCATCGACCGCATCCTGGTCGACGCCGCCGGATTCCGCCTCGGCCCGTTCGGGCTGATGGACCTCGTCGGGCTCGACGTGTCGCACGCGGTCATGAAATCGATGTACCAGCAGTACTTCGAGGAGCCGAAGTACAAGCCCTCGTTCCTGTGCGAGCCGCGTGTCGCCGCGGGCCTGCTCGGCCGCAAGACGGGCAGAGGGTGGTATAGCTATGGGAAGGACGGAACCGCGGAGCCGGCGCCGGATCAGCCGATTCCAAACGCAAAAAAACCAGAATCGGTGTGGGCAGTCCCCGAGCTGAAGGAGCTGCTCGGCAAGCTCGAAGCGCGCATGACGGCGAAGCCCGACGCGGCAGCCGTGTGCTTCGTAGCTCCGCTCGGCAAGGATGCGACCACCAGCGCGCTCGAGCTTGGCCTCGATCCGCGCCGCACGCTCGCCGTCGACCCGCTGTTTGGCTTTTCCAAGCGCAGGACCTTGATGCCGACCCCTGTGACGACCCACGAGGTGAAAGAGTCGGCGCATTCTCTGCTCGGTTCCGACGGCGTGCCGGTGTCGGTGATCAAGGATTCGCCCGGCTTCGTGGCGCAGCGCGTCGTCGCGCACATCGTCAACGTCGGCTGCGACATCGCCCAGATGCGCATCGCCACGCCGGAGGACCTCGACCGGGCGGTGGTGCTGGGCCTGTCCTATCCGCGTGGTCCGCTCGCCATGGGCGACGCGGCCGGCGCCGCTCGCGTCCTCGCCGTGCTCGAGGCGATGCACGATTTCTACCAGGAGCCGCGCTACCGCCCGAGTCCCTGGCTAAAGCGCCGAGCCAAGCTCGGAATATCCCTCTTGTCTGCGGAGTAACAAATGCTCGAAGCCTTCATCTACGACGGACTGCGCACCCCCATCGGCCGGCACGCCGGCAAGCTCGCCCCGCTGCGGCCCGACGACCTCGCGGCCGAGGTGATCAAGGAAGTGGTGGCGCGCAACAAGATCGAGCCGAGGGAGATCAGCGACGTCGTCCTCGGCTGCGTCAACCAGGCCGGCGAAGACTCGCGCAACGTCGCCCGCTTCGCGGCGCTGCTTTCCGGCCTGCCGCCGACTACGCCCGGCGTCACGGTGAACCGCCTGTGCGCGAGCGGCCTGCAGGCCGTGGTCGACGCGGCGCGCGCGGTCACCGTGGGCGAAGGCGATCTCTACATCGCCGGCGGTGTCGAGAGCATGAGCCGCGCGCCCTACGTCTTCTCCAAGGCCGACTCGCCCTACAGCCGGGAGGTGAAGATGTTCGACACCACGATCGGCTCGCGCTTTCCGAACCCGAAGGTCGTAAAGCAGTTCGGCAACCACTCGATGCCCGAGACCGGGGACAACGTGGCGAAGGAGTTCGGCGTGTCGCGCGAGCAGGCCGACGAGTTTGCCCTCGCTTCGCAGCAGAAGTACGCGAAGGCGGAGGCGGAGGGCTTCTACAAGGGCGAGATCCATGCCATCTCGCTTCCGGCGAAGAAAAAGGACTCGCCTCCTGCCGTCGTGGACGCGGACGAGCATCCCCGCCGGGATAGCACGCTCGAATCGCTTCAAAAACTCAAGCCGCTGTTCGAAGGCGGCGTGGTCACCGCCGGCAACGCCTCGGGCGTCAACGACGGCGCCGCCGCGCTGGTCATCGCGAGCCGCAAGTGGGGCGAGAAGAAAGGCAAGAAACCGATCGCGCGCATCGTGTCGGCGGCGAGCGCCGGCGTCGAGCCGCGCATCATGGGCGTAGGTCCTGCCTATGCAATCCCGCTCGCTCTCGAGCGTGCAGGGCTGAAGCTAAAAGAGGTGGACATCATCGAGATCAACGAGGCCTTCGCGAGCCAGGTGCTCGGCTGCCTCAGGCTGATGGAGGTCGACTTCAAGGACCCGCGCGTCAATCCGAACGGCGGCGCGATCGCCATCGGCCATCCGCTCGGCGCCTCGGGCGCGCGCCTCGCGCTCACGGTCGCGCGCGAGCTGCAGCAGTCGGGCGGGCGCTACGCCGCGGTGTCGCTGTGCATCGGCGTCGGCCAGGGCCTCGCCGTGATCCTCGAAAGGATGCAGTGATGAACGCGCCCATCAAGAAGCCCAAAGCCGAGTTCGTCTGGGACGACCCGCTGCTCCTCGAGCAGCAGCTCACCGAGGACGAGCGCATGGTGCGCGACGCGGCGCGTGCCTACTGCCAGGACAAGCTGGCAACTCGCGTGCTGGAAGCCTTCAGGTCGGAGAAGACGGATCCGAACATCTTTCGCGAGATGGGCGCGCTCGGCCTGCTCGGGCCGACGATTCCGCCGGAGTACGGCGGCCCCGGCCTCAACTACGTCTCGTACGGCCTGATCGCGCGCGAGGTCGAGCGCGTCGACTCGGGCTACCGCTCCATGATGAGCGTGCAGTCCTCGCTGGTCATGCTGCCGATCTACGAATTCGGGAATTCGGGAACAAAGAAGAAATTTCTTCCCCGGCTCGCGAGCGGCGAATGGATCGGCTGCTTCGGCCTCACCGAGCCCAACCACGGCTCCGATCCGGGCTCGATGCAGACGCGCGCGAAGAAGGTCTCCGGCGGCTACAGCCTCACCGGGAGCAAGATGTGGATCTCGAACTCGCCGATCGCCGATGTCTTTGTCGTTTGGGCGAAGGAGAATGAGCAAATAAGAGGCTTTGTTCTGGAAAAAGGAATGAAGGGCCTCTCGGCTCCCGCGATTCACGGCAAGGTCGGCCTGCGCACCTCGATCACCGGCGAGATCGTGATGGACGACGTGTTCTGCCCGGACGAGAACGCGTTTCCCGAGGTGCGCGGCCTGAAGGGGCCGTTCACCTGCCTCAACTCGGCGCGCTACGGCATCGCCTGGGGCGCGCTCGGCGCTGCGGAAGATTGCTGGTTCAGAGCTAGAACCTATGTCTTGGACCGCAAGCAGTTTGGCCGCCCGCTCGCGGCGAACCAGCTGGTGCAGAAGAAGCTCGCCGACATGCAGACCGAGATCGCGCTCGGCCTGCAGGGGTGCCTGCGCCTCGGACGCATGAAGGACGAGGGCAGCGCGGCGGCCGAGGTCACCTCGATCATGAAGCGCAATTCTTGCGGCAAGGCGCTCGACATCGCGCGCGTGTCGCGCGACATGCTCGGCGGCAACGGAATCTCCGACGAGTTCGGCGTCATCCGCCACGTGGTGAACCTCGAGGTTGTCAATACCTACGAGGGCACGCACGACATCCACGCGCTGATCCTCGGCCGGGCGCAGACAGGCATCCAGGCGTTCAGCTAGCCGGGCGCCTGCGCATGCTTTCAAGTGCTGCAAGGTGCCTGCTCGTTAGCTAAAAGGTACGACAACCGGACCCTATGGCAGCGGCGCCAAATCCACAGGTATACTGAAATCATGACCGCCGCACTTCGCTTCGCCACAGCCCTGGTTCTTGTTCTCGTGTCCAGCCTGGCGCCCGGAATGGCGCACGCGCAACTGCAGGAAGATGCCATGCTGCTGGTGGCGCATCCCGCGTTCCGCGACCTCGAGTACCGGCAGACGGTGCTGCTCGCCGCGCCCGCGCCCAACGGCGGCCACGTCGGCGTCATCCTCAACCGGCCGACGAAGCGCTCGCTGGGGAGCCTCTTCCCCGAGCACGAGCCGTCGAAGAAGGTCGTTGAGCCGGTGTATTACGGAGGACCGTTCTCCCGCGGCGCCTTGGTGGCGCTGGTGCGTTCGGATCAAACCCCGGGCGGCGGCTCGGTGGAGCTGATGAACCACCTCTATCTCGCCTTTCGGGCGAATACCATCGACCACGTCATCGAGACGACGCCGAACGAGGCGCGCTATTTCGTCGGCTACGTGGGCTGGCGCCCGGGCGAGCTGAAGAGCGAGATCGACCGGGGCCTGTGGTCGGTCATGAACGCCGACGTGGAGACCATCTTCCGCAAGGACACCGATAGCCTTTGGGAAGAGCTCCTCCAGCAGGCCCGCCGGATCCGCGCGGAGTCCCCTCTCCCGGTCCTCGCCGCGCGCTGAGGATGCGCCGGGCGGCGCATGCCGCCCTGCTCGGCGGCGTGCGAATGGCAGGGCTATGCTCGCGCCCATGAAGCTGCTCCTTGCGCTCGCGCTTTTCGCCCTCGCCCCTGCCTACGCCCAGGAAAAGCCGGCCGGCGCGGTTCCGGCCAAGGAAGAGAGCGCTTCGGGCGGCGCGACCGCCCCGCGTCCGAGCTTCCGCCGGGACGCCGCGTCGAGCCAGGCCCTGTTCGACCGCCTGGACAAAAACCACGACGGTTACCTCACCGGCACCGAGCTGACCAGCGTGGAGGCGCTCAGCACCAACTGGCTGGCGGTCGATCGCGACGGCGACGGCCGCATCAGCCGCTCCGAGTTCACGGCGGTCACCCCCTCCGAGACCGCCAGGAGATAGCCGTCAGGGCGCGCTGCGGAATGTCTTGAAGGAATAGCCCTTTCGGCCTAGTGTTCTCCTCCCTGCCCACCCCTAGAGGAGGAGACGATGAGGTACGCGCTCGCAGCGCTTTTTGGCGCTTTTATCCTGGGTTCCTGCGCCACCCCGACCAAAGAGCAGAGCCTGGTCAGCAAGGCCGCCGATGCCATGGGCGGCGCCAAGGCCCTCGGCGACATGAAGACGATCAGCACCAGCGCCACGTCGAAATGGTGGGAGCCCGAGCAGTCCGAGGTCCCGGGAGGTGAGGCGCGCTTCTCCGCGGAGGGGAAGATCGACACGATTTCCGACATCGCTTCCCGTACGACCCGGTACGACTACCAGAAGAACTTCGCCTACCCGACGGCGCGCACCTTCACCTATAGCGAGGTCGTGACGCCCCAGGCGGGCTACGTGATCGGCATCGACAGCAACGGCCGCAACGCCGAGAGCCAAAAGGCGAACCCGCCCGCGCACTCGATGTCGGGTTACCGCCTTGCCACCACGCAGCGCGAGCGCACGCGCACCGGCATCGCAGGGCTGATGTCGGCGATGCTCGCGAATCCCGACGCAGTCAAGCCCGCCGCCGACATCAACGGCCTTCCGGCCGTGCAGTACCAGGACTTCATCGTCGCGTTCGATCCGAAGACCGGTTTGCCGGAACGCGTGCGCAACCTCGACTACGACAACATCTGGGGCGACGTGAATTACGACTCCGTGCTGTCCGATTGGCGCGAGTTCAGCGGTGTCAAGATCCCGATGAAGCGCAGCATCCAGCTGAACGGCCGCGTGGTGCAGGAAACCCAACTCACCGAGGTACGCATCAACCCGCCGATCGACCAGGCACGCCTCCAGATTCCGGCCGGCGTGCTCGCCAATGCGGCCAAGCCCGCGGCCGGCAACGTGCCCTATCAGTGGGTGATCCGCCGTCAGTACATCGGCACCTATCTGGATTCCGACAACGTGAGCTACGACACCAAGGGCTCGCCCGGCCTGCGGCTGCAGCAGCTCTCGCCCGGTGTGTTCCAACTCGTCGGCGGCTCGCACAACAGCCTGGTCGTCGAGATGAGCGATCACCTGATCGTGGTCGACGCGCCGGTCACCGACGCGCAGTCGATGTGGCTCGTCAATGCCACGAAATCGCAGTTCGCGGGCAAGCCGATCCGCTGGGTGGTGCTCACGCACCATCACATGGACCACGCCGGCGGCGTGCGCGGTGTGCTCGGCGAGGGCGCAACGCTCGTCGTCGGCCAGGGGAACTACAAGCACTTCAACGAGGTGCTGAGGGCTCCGGCCACGCGCAATCCCGACATGAAGGTGATGGACCTCAGCCGCATTCCGATCATGGAAGTGCCGCAAAGCCACGTCATGACCGACAGCAAGGGTCGCCAGGTGATGGCTTATGCGATGGACAACCCGCATGCCAAGGGCATGCTGATGGTGTGGGTGCCCGACGCGAAGCTCGGCTACGTGACCGACCTCTGGAACCCGGGCCAGCCGCTCCCGCCGAAGCCGAATGCGGGCCAGGCCTCGGTCGTCAGCGCCGTGAAGAAGGCGGGCATCCAGCCCGAGCGCTTCGCCGGCGGCCACGGCTCGGTCGACGATTACCAGAAGCTCGAGAAGCTGATGGGGCAGTAAAAAGCTGCTCGTCGTCCCCGCGAAAGCGGGGACCCAGTTTTACGCGGCGGCTTTGACGCTCTTCTTTTTCTCGAAAGCCATCTTGCCGCCGCGGTAGTCTACGGCGATGACGTCCTTCGGCGCGAAGCGGCCCTCGAGGATCGCCTTGGCGAGCGGGTTCTCGATCTCGGACTGGATCGCGCGCTTGAGCGGCCGCGCGCCGTAGACCGGGTCGAAGCCGACTTTCGCCAGCTCGGCGAGCGCGGCGTCGGCGACCTCGAGCCCGTACTCCATCTTCGCGAGGCGGCCTCGCAGCGTCTCGAGCTGGATGCGCGCGATCTGCTTGATGTGCTCCTCGCCGAGGGCGTGGAACACCACGATCTCGTCGATCCGGTTGACAAACTCGGGCCGGAACTGGGTCTTGACCTCGCCCATCACCGCCAGCTTGACGACCTGGTAGTCGCTGCCCGCCATGCTCTGGATCATCTGCGAGCCGAGGTTCGAGGTCATGACGAGCACGGTGTTCTTGAAGTCGACCGTGCGCCCCTGCCCGTCGGTCAGCCGGCCTTCGTCGAGGATCTGCAGGAACACGTTGAACACGTCCGGATGCGCCTTCTCGACCTCGTCGAACAGGATGACCGAGTAAGGCTTGCGCCGCACCTGCTCGGTGAGCTGGCCGCCTTCATCGTAGCCGACGTAGCCCGGCGGCGCGCCGATCAGCCGCGCGACGGAATGGCGCTCGCCGTACTCGGACATGTCGATGCGGATGAGGTGGTCTTCCGAGTCGAAGAGGAACGACGCGAGCGCCTTGCATAGCTCGGTCTTGCCCACGCCCGTCGGCCCGAGAAAGAGGAACGACCCGTAGGGCCGGTTCGGATCGGACAGTCCCGAGCGCGAGCGGCGGATCGCGTCGGAGACGAGGCGCACCGCCTCGTCCTGGCCGACCACGCGCTGGTGCAGCACCTCCTCCATGCGGATCAGCTTCTCGCGCTCGCCCTGCATCATCTTCGACACCGGGATGCCGGTGGCGCGCGACACGACCTCGGCGATTTCCTCGGCGCCGACCTGGGTGCGCAGGAGCTTCGGTTTTTGCTCGGGCTGCTTCTTCTCCGCTGCCCGCAGCTGCTTTTCCAGTTGAGGAAGCTTGCCGTACTGCAGCTCCGCGAGCTTGTCGTACTGGCCCTTCCTTTGCAGCTCGGTCATCTCGAGGCGCAGCTTCTCGATCGCCTCCTTGATGTGCGCGGTGCCCTGGACGCTCGCCTTCTCGGCCTTCCACTCCTCGTCGAGGTCGGAATACTCTTTCTCCAGCCTCGAGATTTCCTGCTCGATCAAACTCAATCTTTTCTGAGAAGCTTCGTCTTTCTCCTTGCGCACCGCCTCGCGCTCGATCTTCAGCTGGATCAGGCGTCGCTCGAGCCGGTCCATCGCCTCGGGCTTGGAGTCGATTTCCATTTTGATGCGCGCCGCCGCCTCGTCGATCAGGTCGATCGCCTTGTCGGGGAGGAACCGGTCGGTGATGTAGCGGTGCGAGAGCTCCGCGGCCGCGACGATGGCCGGATCGGTGATCTCGACGCCGTGGTGCACCTCGTAGCGCTCCTGCAGGCCGCGCAGGATCGCGATGGTGTCCTCGACGCTCGGCTCCTCGACCAGCACCCGCTGGAAGCGGCGCTCGAGCGCGGCGTCCTTCTCGATGTTCTTGCGGTACTCGTCGAGGGTGGTGGCGCCGATGCAATGAAGTTCACCACGGGATAGCGCCGGCTTCAGCATGTTGCCGGCATCGATCGCGCCCTCGGCCTTGCCCGCACCGACGAGCGTGTGGATCTCGTCGATGAAGATGATCGTGCTGCCCTCGTCCCTGGCCAGGTCCTTCAGCACCGTCTTGAGGCGCTCCTCGAACTCGCCGCGGTACTTCGCGCCGGCGAGCAATGAGGCCAGGTCGAGCACACGAACGGTCTTGTTGCGAAGAGATTCTGGAACTTCATTGTTGATGATGCGCTGCGCCAGGCCCTCGACGATGGCGGTCTTGCCGACGCCGGGCTCGCCGATCAGGACCGGGTTGTTCTTGGTGCGCCGCTGCAGGATCTGGATGCAGCGGCGGATCTCGTCGTCGCGGCCGATCACCGGGTCGAGCTTGCCGCGCTGCGCGCGCTCGGTGAGGTCCAGCGTGAATTTCTTCAGCGCCTGCCTTTGACTCTCGTCATTTTGAGCACTTATTTTTTCCCCGCCGCGAACCTGATCCACGGCCTTTTCCAGCGCCGCTTTCGCCAAGCCGGCCGCCTTCAGCAGCTTGCCGATTTCGCCCTTGTCGGCGGCGCAGGCGAGCAGGAACAACTCGGAGGCGATGTACTGGTCACCTCGCTTCTGCGCGTCCTTGTCGGCGACGTTGAGGAGGTTGGTCAGGTCGCGCGAAATATGAACCTCGCCCGGCGTGCCCTGCACCTTGGGGAGCCGGTCTAGCGACAGGGCGAGCGATTGCTTGAGCGCATTGGGATTGCCGCCGGCCTGGGCGACCAGCGAGCCCACGCCCCCTTCCTCCTGGTTGAGGAGGCTCAGCAGCAGGTGCTGGGGCTCGATCTGCTGGTGGTCGCGGCCGAGCGCGAGGCTCTGGGCCTCGGCCAGTGCCGTCTGCAGCTGCGTGGTGAACTTATCGAATCGCATGGGTCTGATCTCAATAATCTTT
>DATMJC010000087.1:0-86259 GCA_035554435.1 Burkholderiales bacterium | reverse complement strand
CGATCACCGACGGCCAGATCTTCCTGGAGACGGATCTCTTCAACGCCGGCATCCGGCCGGCGATCAACGCCGGCATCTCGGTGTCGCGCGTGGGCGGCGCCGCCCAGACCAAGATCATGAAGAGGAAGGACACCGGCGGCGGCGTGCGCCTCGCGCTCGCGCAATACCGCGAGCTGGCGGCGTTCGCGCAGTTCGCCTCCGACCTCGACGACGCCACGCGCCGCCAGCTCGACCGCGGGCGCCTGGTGACCGAGCTGATGAAGCAGCCGCAGTACCAGCCGCTGCAGGTGTGGGAGATGGCGCTCACTCTGTTCGCGGTGAACAACGGCTTGTTCGACGATGTGGACGTCAAGAAAGCGCTCGCCGCGGAGAAGTCGATGCGCGACTACATCAAAGGGAAATACGCGGCGCTCGTCAAGACCATGGAGGACAAGAAGGACCTGTCGGCGGACGACGAGAAGGCGCTGAAAGCAGCGATTGAGGATTGGAAGAAGAACGGCTCATTCTGATTTATGCCCGGGACCAAGGAAATCAGGATGAAGATCCGGAGTGTGCAGAACACCCGGAAGATCACCAAGGCGATGGAGATGGTCGCCGCATCCAAGATGAGAAAGGCGCAGGAGCGCATGCGCCACGCGCGCCCGTACGGCGAGAAGATCCGCAACGTCGCCGCGCACATCTCGCACGCGACCCCCGAGTACCGGCATCCCTTCCTGGTCGACCGCGATACGGTGAAGCGCATCGGCATCATCGTCGTAACCACCGACAAGGGCCTGTGCGGCGCGCTCAACACCAACCTGCTGCGAATGGTGCTGGCCGAGTACAAGGCGTGGCAGGCGCAAGGCGAGGAGATCGACGTCTGCGCGCTCGGAGCCAGGGGTCTGGGCTTCATGCAGCGCCTCGGCGCGAACGTCGTGTCGCAAGCGGTGCAGCTCGGTGACTACCCGCACATGGACAGGCTGATCGGCGCGGTCAAGATCATGCTCGACGGCTACATGTCCGACCGCTTCGACCGCCTGATGATCGCCTACAACCGCTTCTTCAACACGATGAAGCAGGAGCCGGTGATCGAGCAGCTGCTGCCGCTCGCGGGCGAGCGTCTCGGCGCGCCCGAGGCGGTATGGGACTACATCTACGAGCCGGAAGCGCGGGTGGTGCTCGACCAGGTCATGACGCGCTACATCGAGGCGCTCATCTACCAGGCGGTGGCCGAGAACATGGCTTCCGAGCAGTCCGCCCGCATGGTGGCGATGAAGGCCGCCTCGGACAACGCGGAGAACCTGATCGATGAGCTGACGCTCATCTACAACAAGAACCGCCAGGCCGCGATCACCAAGGAAATTTCAGAAATCGTAGGCGGCGCAGCCGCCGTTTGAGGAAAAGGCCATGTCACAAGCTCAGGCAAACGGAACCATCGTGCAGTGCATCGGCGCGGTGATCGACATCCAGTTCCCGCGCGAGTCGCTGCCGAACGTCTACGACGCCCTGCTGCTCGAGGATTCGGGCGAGAAGAGCTTCGCCGAGAAGGGCCTTACCTTCGAGGTCGAGCAGCTGCTCGGCGACGGCATCGTGCGCTGCATCACCATGGGCTCGGCCGACGGCCTGCGCCGCGGCATGAAGGTAAAGAACACCGGCCAGCCGATCTCGGTGCCCGTGGGCAAGGCGACGCTCGGGCGCATCATGGACGTGCTCGGCCGGCCGATCGACGAGGGTGGCCCGATCAAGACCCAGGAGCGCCGCTCGATCCATCAGGCAGCACCCAAGTTCGACGAGCTTTCGCCTTCGGTCGAGCAGCTCGAGACCGGCATCAAGGTGATCGACCTCGTCTGCCCGTTCGCGAAGGGCGGCAAGATCGGTCTCTTCGGCGGCGCCGGCGTCGGCAAGACCGTGACCATGCTCGAGCTCATCAACAACATCGCCACCAAGCACGGCGGGCAGTCGGTGTTCGCCGGCGTGGGCGAGAGAACGCGCGAGGGCAACGACTTCTACCACGAGATGATCGAGGCCGAAGTCATCAAGACCGACAACCTCGAGGAGTCCAAGGTATCGATGGTGTTCGGCCAGATGAACGAGCCGCCCGGCAACCGCCTGCGCGTTGGGCTCACCGGCTTGACGATGGCCGAGGCGTTCCGCGACGAGGGGCGCGACATCCTGCTCTTCATCGACAACATCTACCGCTTCACGCTCGCCGGCACCGAGGTCTCGGCGCTCCTCGGCCGCATGCCTTCGGCGGTCGGTTACCAGCCGACGCTGGCCGAGGAGATGGGCAAGCTCCAGGAGCGCATCACGTCCACCAAGACCGGCTCGATCACCTCGATCCAGGCGGTGTACGTGCCGGCCGACGATCTGACCGACCCAAGCCCGGCCACCACCTTCGGCCACCTCGACGCCACCGTGGTGCTGTCGCGCGACATCGCCGCCCTCGGCATCTATCCGGCGGTCGACCCGCTCGACTCGACCTCGCGCCAGGTCGACCCGAACACCATCGGCGAGGACCACTACAACACCACCCGCGCGGTGCAGGCGACGCTCCAGCGCTACAAGGAGCTGCGCGACATCATCGCGATCCTGGGCATGGACGAGCTCTCGCCCGAGGACAAGCTGGCGGTGGCGCGAGCGCGCAAGATCCAGCGCTTCCTCTCGCAACCCTTCACGGTGGCGCAAAACTTCACCGGTACGCCGGGCAAGTACGTGTCGCTCAAGGACACGATCAAGGGCTTCAAGATGATCGTCAACGGGGAATGCGACGCGCTTCCCGAGCAGGCGTTCTACATGGTGGGCACCATCGAGGAGGCGATCGCGAAAGGCGAACAGCTGCAGGAACCCGGCGACAAGAAGGCGCCGGCAAGGAATGAAAGCGGGGCCAAGAAGTAAATGGCCGCCACGATCCACGTCGACGTGGTCAGCGCCGAGGAGTCGATCTTCTCCGGCGAAGCCGAGTTCGTCGTCCTGCCCGGCGAGGCGGGCGAGCTCGGAATCTATCCGCGCCACACGCCGCTCATCACGCGCATCAAGCCGGGTGCGGTGCGTATCGTCCCGGCCGGCGGCGGCGACGAGCAGCTGATCTTCGTCAACGGCGGCATCATCGAGATTCAGCCCAACGTGATCACGGTGCTCGCCGACACCGCAATCCGTGGCCACGACCTGGACGAGGCCAAGGCCGCGGAGGCGCTGAAGGCGGCCGAGGAGGCCCGCCGCAGCGCCAAGAGTAACGAAGAGCAGGCCATCGCCGAGGCCTCGATTTCGACCATGGCGGCGCAGCTCGCCGCGATCCGCAAGCTGCGCAAGCGCTAGCCGGGCTGCGGGCCATTGGACCTTGGTCCAATGGCCGCGATGCTCGGTTCGCTCCAATATGAGGGTGCCGGAACCCTCGCCATGAACCTCTGGATCGGAAACATCGCCCCGGAAGTCACCGACGAAGAGCTCGCCGAGTTCGTCGTCAAGTACGGCTGTCCGCGGCCGGAGCGCATAGAGCGCGTGCCGGGAGACGGCTCGCGGCCGGCGGCCGTGCTTGCGTTCGGAGCGGGCGATGGGAAGATGATCTCCCAGGCCCAGTTGCGCCTGAACGGCATGTACTGGAAGGGCCGGCAGTTGCTCGTGCAAACGATCCTTCAGCGTTGAGGGCGTTCTGAAGAAACGCGCGCAAGGGCGCGCGACAAACGGAGAATTGCGTCGGTGCGGGCGCGCGAAGTCGCCTTTCTCCTACAGGTGTAGTCGGATGTCGACTTGCGCGGCTGGAATAGTCCGGCGAGACTAATCGCACACGCAACGCCGCACGGCGGTGTTTGAAAGAATCAGGCGGGTCAGCGTAGGAGCGAAAACCGCATGAAACATATCCTCGATTCGTCGTTCCGGTACAAGCCGAGCTTCGACACCGACGTGCGCAGGACCTTCGAGCGCGTGCGCAAGCAACAGGCGCAGGCGCGCGAGCAGTCGAAAGCGAGCCCCGAAGTTCGCGTCAAGGTGCTCCAGCTCGAGCAGGTGAAGAAGGCGAGTTCTTCGTAGAAAACGCGTAGTTCGTCGGTCCGGCCGCGGCGCGCTATAGTGCGCCGCCATGCCCGCGGCGAACTGCGACCTCCTCGTCATCGGCGGCGGCATCAACGGCGCGGGCATCGCCCGCGACGCGGCGGGCCGCGGCCTCTCGGTCGTCCTGGTCGAGAAGGGCGATCTCGGCGCGGCGACTTCGTCGGCCTCCTCCAAGCTGATCCACGGCGGGCTGCGCTACCTCGAGCTATTCGAGTTCCGACTCGTGGCCGAGGCGCTGGCGGAGCGCGAGATCCTGCTCGGCATCGCGGCGCACCTCACCTCGCCGATGCGCTTCGTGATGCCGCACGTGCCGGAGCTGCGTCCGCGATGGATGATCCGCCTGGGTCTGTTCCTGTACGACCATCTCGCCCGCCGCTCGCTGCTGCCGGGCTCGCAGCCCGTGCGGCTGGACACGCCGCCCTACAGCGATGGCCTGCGCCCGCAGCTGCGGCACGGATTCCTCTATTCGGATTGCGCCGTGGACGACTCGCGCCTCGTGGTGGCCAACGCGCTCGACGCGCAGGCGCGCGGCGCGCGCCTGATGGTGCGCACCGAGCTTCTGCGGGCGACCCGCGGCACCGAGGGCTGGCGGGCTCGGCTCTCGAACGGCGACGAGCTGCATGCGCTCGCCATCGTCAACGCCGCCGGACCCTGGGTGAAGCGCGTCCTGAACGAGCGGCTCGATCAGCCGAGCGCCGACAAGGTGCGCCTCGTCCAGGGCAGCCACATCGTGGTGCCGCGCCGCTACAGCGGCGAGCACGCCTTCATCCTGCAGAACGACGACCGGCGCGTGGTATTCATGATTCCGTTCGAGGAGCGGTTCACCCTCATCGGCACAACCGACGTGCCGGTGCAGGGCGATTTGGCGGCCGCGTCCGCGAGCGACGAAGAAGTGGCCTACCTGTGCCGCGCGGCGAGCCGCTATCTCGCACGCGCCCTGCAGCCCTCCGACGTCGTCTGGCGCTATGCAGGGGTGCGTCCGCTGCATGACGACGGCTCGCGCGACCCGTCGGCGGTCACGCGCGACTACACCCTGCGTCTGGATGAGGTCGGCGGCCGCTGCCCGGTGCTCTCGGTTTTCGGCGGCAAGATCACCACCTACCGGCGCCTGGCCGAACACGTCATGGACAAGCTGCGCCCCCACTTTCCCGAACTCAAGGGAGCCTGGACCGAGCGTGCCCCGCTTCCGGGCAGCGACTTCACGAGCCGCGAAGACGCGCGCCGGGAGATCTTCAGCCGCTACCGCGCTCTGCCGGTCCCGGTCGTCGAGGGCGCGTTCAAGCGCCACGGCGCGCTCGCCTCCGAAGTACTCGGCGACGGAATTATCGGCGAGCACTACGGCGCGGGCCTCACCGAGCGGGAGCTGCGCTACTTCGTGGAGCGCGAATGGGCCGGCAGCGCCGAGGACGTCCTCTGGCGCCGGAGCAAGGCCGGTCTGCACCTCGACGCCCGGCAACGGGCGCGGGTGGCCGAAGCGATGGGGCGATGAAGCCGCTCGAGTTGCTTGACGCGCGAGCGGTCCGGTTCGTTCTGCTCGACATCGACGACACGGTCACCACCCTCGGCAAGCTCGGCGCGCAAGCCTATGGCGCGCTGGAAGCGTTGCAGCGCGCCGGCAAGAAAGTGATTCCCGTGACCGGGCGCCCGGCGGGATGGTGCGATCACCTCGCGCGGATGTGGCCGGTCGACGCCGTGGTCGGCGAAAACGGCGCATTCTATTTCTGGTTCGCCGAGGGCAAGCTTGGAAAGCGCTTCATCGACGACGAGTCCACGCGCGCCAGGCAGCGGCGCGAGCTGCAGAAGCTGGCGAAATCGATTCTCCGGCAGGTCCCGGGCGCCGCGCTCGCCTCGGACCAGCCGTACCGCGAGACCGACCTCGCTATCGACTATTGCGAGGATGTAGCGCCGCTGTCCTCGGAAGCCGTGGAACGCATCGTCACGCTGATGCGCGGCGCCGGCCTGAACGCCAAGGTGAGCTCGATCCACGTCAATGGATGGTTTGGGCGCTACGACAAGCTCGCCACCGCGCGCAGGCTGTTCTCCGAACGCTTCGGCGTCGATCTCGGAACCGAGAACCGCCACGCGGTCTATGCCGGGGATTCGCCGAACGACGCGCCGATGTTCGGCTTTTTCGATAATTCCGTCGGCGTGGCGAACGTGCGCCGCTTTCCCGATCTGCAGCCGAAGTACGTGACCAAAGCCGAGGCGGGAGCGGGATTCGCAGAGCTTGCCGCCCACCTGCTGCGGACGCCGTAGATGCAGTGGTGGCTCGCTTACCTCGCCATCGGCCTCGCCGTGGGCTTCTTCGCCGGCCTGCTCGGCATCGGCGGCGGCGCCGTGATGGTGCCGCTGCTGGTGCTGGTATTCGGCGCGCAGGCTCTGCCGGCGGATCATGTCGTGCACCTGGCACTCGGTACGGCGATGGCGTCGATCGTGTTCACCTCGGTTTCCAGCATGCGGGCGCACCACGCGCACGGGGCGGTGGACTGGGCGATCGCGCGCGCCATGGCGCCCGGCATCCTCGCGGGTTCGTTTTGTGCGGCGCTCCTGGCTGGAATAATCCCGAGGCGCCCGCTTGCGCTGATGTTCACGGGCCTCGTGTTCTATGCGGCCACGCAGATCCTCCTTGATTTGCGACCCAAACGCTTGCGCGAGCTCCCGGGCGGACTTGGCCTCTTTACGGCGGGCGTAACGATCGGCGCGGTAGCGAGCCTCCTCGCCGCAGGCGGCGCCTTTCTGTGTATTCCCTTCCTCGCTTGGTGCCGGGTGCCATTGCGGCGGGCAATCGGTACGGCGGCCGCCGTCGGCCTGCCGATCGCGCTGGCGGGCACCCTCGGATACGTGCTTCAGGGCTTGCGTGTCGAGGGCCTGCCCTCGCCGAGCCTCGGATACGTCTACCTGCCGGCGCTGGTTCTCGTGGTAGTCCCGAGCATGCTCGCGGCGCCGCTGGGTGCGCGCCTTGCGCATCGCTTGCCGGTGAAGCGGCTCAGGATCATCTTCGCGCTCCTGCTCTACGCCCTTGCGCTACGCATGCTCGTCAGCGTCTGGTAGGCCTAGAACGGCCAAGGCCTTGCGACGCAAGTCGCCGAGCGACGACACGCCTGATCGGAGCGGCGCATGAATTACGTCATGTGGGGAAACGGGGCCGACGCCTATAGTGGCTGCACGATGAAGATGCGCGCTTGCGTGATGCTCCTGGCCATGTCGCTCAGCGCCGGAGCCTGGGGTGAGTACACCGGCGAGGCGTCACAGAGTTCCGTGCGCGCCGATTTCGTGGCGCTCGACCGCAATCGCGACGGCTACATCAGCAAGGTCGAGGCGCTCGCGAATCCCGAGGTCCACAAGCGTTTCGCAGCGTTCGACGCGGACAAGGACGGCCGGCTATCGGAAGCGGAATACGTCGCCGCCATGGAAGACAACGAGAAACGCATCCTGCAGGACTCGGTGATCACCGCGCGGGTCAAGGCGGCGCTGCTCGCCGAACGCGGCATCCCTTCGCTCTCGATCTCGGTCGAGACCTACGAGGGGGGCGTGCTGCTTAAAGGGTTCGTCAACGCGGCCGACATCGTTTCGCGGGCGGGCCGCATCACCGCCGGCGTCGCCGGCGTACGCACGGTGCACAACAACATCGGCGTCCGGCAGTAGGCGTTAAACTCCGCCGTTTCAGTTCCCGAGGCCCCTATGCCTGGCCCGCTTTCGCACGTCCGCGTCCTAGACCTGTCCCGGGTGCTCGCAGGGCCGTGGGCGGGACAGAACCTGGCCGACCTCGGTGCCGAGGTGATCAAGATCGAGCGCCCGGGCGCGGGCGACGACTCGCGCGCATTCGGCCCGCCCTGGGTCAAGGACGCGGACGGCCGCGACACGAAGGATTCCGCCTACTTCACCTCGGCAAACCGCGGAAAGAAATCGCTCACGCTCAACATCGCCCACCCCGACGGGCAGTCGCTCGTCCGCGACCTGGCAAGAAAGTGCGATGTCCTGATCGAGAACTACAAGTACGGCGATCTGGCGCGCTACGGCCTCGGCTACGAAGATCTGCGAGAGCTCAATCCCGGCCTCATCTACTGCTCGGTCACCGGATTCGGCCAGACCGGTCCATACCGCCAGCGGCCGGGCTACGACTTCATGATCCAGGGAATGGGCGGGATGATGAGCGTCACCGGCGAGCCCGACGGCGCGCCGGGCGGCGGCCCGCAGCGCGCAGGCGTGCCGATCGCCGACATCATCACCGGCATGTACGCTTCGATCGCGATCTGCGCGGCGCTCGCGCATCGCGCCGAAACCGGTGCCGGCCAGCACCTCGACCTTGCCCTTCTCGACTCGCAGATCGCCCTGCTCGCCTATCAGAACACCAATTACTTCGCCACCGGCGTACCGCCCGAGCGCATCGGCAACCTGCACCCCAACATCGTCCCGTACCAGCCGTTCCGCGCCTCCGACGGCGAGCTGATCCTCGCCTGCGGCAACGACAATCTCTACAACAAATTCTGCGCTGCGGCCGGGTGCCCCGAGCTCGCGCGCGATCCGCGCTTCGCTACCAACGGCAAGCGCGTGGAGAACCGCGCCGAGCTGACGCGGCTGCTCGCCGAGGTCTTCAAGAAGCGCAGCACGCGCGAGTGGCTGGAGCTGCTCCAGGCGGCCGGAGTGCCGAATGGCCCGATCAACGACATAGCGCAGGTGTTCGAGGAGCCGCAGGTGAAGGCGCGCCGCGTGCGCATCGAGCTCGACCACGCGGCCGCGGGCAGGCTGCCCATGGTGGCGAGCCCGATGCGCTTCTCGGGCACGCCGATCGAATACCGCCGCGGGCCGCCGGTGCTCGGCGAGCACACCGTCGAAGTGCTGCGCGGCCTGCTCGGCAAGAGCGAGACGGAGCTCGCGCGGCTGCGCGCCGCAGGCATAATATGAGTCACCTTTTAGGAGGAGGTAAGCATGAGAAAGCTTGAGCAGGCTATCGTCGTTGCGCTTGGCGCAGCGCTCAGCGCGGGTACGCTCGCTGCGCCGACGACGCTGCGCGCTTCCCACCAATTCCCCGGCGGGCGGGGCGACGTGCGCGACGAGATGGTTCAGATCGTCGCGAAGGAAGCCAAGGCGGCGAACGTCGATCTCGAGGTGCAGGTGTATCCCGGCGCTTCGCTCTTCAAGCCGAACGAGCAGTGGAACGCGCTCATCAACGGGCAGCTCGACATTTCATCTTTCCCGCTCGATTACGCGAGTGGCAAGCAGCGCGCCTTCGGCGCGACGCTGATGCCCGGCCTGGTGCGCAGCCACGAGCGGGCGCAGCGCATGAACGACTCGCCGTTCATGAAGGACATCAAGGCGCAGATCGACAAGGCGGGCGTCGTCGTGCTCGCCGACGCTTGGCTCGCCGGCGCCATTGCCTCCAAGAAGGGCTGCATCCGCAAGCCCGACGACATCAAGGGCCTGAAGGTGCGTTCGGCCGGGCCGACATTCGCCTCGATGTGGCAGTCGGCGGGTGCATCCATCGTTTCGGTCCCGAGCAACGAGGTGTACAACGCGCTGCAGACCGGGGTCGCCGACGCCACCGACACCAGCTCCGGCAGCTTCGTTTCCTTCCGCATCTACGAGCAGGTGAAATGCCTCACCGCTCCGGGCGACAACGCTCTGTGGTTCATGTACGAGCCGGTGCTGATGTCGAAGAAGAGCTTCACCCGGCTGAACAAGAAGCAGCAGGACGTGCTCATGCAGGCCGGCAAGAAGTCGCAGCAGTTCTTCGCCGATAAGGCGAAGGGCCTGGACGACGAGATGGTCAAGGTGTTCAAGGACCACAAGGTCGAAGTCGTGACGCTGACTCCAGCCGAGTACGACGAATGGGTCAAGGTCGCGCAGAAAAGCTCGTACGCCGAGTTCGCGAAGGACGTGCCGAACGGCAGGAAGCTGATCGAAGAGGCGCTCTCGGTCAAATAAAACCGGGGACCGAAAGGGCGGCGCGAGCCGCCCTTTTTCCATTCACGAGGGGAGGCACGCGATGCAAGGCTACGTGCGCGCCATGCGCGCGATCTCGCAGCTGTGCGGCTTCATTGCCGCGGGCCTGATCGCGGCCGGGGTGATCGTCGTCTGCGAGATGGTGATCCTGCGCTATGTCTTCGGCGAGAGCACGATCTGGCAGACTGACTTCACGACCTACTGCCTGATCGGGGCGACTTTCGTCGGCAGCCCGTACGTGCTGATGACGCGTGGCCACGTCAACGTCGACATCCTGCCGCACTACATGGGGCCGAAGGCGCGCCGGCGGCTCGCGTTCGCGTCGAGCTTCGTCACCATCGCCTTCGCCCTCGTGCTGGCCATCCTGACCTTCAACTTCTGGTTGGAGGCCTGGGAACAGCGCTGGGTCTCCGACACGATGTGGCGGGCGCGGTTGTGGATCCCCTATTCGTCGATGCCGATCGGGCTGACGCTGCTCACGCTCCAGGCGATCGCCGAACTGATCCAGCTCGTGAAGCGCGAGACGACGCCCTTCGGCCTGCCCGACGCGGAGCACCTGGAATGAGCCCGACCCAACAGGGCCTGCTGGTCCTCCTCATCACACTGGCGATGCTACTTTCGGGCGTGCCGGTCGCGTTCGGGCTGGGCGCGCTCTCGATCGCCTTTCTCGTGCTGTTCCAGGGCTTCGACGCGTTGCGCGTCGTCGCCGAGACCTTCTATGCGGGCTTGAATGACTTCACGCTGGTTTCGATCCCGATGTTCGTCATGATGGGCGCGGCGATCGGCTCGTCACCCGCGGGCAAGGATCTCTACGAGGCGCTCGACCGCTGGCTGTACCGGCTTCCCGGGGGGCTCGTCATCTCCAATCTCGGCGCGTGCGCGATCTTCGCCGCGCTCACGGGCTCCTCGCCCGCGTGCTGCGCGGCGATCGGCAAGATGGGCATCCCGGAGATGCGCCGCCGCGGCTATCCCGATGACGTCGCGACCGGGTCGATTTGCGCGGGCGGCACGCTGGGCATCCTGATCCCGCCGTCGATCACCTTCATCCTCTACGGCATCGCCACCGAGACCTCGATCGGGCGCCTGTTCCTCGCCGGCGTGCTGCCCGGCCTGATGCTCACCGGCCTGTTCATGCTGTGGACGCTGTTCATCATCTGGAAGCGCGGCTTCCGCTCGCACGCCGTCGATTTCCGCTACAGCTGGAAGCAGAAGTTCCAGTCGATTCCGAAGATCGCGCCATTCATCGCCATCATCGTCGGCGTGATGTACGTGCTGTACGGGGGTGTCGCCACGCCGTCGGAAGCGGCCGGCGTGGGGGCCGCCTTGTGCGTGGTGTGCGCGGTCGTGATCTACCGGATGTGGGACGCGAAAAGCTGGTGGCAGATCCTGCGCGACACCACGCGCGAGTCGGTGATGATCCTCACCATCATCGCCGCGGCGGTGCTGTTCGGCTACATGCTGACTTCGCTCTACCTGACGCAGACGCTTGCGCAGTCGATCGCCGAAATGCACGTGAACAAGTGGGTGCTGATGCTGCTCATCAACATCTTTCTGCTCGTGTGCGGCTTCTTCATTCCGCCCGCGGCGATCATCCTGATGACCAGCCCCATCCTGCTGCCGATCATTACCGCGGCGGGGTTCGACCCGGTGTGGTTCGGGGTGATCCTCACGATCAACATGGAGGTCGGGCTGATCCACCCGCCCGTGGGACTGAATATCTACATCGTGCAGGCGATCGCCCCCGACGTGCCCGTGACCCGGGTCATGTGGGGGACCATCCCGTACGTGCTCTGCATGTTCCTCGCGATCGTGATCCTGTGCGTGTTCCCCGAGATCGCGACCTGGCTGCCCGACCACCTGATGGGCGCCGTGCGCACCAAATAGGTCAGTTGTCGATCTTGGCGCCGGAGTCCTTGACGACCTTCGCCCACTTGTCGATCTCGCTCCTCACCAGCTTGGCGAATTCCTCCGGCGGTTCACCGCCAGCGGTGGCGCCCTGGCTCTCCCAAACCTGCTTCAATTCGGGCGACTGCATCGCCTTCACGGTTTCCCGGTGCATGCGATCGAGCGCCTCCTTCGGCGTGCCGCGCACGCCCCACATCGCGTACCAGGTGGTGACGACGTAACCCGGCACGCCGGCTTCCTGCATCGTCGGCACATTCGGCGCCGCGAAAGAACGCGAGGTGGTGGTCACCGCAAGCGGTTTCAGTTTCCCGGCCTTGATCTGCGGCGCCGACGTCGCCATGCCGTCGAACGCCATGTCGACCTGCCCCGCGAGCAGGTCCTGCATCATGGGACCCGCGCCCTTGTACGGAATGTGCGTGATGTCCACCCGGTCATCGTCTTGAAAAGCTCACCGGCAAGATGGTGCGTGGTGCCGTTGCCGGCGGAGCCGAAGTTCAGCTTGCCGGGATTGGCTTTGCCGAAGGCAATCAACTCGCGCATCGAGTTGATGTTGCCGTGCTTGGGATGAACCACGACCACGTTGGGAACGTAGGCAAGCACCGTGACGGGGACGAAATCGCGCTCGAGCGAGTAAGGCAGCTTCGCGTACAGGCTCTCCGCGATCGTGTGGTGCACGGCGCCTAGAAAGAAGTGATAGCCGTCCGCCGCGCGCTTGGCCGCGGCCGCGGCGCCAATGGTTCCCCCCGCCCCGGCGAGGTTCTCCACCAGGAACTGCTGGCCGAGCGCCTTGCTGAGGTAGATCGAAAGCGGCCTGCCGAACGCGTCGACGCCGCCGCCGGGGGCGAAGGGATTGACCATCGAAACGGGTTTCGTAGGCCATGACTGCGCCAACGATGCTCCCGGAAGCGTAGAAGCGAAAACGGCCAGCGCGGCCGCGACGAATCTCATAGCCATCCTCCTAACCTTTCATTTTTGTCAGCTTGGAGGATGATATCAGGCGCTGACCGCGGCGCCCGAGTTCACCAGAGCTTCGATTTCGCTTGCTGAAAAGCCGAATTCGGCCAGAACTTCCCGCGTGTGCTGGCCGAGGAGGGGTGCCGGGCGTACGACTTTGCCGGGGGAGGCGGAGAGCTTGATCGGAAGACCGAGAGCGCGTGTGGCGCCTGCGCGGGGATGATCAAGCTCGACCACCATCTCCCGCGCGAGCGCTTGCGGATCGGCCGCCATGTCGGCGATGGAATTGATCGGACCGCAGGGCACGCCCTCGGCGTCGAGCGCGGCGATCCACTGGCGTACCGGTCGCGCCTTCAGCTTTTCGTTGATGAGGGGAGTCAGATGCGCCAGGTTCTTCATGCGGTCTGCATTGGTGCTGAAACGCTCGTCGACGAGCCACTCGGGCGCGCCGAGCACCCGCACCAACCGCTCCCAGTTCCCCTGGTTGGCGCCGCCGATGGTGAGCCAGCCGTCAGCCGCGCGAAACGCCTGGTAGGGCGCCGAGAGGTGGTGGGCCGAGCCGCCGGGTCCGGGTGCTTCGCCGGTCGCGAAATAGATCGCCGATTGCCAGTAGGTCTGCTGGATGCCGGCCTCGAAGAGCGACGTGTCGACGAGCTGGCCTTCGCCGGTCTTCAGGCGGTGGATGTAGGCCGATACCACGCCCAGCGCAGCGAGAAGCCCGGCGTTGATGTCGCAAACCGGCGCGCCCGATTTCGCCGGCGCCCGGCCGGGTTCGCCGGTGATCGACATCAGGCCGGACATGCCCTGGGCGATGAGATCGTAGCCACCCTTCTCGGCATAGGGTCCGGTGCGGCCGTAGCCCGAGATCGAGCAGTAAATGAGGCGCGGGTTGAGGGCCTTCAGCGCCTCGTAACCCATGCCGAGCTTTGCCATCGTCCCCTGGCGGTAGTTCTCGGTGAGCACGTCGGCGCGCGCCACCATGCGCTTCAGGGCTTCCTGCGCGGCGGGCAGCTTCAGGTTCAGCGCGATGCCGCGCTTGTTGCGGTTCATCGCCAGGAACGCCGCCGACTCGCCGCGCACCGAGGGGCGATTCATCATGCGCGTGTCGTCGCCGCCCGGGACGCGCTCGACCTTGATCACGTCGGCGCCGAGGTCCGCGAGCATCAGGCCGCAGGTCGGGCCGGCCATGATCTGCGCCAGTTCGAGGACCTTGATGCCGGCGAGCGGGCCGCTCACCTGCGTGCGAGCGCGATGGCCCGCGAAATCGCCGGCCAGAAGAGCAGCACCAGCGCGAGCGTGGTGATGGAACCGACCAGGCCGTTCGACCAGAACACCCGCAGGTCGCCGTTCGCACCGATCATCGAGAGCCGGAAATTGTCCTCGGCGCGGCTGCCGAGCACCATTGCGAGCGTCAGCGGCGCAAGCGGGATGCTGATTTTCTTGAACACGTAGCCCAGCACGCCGAACACAAGCATGAGCCAGATGTCGAACATGGCGTTCTGGATCGCGAACGCCCCGATCGCGCACGACACGACGATCATCGGTGCGATGGCGGCGAAAGGCACGCGCAGCACCGACGCGAACACCGGCACCGTGGTGAGCACCAGCATCAGCCCGACGACGTTGCCGAGGTACATCGAGGCGATCAGGCCCCAGACGAAGTCCTTGTGTTCGACGAAGAGCAGCGGTCCAGGATTCAGGCCCCACACCATCAGGCCGCCGAGCAGGATGGCGGCGGTACCGGAGCCGGGAATGCCGAGCGCGAGCATCGGAAGCAGCGCCGAAGTGCCCGACGCATGCGCGGCCGTCTCCGGCGCGAACACGCCCTCGATGCGACCCTTGCCGAACGACTCCTTGTCGTTGGAGAAGCGCTTGGCGAGGTTGTAGCCCATGAACGAGGCGGCGATCGCCCCGCCGGGCGTGATGCCGAGCCAGCAGCCGATCACCGAAGAGCGGATGAGCGTCACCCAGTAGCGCGGGAGGTCCTTCCAGACTCGCAGGACCACGCGCAGGCTGATGCTGGCGGCGTGCCCGCGCAGCGCGAGCCGCTCCTCCATCGTCAACAGGATCTCGCTGATGCCGAAGAGCCCGATCACGGCAACCAGGAAGTTGATGCCGCGATAGAGCTCGCTCCATCCGAAGGTCATGCGCAGCTGCGCCGATACGGTATCCATGCCGACGCCGGCGAGCAGCAGCCCGAGCGCCATCGAGATGAGCGTCTTGTGCTTCTCCTCGCGTCCCAATCCGACGAACGAGCAGAACGTGAGCAGGTAGACCGCGAAGAACTCGGGCGGACCGAACCGCAGCGCGAAAGAAGCGATGCCGGGCGCCAGGAAGGTGATGAGGAGCACCGCGACAAGCGAGCCGATGAAAGACGAGGTGAATGCCGCGGTCAGCGCCTCGGCCGCTTTGCCCTGCTGAGCCATCGGATAGCCGTCGAAAGTCGTCGCGACGGACCATGCCTCGCCGGGGATGTTGAACAGGATCGAGGTGATCGCACCGCCGAAGAGGGCGCCCCAATAGATGCAAGACAGCATCACGATCGCCGAGGTCGGGTCCATGGTGAATGTGAGCGGCAGCAGGATCGCCACTCCGTTCGGCCCGCCAAGGCCCGGCAGCACGCCCACGAAGATGCCAAGGACGAGTCCGACCATCATGAGGGCCAGCGTCTTCCAGGTAAGGAGGACGCCGAAGCCGTACAGCAGCAGGCCGAACGCCTCCATCGCCTAGAAGCCGAGCAGGGCTTCGAGCGGCCCTTTAGGCATGATCACGTCGAACGCGATCTCGAACGTAACGAACATCAGCGCCGAGAACACAAAGGCCGTCGCGATGGATTTCCACCACGCGATGCGGCCGACGTATCCCATGAACCCGGCGACTAGCAGGAAGCTCGCCACGTAAAGCCCGAGCCACTGCGTGAGCACGCAGAAGGCGATCGTCGGCAGCAACACCTGCAGCACTCGTCCCAGCTGCTCGCGCGTCACGAACGGCTCGGATTCGCGCCGTCGGGCGGCGAATTCCCTGACCAGGCCGAACAGCGAGGCGGCGGCGAGGATGACCGAAAGATAGAACGGAAAATAGCCCGGCTTGGGACCGGTCGACTCCCAGCCAATCCCGGTGCGCCAGTTGTCAAAGGCGAGCAGCGCCGCCACACCGAGCAGGCAGAGGTACACCACCAGCTCGACCGAGCGAGTGGACGCGACAGGCGCCGACTCGACCGGCGGCGCCGCCGGATCTCCGACGACGATCTCCTCGTCGGAGCGCGCCATTACTGGGCGACGAAGCCGGCTTCCGTCATCAGGCCCTTGTTGAGCGCGTCATCCTCCTCCAGGAACTTCAGCATGTCCTTGCCGGTGAGGAAGATCGGCTTCAGCGCCTGCTTCTCCATGTAGTCCTTGTACTCCGCGGTCTGCGCGACCTTCTTGAAGAGGTCGACGTAGAACGCCGTCTGGTCCGCCGTCACCTTGCCCGGCAGGAACATCGCGCGCAGCATCAGGTATTGAACGTCGACACCCTGCTCCTTGCAGGTCGGGATGTCGTTCCACGACATCTCGCCCGCCACCCTGCTCTTGTACTGAATGCGCTCCTTGTCGAACACGCAGAGCGGCCGCACCTGGCCGGCGCGCCAGACCTCGAGGTTCTCCGAGGGGTTGTTGACGTTGGACTGGGTATGGTTGCCGACGAGCTGCGTGGCGGCCTCGCCGCCGGACTTGTACGGCAGGTAGGCGAACTTGGCGCCGGTCTTCTTCTCCAGGAACACGGTGAGCACGTGATCTTCGCGCTTGGATCCGGTGCCGCCCATCTTGAACTGTGGATTGGCGCTCTTCGCCGCGTCGGCGAACTCCTTGACCGACTTGTACGGCAGCTGGGTATTCGTCCAGAGCACGAACTGGTCGAGTGCGATCACCGATACCGGCGTGAGCTCGCGCCAGTTGAAGGGAATCTTGGCCGACAGCGGCAGCATGTAGATGAGGGAGTAGGCGATCAGGACCTTGTTCGGATCGCTCGCGCTCGACTTCATGTACATGAGCGCCTCGGCGCCGGACGCGCCGCCCTTCAGCGACACGACCATCGGCTGCTTCATCAGGTTGTTCTTCTGGATGGCGGCCTGCATCATCCGCGCCATCTGGTCGGATGCGCCGCCAGCGCCGGCGGCCACCACGATCTCCACCGGTTTGGTCGGCTCCCAGGCGAGCGCAGGGGCACTTCCTAAAGTCAGGCCGCACAGCGCGGCCGCGAAAAGCCGGTTCTCTTTCCTCATCTCACTCCTCCTCGTTATGAATGGCGGCGCTAGCTAGGCCGCTTGGCGCGCCGGCGTCTTGGCGCAGCTCGAAAGGTATTCCATCGCGGCTCGCACGCCTTCTTTCTTCGCGGGCACGCCGGCCAGCTCCAGACCCATTTCGACCCCCGCGAGGGTGCCCATCAGGGTCAGGTCGTTGAAATCGCCGAGGTGGCCGATGCGGAACACTTTGCCGGCAAGCTTGCCGAGGCCCGTGCCGAGCGACATGTCGAATGCCCCGAGAATGACCTTGCGCACGCGGTCCGCGTCGTGCCCTACGGGCGTGACGACCGCGGTGAGCGAGCCGGAATATTCGCGCGGATCGAGCGCCAGCACCTCCAACCCCCATGCGCGCACCGCGCGGCGCGTGGCTTCTCCGTGGCGCTGATGCCTCGCGAACACGGCATCGAGGCCTTCTTCCTCGAGGAGCATCGCCAGCGCCTCGCGCAGGCCGTAAAGCAGGTTCGTCGCCGGCGTGTACGGGAAGTAGCCGTTCTTGCCGTTAGCCAGCATCTCGTCCCACGCCCAGTAGCTGCGCGGCATCTTCGCCGCCTTGGAGGCGGCGAGCGCCTTGGCCGAGATGCAATTGAAGGACAGGCCGGGCGGCAGCATCAGGCCCTTCTGCGAGCCGGCGACCGTGACGTCGACGCCCCACTCGTCGTGGCGGTAATCGAGCGAGGCAAGCGACGAAATGGTGTCGACCATGAAGAGCGCCGGATGGCCGGTCGCGTCGATCGCCTTTCTCACCTCGGCGACGCGCGAGACCACGCCGGTCGACGTTTCGTTGTGCACCACGCACACCGCCTTGATGGCCTTGCCCGGGTCGGCGCGCAGCTTCTTCTCGATCGCCTCGGGGTCGGCGCCGTGGCGCCAGTCGCCCGGCAGATACTCGACGTCGAGGCCCAGTCTGCCCGCGAGCTTCTGCCAGAGCGTCGCGAAGTGGCCGGTCTCGGCCATGAGCACGCGGTCCCCGGGCGACAGCGTGTTCACGAGCGCGGCCTCCCACGCGCCGGTCCCGGAAGCGGGATAGATCACCACGTCTCCGCGCGTGCTTTTGAACACGCGCTTCATGCCGGCGATTACGCCTCTGCCGAGATCCCCGAATTCCGGCCCGCGGTGGTCCATGGTCGGGAAATCGATCGCCCGCAGGACGCGGTCCGGTACGTTGGTGGGTCCCGGGATCTGGAGGAAGTGGCGGCCGGCGCGCCGCGTGCCAGATGAGGTCATTGGGGTATTCTACCCGCGCCCCCATGAACGCCCCCTTGACTCCGGTCAGGTTCGCGGCGGCGGACCGCAGCTCGCTCGCGGCGCGATTGCGCAGGGAGCTCGACGCCGAAGTCATGTTCGACGCGGCGAGCCGGGGCCGCTACTCGACCGACGCCTCGATCTACCAGCTCCAGCCGATCGGGATCGTGGTGCCGCGCACCGAGGAAGCCGCGCGCGGAGCAATCGCCATCGCCGCGGCCGAAGGCATTCCCATCCTGCCGCGGGGCGCCGGCAGCTCGCAGTGCGGTCAGGCTGTGGGTGAGGCCCTGGTCATCGACCACACCAAGTACCTGAACCGCGCGCTTTCGATCGATGCGCAGGCGGCTGCCGCGATAGTCCAGCCCGGCATCGTGCTCGACGCGCTCAACGCGCAACTGCGCCCCCACGGTCTGTGGTTCCCGGTGGACGTGTCCACGAGCGCGCAGGCCACGCTCGGCGGCATGGCCGGAAACAATTCCTGCGGCTCGCGCTCGATCGCCTACGGCAACATGGTGCACAACGTCGCAGCGATCGAGGCCGTGACCGTCGCGGGCGAGCGCTGGACTTTCGGCCGCATGGACGAAGCGTCCGGTCCCGAGGGGTATCGCGATTTCGTGAAACGCCTGAAGGGACTCTACGAAAGGGAAAGGGCGGAGATCGAAGCGCGCTTTCCCAGAGTCTTGCGCAAGGTGGCCGGCTACAACCTCGATCACCTGGGACCCCCGCACGCCAACGCGGCGCACCTGCTCGTTGGCTCGGAGGGCACCCTCGCCTACTCCGAGCGCCTCCACCTGAAGCTTTCACGCCTTCCCAAGGCGCGGACGCTCGGTGTATGCCACTTCGCGCGCTTCTATGCCGCGATGGACTGCACGCAGCACATCGTGAAGCTCGGGCCCTCCGCGGTCGAGCTCGTCGACCAGACGATGATCGGGCTGGCGCGCGGCATCGCGGCTTTTCGGGGCACCGTGGATGCGGTGATCAAAGGCGATCCGGAGGCGATCCTGCTGGTCGAATTCTCGGGAGACGATGCTTCGCTGCAGCAAAGAAAGCTGAAGGACCTGGTGCAGCTGATGGCCGACCTCGGCCAGCCCGGCAGCGTGGTCGAGCTGACCGACGCCAGGATCCAGCGCGAGCTCTGGGAAGTGCGTAAGGCGGGCCTCAACATCATGATGTCGATGAAGGGCGACGGTAAGCCGGTGTCCTTCATCGAGGACTGCGCCGTGCCACTCGAGCACCTTGCCGAGTACACCGACCGCCTCACGCGCGTCTTCGCCAAGCACGGCACGCGCGGCACCTGGTACGCGCACGCCTCGGTCGGTACTCTCCACGTCCGGCCGATCCTCGACATGCGGCGCGACGGCGCGGAAAAGATGCGCGCCATCGCCGAGGAAGCCTGCGCCATGGTGAAGGAATACAAGGGCGCCTATTCCGGCGAGCACGGCGACGGCCTGGTGCGCTCGGAATGGATCGCGCCCTTCTTCGGGCCGCGGCTCACGGCCTGCCTCGCCGAGATCAAGGGGTGGCTCGATCCGCGCGGCCTGATGAACCCGGGAAAGATCGTCGATCCGCCGCGCATGGATGACAGGTCGCTATTCCGCTTCAAGCCCGGATACGAGACTCCATCTTCGAGCACATATCTGGATTGGAGCGAATGGGGCGGTTACGACAAGGCCGTCGAGATGTGCAACAACAACGGCCACTGCCGCAAATTCGATGCCGGCACGATGTGCCCCTCCTACCGCGCCACGCTCGACGAGGCACACCTCACTCGCGGCCGCGCCAATACGCTTCGCCTGGCGCTCTCGAACCAGCTGGGAGCCGAGGCGGACGAAGCGGTCAAGGCGGCGCTCGATCTGTGCGTGTCGTGCAAGGGCTGCAAGCGCGAGTGCCCTACGGGCGTCGACATGGCGCGGATGAAGATCGAGTACCTGGCGCGCTACAAGGCGAAGCGCGGGCATTCCTTGCGCGACCGTGCGATCGCCTACCTGCCGCGCTACGCACCCTGGGCCGGCCGGCTCGCCCCGTTGGCCAACGCGGTCGCGTCCATGGGCAGGCCACTTCTCGGTTTCAGTTCGCAGCGCGAGTTGCCAAGATGGCGCAGCGACTATTTCGAAGATCGCGCCCCTCCTACCCACCCCACCCGAGCCGCGGGTCGCGAGGTGGTGCTCTTTGTCGACACTTTCAACCGCTGGTTCGAGCCCGAGAACGTGCACGCCGCGGTCCGGGTGCTCGAGGCTGCGGGCTGCTCGGTGCACGCCGCGCGGCCGCTCGCCGCGGGACGGCCGCTTTGCTGCGGCCGGACCTTCCTCACCGCAGGCATGGTCGACCAGGCGCGGACCGAGGCGCGCCGCACGCTCGAGGCACTGCGCCCGCATCTCGAGCGCGGCGCCCCGGTGATCGGCCTCGAACCATCGTGCCTGTTTTCGTTCCGGGACGAATACGCGGTGCTCTTCGACGATGCGCTGACGCAGACGCTCGCCGAGAACAGCTTCCTGCTCGAGGAATACCTCGCGCGCGAGCCGGGAGCGCTGCGCTTGAAGGAAATGAAGCAGGAAGTGCTGCTGCACGGGCACTGCCACCAAAAGGCGTTCGACGCGATGCCGGCGGTGGAAAAGGTGCTCAGAATGGTGCCCGGACTCGAGGTCTCGACGGTGCAGACGAGCTGCTGCGGCATGGCGGGAAGCTTCGGCTATGAGGCCGAGCACTACGGCGTCTCGATGAAGATGGCCGAACTTTCGCTCCTGCCTTCGATCAGGAACTCGAAGCAGGCCGTGCTTGTCGCGGACGGCACGAGTTGCCGCCATCAGATAGTCGATGGCACCGGACGCGAAGCGCTGCACGTCGCGCGCGTGCTGGATTCGGCACTCGAGCGCTAGCGCTGCCGACTGCTCCAGGCAAAGAGCACCGCGCCGGCCGCGATCATCGGCAGGCACAGCCACTGTCCCATGGAAAGGCCGAAGGCGAGCAGCCCGAGGAAGGCGTCGGGCTCGCGGCCGAACTCGGCGATGAAGCGCAGCACGCCGTAGCCGATCAGGAAAAGCGCCGAGACCTGGCCGGTCGGGCGCGGCTTGGCGGAAAACCACCACAGGATCACGAACAGCGTCAGGCCTTCGAGCGCGAACTGGTAGAGCTGCGACGGGTGCCGGGGCGCCTCTCCGCCCTGGCGGAACACCATGCCCCAGGGCAGGTCGGTCACGCGCCCATAGAGCTCGCCATTGATGAAATTCCCCATGCGGCCGGCCGCGATGCCGAGCGGGCACAGCGGCGCCACGAAATCCATGAGCCGCAGGAAACCGATGCCCTGCCTGCGCGCGTAGATCCAGGCGGCGAGGATCACGCCGAGCAGGCCGCCATGAAACGACATCCCGCCCTCCCAGATGGCGAGGATCTCGAGTGGATGCGCCGCGTAGTACCCGGGCTTGTAGAAGAGCACATAGCCCAGCCGTCCACCCAGAATCACGCCCAGAACGGCGAAGAAGATGAGGTCGTCGAACTGCTTGCGCGTGATCGGCGCCCGGTTGTCCTGGATGCGCTTCAAGCCAAGCCACCAGGCGGCGGCGAATCCGACGAGGTACATGAGGCCGTACCAGCGCACGGCGAGCGGGCCGATGGAGAACGCGATCGGATTGAAGTCCGGGTGAACGAGCATGGCTACGCGCTGCGGCGGGCGTGCGCGACGAAGTCGCGCGCCGCGGCGGAGAGCCCGCCGCGCCGCCACGCGAGCCACAGGTCGAGCCGCGGATGCCGGTCGGCGAGCTCGCGGTAGGCCACGCCGCGGCGTCCAAGGTTGGAAACCGAGGCGGGGACGATGGCGACCCCAAGGCCGCTCGACACCAGGCTCACTACGGTCTGCATCTGGATGGCCTCCTGCGCTACGCTGAGAGGGATACCGGCCCGCGCCGCCAGCGCGCGCACGATATCGTACAGGCCCGGAGCGATTTCGCGCGGCACCATCACGAAGGGCTCGCCGGCGAGCTCGCTGACCCCGAGCCGGCCGGACTCGCGGGCGAGGCGATGCCGGGCCGGAAGCGCCGCGACGAACCGCTCGCGCTGCACCACCAGGTGCTCGAGCTCCGCCGCGCCCTCAACCGGCGGCAGGAGCAGCCCGAAGTCGAGCTCGCCCGCCCCGAGCGCCGCGGCCTGCTCGGGGGAAAGCATTTCGCGCAGCGCGAGCGTCACCCCCGGCCGGGCGGCCTTGAAGCCCTTCAGCAGGCCGGGGAGCACGCCGTAGTCGGCGAGCGAGACGAAACCGATCCGCAGCCTGCCCTGCTCGCCGGAGGCGATGCCGCGCAGCTCGAGCACCGAGCGTTCGAGCTGGGCAGTGATCCGGCGCGCCTCCTCGAGGAAGCGTGCGCCCTCGGCGGTGAGCTCGACGCGCCGCCGGCTGCGCGCGAAGAGGTCCACGCCGAGGCGCTGCTCGAGCGCGCGGATGGCGCGCGACAGCGGCGGCTGCGAGATGTGCAGCGATTCGGCGGCACGGCCGAAATGCAGTCGCTCGGCCACCGCCATGAAATACCGCATTTCGCGGATTTCCGGTAAATGCATACCTATAGGGTATTACAGGCCTGCGTAAATAGCATTGGCCGGCGCTCATCCACCGGCGCACAATCGCCCGCGCATCGTGGAAATCTACACTCCCGGCCATAGCGAGCATGTCGCCGACTTCATGGCAAGGCGCACGCTTGCGAGCCACGGGGCGTTCTTCATGCCGCACCTGCAGCCAGGCTTGTCGCTGCTCGATTGCGGCTGCGGTCCGGCATCGATCACCCTGGATCTCGCTGCGCGCCTCGACCCTGGCGAAGTCGTCGGTGTCGATTTCGCGTCCGACCAGATCGCGCGCGCTAGACAGGCGGCGGCGCGCGCGGGATGCCGCAACATTCGGTTCGAAACCGCGAGCGTCTATTCGCTACCCTTCGAGCGCGGCCGGTTCGAGCGCGTATTCAGCCACGCGCTCCTCGAGCACCTCGCCGAACCGCAAAAGGCCTTGCGCGAGCTCTATCGCGTCCTGACTCCCGGGGGTGTAATCGGGGCATGCAGCCCGGACTGGGGCGGCTTCCTGCTGTCGCCGCCCTCGCCGCGCGCGTTGCGTGCGCTCGATGCATACATGGCCCTGCAATCCGGCAATGGCGGGAATGTGCTGGCCGGACGACATCAGGGCCTGCATCTGGCCGCGGCGGGGTTCGAGGCTATCGAGCTCTCGGCGCGCTACGAATGCTACGACTCGCGCCAGCTCATCGCGGAGTACCTGGCACGGCGCCTCGATGAGGCGGGCGACGCGGCGTCGGCGTCGGCTTTGCGCGATTGGAGCCGGGATGAGCCGGGGATGTTCGCGCAGGCGTGGGTATCCGCGGTCGCGCGAAAGCCGCGTGAGTGAAGCTATGATTGTGCGACACCGACAGGAGGAGACAATGGCAACTCGCGACGCGGCGCCGAATCGCCGCTCGAAGCTCATTACCCAGGGCGTCGCCCGCTCGCCGAACCGCGCCATGCTGCGCGCGGTGGGTTTTGGCGATGCAGACTTCGAGAAGCCCATTGTCGGCGTGGCGAACGGCCATTCGACGATGAATCCCTGCAACGCCGGCATCCAGCCGCTCGTCGATCGGGCGATGGCCGCGCTCGAGGGCGCGGGCGCGAAGCCGCAGGTGTTCGGCGTGCCAACGGTCACCGACGGCATCGGTATGGGTACCGAGGCGATGAAGTATTCGCTCGTCTCGCGCGAGGTGATCGCCGACGCGATCGAGACCAGCGTCAACGGCCAGGCGATGGACGGCACCCTGGTGATCGGCGGCTGTGACAAGAACATGCCGGGCGGCATGATGGCGATCGCGCGCATGAACGTGCCGGCGATCTACGTCTACGGCGGAACGATCAAGCCGGGCAAGTGGAAAGGCAAGGACCTCACCATCGTGTCGGCGTTCGAGGCGGTTGGCTCCTATGCCGCCGGCAAGCTCTCCGAGGAAGACTTCATCGGCATCGAGAAGAACGCCTGCCCGAGCGTCGGCGCCTGCGGCGGCATGTACACCGCGAACACGATGAGCTCGTCGTTCGAGGCGCTGGGCATGAGCCTGCTCGGTTCGTCGCAGATGGCCGCGCCCGACGCCGAGAAGGTCGATTCCGCCGCCGAGTCGGCGCGCGTGCTGGTCGAGGCGATCAGGAAGGACCTCAAGCCGCGCGACATCATCACGCGCAAGTCGATCGAAAACGCGGTCGCGCTGGTGATGGCGACCGGAGGATCGACCAACGCGGTGCTCCACTACCTCGCCATCGCTTCCGCCGCCGGGGTCAAATGGACCATCGACGACTTCGAGCGCATGCGCAAGAAGGTCCCGGTGCTCTGCGACCTCAAGCCCTCGGGGCGTTTCGTCGCGGTGGACTTCCACCGCGCCGGCGGCGTGCCGCAGGTGCTGAAGATCCTGCTCGAGAACGGCGTGCTGCACGGCGAGTGCATGACGATCCACGGCAGGACGATGGCCGAGATGCTGAAGGACGTGATTCCCGAGCCGCGCGCCGGCCAGGAGGTAATCCGGCCCTGGTCGAAGCCGATGTACCGCGAGGGCCATCTCGCGATCCTCAAGGGCAACCTCGCGCCGGAAGGCTGCGTAGCCAAGATCACCGGGCTCAAGAACCCAGTCATCACCGGTCCGGCGCGCGTCTTCGATTCCGAGAACGATTGCATGCAGGCGATCATGGCGAAGCGAATCAAAGCGGGCGACGTGATCGTGATCCGCTACGAGGGGCCGAAGGGCGGGCCGGGGATGCAGGAGATGCTCGCGCCGACCGCGGCGCTCATCGGCCAGGGGCTGGGCGAATCGGTGGGCCTGCTGACCGACGGGCGCTTCTCCGGCGGCACTTGGGGCATGGTGGTCGGGCACGTCGCGCCGGAAGCCTACGTCGGCGGCACCATCGCGCTGGTGAAGGACGGCGACTCGGTAACCATCGACGCGAAGGAGCGCCTCATCCAGCTCAACGTGCCGGCGAAGGAGCTCGCCGCGCGCAAGAAGAAGTGGAAGCAGCCGAAGCCGCGCTATACGGCCGGGCTCATGGCGAAATACATGAGGCTCGTCTCGACAGCCTCCCTCGGCGCGATTACCGACTTAAAAACCTGAGCCGGGCTGCTTGAGGAACTCGATCTCCTCGGGCGTGCTTCTCCGTCCGAGGATCTCGTTCCGGTGGGGAAAGCGCCCGAAGCGCTCGACGATGCGCTTGTGGCGCAGCGCCCAATCGTAGAGGTCCTCGCCGAGCGGTTTCATCAGCTCGCAAGCCCGCTCCTGGTCGGCGAGCGACTCGCTGTGCTCGAAGGGCAGGTAGACGAACTGCTTCTCCACCGTCAGGAAGTCGCGGTCGTAGCCATGCGCGACCGCGTGCTTCGCCGCGGCGAGCGCGAGCGGGTCGGTGGCGAAAGCGCGCGCCGTGCCTCGGAACATGTTGCGGGGGAACTGGTCGAGGGCAACGATGCGAGCCAGACAGTCGTGCGCGTCCGACAGCCAGTCGTCGTTGCGCGTCAGCGTTTCATATAGCGGAAGAAAGCGCGCCCGGATCTCGGCGTCGAATGCAGCATTTTTCTCGAACCAGCGCTTATGCGCCGTGCCGCGCTCCGACGGCGGGCCAAACCAAAAGAGCAACACCTCGGCACTAGTCGATTGGTGCGTCATAGAGCGGATGGTAAGCTCGGCGCACCGCCAACAACATGGGAGAACCCATGACCCGCCTCTTCAAGCGCCTGCTTTCCAGCGTCCTTGTCGTTTGCCTCGCCGGCCTGGGGCTCCCGGTGCGAGCCGGCATGCTGCCTACCGACGCCGCGAATCCCGAGCGCGCCCGCGTCCAGACGTTCGTGGAGCGCAGCGACGTCCAGGCCCAGCTCCAGGCGAACGGCGTGAATCCGGCGGACGTGAAGGCGCGCGTGGCGGCGATGAGCGACGACGAGGTGGCGCAACTCGCCGGGCAGATCGACAGCCTGCCTGCCGGCCGCTCCGACGCGCTCACGATCATCCTGGTGGCGTTCCTCATCCTGCTCATCACCGACATCCTGGGCGTCACGCACATCTTCCCCTTCACCAAGTCGCTCAAAAGTAGTACTAAATAGGCGAGACTCCGCCGGAAACCCCGCCGCGGGGTTTCCGGCCATGCCGAACCGCCTCGCGACAGAAACCTCGCCCTATCTCCAGCAGCACGCCGCCAACCCCGTGGACTGGTATCCATGGGGCGAAGAGGCGCTCGAGCGCGCCCGCCGGGAGGACAAGCCGATCCTGCTCTCGGTCGGCTATTCCGCCTGCCACTGGTGCCACGTCATGGCGCACGAGAGCTTCGAGGATCCCGAGGTCGCGGCGGTGATGAACCGCCTCTTCGTCAACGTGAAGGTCGACCGCGAGGAACGGCCGGATATCGACCAGATCTACCAGAGCGCGCACCAGATGCTCGTGCAGCGCGCCGGCGGCTGGCCGCTCACGATGTTCCTGTCGCCGCAGGGCGTGCCGTTCTTCGGCGGAACCTATTTCCCGCGCAGCGCGCGCCGCGGCATGCCCGCGTTTCCCGACTTGTGCGAGCGGATCGCGGCGATTTGGCGCGGAAAGCGCGACGAAATCGAAGCGCAGAACGCGGAGGTGTTGGACGCCCTCGCGCGCAGCGCGGCGCACCGACCAGGGCGCCGCGACGAGTTCTCGGCCGACGTGATCGGCGCGATGCTGGACAACCTGCGCGCGAGCTTCGATGCGCAGCACGGCGGCTTCGGCGCCGCGCCCAAATTTCCTCACCCCACCGACCTCGAGCTGTGCCTGCGCAAGGGCGAGCTCGAGATCGCGCGCGTCACCCTCGCGCACATGTGCCAGGGCGGCATCTACGACCAGCTCGGCGGCGGTTTCTGCCGCTACAGCACCGACGCGTACTGGACCATCCCGCACTTCGAAAAGATGCTGTACGACAACGGACCGCTCCTCGGCCTGCTCGCCGACGCCTGGGCGCTCACGCGCGAGCAGACCTTCGCGCGGTGTGCCGCCGAGACGGCGAGCTGGATCATGCGCGAGATGCAGTCGCCGCAAGGCGGCTACTACTCCTCGCTTGACGCCGACAGCGAGCACGAGGAGGGGAAGTTCTACGTCTGGACCCGCGAGGAAGTGGCCTCCCTGCTCACTCCTCCCGAGTACGCCGTTGTTGCCGCGCACTACGGCCTCGGCCAGCCGCCGAACTTCGAGAACAGGTATTGGCATCTGCGCGTCGCGGCGCCGTCGAACGATGAGTCGCTTCTCGCGTCTGGGAGGGAAAAGCTTCTTGCCGCGAGGGAAAAGCGAGTGCGGCCGGGACGCGACGAGAAGATCCTCGTGTCGTGGAACGCGCTAGCGATCCGCGGCATGGCGCACGCCGGGCGGGTCCTCGGCCACCCGGAATGGATCGCATCGGCGCGCCGCGCCCTCGGCTTCATTCGCACGGCGATGTGGCGCGAGGGGCGGCTGCTAGCCACCTACAAGGACGGACGCGCGCACCTCAAGGCCTACCTCGACGACTATGCCTTCCTGCTCGCCGCGGCGCTCGAGCTGCTGCAGGAGCGCTTCGACGCGGACGACCTCGCCTTCGCCTGCAAGCTCGCGGATGTCCTGCTCGAGCAATTCGAGGATGCCGATGCCGGCGGCTTCTTCTTCACTGCGCGCGATCACGAGCGGCTCGTGCAGCGTCCGAAGCCGCCGCACGACAACGCGACGCCATCGGGCAACGCGGTGGCGGCCTGGGGCCTCGGGCGTCTTGCGACGATCACCGGCGAGGAGCGGTACGCTCGCGCCGCCGAGCGCACCCTGGAGCTCTTTTACCCGCAGATGCGCGACTATCCTGCCGGCTTCGCCGCCATGGCCACCGCTCTGGACGAAGCGCTCCAGCCGCCGCGCACGCTGATCCTGCGCGGCCGGGACGAGGCATTGCGCGCATGGCAGGCCGAGCTCGCGCGGGAGTTCCTGCCGGACCTGACGGTGCTCGCGCTGCCAGATGGCATGTCCGCTCTGGGCGCCCTGCTCGACAAGCCCGCCCGCCCGGAGCCTGTCAACGCATGGCTGTGCCGGGGCGTTACTTGTCTCGCGCCGATGAGCGATCTTGTACACTTGAAAAAAACCCTCAAGGAGCAAGCATGAAGCATTTCGCACTCGTCCTGGCCGCGGCCGCTGCCGTCCCGGCGTCGCTGCCCGCCCACGCGCAGGAAGAACTCGCGAAGAAGCACGCCTGCCTCGCCTGCCACGCAATCGACAAGAAGCTGGTCGGCCCGGCCTACAAGGACGTCGCGGCGAAGTACCGTGGCGATGCGAGCGCGGAAGCGAAGCTCGTCGACAAGGTGAAGAAGGGAAGCCAGGGCACCTGGGGCCAGGTGCCGATGCCGCCCAATTCGAACGTGCCCGACGCCGACGTGCGCGCGCTGGTGAAGTGGATCCTCTCGCAGAAGTGATCCGAAACTCGCCCCGGCGCTGAAGCCGGGGCATCCGCTCCGCCCGGGCGGGTATCATTAGCGCGTCCAAGCGCAAACCCCGGGAGGATCTCATGCACAACAAAATCGGCATCACGCTTGTTGCCGCTGCTTTTGCGGTTGCAGGCTGCGGCGAACAATCGAAGCCGGCGGCCAAGACCGACACCAAGGCGGCCGAAGCATCCAAGGCGCCGGCCGCGCCCGTCCAGGAAGTCAAGATCGGGCACGTCGGCCCGCTCACCGGGCAGATCGCGCACTTGGGCAAGGACAACGAAAACGGCGCGCGCCTCGCCATCGACGAAGCGAACGAGGCGAAACTGCAGCTCGGCGGCCAGCCGGTGAAGTTCACGCTGGTGGCCGAGGACGACCAGGCCGATCCCAAGGTCGGAACCACGGTTGCGCAGAAGCTGGTCGACGCCAAGGTGGTCGGCGTGGTGGGGCACCTCAACTCCGGCACCTCGATTCCCGCCTCCCCGATCTACAACCAGGCCGGCATCCCGGTGATCTCGGGCTCGGCCACCAACCCGAAGCTCACCGAGCAGGGTTTCAAGAACCAGTTCCGCGTGGTCGGGCGCGACGACCAGCAGGGACCGGCGATCGCGAGCTATCTTGCCACCGAGCGCAAGCCCAAGCTGGTTGCCGTAATCGACGACGCCACCGCCTATGGCGAAGGCCTCGCCAACGAGGTGGAGAAAACGCTCAAGGCGCAGAACGTCAAGGTGCTGCCGCGAGAGAAGGGCACCGACAAGACCACCGACTGGAAGGCGGTGCTCACCAAGATCCGCGGGCAGAAGCCCGACGCGGTGTTCTACGGCGGCATGGATGCCACCGGCGGGCCGCTGATCAAGCAGGGCCGCGAGCTCGGCATCAAGGCGGTATTTGCTTTCGGTGACGGCGCCTGCACCGAGGAGATGAACAAGCTCGGCGGGCCGGCGGCCGAAGGGCTGCTCTGCTCTCAGGCGGGCATCCCGCCGCAGGCAGCCTCCAAGAAGTTCCTCGACGCCTACAAGAAGAAATTCAACGTGGACCCGATCATCTATTCGCCGTTCACCTACGACGCGGCCAACATGCTGATCGCGGCGATGAAGAAGGCGGACTCGAGCGATCCGAAGAAGTATCTGCCCGAGCTGCAGAAGATGACCTACAACGGCGCCACCGGCCCGATCTCCTTCGACGACAAGGGCGACCGCAAGGACGCCGAGATCACCATCTTCACCATGAAGGGGAAGCTCGAGCCGATCGCGGTGGTGAAGGGCGGCAAGGCCATGAGCTACGACGACTTCCTGCGCTCGGCCGGCGGCGCCGCCCCGGCCGCGGCTGCGGCCGAGAAGAAATAAGCTTTCGCGCCGGAAGGAAACGGCACCCGCGGGGTGCCGTTTTTGTTTTTGGTTTACGCTAGCCGCCCGTGGACACGTTTCTCCAGCAGGTCGTCAACGGCCTCACCGCGGGCAGCGTGTACGCCATCGTAGCTCTGGGCTACACCATGGTCTACGGCATCATCCAGCTCATCAACTTCGCGCACGGCGAAGTCGTGATGATCGGCGCCATGGTGGCTTTCACCGTGATCAATGCGCTCGCGCCCTCGGGGCTGCCGGCGCTCGCGGTGGTGCTGATCGGCACCGGGTGCGCGGTGCCGGTGTGCATCCTGGTCGGCTACTCGATGGAGCGGCTCGCCTACCGGCCGCTGCGCGGGGCGCCGCGCCTGGCGCCGCTCATCACCGCGATCGGGGTGTCGATCATCCTGCAGCATCTCGCGCTGATGATCTGGAGCCGCAACGTGCTCGCGTTCCCCCAGATCATCGCCTCGCGAACCTATTTCATCGGCGGCGCGGCGATCACCTCGGTGCAAATCGCCATCCTCGCCATCTGCGTCGCATTGATGGCCGCCCTCGCCCTGCTGGTGTACCGCACGCGCCTGGGCACGGCCATGCGCGCCACTGCGCAGAACCCCCAGGTTGCCGGGCTGATGGGCATCGACGTCAACCGCGTCATCGCGGTCACCTTCGTCATCGGTGCGGCGCTCGGCGCGGTGGCCGGCGTGCTCTTCGGCACCTACTATGGCCTGGCGCAGTACACGATGGGCTCCATCCTGGGCTTGAAGGCCTTTTCCGCCGCGGTGCTGGGCGGCATCGGCAACATCCCGGGGGCGATGCTGGGCGGGATCGTGCTCGGGCTGGTCGAGGCCCTGGGCGCGGGCTACATCGGCGACTACACCGACCTCTGCCAGTACGGGCTCCTGGGGCGCGCAATCGACGCCTGCGAGGGCGGCGGGCACTTCATCCTGTTCGGCTCGAACTACCAGGACGTATTCGCGTTCGTGGTGCTGATCCTGGTGCTCGTGTTCAGGCCGCAAGGCCTGCTGGGCGAAAGGGTCGGGGATCGCGCATGAGCGCTCAGGGCGACCGCCCCTGATGCACGTGTTCTTCGACACGCGCAAGCATCCTTGGCTCGTGTGGCTGGGGTTCGCGCTGATCGGTATCGCGCTCGCACTGCTGCCCTTTGCGCTGGCGCAGGTCGGCACCAGCTGGGTGCGCATCACGAACTACGCCATCCTGTACATCCTGCTCGCCCTGGGCCTGAACATCGTCGTGGGGTTCGCCGGCCTGCTGGATCTCGGCTACATCGCGTTTTACGCCATGGGCGCCTATACCTACGCCCTGCTCGCCAGCCCGCATTTCAACCTGCACCTGCCGTTCTGGGTCATCTTGCCGATCGGCGCCGCGGTCGCCGCCTTCTTCGGCCTCCTGCTGGGGGCGCCGACGCTCAAGCTGCGCGGCGATTATCTCGCCATCGTCACGCTGGGCTTCGGCGAGATCATCCGCATCTTCCTCAACAACCTGTCCCGCCCGATCAACATCACCAACGGGCCGCAGGGCATCGCGCGCATCGACCCGTTTCGCCTCGACGGCTTCAGCTTCGGCAGCTACGAGACCTTCCTCGGGATCGAGCTCAGCGGTCCGATCAAGTACTACTACCTCCTGCTCGCGGTGGTGCTCGGCGTCATCGTTGTCAATGTCCGCCTGCAGAACTCGCGGGTCGGCCGTGCATGGGAGGCGATCCGCGAAGACGAGATCGCGGCCCGGTCGATGGGGATCAACACCCGCAACATGAAGCTGCTCGCGTTCGCCATGGGAGCGAGCTTCGGCGGCGTCGCCGGCGGCATGTTCTCCGCGATCCAGGCCTTCATCTCCCCGGAAAGCTTCGTGCTGGTCGAGTCGATCATGGTGGTGTCGATGGTGGTGCTCGGCGGCATGGGCAACGTCTGGGGCGTGATCCTGGGTGCGGTGCTGCTGTCGTTCGTCCCGGAGATCCTGCGCTGGACCGTGGAGCCTGCGCAGCAAGCGCTGTTTGGCCGCATGGTGGTCGAACCCGAGGTCATCCGCATGCTGCTGTTCGGCCTCGCGCTGGTGCTGATCATGCTGTTCCGGCCTGCCGGCCTGCTGCCCTCGGCGGTGAGACGACGCGAGCTCGCGGAGCGCAGCGAGGCGCCGACGGGCCATCCGCTGTGACGCGGCTGCTCGAAGGCCAGCGCATCGGCAAGCGCTTCGGCGGCGTCCAGGCGCTGCGCGACGTTTCCTTCCACATCCAGGCCGGGGAGATCTTCGGCCTGATCGGCCCCAACGGCGCCGGCAAGACCACGTTGTTCAACGTCCTCACGGGTATCTACGCCCCCGACGATGGCCGCTTCAGCTTCGGCGCACGCGACACCACCGGCCTCGCGCCCGACCGCATCGCCGCCGCCGGGATCGCGCGAACCTTCCAGAATATCCGCCTGTTCGCGAACCTGTCGGCTCTGGAGAACGTCATGATCGGCCGCCACGTGCGCACCCGCGCCGGCGTCATCGGCGCCGTGTTCAAGACCCGCTCGACGATGGCCGAGGAGAAGGCGATCGAGGCGCGCGCGCTCGAGCTTCTCGGCTACGTGGGGATCCGGGCACGGGCCAACGACGCCGCCGGCAGCCTGCCCTACGGCGACCAGCGGCGGCTGGAAATCGCGCGGGCCCTCGCGACCGACCCGAAGCTGCTCGCGCTGGACGAGCCGGCGGCAGGCATGAACGCCACCGAACGCGTCGCCCTGGGCAAGCTCGTCGCGACCATTCGGGCAGGCGGCGTAACCGTATTGCTGATCGAGCACGATGTGCGCCTGGTGATGAACGTGTGCGATCGCGTGATGGTGCTCGACTACGGCGAGAAGATCGCCGAGGGCAAGCCTGCCGACGTGCAGCGCGATCCGAAGGTCATCGAGGCGTATCTCGGAACGCCCCATGCTGCTTGACGTCAAGAACCTCGAGGTGCGCTACGGCGGCATCCGCGCAGTCAAGGGCATCGATCTCGACGTGGCGCAGGGCGAGCTGGTCGCGCTGATCGGCGCGAACGGGGCGGGCAAGACCTCCGCGCTCAAGGCGATCTGCAGGCTGATCCCATCCACTGCGCGCAAGCTCGAGTACGCCGGAGCCGACCTGTCGAAGGCGAAGGTGCACGAGTTGCCGCAGCGTGGCCTCGTCATGGTTCCCGAGGGTCGCGGCATCTTCGGCCAGCTCACGGTCCAGGAGAACCTCGCTATGGGCGCCTACGTGCGCGGCAGCCGCGACCCGGAAGCGCTGTACGCGACCTTTCCGCGCCTGCGCGAGCGCCGCCGCCAGATCGCGGGGACGCTCTCGGGCGGCGAGCAGCAGATGCTCGCGATCGCGCGCGCCCTGATGAGCGAGCCGAAGCTGCTGCTGCTCGACGAGCCGTCGATGGGCCTCGCGCCGCTGATGGTGGCGAAGATCTTCGAGATCGTGCGCGACGTCGCGGCGCGCGGCGTCACCATCCTGCTGGTCGAGCAGAACGCACTGCTCGCGCTCGAGGCAGCGCGCCGCGCGTACGTGATGGAGTCGGGCGGCATCACGCTCTCGGGCGATGCCAAGGCGTTGCTCCACGACGCACGCATCAGGGAGGCATACCTCGGCGAAGCGCCCTCCGGATAGCTACGCGGCGAGGTCGGCCTGGGTGGTGAAGCTGTCGGCGAAGAACTCTTCCTCCGGCAGCTTGCATTGCTGGGTGAAGTCGCGCTTCGCGGCATCCACCATTACCGGCACGCCGCAGGCGTAGACCTGGTGGCCGGAGAGATCCGGGAAGTCCTGCATTACCGCGCGGTGGACGAAGCCGGTGCGCCCGGGCCAGTTGTCCTCGGGCAACGCATCGGAAACGACCGGGATGTATTCGACCGGCCATTGCCGGGCGAGCGCGTCCATGTACAGATCCTTCGGCCGCCGTCCACCCCAATACAGCACCATCGGCCGCGCCACGCCCTTGTGCAGCGCGTGCTCGATGATCGACTTGATCGGCGCGAAGCCGGTGCCCGAGGCGACGAACACGATCGGCTTGGCCGAATCCTCGCGCAGGAAGAACGTGCCGAGCGGACCCTCCAGGCGCAGGATGTCGCGCTCCTTCATTTTCCCGAAGACATGGTCGGTGAACTGACCGCCGGCGACGTGACGCACGTGGAGCTGGATCAGCTCGTCGTCATGGGGCGCGTTGCCCATGGAAAAGCTGCGCCGCGAGCCGTCCTTGAGCAGGAACTCGATGTACTGACCGGCGAGAAACTGAAGCCGTTCGTTCGCCGGGAGCCTGAGGTGGAGCGCCATCACGTCGTCGGCGAGCCGCTCCAGTTTCTGCACGCGGCACGGGAGCATGCGGATCGGAATATCGCGCGCCGCGCCGATGGTCCGCGCCTCGATCACGAGCTCGGTGAGCGGCTTCGCCTGGCAGAGGAGCGCCTTGCCCTGGGCTTTTTCCTCCTCGGTCAGCGCCTTCTTCTGGTACACGCCGTAGTCGACCCGGCCTTCGACGATCCTGCCCTTGCAGCTGCCGCAGGCGCCGTTGCGGCACCCGTAAGGCAGCACCAGGTGCTGGCGCAGCGCGGCCGTGAGGACCGATTCGCCCTCTTCGACGTCGAATTCGTGGCCGCTCGGTTGGACCTTGACCTTACGCATAAAATGCAAGCATGAAACGGTTGCTGATCGCGGGTTTCGGCGACATCGCCCGGCGCGCGGCTCCGCGGCTCGCGCGGCGCTTTCAGCTCGTGTCGCTGTCGCGCGCGGACGGATTCGACCTCGATCGGCCGGACAGCCTTTCGCTGCCGCCGGCGCAGGCGCTGCTCCACTGCGCCCCGCCGCCGGATCAGGGTGCGGCGGACACGCGGACGGCGAACCTTCTGGCGGCTCTTGAAAAGGGCCGCATTCTACCGGCTCGCATCGTCTACGTCAGTACGAGCGGTGTCTACGGCGACTGCGCCGGAGCCCGGGTGGACGAAACGCGTCCCCCGGCGCCGCAAACCGAAAGAGCGCGCCGGCGCCTGCACGCGGAGATCCAGCTGGCGCAATGGGCCGGGGATCGAGGGGTCGACCTGGTCGTCTTGCGCGTGCCCGGCATCTATGCGGCCGAGCGGTTGCCGCTGGAGCGGCTGCGCGCCGCAACGCCAGTGCTGAGAAGCGAAGACGATGTCTACACGAACCACATCCACGCCGACGACCTGGCGGCGATCGTCTGCCGCGCCCTGGACGACGAGGCCCCAGCCGGCGTCTACAACGCATCCGACGACACCGAGATGAAGATGGGCGACTGGTTCGACCTTGTTGCCGATGGCCACAGCCTGCCCCGGCCGCCCCGAATCTCGGGAGAACTTGCGCCCGGGAGGATTCCTGCGGCCCTGCTTTCGTTCATGCAGGAGTCGCGGCGACTCGACAACACGCGGCTGAAGAGCGTGCTCGGCGTCCGGCTGCTTTATCCGACGGTTCACGAAGGATTGAGAAATGAGCACGCTGCTCGTCTTGACCAACCTGCCTGACCGCGCCGCGGCCGAGAAGCTCGCCGACCAGCTCCTCGAAAGGCAGGTCGCGGCCTGCGTCAACATCCTCGCGCCGTGCCGCTCGATCTACCGCTGGAAGGGGGCGGTGCAGCACGACGAAGAGCACCCCATGCTCATCAAGACCACGCGCGAGCGCTACCCGGCGCTCGAGCAGGCGCTGCGCGCGGGTCACCCTTATGAACTCCCCGAGATCATTGCGGTCCCAATCGAGCGCGGCCTGCCGGCCTACTTGGACTGGGTCGCCGCCGAGACCAGAACTTGAAGCGCATCGTCGCCTTTCTGCTTGCATTTGCGCTCGCCGCTCCGGCGGCGGCGCAGCTCAAGCTCGGCGGCGGCACGGACAATCTTCTCGAGCCCGAGAAAGCGTTCCGCTTCTCGGCGCGGGCACTCGACGCCTCGAGCGTCGAAGTGACCTTCGCCATCGCCGACGGCTACTACATGTACCGCGAGCGCTTCAAGTTCACGGCGGACGGCAACCCGGCGGTGCGCCTTGGCGCGCCCGAGTTTCCGCGCGGACTTGCGCACAAGGACGAGTTCTTCGGCGAGACGCAGGTGTATCGCCAGAACGTGCGGATCCGCCTCCCGGTCGAAGGCGGGGACCGGTTCGACCTCAAGGTGATCTCGCAGGGGTGCGCCGACGCGGGCGTGTGCTACGTACCGATGGAGTCCAACGCCTCGATCCAGCTCGCCGCCGCCGGCGACGCCGCGCCGGCGCAACTCTCGATTTTCGCGAGCGACACCGAGATCGCGCGGCTGTTCGAGGGCAACTTCGCGCTCGTGCTGGGCGGCTTCTTCGTGTTCGGCCTGCTCCTCGCGTTTACGCCCTGCGTGCTGCCGATGATCCCGATTCTGTCCGGCATCATCGCGGGCGAAGGCCGGGACATCGACAAGCTGCGCGCGCTTTCGCTGTCGGTTTCGTACGTTCTCGGGATGGCGTTTGCCTACGCCGTGGCCGGGGTCGCCGCGGCTTTCTCGGGCGTCCTGCTGGCTGCTGCCTTGCAGAACGTGTGGGTGCTCAGCGCCTTTGCCCTGGTCTTCGTGCTGCTCGCGCTGTCGATGTTCGGTTTCTACGAGCTGCAGCTTCCCGGCTTCCTGCATCAACGGCTGCACTCGGCGCACAGCCGGCTCCGCGGCGGGCAGATCGTCTCGGTGGCCGCCATGGGCCTGCTTTCGGCGGTGATCGTCAGCCCCTGCGTCGCGGCGCCGCTCGCCGGGGCGCTGCTCTACATTTCCCAGACGCGCGACGTGCTGCTGGGCGGCGCGGCGCTCTTCGCGATGGCGCTCGGCATGGGCGTTCCGCTGATCGTCGTCGGCGTATCCGAGGGCGCGCTCCTGCCGCGCGCCGGCGCCTGGATGACGGGCGTGCGCAAGTTCTTCGGCGTGCTGCTCCTTGCCGTCGCGATCTGGGTGCTCTCGCCGCTCCTTCCGCCGATGGTCCAGATGCTGGCTTGGGCGGCGCTGTTCATCGGCTCGGCGATTTTCCTGCGTGCGCTCGATGCGGTCCCGGCCGAAGCCTCGGGCTGGTGGCGGCTTTGGAAGGCGCTTGGCGTCGCTGCCCTCGTCATCGGCGTGGCGCTCCTGGTTGGCGCGCTCTCCGGAAGCCGCGACCCGCTGCGACCGCTCGCCGCGCTCTCCGGCGGCGGTGCGCCCGCGCTGGCGCCCGTGTCCTGGCAGCGGGTCGCGTCGCTGCAGGACCTTCAGGAAAGGCTGAAGGCGCCAGGCAAGCCCGTGATGCTCGACTTCTACGCCGACTGGTGTGTGTCGTGCAAGGAGATGGAAAGCTTCACTTTCTCGGATCCGAAGGTGCGGACGCAGCTCGACGGCATGCTGCTTCTTCAGGCGGACGTAACGGCGAACAACGAAACCGACCGTGCGCTGCTCAAGCGCTTCTCGCTGTTCGGACCGCCGGGGATCGTGTTCTTCGACCCGCAGGGGCGCGAGATCAGGGGGCTGCGGGTGATCGGCTACCAGAACCCGGAACGGTTCCTGAAGACGCTTTCGCTAGCCACTGCGCCCTAGCACGCGCCCGGGCCGCGCGCCCGTAGGCTTGCCTTCCTTCCACACTACCGCGCCGTTCACGATCACGGTCTCGATTCCCTTCGCCGGCCGGATCGGCCGCGCGAAGCTCGCCGCCTCGTCGACCGTGCCCGCGTCGAAGATCGCGATATCGGCAAAGGCGCCTTCGCGCAGGACGCCGCGGCCTTCCAGGCCGAAGCTTTTCGCGGTGAGCCCGGTCATCTTGTAGACCGCCGTCTCGAGCGGAAAAAGATTGAGCCCGCGCGAATAGTGTCCAAGCACGCGCGGGAAGCTGCCCCACAGGCGGGGATGCGGCGCGGCATCGTGCGGCAGGCCGTCGGAGCCGATCATGGTGTGCTCGAAGGCGAGGATGCGCTGCACGTCGGCTTCGTCCATAGAGAAATAGATCGCGCCCGCCGGCAGCAGCTTCGCCACGGTTTCTTCGATCCCCAGGCCCATGCTTGCGGCGACTTCATCCAGCTTGCGGCCCGCGAACTCGGGATGGGGCCTGGACCAGGTGACCAGCGTGGTCGAGGCGACGAGCGTGCGGCTGTAGGAAAGAATGGTCGATGAGGCGCAGTAGGGATAGCAGTCGAGCGCGATCTTCTGCGAGCGCATCGCCCGCTCGATGAACGGCAGCGTCTCCACGGAGCGGCCGTGGTTGGGCGTACCCACCACCTTGTGGTGCGAGATCACTACCGGCACGCCGAGCTCGCGGCCGATGCGAAAGCTCTCTTCGAGCGAGTCGATCACCCGGGCGCCTTCGTCGCGCATGTGCGTACAGTAGATGCCCCGATGCTCGCCGAGCGGCCGGCATACCTCGATCACTTCCTCGGTCGTCGCGGCGCGCGCGGGCTCGTAGTACAGGCCGGTCGAGACGCCGATGGCCCCGGATGCCATTGCTTCTTCCGTCATCCGCCGCATCTTCGCGATCTCTTCCTTGCTGGCGGGGCGCCCCACGTCGCCCATCGTCTGGGCGCGCAGCATCGTGTGGCCGACGAGCAGCGCGCAGTTCGCCGCCGCCGGATGCGTGCGCAGCTCTTCGACATAGGAATGGAACGTCGGAAAGCGGAACCACCCCCCCGCATCGTCCAGGAGGTCGATCGGCGGCAGGACCGGCGCATTCATTCCGCGCGGCGCCGGTGCAAGCGAGATGCCGCAGTTCCCGGCGACCACCGTGGTCACGCCCTGGCTCACCTTGGGCGCCATGTCCGGCGACGAAAGCATCAGGCGGTCGTCGTGGGTGTGAGCGTCGATGAAGCCGGGGGCGACGATGAGGCCCGACGCATCGATTTCGTTTTTTCCCTTTTCGGGAACCGAGCCCAAGGCCGTGATGCGATCGCCGCTTATTGCCAGATCGGCGCGGTGGCGCGGCGCGCGGGTTCCGTCGACGACGATGCCGTTGCGTACCACGAGGTCGTAGCGCATCAGTCCACCTTGGCGCCGGAGCGCCGCACCACCTCGGCCCACTTCGGGGTTTCGCTGCGCACCAGGGCCAGGAATTCCTCGGGCGTGCCGCCATCGGCCTCGGTGTCGAGCTGCCGGAAGCGCTCGAGCACGAACGGCGACGCGAGCGCCTTGCGGATCTCGGCGTGCAGGCGGGCGACGACTTCGCGCGGCAGGTTCGCCGGCGCGATGACGCCGCCCCAGGCGACGGTTTCGTAGCCGGCGACGCCGGCCTCGTTCAGCGTCGGCAGGTCTGGAAACAGCGGCGAGCGGCGCGGCCCGGAAACGGCGATCCCGCGCACCCGGCTGGCGCGCGCGTGCGGGCCGATCGACGAAATGTTGTCGAACATGAGATGGACTTCGCCTGCAATGAGGTCGTTGATCGCCTGCGGGCTGCCGCGATAGGGCACGTGCAGGATGAACGTCCCGGTCATCGCCTTGAACAGCTCGCCCCCGAGGTGGCCTGTGGTGCCGTTGCCGCCCGAGGCCATCACCAGGCGGCCGGGATTCTTCTTCGCGTAGTCGATCAGCTCCTGGAGCGACCGGACCGGCAGCTTGTTGTTGACCGCGAGGAGGTTGAACACGCGCACGCAGTTCGACACCAGCGTCAGATCCTTCTCCACGTCGTAGGGCACTTTCTCCAGGAGCGAGCGGTTGATGGCGAGCGAAACGATGTTGCCGTAGCCGAGCGTGTAGCCGTCGGGGGCGGCCCTCACCACGTCCATGGTGCCGAGGGTGAACGAGGCGCCCGGCTTGTTCTCGACGACGAACGGCACGCCGATCTGCGTGGAAAGCTGCTGCGTCATCACCCGCATCAGGACGTCGGGCGAGCCGCCGGCCGCCGACGGAATGACGAAGCGAATCGGCTTTTCCGGATAGGCGGCAAGCGCCGCCGCGGCCATGAACCACGACAGCAATAGAAGCGCGCTACGCACGCCGCAGGGCTTTGGCCGCATCCATCGCGAAGTACGTGAGGATGCCGTCGGCGCCGGCTCGCTTGAAAGCGAGCAGCGCTTCGAGCACGCAAGACTCGGGCAGCCAGCCTTTGTCGACCGCCCCCCGCAGCATCGAATACTCGCCCGACACCTGGTACACGTAGGTCGGCGCCTTGAACTCATCCTTCACTCGCCGGACGATGTCGAGGTAAGGAAGTCCCGGCTTGACCATCACCATGTCGGCGCCTTCGGCCAGATCGAGCCCCACTTCCCACAGTGCTTCGTCCGAGTTGGCCGGATCCATCTGGTAGGTCTTCTTGTCGCTCTTGCCGAGATTCTTCGCGGAGCGGACGGCCTCGCGAAACGGGCCGTAGAAGCCGGAGGCGTACTTCGCCGAGTACGCCATGATGCGCGTGTGGATGTGGCCCGCCTTCTCGAGCGCGGCACGGATGCGGCCGATGCGGCCGTCCATCATGTCCGAGGGCGCGACGATGTCGACGCCCGCCGCGGCCTGCGTCGTCGCCTGGCGTACGAGCGCGTCGAGCGTCACGTCGTTCTGGATGTAGCCCGAAGCGTCGATCACGCCGTCCTGCCCGTGCGATGTGTACGGATCGAGCGCGACGTCGGTCATTACGCCGAGCTCGGGAAAGCGCTTCTTGAGCGCCGCGACGGCGCGCGGCACGAGCCCCTTGGGATTGAACGCCTCGCGTCCGTTGGCGGTCTTCAGCTTCTGCTCGATCGCCGGAAACAGCGCCAGAACCGGAATCTCCAGTTTCAAACACTGTTCCGCGACCGGCAGCAGCTTGTCGACGGTGAATCGCTCGACACCGGGCATAGAGGCCACTTCCTCGGTACGGGCTTTGCCGTCAATGACGAACACCGGATAGATCAGGTCATCGGTGCTGAGCGCGTGCTCGCGCATGAGGCGACGTGAGAAGTCGTCGCGCCGCATGCGCCGCATGCGCACCGCCGGGAATTCACCGTAGATCTTCACTGGGCTGATTTTTCGGAAGTTTTTCCGTGGGAACTTTTCCGCGGAGGGAGGCATCTTACCTTCAGACGACGCAATCGTCTCCCGCTTCTCCTCCCTGAGCGGGTGCCTTAATCCAAAGGTTAAGGCGTTTTTACCCCCGGTTTATTCCCCTTTACCGGGGGTTTTTTATTCCAGCGATCTGCCGGAGCGGGCGGGCGAGTCGAGCCAGCGCTCCAGCAGGTCGCGGCATTCGTCGACACCCTGTCGCGTCAGGCTCGAGAAAAGCCTGACTTCCGCTTTCATCGCCGCGCTGACCGCGGACAGGGTCTTCGCCTGCGCCGCGCGCGGGAGCTTGTCTGCCTTCGAAAGCAGCGCAAGCAGGCGCACGTCGCCAAGAAACTCGACCAGCTGCAGATCGAGCTCGGTGAGCGGATGGCGCGCGTCCATGACGAGCACCACGCCCGCCAGCGTGGCGCGCGAACGGACGTAGGAGCCGACGAGCGTGCGCCAACCAGCGCGCACCGCGTGCGGCACCTTCGCGTACCCGTAGCCCGGAAGGTCCACCAGGCGCGCGCCTTCCCCGAGCTCGAAGAAGTTGATGGTCTGCGTGCGTCCGGGAGTCTTGCTCGTGAAAGCAAGGCGTTTGCGCCCGGTCAGCGCGTTGATCGCGCTCGACTTGCCGACATTCGAGCGTCCGGCGAAGGCGAGCTCGGGCGGACCCGGCGGCGGCATGTCGGCGGGGCCGGCGCTGGAGGCGAGAAACTGCGCTTGCAAGAACGCTTTCATGGCTCCCGGGAGGCGGGAATTCTAATAAAATCGCGCCTTTCCATCGGTACCAGGGAGCCCCGGGGATGCTTCGCCTGCTCGCGCTCAGCGCGCTTTCCGTTGTCGTGGGTACGGCGGCGGCGCAGAACGCCGCGCGAGGACAGCGCATCGCGGGCCAGGTCTGCGCGGCTTGCCATGCCGCTGACGGCAACAGCGTGGCGGCGACCAACCCCAAGATCGCGGGCCAGTTCGAGGAGTACCTGCACAAGCAGCTCGGCGATTTCAAGGCTCAGCCCGGAAAGAAGCCCGCGCGCGAGAGCGCGATCATGACGCCCATGGCGGCCAACCTTTCCGACGACGACATCCAGAGCCTCGCCGCATACTACTCGGGCCAGAAGCTGCGGCCTGCGAGCGCGGCCGACAAGGACCTCGCCGCGCTCGGCCAGAAGATCTGGCGCGGCGGCATCGTCGCGAGCAGCGTTCCGGCGTGCGCGGGTTGCCACGGCCCGGCAGGGGCCGGGATTCCCGCGCAGTACCCGCGGCTCGCCGGCCAGTTCGCCGAATACGTCGCCGCGCAACTCAAGGGGTTCAAGGACGGCGCGCGCTCCAATGACGCGAATGGCGTCATGCGCGGCGTGGCAGCACGCATGACGGAGCGCGAGATTCAGGCGGTAGCGCAGTACGCGGCGGGGCTGCGTTAGCCGGAAATAATCGACCGCTCGCCGTGTTAGCCGATCGGTCCCCCCGGAAACCCTCTCAGGAGAACACCGTGCAGAAAAGGTTGATTGCAGTAGCAGTAGTCGTGTCGCTGGGCGCCGTCGGAGGCGCGGCTCTCGCGCAGGTCAAGCCGGAGATCCTGGTGAAACAGCGCCAGTCGGCCATGACCTTGATTGGAAAGTACTTTGGCCCGCTCGGCGGCATGGCGCAGGGCAAGGTCCCGTTCGACGCCAAGATCGTCCAGCGCAATGCCGACTACCTGCACGCCTTGGCGCAGATGCCTTGGGATGGCTTCGACGCGAGCACCAAGGGGATCAAGGACGTGAAGACGCGCGCCCTGCCGGCCATCTGGGAGCAGCCAGGCAAGGTGAAGGAGGCAATCGAGCGGTTCGAATCGGAGGTCGGCAAGCTGCAGCAGGTCTCGAAGGGCGGCGACGAGGGTGCCATCAAGGCGCAGATCGGCGCGGTCGGCAAGGCCTGCGCGAACTGCCACGACAACTTCCGCGAAAAACAGTAGCGGTTTGCTGCGCATCCTGGGCCCCGCTGCGGCGGGGCTTTTGCTTCTTGGCTCCGCTTGGGCTGCGCTCGCGCAGCAAGGCGACGCCCAGCGCGGGCAGTACCTTTCGAAGGCGGCGGGCTGCGTCGGGTGCCATACCGAGGAGCGCGACAACGCCCAGCCCTTCGCCGGAGGCAGGGCGCTCAAGACGCCCTTCGGCACCTTCTACGGGCCCAACATCACGCCCCATCCGCAGGCGGGAATCGGGCGCTGGACCGAGCAGGATTTCGTTCGCGCGCTGCGCGAAGGCCGCAGGCCCGACGGGGCGCATTACTTTCCGGCGTTTCCGTATCCCTCGTTCACGCGCATCAACGACCAGGACCTGCGCGACCTTTGGGCCTATTTGCGCAGCCTGCCGGCGAGCAGCCGCCAGAGCGAGCCGCACAACCTGAAATTCCCCTTCGGCTGGCGCTGGCTGGTGTGGGTTTGGAAGCTCCTCTTTTTCAATCCGGGCGCGTTCACGCCCGATCCGTCGGCGAGCGCGGTGCTGAACCGGGGCAGCTATCTCGTCAACGCGCTCGGCCACTGCGGCGAGTGCCATACCCCGCGCAATTTCCTCGGCGGGATGAAGCGCAACCGGCATCTCGCCGGCGCCAAGCTGGGCGAGGGAACCAGCGCACCCAACCTCACGCCCACACGCCTGAAAAAGAAGAGCGACGCGGAAGTGAAGGACTTTCTCCAGACCGGCATGACCCCGGACGGAGACGTCGCCGCCGAGTCGATGGCCGAGGTCGTGCGCAATACCACGAGCCAGCTTACGCCGGCCGACCTCGACGCGGTGGTCGCCTACCTGCGCTCGCTCCCACCATTGCCGGACGAGCCGAAATAGCGTGGAATAGGGTCCTTCCGACCCCTGTTCCCGCTATGAACGAAGCCCAGCGCCTAGTCGACCTGATCCCGCGGCTACGACGCTACGCCCGGGCGCTCGTGGGTGACCGAGCCACGGCCGACGACCTGGTGCAGGACACGCTCGAGCGGGCCTGGGCGAAGCTCCACCTTTATCGTCGCGGGACCGATCTGCGGGCGTGGCTCTTCACGGTCATGCACAACGTCCATGTAAACCGCGTGCGCGCGGCGCGCCCAACCGATCTCATCGACGACGAGATGCCGGAGCTCGCGCAGCGTCCGGCACAGGGCGACGCCCTCCTGGTGCGCGATCTCGACCGGTCCATCTCACGGCTTCCGGCGGAGCAGCGCGCGGTGCTGCTGCTTGTGACGCTCGAGGAGATGAGCTACGAGGAGGTTGCGCGCACGCTCGACGTGCCGATCGGCACGGTGATGTCACGGCTGTCGCGCGCGCGGGAAAAGCTGCGCACGATGATGCTCGGCCAGTCGGCCGCGGCGGCGAAACTGAAACTGGTGAAATGAGCGACGCGCCCATTACCGAAAGCGAGCTCCAGGCGTACGCCGACGGCAGGCTCGAGCCCAAGCGCCGCATGGCGGTCGAAGCGTGGCTCGCGACCCGTCCGGAAGAGGCGGAGCGCATCGCCGACTATCGCAAGCTTGCCAAGGAGCTGCGCGGAATCTACGACCCGGTCATGGCCGAGACGCTCCCCTCGCGCTTCGTGCGCAAGCGGGTTCAATGGAGGCGTTTCGCGTTCGCCGCGTGCTGGATGCTCGTCGGCCTCCTGATCGGGACCCTGTCCGGCTGGGAGTTCCACGAGTCGCGGCCGACCGCTGCGTCTGCATCCGATGTGGGCGTGGCGATGGCGCGCCGCGCAGCGATCGCCCACGCAACCTATTCGCCCGAAGTCCGCCATCCGGTCGAGGTCGGCGCCGACCAGGAAGCGCACCTCGTGGCCTGGCTCTCGAAGCGCCTCGGCGTGCCGTTGCGCGTGCCGCAGCTCGACGAGGTCGGCTACAGCCTGGTGGGCGGGCGCCTCCTTCCGGGCGACCCCATCCCGGTCGCGAACTTCATGTATCAAACACAAAAGGGCGCGCGCATCACGCTATACGTACGCACCGAGGTCGCCGGCAACCGCGAGACCGCCTTCCGCTACGCCGAAGAAGGCCGAGTGCGCGTGTTCTACTGGGTCGATCGCAAGATGGGCTACGCGCTCTCGTCCGGCGACATCAGCAAGGACGAGCTCCTGAAGGTCGCCAACACCGTCTACCAGCAGCTGAATCCGTAGTCGTCCACGCAGGGTTAGGAGAAGCACGTGAAACGCGATCCCGACATCACCGCATTGATGAAGCCGATGAAGCGCGAGGACGTAACCGACCTCATCGCGTTCCGCAGGCTGAAGAAGGGTATGAAGTGGGCCGCGGTTGCGCAAAAGGTCGGCCAGTCCAAGGAGTGGACCACTGCCGCGTGCCTGGGCCAGATGCAGATGACGAAGAAGCAGGCGGAGACCGTGGCGCGGCTGTTCGACCTGCCCGAGGAAGCAGTGCTGCTCCTGCAGACGGTGCCTTACAAGGGTTCGCTGCCCGCGGCGATACCGACCGATCCTCTGATCTACCGCTGGTACGAGATCGTCAACGTCTACGGAACCACGATCAAGGAGCTGATCCACGAGGAGTTCGGCGACGGCATCATGAGCGCCATCGATTTCTCGATGGACATCGCACGCGAGGCGAACGAGAAAGGCGACCGCGTCCGCGTCGAGCTCTCGGGCAAGTTCCTGCCGTACAAGACCTACTGACGGCGGCACTTGCGCGGTGCGCGCTGATAGCGGTGCGCACCGCCACGGTGAGCTCTTGAAGCGTCGGTCTGCGGGAAATCAATGGTTTAGGGACTGGCACGTTTGATGCGTTGCGCCATGGCGATGTCTTTCTTGGATCTCCAGGATCTCGCCACGGTCGCGGCGCAAATGGACCTGTGGCGCGCGATCGTGCGCTGGTGCAGCGAGTGCGACACGGTTCTCGACGCGCTTGAACTGGTTGCGGCGACCGCAGTCGTGGCGCTAGTCGTGAAGCGTCGTCCTAGCGCTGGAGCGAAGCATTGAGCGCGGCAGCGAGCGCCGCTTCGCCGCTCACGAGCGCATCCCAGCTGAGTTCCTGGCCTTTACGCTTGCCCTTCGGCACGAGCTTCAGCCCCTCGGGCGCGATCGTCAGCATGTAGGGCTTGCCTGCGACCTCGATCTCGCGCTTCAGCGGCTTGTCGAGCTTGGTGGCCATGCTTGCTCCCGACTCGAATCTCTCAAGGACCGAAACAGTTTGACGAGGTCGGGAAGCTGATAGTTCGCGTTCAGGCCGCTCGGATTGGGTAGCACCCAGACCTCGGCGCCTTCGAAGTTCTTCCCCTGGGGCCCGATCCGGGCCTCCTTGACAAGAAAAGCGTGGCAGTAGGCGCCGACGCCGAGAAACGCGAGGGTCTTCGGGCGGTAGCGCCGGACCTTGGCCGCCAGGCGTTTTCGTCCAGCGACGAATTCCGCAGGAGCCAGCTCATCGGCGGTGGCGGTACCGCGATTGACGAGGTTCGTGATGCCGTAGCCGGCCTTCAGCAGCTCGACCTGCTCGGAGGGGTGCAGCTGCCGATTGGTGAAACCGGAGCGATGCAGCGCAGGCCAGAACCGGTTGCCCGGGCGCGCGAAGTGGTGGCCGGTCGCCGCCGAGTACAGGCCGGGATTGATGCCGACGAAAAGCACCTTCAACGCGGGCGCGACGACGTCGCGAATGCCCTTCCCCGCCGCGGCGGCGAGCTCGGTCTTAGTGGGCCGGGCGGAGGATGTGGCCGCCCGACTTCTCGTCCGGCTCAAGCTTGATGAGCGACTTCTTCTCGGCTTCCTCGAGGAGCTCCGAGAAGCTGCGGAAGCCATAGTAGGATTCGTTGAAGCCGGGCTTGCGGCGCTTGAGCGCCTGCTTCACCATCGAGCCCCAGATGCGCTCGCCCTCGCCGCGCTCGGCGATGAGCGCGTTCAGAGTCTCGACCAGCAGGTCGAAGCCTTCCTGCTTCTTGTCCTTGTCTTCGCCGGTGCCCACCGCCGATTCGCGGCGCTTCTTCGCCGCGCGGCGCTTCTGCTCGTCGGCGCGCACCAGGTCGTCGTAGTAGATGAACTCGTCGCAGTTGTTGATCAGGAGGTCCGAGCTCGAGTTCTTCACCCCCACGCCGATCACGAGCTTCGCGTTCTCGCGCAGCTTGGACACCAGCGGCGAGAAGTCCGAGTCGCCGCTCACGATGACGAACGTGTCCACGTGCCCCTTGGTGTAGCAGAGGTCGAGCGCGTCGACCACCATGCGGATGTCGGCCGAGTTCTTGCCCGACTGGCGCACGTGCGGGATCTCGATCAGCTCGAAGGACGCCGCGTGCATGGTGGCCTTGAACTCCTTGTAGCGCTCCCAGTCGCAGTAGGCCTTCTTCACCACGATCGAGCCCTTGGCGAGCAGGCGCTCGAGCACCTTCTCCATGTCGAACTGGGCGTACTTCGCCTCGCGCACGCCGAGCGCGATGTTCTCGAAGTCGCAGAACACCGCGAGGCTACGTGCTTCTTGGCTGAGCGGCACCTGGGCGGGCCTCGGGTTGGTTGCTCCTGGAGAGCCAGGCCTGCAGCCGCTCGAAATAGAGGTAGATCACCGGCGTGATGTAGAGGGTGAGCACCTGCGACAGCAGGAGGCCCCCGACCACGGCGAGGCCGAGCGGCATGCGCGCGCCGCCGCCGGCGCCGAAGCCGATGGCGATCGGCAGGCTTCCCATCAGCGCCGCCATGGTGGTCATCATGATCGGCCGGAAGCGCGTGATCCCGGCCCTGTGGATGGCCTCGTGCGCCGCCATGCCCTTGTTGCGCTGTGCCTCGATGGCGAAGTCGATCATCATGATCGCGTTCTTCTTCACGATGCCGACCAGCATGATGATGCCGACGAAGGCGTACATGTTGAGCTCGATGCCGAACGCCATCAGCGTGAGCAGCGCGCCCAGGCCCGCCGTGGGCAGGCCGGAGAGGATGGTGAGCGGATGGATGAAGCTCTCGTAGAGGATTCCCAGCACCAGGTAGATGACGAGGATCGACAGGACCAGCAGGATGCCCATGCCCTGCAGCGAGCTCTGATAGGCCTGCGCCGTCCCCGAGAAGCTGCCGGTCAGCGTCGCCGGAAGCTGCATTTGGCGCGTCGCGGCCTGGACCTGCGCGATCGCTTCCGACAGCGCGACGCCCTGCCGCAGGTCGAACGACAGGGTCACCGCGGTGAGCTGGCCGACGTGCGTCACCTGCGACGGTCCGACGCCGTACTTCAGCGTGGCGACCGCGCTCAGCGGAACCAGCGCGCCGCTGGTGGAGCGCACGTAGAGCATCGGCAGCACCGACGGGTCGGTCTGGTAGCGCTGCGCCAGCTCGAGGATCACCCAGTACTGATTGGTTGCGGTGTAGATGGTCGAGACCTGGCGCGCGCCGTAGGCGTTGTTGAGCGCCATCTCGATCTGCTGGGCCGAAACGCCAAGGGCGGAAGCCTTCTCGCGCTGGATCTCGACCGTCACCTCGGGCCGCGTGATCTGCAGGTCGCTCGTCACGTCGATCACGCCGGGCAGCGTGCGCAGCTTCTGCTCGATGAGCGGTGCCCAGGTGTAGAGCTCGTCGCTGTTCGCGCTGCGCACCACGTACTGGTACGGGCTCTTGGTGAGGTTGCCGCCGATGCGGATCGCCGGCACGTTCTGGATGAACACCTTGGCGCCGAGCACGTTGGCCACCTTCGGCCGCAGCTCGCGCACCACCTGGTCGGCGGGCTTTCTCTGGCCGAACGGCTTCAGAGTGATGGTGATGCGCCCGACGTTGAGCGAGGCCGAGGAGCCGCTTGCGCCGACGAACGACATCGCCGCCTCGACGTTCGGGTCGGCGCCGATGATGGAGGCGACCTGCTGCTGCAGCTCCATCATCGCGTCGAAGGAGATGTCCTGCGGCCCTTCGACCGAGCAGAAGAGCTGCCCCGAATCCTCGCTCGGCAGGAAGCCCTTCGGTGCGCGCGCGAACAGCACGCCGGTCACCACGCACACGCACAGGAAAGCCAGCAGCACCAGGCGCTGGTGGCGCAGCGTCCAGCGCAGCGACACGTCGTAGGCGTTGCGCCAGGCGTCGAAGCCGCGCTCGAACGCCCAGTAGAGGCGCCCGTGCCGCGCCTCGGCGCGGTGCGGCTTGAGGATGCGGCTGCACATCATCGGCGTGAGCGTCAGCGAGACGAAGCCGGAGATGAGCACCGCGGCCATGATGGTCACGGCGAACTCGTGCAGCAGGCGCCCGAGGATGCCGCCCATGAAGAGAACCGGGATGAAAACCGCGGCAAGCGAGATGGTCATCGAGATGATGGTGAACACGATCTCGCGCGAGCCGTCGAGGGTGGCCTGCAGCACGCTCTTGCCCATCTCGATGTGGCGCGTGATGTTCTCGAGCATCACGATGGCGTCGTCCACCACGAAGCCCACGCAAAGCGTGAGCGCCATGAGCGAGATGTTGTCCAGGCTGTAGCCGAAGAGATACATCACCGCGAAGGTGCCGATGATCGACATCGGCAGCGCGATCGACGGGATGATAGTGGCCGGGATGTTGCGCAGGAAGAGAAAGATCACCATCACGACCAGCGCAAGCGCGAGGTAGAGCGTGAACTGCACCTCGTTGACCGAGGCGCGGATCGTGACCGTGCGGTCGAACAGCGTCTCGATGTCGATCGCCGGCGGCACCTCGGCGCGGAAGGTCGGGAGCAGGCTCTTGATGGAGTCGACCACTTCGATGGTGTTGGTGCCGGGCTGGCGCTGGATCGCGAGCACGATGCCGCGCTTGCCCTTGAACGAGGCCGCCACCTTGTCGTTCTGCACCCCGTCGACGATGCGGCCGAGCTCCTGCAGGCGGATCGGCGAGCCGTTGCGATAGGTGACGATGATCGGCCGGAACGCCTGGGCGTCCTGCAGCTGGCCGGTGGCCTGCACCGCGAACATGCGGTCCTTGCCGTACAGGGTTCCGGTGGGCAGGTTGACGTTCGCCTGCGCCACCGCCTGCTCGACCTCGTTGATGCCGACGCCGCGCGCGGCGAGCGCGTTGGGGTCGACCTGCACCCGCACCGCGTACTTCTGCTGGCCGAACACCTGCACCTGCGCCACGCCGTTGATCGTGGAGATGCGCTGCGCCAGGTAGGTCTCGGCGTATTCGTTGACCGTGGAGAGCGGCAGCGCGCTCGAGGTGAGCGCGAGGTAGTAGATGGCGAAGTCCGCCGGGTTCACTTTGCGAAACGAGGGCGGCGCGGGCATGGTCGCAGGAAGCTGGCGGGCCGCAGAGGCGATCGCGGAGTTCACGTCCTGCGCGGCGGCGTCGATGTCGCGGTCGAGCGCGAACTGGATCGTTACCCGGCTGGTCCCCTGGCCGCTCACCGAGGTCATCTCGTCGATGCCGGCGATGGTCGAGAACTGGCGCTCGAGCACGGTGGCGACCGCCGAGGCCATGGTTTCCGGGCTCGCGCCGGGCAGCTCGGCGGTGACCTGGATGGTCGGAAAGTCGACGTTGGGCAGCGTCGAGACCGGCAACAGCCGGTAGGCGGCGAGCCCGAAGATCAGGATCCCGGCCATCACCAGGACCGTCATGACCGGCCGCCGGACGAAGGGTTCGCAGAAGTTCACGAGGCTTCCGACCCGGGCTTGGCGGGCTGAACCCTTGTCTTCGGTCCGAGGCGCAACTGACCCCGCACGACCACCAGCTCGTCCTTGGCGAGGCCCTTGGCGACGATGGTGCGCTCGCCGTCGGTGCGCTGCACGGCGATGCGGCGCAGATCGGCGACCATTTCAGAGTTGACCACGTAGACGTACTGGCCGTCGGGACCGGTCTGCACCGCGGTGGAGGGAATGACCAGCGCGTCGGCCTGCTCGTAGAGACGCATGCTGACGTTGACGAACTGCCCCGGCCACAGCGCGGCGTCCGCGTTGTCGAACTGCGCGCGCATGCGGATGGTGCCGGTGCTCGGGTCGACCGCGTTGTCGATGAAGATGAGGCGCCCGCTCGGCCGCAGCTGCTGCGTCTCGGGCATCATCGCCTCCACCGCGAGCGGCCCTTTAGCCATGTATTGGCGCACCTCGGACAGGTTCTGTTCCGGCACGGCGAAGTTGACGTAGATCGGCCGGACCTGGTTGATCACCAGCAGCGGGTTGGCGTCGTTCGCTCGCACCATGTTTCCCGCCTGGAGCAGCACCCGGCCGACGTAGCCGTCGAGCGGCGAGCGGATGGTGCAGTACTCGAGGTTGAGGCGCGCATTCTCGAGCGCGGCCTGGCTCGCCTTGGCGGTCGCCTCCGCGGTGGCCGCGTTGGTTCGGATCTGCGCGTAGGCGTCCTTGGAGATGAAGTTCTTCTCGAGCAGCTCCTGGTAGCGGGTCTCCTGCGAGCGCGCATGGTCGCGCGCCGCGGTGTCGCGCAAGGCGTTCGCCTCGGCCTGGCGCAGCGCGGCTTCGTAGGGGCGCTGATCGATACGGAACAGGACCTCGCCCTTCTTCACCGCTGCGCCTTCGCGCATGTTGACGTCAGTGATCTGGCCGTCGACGCGCGCCTTGACCTGCACGGTGGAGAACGCCTCGACGTTGCCGATCGCGGCGATTCGTACCGGCACCGTTTCCTGCAGCACGCGCGCGACGGTCACCGGCACGGCTGCGCCGCCACCCTTGCCCTTGCCGCCCTCCTTGGCGCTCTTCGCCGTCCTGCCGTCGGCGACGATGAGGTAGCTCCCAAGCCCCACCGCCGCGGCGACCGCGACCACTACTGCAAGGGCGAACACTCGGCGGCGGCTGGAGGCGGTCATGAACCGACGATTGTCATGCCGGAATGCGCTCGTGAGCAATCAAGTCGTCCACGGATTCGCGGCGACGCACCAAATGCGCGCTCGAGCCGTCGACCAGGACCTCCGCCGCGCGGGGGCGCGAATTGTAATTGGAGCTCATGGACATTCCGTAGGCGCCGGCGGAAAGCACCGCGAGCAAATCACCCTCAACGGCGGCGAGGCGTCGGCCCTTGGCTAGAAAGTCGGCACTCTCGCACACCGGGCCGACAATGTCGTAAACAGTCTCGCCGGGCGCGGATTCCCGCAGCGGCCGGACGTCGTGCCAAGCGCCGTACAGAGCAGGCCGGATGAGGTCGTTCATGGCTGCGTCGACCACGAGGAACCCGGGCTTCACGTACTCCACCCGCGTGAGCAGAGCTCCGGCGTTCCCCACGATGGAACGGCCCGGATCGAACACGACAGTTTCGCGGCGAGCGCCGAGCGCCGCCAGCGCGCCCGCGACGAAGGCGGCGACGGGCTCGGGCGTTTCGTCCCTATAGCGGATGCCGATACCGCCTCCCACGTCGATGTGCCGCAGTTGGATGCCGAGCCTTTCCAATCGTTCGACCAATACGACAAGGCGCTCCGCCGCGGCGACGAACGGCCCGGCTTCGGTAAGGAGCGAGCCGATGTGGCAGCCGATTCCCACGACTTCGATGGCCTTCAGGCTCGCGGCGCGCTGGTAGAGGCGCTCGGCCTCGCCGTGGGCGACGCCGAACTTGCTCTCGCGCAGGCCGGTGGAAATGTACGGATGGGTCTTGGGATCGATGTCGGGATTGACCCGCAGTGCGATCGGGGCGCGCCGGCCGAGGGCGTGCGCCACGCGGTCAACGCGCGCAAGCTCGGCTTCGGACTCCACGTTGATGCAGCGGATGCCCTTTTCGAGCGCGAACTGGATCTCGCGCTCGCTCTTGCCCACGCCCGAGAACAGCGTCTTGCCGGGATCGCCGCCGGCGGCGAGCACGCGCGCGAGCTCGCCGCCCGAGACTATGTCGAAGCCCGCGCCGAGGCGCGCGAGCAGCGAGAGCACCGCGAGGTTGGAGTTCGCCTTGACCGAATAGCAGACGAGCGACTCCCTGCCGCGCAGCGCGCGCGCGAACTCGCCGTACGCGGACTCGATCGCCGCGCGCGAGTACACGTAGCAGGGCGTGCCGAAGCGGCGCGCGATGTCCTCGAGCGGCACCTCCTCGGCGTGCAGAACGCCCTCGCGGTAGGCATAGCTCACAGGGCTACTTCTTCTCTTCGATCTCGCCGTCGGGATAGGGAACCGGCTTTGGCGGCGGCGGCTTTGCCGGCTTCACGCCCGGTGGCGGCTTGTCGTGCAGGTACAGCACGCCCTTCTGCCCGCATGCGGCCGCGGCCAGCGCCAAGGCGACCAACACGGGAAGGAAGCGCATAAAATCCGCATGTTAAACCATGGATGAGCGCCAATTCGAAGCCCTTGCGGCCCAGGCCCTGAATAGGATCGAGCGCGCGCTGGACGAGAGCGGGATCGACGCGGACGTCGAGCTCAAGGAGGGCGGCGTGCTCGAGCTCGAGTTCGACAACGGCTCCAAGATCATCGTGAACCGGCACGGCGCGGCACGGGAGATCTGGGTCGCCGCGCGCTCGGGCGGCTTTCACTTCCGCTGGGACGGCTCGGCGTGGAGGGACACGCGCGACGGCTCGGAGCTCTTCGCCGCCCTGTCGAAGCTGGTATCCGCCCAGAGCGGGACCGGCGTGATCCTGTCGGCTTAGCTGCCGCTCAGGGCGGCGTTTCCGACGGACCGGGGGGCGCAAGGACGGGAACGATAGGCTGGAGCACCTCGGGCGGCGGGACCGCTTCCTGATAGAAGTATTCTGGCGCGAGGCGCCCTTCGCCCAGCACGCCCATCACCGGCACGCTGACGACGCCGACCGGGACGGTGCGCGGCGCCTCGGGGATCTCCTTCAGCGCCTTTTCCATGTAGCCGATCCAGATCGGAAGCGCGACCGCCGCGCCGGTCATGTTGCGGCCCAGGCTCTTCGGCTGGTCGAATCCCATCCAGGCGATGCCGACGAGGTTCGGCTGGTAGCCTGCAAACCAGGCGTCGACGAATTCGTTGGTGGTGCCGGTCTTGCCCGCGAGGTCGTTGCGGCCGAGACGCGTAGCGCGCGCGGCGGTGCCGTAGCGCGTCACGTCCTGCATCATGTGGTCCATGATAAAGGCATTGCGCGGATCGAGCACGCGCAGGCTTTCGTCACCGGCACGCTTGGGCTTCGCCAGCGCGAGCGGCGTGCCGCGGTCATCGACGATCTTCAGGATGAAATACGGCTGCACGAGGTAGCCGCCGTTCGCGAACACGGCGTAAGCGCGCGCCATCTGCCACTCGGTCACCGAGCCCGCGCCGAGCGCCATCGTGAGATACGGGGGATGCTTCTCGGGCTCGAAGCCGAAGCGGGTCACGTACTCCTGCGCGTACTTGGGCCCGATCGCCTCGAGGATCCGGATCGAGACCATGTTCTTCGACTTGGCGAGCGCGGTGCGCAGGCGCATGGGGCCTTCGAACTTGCCGTCGAAGTTCTTCGGCTCCCAGCGCTGGCTGCCGGTCTGCTCGGCTTCGAGCACCACCGGCTCGTCCGGAATCACGGTCGCCGGCGTGAAGCCCTTTTCCAGCGAGGCCGAGTAGATGAAGGGCTTGAACGAGGAACCCGGCTGGCGCCAGGCTTGGGTGACGTGGTTGAACTTGTTGCGGTTGAAGTCGAAGCCGCCGACGAGCGCGCGCACCGCGCCGTCCTGCGGGTCGAGCGAGATGAAGGCCGACTCCACCTCGGGCAGCTGCACGATCTGCCAGGGCTTGGCTGGCGACTCGCGCTGCACCCGAATGATCGAGCCGCGGCGGATGCGCTTCTGCGGCGTCGTCTTGGAGTCGAGCGCGCGTGCGGCAAAGCGCAGCGATTCCCCGCCGATGGAGACCTTCTCGCCGGTGCGCAAAGCGGCTTCGATCTGCTTGGAGTCGACCGCGGTGACGACGGCCGCGAGAAGATCGTCGTTGTCGGGGTGCTCGTTTAAAGCTTCTTCGTAGTCGTCCTCGTCGGGCTTCGCCGGCAGCTCCGAAAAGCCTTCGGGGCCCCGGTAGCCATTGCGCCGGTCGTAATCCATCACGCCTTTGCGCAACGAAGCGTACGCGGCTTCCTGGTCGGCCTTCCGGATAGTGGTGTAGACGCGGAAACCGTGGCTGTACACCTCGTCCGGATAGTGCTCGGCGATCGCCTGGCGCACCATCTCGGCGGCGTACTCCGCGTGCACGGAGTACTCGTTCACTTCCCTCTTGGGCCTGACGGGCGCTTGAGTTGCCTCTTCGTATTGCGCGGCCGTGATGTGGCCGAGCTCGGCCATCCGACGCAGCACGTAGTGCTGGCGCTGCTTGGCGCGCTGCGGGTTGGCGATCGGGTTGTAGAGCGAGGGCGCTTTCGGCAACCCCGCGAGCATCGCAGTCTCGGCCAGGGTCAGCTTGTCGAGCGACTTGCCGAAGTAGATCTGCGAAGCAGCGCCGAACCCGTAGGCGCGCTGGCCCAGGTAGATCTGGTTGACGTAGAGCTCGAGGATCTGCTCCTTGGACAGGCTGTGCTCGATCTTGAACGCGAGCAGCGCCTCGTAGAGCTTGCGGGTGAGGGTCTTTTCCGAGGAGAGAAAGAAGTTCCGCGCCACCTGCATCGTGATGGTGCTCGCCCCCTGGCGGCGCCCGCCGGAAATGAGGTTCATGTAGGCGGCGCGCAGCACGCCGATGTAGTCGATCCCGGCGTGCTCGTAGAAGCGCTCGTCCTCGGCGGAGATGATCGCGTTCTTCAGCGCGTCGGGGACCTCGCCGATCGCCACCACGGCGCGCCGCTCCTCGCCGAATTCGCCGATCTGAACGCCCTCGGCGGTGTAGATGCGTAGCGGAATCTTCGGCTGGTACTCGGTCAGCGCCTGCAGCGAAGGCAGGTTGGGATAGGCGAGCGCGATGGTGAGTGCCAACAGCAACACGCAGGTCGCCAAAAAGCCGCCCGCCAGGAGCAGCGGGAAGGCAAGAAATCTAAGCCACTTCAAGGGTTAATCGCCATTGCCGGTCTTGTCGCCGAACGCTGTACCTCGAGCATGATACCCCCTTCGCCTTGTGGAAAATTGACTAGACACCTGCGGGGCTTGTTGCTATCGTTTAACGCAAATTCTACTTATCGGTCCTAAGCATCGGTAAGAAAAAAGAAAAACCGAAAATAAACCAAAAGCGACGGGAAACCAAGGGAATCTACCCCGAATGGAATTCGACCTCTTCAAGCCGAAGGCGCCGCCGCTCTTTGGACTCGACATCAGCTCCTCCTCGGTGAAGATGCTCGAGATCGTCGACGCCGGCAAATCCGCCTACCGCGTCGAGCGCTACGCCATCGAGCCGCTGCCGCGCGACGCCGTCGTCGACGGCAATATCAACAATCTCGAAGCCGTGACCGAAGCGGTGCGCCGCGCGCACAAGCGCCTGGCGACCCGCACCAAGCACGTCGCCATGGCCGTGCCGACGGGTGCGGTGATCTCGAAGAAGATCGTGCTCGGCGCGGGCCTGCGCGAGGAAGAGCTCGAGATGCAGGTTGAGAGCGAGGCGAACCAGTACATCCCGTTCGCGCTCGACGAGGTGAACCTCGATTTCCACTCGCTCGGCCCGGCGCCGAACAGCCCGGAAGAGCAGGAAGTCCTGATCGCGGCGACGCGCAAGGAGAAGGTCGAGGACCGCGTGGCGGTGGCCGAGTCCGCGGGTCTCAAGGCGCTCGTGATGGACGTGGAGTCCTTCGCGCAGCAGGCGGCGCTCGGCCTGGTGGTGCAGAGCCTGCCGAGCGGCGGCAAGGACCAGAACGTCGCGGTGGTGGACATCGGCGCCAACGTCATGAACGTGACGGTGCTGCGAAACGACCAGTCGATCTACACGCGCGAGCAGGCTTTCGGCGGCAACCAGCTCACCACGGACATCGCCACCCGCTACGGCATGAGCCCGGACGAGGCCGAGAACGCCAAGCGCTCGGGCGGGCTGCCGGACGACTTCGAGGCCGAGGTGCTGCGCCCGTTCATGGAGAACCTGTCCATGGAAGTGCAGCGCGCACTGCAGTTTTTCTTCACCTCGACCCAGTACCACAGCATCGACCACATCCTGCTCGCCGGCGGCTCGGCGGTGATCCCCGGCCTCGACGCCGTGGTCAACGCGCGCACCCAGGTCGCCACCAGCGTCGCCAACCCGTTCGCCTCGATGCAGACCTCCCCGCGCGTGCAGCTGAAGCGCCTCATGATCGACGCGCCCTCGCTCATCGTCGCCTGCGGGCTCGCCATGCGGAGGTTCGATCCCCAATGATGGCCCGCATCAACCTCCTGCCCCACCGCTCCGAGCGGCGCAAGCGCGCCCGGCAGCATTTCTTCGTGGTCGCCGGCGGCACCGCGCTGCTCGGCGCGCTGATCGTGGTGGCGATGCACGGTTTCTACGCCGCGAAGATCGACAGCCAGATCGAGCGCAACCGCTTCCTCAAGAGCGAGATCGCCAAGCTCGACAAGGAAATCGCCGAGATCAACAAGCTGAAGGACGAGATCGCCGCGCTCCTCGCCCGCAAGCAGGTGATCGAGACGCTCCAGACCGACCGCGCCCAGACCGTGCACCTGCTCGACGAGCTGGTGCGCCAGATGCCCGAGGGCGTCTACCTGAAGTCGATGGTGCAGCGGGGCTTGCGCATCAGCGTCGCCGGCTACGCGCAGTCGAACGCGCGCGTCTCCACCCTGATGCGCAACATCGAGTCCTCCCCGTGGCTCGCCAACCCGGGGCTGGTCGAGGTCAAGGCCGCCAGCGTGGACAAGCGCAGGGTCTCTGAATTCAACCTGTATTTCGACGTCAAGCGTCCGGATGCGAAGGACGACAAGGCGCCCGCCAAGCCGGCGGCCAAGCCCGCGGCCACGAAAGGCTAGCCCATGGCGATCAATTTCAACGCGCTGGTCGACGAGTTCAAGAAGACCAACTGGCAGGACCCGGGCACCTGGCACTGGGCGCCCAAGATCCTGGTGCTGCTCGCCGTCCTGATCGGTATTCCGGTGGCGGGCTTCTTCGCCGATACGCAGGGCCAGATCGACCAGCTCGAGGCCGGCCGCGCCGACGAGGTCAAGCTCAAGCAGGATTACCTCGGCAAGAAGCGCCAGGCGGTCAACCTCGATCTGCACCGCCAGCAGCTGCGCGAGATCGACACCCAGTTCGGCGCCCTCCTGCGCCAGCTGCCCAACAAGTCGCAGATGGACGCGCTGCTCGTCGACATCAACCAGGCCGGGCTCGGGCGCGGCCTGCAGTTCGAGCTGTTCAAGCCCGCGCCCCAGGAGACGCTGCGCGAGTTCTACGCCGAGCTGCCCATCCAGGTGAAGGTCACCGGCAACTACCACGACATGGGCGCGTTCGCGAGCGACGTCGGCCAGCTCTCGCGCATTGTGACCCTGAACGACGTGAAGATCGACGCCGGCAAGGACGGCAACCTCACCATGGAATCCACGGCACGCACCTTCCGCTACCTGGACGACCAGGAAGTAGCGAATCAGCGCAAGGCGGCCGCGGCGGCGAAGAAGGCGGCGAAGTGAAAAAGAACCTTCTATTCGCGGCGGCGGCGCTCGCGCTCGCCGCCTGCGCCGGCGACGAGCACAGCGACCTCAAGCAGGAGCTCGGCCAGGCCACCAAGGACTTCCGCGGCCGCGTCGAGCCGCTGCCGCAGGTGAAGCCCTACGAGCCGGTCCCGTACACCGCCGAGGGCCAGATCGACCCGTTCCGCCCGCAGCGCATCGACGTCGCCCAGCGCAAGCTCAGCGCGAACGCGAACAATTCGCGCATCGAGAAGGAGCGCGACCGGCCCAAGGAACCGCTCGAAGCCTTCCCGCTCGAGTCGATCCAGATGATGGGCACCATCACGCAGGACCGGGAGACCTTCGCGCTGGTCAAGGCGGGGCCCAACCTCTACCGCGTGCGCAAGGGCAACTACATGGGCCAGAACTTCGGCGTCGTCACTGGAATCGACGAGAGCCAGATCACCCTCAAGGAGCTGATCCAGGACGGCGGCGGCGAATGGGTGGAGCGAAACAGCGCACTGCAATTGGTGGAGACAAAAAGATGAACAAGGTGATCGCAATCGCTTGCGGCTTGCTTTTCGGGCTCGCCTGCGCGGCAGCGGCGCGGGCGCAGGCCCCGGCCAACACCATCGAAGGCTTCGAAGTCACGCAGCAGAGCGGCAAGACCATAATCCGGATCACCACCAAGGAGGCGCTGCGCAGCGTACCGCCTAACTTCGCGGTGGCGAACCCGGCGCGCATCGCATTCGATTTCGCCAACACCGCCAACGGCCTCGGCCGCTCGAGCCAGGACATCGCCCAGGGCGAGCTGCGCAGCATGAACGTGGTGCAGGGCGCGGAGCGCACGCGGCTTGTGCTCAACCTGCGGCGCCCCGTGCCGCACGAGACCGCGCTCGACGGGAAAAGCGTGGTCATCACGCTCTCGGAGGCGGCGCTGGCGCAGACCGCGCCCGGGGGCCAGGTGTCGCGCTTCGCCGAGGGCCGCGCCGACGCCAAGCAACACCAGATCCGCGACGTCGACTTCCGCCGCGGCCGCGGCGGCGAGGGCCGCGTCGTGGTCGATCTCTCCGACACCACCACCGGGATCGACATCCGCACGCAGGGCCAGAACATCGTGGTCGACTTCCTGAAGACCGCGCTGCCCGAGAACCTGCGCCGTCGCCTCGACGTGGTCGACTTCGCCACGCCGGTCAACACCATCAACACGTTCCAGCAGGGCGAGAACGTGCGCATGATCATCGAGCCGCGCGGCCAGTGGGAGCACAACGCCTACCAGTCGGACACGCAGTTCGTGCTCGAGGTGAAGCCGGTGGCCGCGGACCCGTCGCGCGCGACCCAGCGCGGCCGCTACACCGGCGAAAAGCTGTCGCTCAACTTCCAGAACGTCGAGGTGCGCGCGGTACTAAACGTGATCGCCGACTTTACCGACCTCAACATCATTACCAGCGACACGGTCACGGGCAACATCACCCTGCGCCTGAAGGACGTTCCATGGGACCAGGCGCTCGAGATCATCCTGCAGACGCGCGGCCTCGACAGCCGCCGCGCCGGCAACGTCATCTGGATCGCGCCGCGCGACGAGCTCGCGACGCGCGAGAAGCTCGCGCTCGAGGCGGCGCAGCAGATCAACGATCTGGAGCAGACGCGCACCGAGTCGTTCCAGATGAGCTACCAGAAGGCGGCCGACGTGCAGAAGCTGCTGTCGGACCCGGCGCAGCGGATCCTCTCCAAGCGCGGCAGCGCGGTGGTCGACGCGCGCACCAACACGCTCTTCGTCCAGGACGTGCCCAGCCGCCTCGACGAGGTGCGCCGCCTGATCGCGAAGATCGACGTCGCGGTGCGCCAGGTGATGATCGAGGCCCGCATCGTCGAGGCGAACGACGCCTTCGCCAAGAACCTCGGCGTGCGCATGGGCCTGCTCGAGCAGGGACTCGCCAACCGGCGTCCGTTCGGCGGGCAGGGCAACGGGCTCAACGTCGGCGCGAACATCGGTGCCGAGCTGGTGAACACCGGCCAGGCGGCGGGCCTGGTGCAGGGCGTACCGGTCATCAACGGGCCCGGCCTCAACTCGAACTTCCCCGCCGCCAACCTGAACACCTTCGATGCCGGCCGGTTCTCGTTCATTCTCTTCAACAGCAGCGTCACGCGCCTGCTCAACGTGGAGATCTCGGCGCTCGAGTCCGACGGCAAGGGCAAGATCATCGCCAGCCCGCGCGTGCTCACCGCCGACCAGGCCGAGGCGGTGATCGAGCAGGGCACGGAAATTCCCTATCAGCAGTCGACCTCCTCGGGCGCCACCTCGATATCCTTCCGCAAAGCCGTGCTCTCGCTCAAGGTCAAGCCGCAGATCACGCCGGACGGCAACGTGATCATGACCCTGGAGGTCAACAAGGACCAGCCCGGCGTCACGATCGGCACATTCGTCCAGATCAACACCAAGCACGTCAAGACCGAGGTGCTGGTGGAGAACGGCGGCACCGTGGTGATCGGCGGCATCTACGAGCAGAACGACCGCACCGACATCACCAAGATCCCGCTGCTCGGCGACCTGCCGGTGCTCGGGTTCTTCTTCCGCGGCACCAGCACCTCGAACAACAAGACCGAGCTCCTGGTGTTCATCACGCCCCGCATCGTCAACGAGCGCCTTACGGTCCGGTAGGAAATAGCTGAAGAGGTCGCCCTCGCGAAGGCGGGGGCCCAGTTTTATTCCTACAATGCCGGGGTGAAGCCGGGGAACATCTTCCTGGTCGGCCTGATGGGGGCCGGCAAGACGACCGTCGGGCGCCTCCTCGCCCGGCGCCTCAAGCTGCGCTTCTTCGATTCCGACCACGAGATCGAGGAGCGCTGCGGCGTGAAGATCCCGCTCATTTTCGAGATCGAGGGCGAGGCCGGGTTTCGCGCCCGCGAGGAGCAGGCGATCGCCGAGCTCGCCGCGATGGAGGGCATCGTGCTCGCCACGGGGGGCGGCGCGGTGCTCAACGCGGACAGCCGCCGGCGCCTGTCCGCGAGGGGCATCGTGATCTATCTGAACGCCCGGCCTGAAGACCTGTACGAGCGCGTGCGGCACGACCGCAACCGGCCGCTGCTCGCCACCGCCGAGCCACTCGCGCGGCTGCGCGCGCTGCACGCCGAGCGCGACGCGCTCTATCGCGGCGTCGCCGACCTGGTCCTCGACACCGGCGCCCAGAGCGTCCAGTTCCTGGTGCGCGAGCTCGTCGAGCGGCTGGAGGAGCAATGGAAACGCTCGGCGTAGCCTTGTTGTCCGATTCGGGCGACCGCTCCTACCCGATCCACATCGGCGCCGGGCTGCTCGAGCGGCCGGAGCTCTACCGCCCCTACCTTGGCGGCGGCAGCGCCGCGATCGTGACCAACGATGTAGTCGCCCCGCTTTACCTTTCGAAGCTCAAGCAGGCCTTGCAGGGCGTGCGGGTCATCGAAATCCTCGTTGCCGACGGCGAAGGCGCCAAGGACTGGCCGACCCTCGAGAAAATCCTTGATGCGCTGCTCGCGGCGCGCTGCGGACGCGACACGCTGCTCGTCGCCCTGGGCGGCGGGGTCGTGGGCGACCTCGCGGGCTTTGCCGCCGCCGTCTATCAGCGCGGCATCCCGTTCCTGCAGGTGCCGACCACGCTGCTCGCGCAGGTCGACTCGTCGGTCGGCGGCAAGACCGCGATCAATCACGCGCGCGGCAAGAACATGATCGGCGCCTTCCACCAGCCGCGCGCCGTGATTTCGGACGTCGCGACGCTCGATACGCTTCCCGACCGCGAGCTGCGCGCGGGGCTCGCCGAAGTGATCAAGCATGCCCTCGCGCTCGACCTCGCGTTCGTCGAATGGCTCGAAGGGAATATCCAGGACGTTCTGAATCGGGAGCGCCTGGCCCTGGCCTATGTGGTGAAACGCTGCTGCGAGCTCAAGGCGCGGATCGTGGCCGCCGATGAGCGCGAGAGCGGGGTGCGGGCGCTGCTCAATTTCGGCCACACCTTCGGCCATGCGATCGAGGCGGGCGCTGGATACGGCGCCTGGCTGCACGGCGAGGCGATCGCCGCCGGGATGGCAATGGCGGCCGAGCTTTCGCTGGGGTTGAATCTCATTGGAAAAACCGAGGTGGATCGGGTGAAGCGCCTTCTCGCCAAGGCGGGACTGCCCACCCGCGGTCCGGCGCTCGCCCCGGAACGACTCATGGAGCTGATGGCGGGCGACAAGAAGGCGGCGCGGGGGAAGCTGCGCTTCGTGGTGCTCGAGGCGCTCGGGCGGGCGGCGCTGCGCGCGGGGGTCGACGACGAGCTTGTACGCCAAGCCATTGTCGCTGCAGCGCAATAATTGTATATTTGTCAGTTCCGCCATGAGCTTGCCGCTGCCCCAAGGCCTGTACCACCCCGTGAACGAGCACGACGCCTGCGGCGTGGGCTTCGTCGCCAACATCAAGGGCAAGAAGTCGCACACCATCGTCGAGCAGGGCCTGACCGTGCTGCGCAACCTCACCCACCGCGGCGCGGTGGGCTACGACCCCAAGCTCTCCGATGGCGCGGGACTCCTGATCCAGATTCCGCACCGCTTCTTCCGCGACGAGATGGCGAAGCAGGGCGTGAAGCTGCCGCCCGCGGGGCAGTACGGCGTGGGAATGGTGTTCCTGCCGCGCGACCCCGCCTCGCGCATTGCCTGCGAGTACGAGATCGAGCGTGCCATCAAGGACGAGGGGCAGGTGCTGCTCGGGTGGCGCGACGTGCCGGTCGACAACGGCGACCTCGCGGACGCGGCGAAGAAGCTGGAACCCGTCATCCGCCAGGTGTTCATCGGCCGCGGCCGCGGCGTCACCGTCGCCGACGCGCTGGAGCGCAAGCTCTATATCATCCGCAAGAGCTCGGGGCACGCGATCCAGGCGCTGAAGCTGCAGCACGCGAAGGCCTTCTACGTGCCCTCGATGTCGGCGCGCATCATCTGCTACAAGGGCATGCTGCTCGCCTACCAGGTCGGCGAGTACTACCTCGAGCTGAAGGACGCGCGCGTCGAGTCGGCGCTCGCGCTGGTGCACCAGCGCTTCTCCACCAACACCTTCCCGTCCTGGGACCTCGCGCACCCGTTCCGCATGATCTGCCACAACGGCGAGATCAATACGCTGCGCGGCAACGTCAACTGGATCCGCGCGCGCCAGGGGGCGATCTCCTCTCCGATCCTGGGCAAGGATCTCGACAAGATCTGGCCGCTCATCTACGACGGCCAGTCGGACTCGGCGTCGTTCGACAACGCGCTCGAGCTGCTGGTGATGGGCGGCTATTCGGTCGCGCACGCCATGATGATGATGATCCCGGAGGCGTGGGAGAACCACACGCTGATGGATCCGGCGCGGCGCGCGTTCTACGAGTACCACGCCGCGATGATGGAGCCCTGGGACGGCCCGGCCTCGATCGCCTTCACCGACGGGCGCCAGATCGGCGCTACGCTCGACCGGAACGGCCTGCGGCCCTCGCGCTACATCGTCACCGACGACGACCTCGTCATCATGGGCTCGGAGTGCGGCTGCCTGCCGGTGCCCGAGGAAAAAGTGGTCAAGAAGTGGCGCCTGCAGCCGGGCAAGATGTTCCTGGTCGACCTCGAGAAGGGCCGCATCGTCGACGACAAAGAGCTCAAGGACTCGCTCGCGAGCGCGCGGCCCTACGCCGAGTGGATCGAGCGCATCCGCGTCAAGCTCGACGAGGTCGAGAGCGAGAAGACCCCGCCGCTCAAGTCGCAGGTCGCGCTGCTCGACCGCCAGCAGGCCTTCGCCTACACGCAGGAAGACCTGAAGTTCATCATGCAGCCGATGGCGGCGAACGGCGAGGAGCCCGTGGGCTCGATGGGCAACGACTCGCCGCTCGCGGTGATCTCGAACAAGAACAAGACGCTGTACCACTACTTCAAGCAGCTCTTCGCCCAGGTCACCAACCCGGCGATCGACCCGATCCGCGAGGACCTGGTGATGTCGCTGGTGTCGTTCATCGGCCCGAAGCCCAACCTCCTGGGGATCGACGAGCTCAACCCGCCGCTGCGCCTCGAGGTGTCGCAGCCGGTGCTCGACTTCTTCGAGATGGAGAAAATCCGGCACATCGAGCGCTACACCTCGGGCAAGTTCAAGTCCTGGGAGCTCGACATCACCTACCCCGTGGCCTGGGGCAAGGAGGCGGTCGAGGCGAGCCTCGCCTCGCTCGCGGCGCAGGCCGAGGATGCCGTGCGCTCGGGCTACTCGATCGTCGTGATCTCGGACCGCAACGTCGACCGGGACCGGGTTGCGATTCCCGCCCTCCTGGCCTTGTCGGCGATCCACCAGCACCTCGTGGGCAGAGGGCTGCGCACCTCGACCGGGCTGGTGGTGGAGACCGGCAGCGCGCGCGAGGTGCACCACTTCGCGCTCCTCGGCGGCTATGGCGCCGAGGCGGTGCACCCCTATCTCGCGCTGGAAACGATTCTTGCGAGCTCGAGCGACAAGACCAAGGCGGTCAAGAACTACATCAAGGCGATCGGCAAGGGGCTGAAGAAGGTGATGTCCAAGATGGGCATCTCCACCTACATGTCCTATACCGGCTCGCAGATCTTCGAAGCGGTCGGCCTGGCAAGGTCGCTGGTCGAGAAGTACTTCACCGGCACCGCGTCCAACATCGAGGGCATCGGGCTCTTCGACGTCGCCGAGGAGGCGATCCGCATCCACCGCGATGCCTTCGACCCGGCCGACCCGGTGCTCGCGTCGATGCTCGACGCCGGCGGCGAGTACGCGTGGCGCGTGCGCGGCGAGGACCACACCTGGACGCCCGACGCGATCGCCAAGCTGCAGCATTCGACCCGCAAGAACGAGTACTCCACCTACAAGGAGTACGCCGCCATGATCAACGACCAGTCGAAGCGGCACATGACGTTCCGCGGCCTGTTCGAGTTCCGCTTCGGCGAGCGCAAGCCGGTGCCGATCGAGGAAGTCGAACCCGCCTCCGAGATCGTGAAGCGCTTCTCCACCGGCGCGATGTCGCTCGGCTCGATCTCGACCGAGGCGCACACCACGCTCGCGGTCGCCATGAACCGCATCGGCGGCAGGTCGAACACGGGCGAAGGCGGCGAGGACCGGCGCCGTTACGCGCCCATCAAGGCGGGCGAATCGCTGATGTCCCGCTTGGGCAAGAGCCGGGTGGAAACCGACATCGAACTCCGCGAGGGCGACTCGCTCAAGTCGAAGATCAAGCAGGTCGCTTCCGGCCGCTTCGGCGTCACCGCCGAGTACCTCGCGAGCGCCGAGATGCTGCAGATCAAGATCGCACAGGGGGCGAAGCCCGGCGAGGGTGGCCAGCTCCCCGGCCGCAAGGTATCGGAGTACATCGCCGAGATACGCTACTCGACTCCGGGAGTGGAGCTCATCTCGCCGCCGCCGCACCACGACATCTATTCGATCGAAGACCTCGCGCAGCTCATCCACGACCTCAAGAACTCGAACCCGGAGGCGGCCATCTCGGTGAAGCTCGTGTCCGAGGTCGGCGTCGGCACGATCGCGGCGGGCGTGTCCAAGGGCAAATCGGACCACGTCACCATCGCCGGCCACGACGGCGGCACCGGCGCCTCCCCGTGGTCGTCGATCAAGCATGCGGGCACGCCGTGGGAGCTTGGCCTCGCGGAGACCCAGCAAACACTGGTTTTGAATCGGTTGAGAGGCAGAATCTGCGTCCAGGTCGACGGCCAGATGAAGACCGGCCGCGACGTGGTGATCGGCGCGATCCTCGGCGCCGACGAGTTCGGCTTCGCCACCGCGCCGCTGGTGGTCGAAGGCTGCATCATGATGCGCAAGTGCCACCTCAACACCTGCCCGGTCGGAGTGGCCACGCAAGATCCCTTGCTGCGACGGAAGTTCGACGGAAAGCCCGAGCACGTCGTCAACTACTTCTTCTTCGTCGCCGAGGAAGCGCGCGAGCTCATGGCGCAGCTCGGTGTCCGGCATTTGAACGACCTCATCGGGAAAACCGAACTGCTCGACGTGAAGAAAGGCGTCGAGCACTGGAAGGCGAAAGGCCTGGACTTCTCCAAGGTGTTCTACATGCCGAAGATGCCGCCCGATGTTGCGCGCTTCAACAGCGAGAAGCAGAACCACGGCCTCGAGAAAGCGCTCGACAACCGGCTGATCGAGCTCGCCGCGCCCGCGCTCGAGCGCGGCGACAAGGTGACCATCGACACGCCGATCCGCAACATCAACCGCACCGTCGGCACCATGCTCTCCTGGCACGTCGCCAGGCGCTACGGCCACGAGGGCCTGCCCGACGACACCATCCATATCCGCCTGGCCGGGTCGGCCGGGCAGAGCTTCGGCGCTTTCCTCGCGAAAGGGATCACGCTCGATCTCGTGGGCGACACCAACGACTACTGCGCCAAGGGGCTCTCGGGCGGGCGAATCTCGGTGCAGCCCTCGCCCAAGTTCCGCGGCGAGCCCACCGAGAACATCATCACCGGCAACGTGGTGCTCTACGGCGCGATCGCCGGCGAGGCGTACTTCAGGGGCGTCGCCGGAGAGAGATTTGCCGTGCGCAACTCGGGCGCGGTCGCAGTGGTCGAGGGCGTCGGCGACCACGGCTGCGAGTACATGACCGGCGGGATCGTCGTGGTGCTTGGCACCACCGGGCGCAACTTCGCCGCCGGGATGTCGGGCGGCTATGCGTACGTGCTCGATCTCGAAGGCGAATTCGCAAAGCGCTGCAACACCTCCATGGTTGACCTCGAGCCGCTCGCCGAGCCGGAGGACGAGGCGCGCCTCAGGCGCCTGATCGAGAACCACGCGCGCTATACCAATTCGAAGCGCGCCCAGGCGATCCTCGCCGGGTGGGCGCAGTACCGCGCGAAGTTCGTGAAGGTGTTCCCGAAGGAGTACCGCCGCGCGCTCGCCGAGCTGCAACAGAAGAAGGTTGCGGCTTAATGGGGAAGATCACAGGCTTCCTGGAATACGAGCGCCTGGAAGAGCCGCACGAGCCGAAGGAAACGCGCAAGAAGCACTACCGCGAGTTCTACGCGCGCCTCGACGACCAGTCGGCCGGGGTGCAGGGCGCGCGCTGCATGGACTGCGGCATCCCGTTCTGCATGCAGGGCTGCCCGGTCAACAACATCATTCCCGACTTCAACGATCTCGTTTACCGCCAGGACTGGAAGAACGCGATCGAAACGCTGCACTCGACCAACAACTTCCCGGAGTTCACCGGTCGCATCTGCCCGGCACCCTGCGAGGAGGCGTGCGTCCTGCGCATCAACGAGGACCCGGTCGGAATCAAGTCGATCGAGCACGCGATCATCGACAAGGCGTGGGAGGAGGGCTGGGTGCGCGCGCAGCCCGCTGCGCACAAGACCGGCAAAAAGGTCGCCGTGGTCGGCTCCGGCCCGGCCGGGCTCGCCAGCGCGCAGCAGCTCGCGCGCGCCGGCCACGACGTCACGGTGCTCGAGAAGTCCGATCGCATCGGCGGGCTGTTGCGCTACGGGATCCCGGACTTCAAGCTCGAGAAGGGCGTGATCGACCGGCGCCTCGAGCAGATGCGCGCCGAGGGCGTCAAGTTCCGCACCAGCGTTCTGGTGGGCACCCAGCCGCCGGGCCGCGGTGTCGGCAGCGACGCCAGGGCCAATATTTCGGCCGAGACTCTGCTCGCGGAATTTGATGCGGTAGTGCTGGCAGCGGGCGCGGAGCAACCGCGCGACCTGCCGATTCCCGGACGCGAGCTCGCCGGGGTGCACTTCGCCATGGAATTCCTGCCGCTGCAGAACAAGCGCGTCGCCGGCGACCAGGAGGTGAAGGACCTGTGGGCGACCGACAAGCACGTCGTCATCATCGGCGGCGGCGACACCGGCTCGGACTGCGTCGGCACCTCGAACCGCCACAACGCGAAGTCGGTGACGCAGATCGAGCTTTTGGAAAAACCGGACGACCTGGACTACAACCCGGTCTGGCCGTACTGGCCGATCCGGCTGCGCACCTCGTCCTCGCACGAAGAAGGCGTCAAGCGCGACTGGTCGCTCGCGACCAAGGAGTTCACCGGCGAGAAAGGCCAGCTGAAGGCGCTCAAGACGGTCAGGCTGCAATGGAAAGGCGGCAAGCCGACCGAGATTCCAGGATCCGAGGAAGTCATTCAGGCCGACCTGGTACTGCTGGCCATGGGCTTTGTTTCGCCGCTGCAATCCCTGATCGACGAGTTCGGCGTGCAGAAGGACGCCCGCGGCAACGCCAAGGCGCCAACCGACGGCCAGGGCGCCTACGTCACCTCAGTGCCGAAAGTCTTTGCTGCCGGCGACCTGCGCCGCGGCCAGTCGCTCGTGGTCTGGGCGATCCGCGAGGGCCGTCAGTGCGCACGGGCGGTCGACGAGTTCCTCATGGGGTTTTCAGAGCTGCCGAGATAACGCGGCTCCAATCAGGCGCCAGCGAAGAAGCGCTGCAGCTCCTCGTAAGTCTGCTCCGGCGCCTGCTCGCTCGGATAGTGCCCGCACGGTAGCGACTGCATGCGCACGACGTTCGCGCAGTACCGCGGCCAAACGGCGCGTGGCTCGTAGTGCTTGCCGGTGTGGCTGAGCTCGCCCCATAGCACGAGCACCGGGCATTGCACCTTCCGGCCCGCGTTGAAATCGGCGGTGTCCATCTCGAAGTCGATGCTGGCGGCGGCGCGGTAGTCCTCGCACACGCCATGGATCTGCTCGGGGGTGCAGACGCGGACGTACTCGCGGATCTCCTCCTCGGTGAAGCCCCCTTTGCCGAGCCCCTGCTTGGTAAGCTTCTTGCGGATGTAGTACTCCTCGTTGCCGCGCAGCAGCCGCTCCGGAAAGTCGTACGGCTGGGCCATGAACATCCAGTGATACGAGTTGATCGCCCACGCCATGCTCACCTCGGTCCAGACGTGGTGCGTGGGCAGGATGTCGAGGAATGCCGCTTTCAGCACGCGCTCCGGATGGTCGAGCGCCATGCGGAACGTCGTGCGCGCGCCGCGGTCGTGGCCGGCGACGAAGAACTTCTCGAAACCGAGCTCGCGCATTACGTCTACCTGGTCCTGCGCCATGCGGCGGAACGAGTAATTGGAGTGGTCCGGCTTGCCGCGCGGCTTGGAGCTGTCGCCGTAGCCCCGCAGGTCCGTGGCAACCACGGTGAAACTGCGCGCGAGGCGCGGCGCGATGCGCTGCCAGGAGAGGTTAGTGAGCGGATTGCCGTGCAGGAGCAGGAGCGGCGGCCCTTCGCCGCCGCGGCGCCCGACGATCGAAACCTCGGGGTCGGAAGTCTGGATGTGGAACGAGGTGAAATCGGCCATGGGGCCCGATGGTGCTACAGCGGCGTCGTGCCGTACAGGCGCTCGTAAGCTTCCCGCACGGCCGGGCACGAGAGGTAGCTTTCGCGGCCGAAACCCTCGATCACGCTCATGAGCCGCCAAAGGCGCGGCTTCGCCGCCGCGTCGCCCTTCGCCGTGCCGTCGAGCAGCGTGCGCAGCGCGAGCGCCGTGACCTCGACGATCCTCTCGTGCGCCGGCTTCAGCGCGCACAGCCGATAGTCGCTCGGGTCGGCGCCGCGCAGCGCGGAGTACTCGGTCCACTCCCGCTGCCAGCTCATCCACGCGCCCTCGGGATCGCGCGAGCTCATCGCCGGCATCGGCCCCTGGGCATAACGGTCGGCTGACTGCTCGAGCGGCACGTCGCGCTCCGCGAGCGTTGCGTGCCACTCCGCCCGCACGGGCACGAACACCATGCCGCCGCGGCGGATCTCGTTCACGAGCTCGTCCGACTCGACGTGGCCGCCGATCCTGCCGCACTCCTTCGTCTCGACGACCAACCGGAACAGCGGCCTGCGCTGCTGGCTCACCGTACCAACCTGCGCCGACGGGTCCGCCGTCCTGCGATTGCCGTCCCGGTCGACCACGTCGACGTGCCCCTGAAGCTGCCCGTTCTCGACGTTGCTTTCGATCGTTCCCGTAAGCTCGCCGCGCACCGTGCCTTGCACGGATCCGCTCCGGCCGCCCACCGCGTCCAGGTCGCCCGTCGTGACGTTGGATTCGTCGCGCGCGGTAAAGCTGCCGCCGAATTTGAACTGCTCGGGCCTGCCGAGCAGCGCGACGCCGACGAGCTTCCTGCCGTCGCGGTCGCGCTCGGCCGCATTGCTCAAGCTCGCCGCCTTTCTCGTCGCCGCGTCCTGCGTGAGACTGGAGCCCGCCTCGGACATCGCCATGCTCATCGCCATGGTGACGTCGGTGCGGCCGGCAAGCGCGGGCGGCACTTCATTGCGCGACAGCGGCTGCACCGGCGTGCCGTCCACGTTGCACCCTGGTCGGGGCGCGGCGGCGGCATTGCCGCCCGGGCATGGCCGGCGGCGCGCCTGCTTGTCCGGGTCCTCAACAAGGGCAATCGCGACGTCGCCCCGCCACGCGAGCGAGAACGCGGCGGGCGTGTCGGGCACCGTCATCCTGTAGTCGAAGGTGAACTCGCCCCGCCAGGTGCCGGCCGCCGGCTCCTGCGAGAGTTCCGGGACACAGCCCGAGCCGCCTTGCGCGGCGCACGTGACGACTGGCGCCCACGACAACGCGCCGGCCGTGACCAGACCGACCGAGCCGAGCAGGCCGAGACGCAGCTTCGCCTTCATGGCATCCCCCGATCCGAAGTCTCAGTAATTCACGGGCACGGCGGCCTGGAAGCTGCCGTGGCGCACGCGCGCCTGCCGTCCGGGAATGAGCAGGCGGCGCTCCACCAGCGGAGTCAAATCGACCCAGAACGCTCCGACCGAGATCAGGCCGGGCGGAATCTTGACGTTCGGCGGAGGAATCGGGCGCTGGGTCTCCCGCGGGTCGAGCGGCGGATCGCGCAGGGCGATCGATACGGCGCGTGGCTTTCCATCCTTGTCGACCGACTCGAGCTCGAGCTGCCAGCCGACCGGCTCGCCCGTTTCCGGTACCCGGTAGAGGACCAGGAGAACGACGGCGTCGGGCGGCGCCGGGATGCGCGAATCCGTCTTCGCCCGCATGACCTGGGCGCGCAGGCCGCGCTCACGCGGCTGAAACGCGTCCCTCGCAAAGGCGTCGTCCGCCAGATTACGTCGATACAGGTCGTCGATCACCCTAACCTCCGCTTGAGCGGCGGCGCCGCCGCCGGCAGGCTCGCCGGTGCAAGACGCCGAAATGAGCAGGAGCAACGCGGCGATGAGGCAGGCCCGGATCGCTCGCGCGGCATGGAGCTCAAAAGCCACCAGACAGATCCACCTTGCGCAGCACGGTCAGGCACTCCGGGCAGTAGGCGGCCGACTGCTTCAACGAGCCCCACATGGTGCAGGTGGCCGCCGTGTGCGCTGCCGGATCCCAGACGTTCGTGCCCGCCGGCACGCCGGTCGAGCAATGCGGACCCTGGTGCATGCCGCCGGTATAGCCGGCGGGCAATGGCAGCGACGAAAAGCTCGGATAGTGGTGCGGCTGCTTGTCGGGCAGGCTGCCGCTGCCGTCCGATGTCAGGTGAAGCTTGTGTCCGACTTCGTGCACCACCAGCGCAAGCGCGCCGGCCGACGCCAGCACGGAGTTCGTGTTCGGATCGCGCATGTTCAGGTAGATCACCGGGGTGTCGGGGTAGGCCCAGCCCACGGCCCAGCCGCGCATGCACTTGAGGCTCAGGGTGAGCGTCAAATGGGATTCCGTGCCGAGCGTCTTCAGCGCTTCGCCGAGATCGACCACGACCTGCATCGAAAAGGCGTCCACGCCGGCGAGCGCGCTCTTCGGCAAGTCGACGCTCGAGAACCAGCCCGTCAGCCCGTCCGGGCGCACGCTTGCTTTGACGACCTGCTTGCCGTTCGTGAGCGGCACCACGACGTACCACAGGCCGTTCTTCTGCAGGGGAATGGTGACCGACGGCGGGAACGGCGTCGCGTCGGTACGCTCGAACTCGAGCTCCCAGGTCTGCGTTTCGAGATCGGACAGCGACACGAACTCGCCCAGGATGATCGCTATGCCGTGCGGCTTCATCTTCTTGGCGTCGGCATTCGTTGCCAGGGTGTCGTTCCCGATGCCTTTGACGTCCGGGCTGAGGTCGGAGTCCTGCCACACGCCGAGCTCGTTCCCGGCGACCGACAGGGTCTTGCGCACCTCGAGCTGATACTTGCCGAAGGAAGCGATGGCCGAATCGATCGCCGCCATGCCTGCCGCGCGGCCACTCGCGTAGCGCACCACCGGGTGGATGTAGAAGCGTCGTCGGATCTCCACCCAGTTCGAGCCTTGCGTGAACGACCCGCTGGGCAGCGCGGCCTCGACGCGGTACTTGTATCCCGCCGCGGCCGCGACGCTCAGGCCAGGCTCGACCAGAAGCTCCCCGTTTTCATCGGTGGAGTAGCTGTCCTCGGCGCTCGCCCACGTCAGATGGTCAAGCTTCGCTTCGCGCGCGGACAGCGTTTCGCTGCCGGCCGGGAAATTGCCGCGGTCCTCCTGGCGCACGAGCCTCAGGCGGACCATGATGCTCTGCGCCGGCGTGACCTTGACCGCGATGGGCGGTGTGCGGCCGAGCTGGTTGATGCTGCCCAGCGCGCTGCTGTCCGCGGCGACCAGGTCGGGCTCGCTCAGGTTGACGTACTGCGCGCGCGTGCCGCCGAACAGCGACGACGCCTTGGGCTTCTCGGCGAAGCCGACGGCGACAATCTGGGCATTGGCCCTAAGGAAGCACTTCTGCACCGCGCGCCCGGGGCCGGTCGTCGGGCTGCCGCTGGCGCAGAACGCCTGCACCGCGCCGTCAGTGAAATCCGTCCACCAGCCCATTGATCATTCCAGTCAGCGACCGGATGCGCCGATCCGCGTCGTCGCCGGCACAGAACTGCGACAGCAGCCTTGCGCATCGGCCCATGCCGAGGGCGAGGTCGCCGGCGACACAAAGTGCTTGCAGCTGCGGCGCGACGATCTGGGCGCGCTGCAGCAGCTGCTTTTCGGTGTTCATGAAGTGGGTCAGGGCATCCTCGCGCCCGGCGCCGAACACCGTCTCGCAGAGCGTGCGGAGGCTCGCCGGGGAACAGGCCTCCTTGAGGGCGTCGTTCAGGCCGTGCAGCACCGCGGCAGAGCGCGATTCCGCCTGCGCCGCTGCACGCTCGAAGCGGACTCCAAGGTCGGCTGCCAGCAGCCCGCGGGGCTGGCTCGACGAGCCACCGGCAGGGGAGAAGAAATCGCTCATCTCGAGCAGCCGGCTGTCGATGAACCACCACGCGCCCAGCACGACCGCTGCGTGCAGAAGCGCTTCGGCCCGGCTCTCGTTATACGAAGCGCCCTTTTCCAGCTCCGAGCGCAAGAGAACGGCGGTGAAGTCGACCTCGGCCACGAGGTAGCGGCCCGACGGCGCGCTCGCCTCGCACTTCTCCGCGACCAGATCGCGCAGGGCAGTCAGGCGCCCAAGCGACGCGTCGCGGCCGCCGCGGAGCGCATCCGCGCGCCGGTCCACCGCGCGCCGCACTTCGCGCGCGTGCCGCTGTGCAATGGCATCCGACAGGACCCGCAGCTGCCTGGACGATACGTTCACGACTTCCCCTCGTTCGAGTCTTCGACCCGAGCGTCCCCCGAGCGGCAGTATCCCAATCCGCCCGGCGAAGTGTCAACGCCATGCGCTCATGGGGTCAGAGTCGCCGCGCTGAGCGCGAGCAGGGCGAACGAGGCAAGCCAGTGCTCCCCGGCGTAGCCCCCGCCGACGACGTGCGGCAGCCCCGCCTCCAGGTGTTCCTTGGAGAATTTCTCGAAACCCAGATGCGTGAAGCACCACCCCCGCGAGAGGCACAGGCCGTCCAGGTGGCTCTGCTTGGCGTCGGCGTGGTCGATCACCCTTGGCGCCTGCGCCAGAGGGCCCAGTTCCCGCGGCAGAAACGCGTCGAACCAGGTGGAAAATGCGGGCGCCGGCAGGATCCGCTTCATGAGTACAGCCTCGACCAGTGCCGGAGAAAGAAAATCGTCGCCCGAGGGTTCGTAGCCAACCGGGTATTCGCGATCGCCCAGGTACCAGCGGCGCGCCGCGGCCTCGATCGCCCGCGCCAGATCGGCGTTTCCTGCGGTTCTCGCGTAATCGAGCGCCAGGATGCCGGCGAACGCGGTGTTGCCATGGGTTCCCGCACGGACCGGGTAGGGCGATCCCTCGAAGAACCGGACGAAGCGGCCCGCAAGCTCGTCGGCGAGCGGCGCGACTTCCCAGTGCCAGCGCTGCAGCCGGATGAGCTCGGCCTGCAGCTCGAGCAGCCACGCCCAGCCGTACGGTCGTTCGAACGTTAGCCCACCCGGGCTATTGAAGAACCCAAGCTCCCGCGCGATGTTGGAGGCACTCAGATGCCGGCCGAGTAGTCCCTCGATCGCACTTCGCTCCGGGATGGCGGGGTGCAAACGCAGAAGCCGCGCCAACAGCCAGTGCATGTGCACCGCCGAATGCCAGTCGTAGCTGCCGTAAAACGCCGGGTGCAGCACGCCCGGGCGCCATTCGGCGTCCGGAGCGTCCAGGAGCTGGTCGAGGCGGCGCGGGTAGGCGCGAGCGACGTTGTCGAGCGCCACGCGCGCGAATGCCGAAGGTAAATATTCGATCGGCATCGATCGAGTCTAGGTCAAAACGCTAGAATCGGCACGGATTCAACCGCATGGCGCTCGAAATCATCATTCTCGCCGCGGGTCAGGGCAAGCGCATGCGCTCGAAGCTGCCCAAGATCCTGCACCCCCTCGCCGGGCGGCCGCTGCTCGGGCACGTGCTTGCCACGGCGCGCGCGTTGGCGCCGCGCAGGATCGTCGTGGTCCATGGCAACGGCGCCGAGCAGGTGCGCGCCGCCTTCGCCGACGCCCAGGTCGAATGGGCGCTGCAAGCCGAGCAGCTCGGCACGGGCCACGCGGTGCAGCAAGCGATGCCGAGCATTTCGCCGGACGCCGACGTGCTCATCCTCTATGCCGATGTGCCGCTCGTTCGCGCCGCGACGCTCAAACAGCTGCTCGATGCGGCGCGCGACGGGCTCGCGGTCATCACGGCCGAAGTAGCCGACCCCACTGGCTACGGGCGCATCGTGCGACAGGCTTCGGGCGACGTGGCGCGCATCGTGGAGCAGCGTGACGCATCCTCCGACGAGCTCGCCCTGCGCGAGATCAATGCCGGCTTCATGGCCATGAGCGCGCGCCGGCTTTCCGGCTGGCTCGGCAGGCTCACGAACCGCAACGCGCAGAAGGAGTACTACCTGACCGACGTGGTGAGCCTCGCGGTGGCCGAGGGCGTGCCCGTACGCGCGGTCAAGGTCGAGGACCGCTGGGAGGTCGCCGGCGTGAATTCCAAGGGCGAGCTCGCGGCCATTGAAAGACAGTACCAGTTGAAGGCGGCGCAACGCCTGCTGAACGAAGCCGTCACCCTCGCGGACCCGGGGCGCATCGACGTGCGCGGCGAGCTCTCATGCGGCACCGACGTCGCGATCGACGTGAACTGCGTGTTCGAGGGCAAGGTCACGCTCGACGACGGCGTGCGCATCGGCCCCAACTGCCTGCTGCGCAACGTGCGGATCGGGCCCGGAACCGAGATCCTCGCGTTCTCGCACCTCGAGGACTCGGAGATCGGCGCGCGCTGCCGCCTCGGCCCCTATGCGCGACTGCGCCCGGGAAACAGCCTCGGCGACGAGGTGCACATCGGCAATTTCGTCGAGGTCAAGGCGAGCCGCATCGGCAAAGGCTCCAAGGCGAACCATCTCAGCTATATCGGCGATACCGACGTCGGCGCCAAGGTAAACGTCGGCGCGGGCACCATCACCTGCAACTACGACGGCGCTACCAAGAGCCGCACCATCATCGAGGACGACTGCTTCATCGGCTCGGACGCCACGCTGGTCGCACCGGTGCGCATCGCGCGCGGCTCCTACATCGGCGCGGGCTCGACGATCAGCAAGGACACGCCGCCGGACCAGCTCACCGTGGCGCGGGCGCGGCAGGTCTCCGTGCCCTCCTGGAAGCCACCGAAGAAGAAGGGGTAAGCGAATGTGCGGCATTGTCGGCGCGGCCTCGCGCCGGGACATCGTACCGGTCCTCGTAGAAGGCCTGCGGCGGCTCGAATACCGCGGCTACGACTCCTGCGGCGTGGCGATGCTGCGCGACGGGACGATCGACCTCACGCGCACCGTCTCGCGCGTGAACGACCTCGCCGCGAAGGTCAAGAACCAGGCCGCGGTGACCGGGATCGCGCATACGCGCTGGGCAACGCACGGCGCGCCCGCGACGCAGAACGCGCATCCGATCCTTTCGCGCGGCGAGATCGCGGTGGTCCACAACGGGATCATCGAGAACCACGAAGAGCTGCGCGCGGCGCTGCAGAAGCGGGGCTACAAGTTCGAGAGCCAGACCGACACCGAGGTGATCGCGCACCTCGTGCACAGCCTTTATCGCGGCAGCCTGCTCGAAGCGGTGCATGCAGCGGTGAAGGAGCTGAAGGGCGCCTACGCGATCGCGGTGGTTTCAAGGAACGAGCCGCACACCGTGGTGGGCGCGCGCGCGGGCAGCCCGCTGGTGGTCGGCCAGGGCAAGGACGAGTTCTTCCTCGCCTCCGACGCGCTGGCGCTCGCCGGCGCGACCGACCAGGTCGCCTATCTCGACGAGGGCGACGTGGTGTCGATCTCCCAGGGTCAATGGAACGTGATCGACCGCGAGGGCCGGCCGGTCGAGCGCGAAGTGCGCACCGTCAAGACGAGCGGCGCAGAGGCCGAGCTCGGGCCCTACCGGCACTTCATGCAGAAGGAGATCTTCGAGCAGCCGCGCGCGGTCTCCGACACGCTCCTCAGCGTCGCCTCGATCACGCCCGACCTTTTTGGAGACAAGGGGGCGGCCGCGGTGCTGCAGGACGTGAGCCGGGTCCTCATCCTCGCGTGCGGCACGAGCTGGCACTCCGGCCTGGTCGCGCGCTACTGGCTCGAGGCGATTGCCGGCATTCCCTGCAATGTCGAGATCGCAAGCGAGTACCGCTACCGCTCGAGCGTACCCGACCCGAAGGCGCTCGTCGTCACCATCTCGCAGTCGGGCGAGACCGCGGATACGCTGTCGGCGCTCAAGCACGCGCAGTCGCTGGGGCAGGCGAACACGCTTGCCGTCTGCAACGTGGCCACCAGCGCGATGATGCGCATGACGCGGCTGCAGTTCCTCACTCACGCCGGCGCGGAGATCGGCGTAGCATCGACCAAGGCCTTCACCACGCAGCTCACCGGGCTTTTCCTCTTGACGCTCACGCTCGCCAAGCTGCGTGCGCGCCTCAAGCCAGAGGAAGAGGAAAAGCACATGAGGGCGTTGCGGCACCTGCCGACCGCGCTCAGCGCCGTGCTGGCGCTCGAGCCGCAGGTCATCGCGTGGGCCGAGCGCTTCGCCATCCGCGAGCACGCGCTCTTCCTGGGGCGCGGCGTGCACTACCCGATCGCGCTCGAGGGCGCGCTCAAGCTGAAGGAAATCTCGTACATCCACGCCGAGGCCTATCCGGCAGGCGAGCTCAAGCACGGACCGCTCGCGCTGGTGACGGGCGAAATGCCGGTGGTGACGGTGGCGCCGAACGACGCGCTGCTGGAGAAGCTGAAGTCCAACATGCAGGAAGTGCGGGCGCGCGGCGGCGAGCTCTATGTCTTCGCCGACGCCGACACCCACATCGCTTCCTCGCCCGGTGTCAACGTGATCCGCCTGCCCGAGCACTACGGGCCGCTCTCGCCCATCCTGCACGTCGTGCCCCTGCAGCTCCTTGCCTACCACACCGCCGTGGTGCGCGGCACCGACGTCGACAAGCCACGCAACTTGGCGAAGTCGGTCACTGTGGAATAACCTAGCGGATACCCTGAGGAGGGATCCAGTGAATCTGAAAAGAATCGGGGCCATGCTGGCCCTATCGGCATTGCTTGCCCCGGCCCACGCGCAGACCGAGATCCAGTGGTGGCACTCGATGACCGGCGCCAACAACACCGGAGTGAATGAGCTGGCGGCGAGGTTCAACGCCAGCCAGAAGGAATACAAGATCGTGCCGGTGTTCAAGGGAAGCTACCCGGAGTCGATGACTGCGGCGATCGCGGCGTTCCGCGCCGGCAGCCCGCCGCACATCCTGCAGGTGTTCGAGGTCGGCACGGCGACGATGATGTCCGCCAAGGGCGCGATCGTGCCGGTGGCCAAGGTGATGGCCGACGCGAAGGAGCCGTTCGACCCCAAGTCCTACCTGCCGACCGTGACGGGGTATTACTCCGACAGCAAGGGCAACATGCTGTCCTACCCGTTCAACAGCTCGACCGTGGTCTTCTACCTCAACAAGGATGCGTTCAAGAAGGCAGGCCTCGACGGCGAGAAGGCGCCCAGGACGTGGAAGGAGTTCGTCGCCGCTGCCGAGAAGCTGAAGGCGTCGGGCCAGGAATGCGTCTACACCACCGGCTGGCCGGCGTGGATGCACATCGAGAACTTCAGCGCCTGGCACAACGTGCCGATCGGCACGAAGCAGAACGGGATGGCGGGTACCGACACCGAATTCACCATCAATTCCCCGCTGCACGTGCGCCACGTGGCGATGCTGGGAGACATGGCGAAGAAGGGCCTCTTCACCTATAGCGGCCGGCGCAACGAAGCCGAGGCGCGCTTCGCGAGCGGCGAATGCGCCATGATGACCTCGAGCACCGGGGCCCAGGGCACCATCGGCCGCACCGCGAAATTCGCCTGGTCGGTGAACTTCATCCCCTACCACGACGACGTGAAGGGGGCGCCGCAGAATTCGGTCATCGGCGGCGCTTCGCTCTGGGTGATGGCCAAGAAACCCGCCGCCGACTACAAGGGCGTGGCCAAGTTCTTCAGCTTCCTGTCGCAGCCCGACATCCAGATGTTCTGGCACACCAGCACCGGCTACGTCCCGATCACGCTGGCGGCCTACGAGATGACGAAGAAGTCCGGTTTCTACGACAAGAACCCCGGCCACGAGCTGGCGGTGAGGCAGCTGACCAACAAGCCTCCGACGGAGAACTCCAAGGGACTGCGCTTCGGCAACTACGTGCAGGGCCGTGAGGTCATCGAGGAGGAGATGGAGGCGGTGTTCGCGGGCAAGAAAGACGCGAAGTCCGCGATGAACGACGCCGTGCGCCGGGGCAACGACATCCTGCGCAAGTTCGAGGCAGCGAATAAGTAGGAGCAGGGGAGGATGAATCTTCCCCCGCACCCCCCGGTTTAATCCCTCGTGGAAAAGCGGGTCGTCTTCCGTTCGGCCTGGCTGCCCTACGCGCTGGTCGCGCCGCAGATCGCGGTCACGCTGGTCTTTTTCTTCTGGCCCGCGGTGCAGGCCGGGTGGTATTCGTTCCAGCTGCAGGACGCGTTCGGCGAGCGCACGCAATTCGTCGGCCTGGCCAACTTCGCGGCGCTATTCCGCGACTCGAACTACCTGCACTCGTTCCAGATCACGGCGTTCTTCAGCGTGATGGTCGCCGGCAGCGGCATCGCCATTTCGCTCCTGCTCGCGGCGATGGCGGACCGCGTGATCCGCGGCGCGCTCGCCTACCGCACGCTGCTCATCTGGCCTTACGCGGTGGCCTCCGCGGTCGCCGGCGTGTTGTGGCTGTTCCTGTTCGCGCCGTCGATCGGCATCATCACCTTCGCCCTGAGGAGCATCGGCATCAACTGGGACTGGGTGCTGCAGGGCAACCAGGCGATGCTGCTGGTGGTCATCGCCGCGACCTGGAAGCAGATCAGCTACAACTTCCTGTTCTTCGTCGCCGGGCTGCAGTCGATTCCGAAATCGCTGATCGAGGCGGCGGCGATCGACGGCGCCGGCCCCGGGCGGCGCTTCCGGACCATCGTCTTGCCGCTGCTCTCGCCCACCGCGTTCTTCCTGCTGGTGGTGAACATCGTCTACGCGTTCTTCGACACCTTCGGTGTGATCGACGCCACCACGCAGGGAGGGCCCGCGGGCGCGACGCAGATCCTGGTGTACAAGGTGTACTACGACGGCGTGAAGGCGGCCGACCTCGGCGGCTCGTCGGCGCAATCCGTGATCCTGATGGTGATCGTGATCGCGCTCACCGTGGTTCAGTTCCGCTACATCGAGCGCAAGGTGCAGTACTGAGATGGTCGAGAACCGTCCCTGGCTGACCGTGATGTCGCACGCGGTGCTGATCGCGGGCATCCTCGTCATCTCGTTCCCTCTGTACGTGACCTTCGTCGCCTCGACGCACACGCTGGACGACATCCTGAAGGTGCCGATGCCGCTTCTGCCGGGAGACCGGCTCTGGGAGAACTACTGGCAGGTGCTCACCGCCGGCACCAGCAAGGATGTGACCGCGCCGGTCGGCCGCATGATGTTCAACAGCCTGGTGATGGCGCTCGTGATCGCCTTCGGCAAGATCGCGATTTCAATCATCGCCTCGTTCGCGATCGTCTATTTCCGCTTTCCGTTGCGCAACTTCTTTTTCTGGATGATCTTCGTCACCCTGATGCTGCCGGTGGAAGTGCGCATCATTCCCACCTTCAAGGTGGTCTCCGACCTCGGCATGATCAATTCCTACGTTGGCCTGACGCTGCCGCTCATTGCCTCGGCCACCGCCACCTTCCTGCTCCGCCAGTTCTTCCTCACCGTCCCCGAGGAGCTCGCCGAGGCGGCACGCATCGACGGCGCCGGTCCGATGCGCTTCTTCTGGGACGTGGTGCTGCCGCTTTCGAAGACCAGCATCGCCGCGCTCTTCGTGATCCAGTTCATCTACGGCTGGAACCAGTATCTCTGGCCGCTCCTCATCACCACCGACGAGTCGATGTATACGGCGGTGATCGGCATCAAGCGCATGATCGTCACCGGCGACGCGCTCACGGAGTGGAACCTCGTCATGGCGACCGCGGTGCTCGCCCTTCTTCCTCCTGCGCTCGTGGTCCTGTTCATGCAGAGGTGGTTCGTCAAAGGCCTGGTGGAGACCGAAAAATAATGGCTGCGGTTACTTTTCGCGAGGTGCGCAAGCGCTACGGCGAACTCGAGGTCATCCACGGCGTCTCAACCGAGGTGGCCGACGGTGAATTCGTGGTGATCGTGGGGCCCTCGGGCTGCGGCAAGTCGACGCTGCTGCGCATGGTGGCGGGGCTGGAGCCGATCACTTCGGGCGAGATCCGCATCGGCGCCCGGGTGGTGAACGACCTCGAGCCCAAGGACCGCGACATCGCCATGGTGTTCCAGAACTACGCGCTCTATCCGCACATGAGCGTGTACGAGAACATGTCCTACGGGCTGCGCATCAAGCGCCTTTCCAGCTCGGAGATCGAGCAGCGGGTGCAGAAGGCGGCCGCCATCCTGGAATTGAGTCCATTTCTGAAAAGAAAACCAAAAGAATTGTCTGGCGGGCAGCGCCAGCGCGTGGCGATGGGACGCGCGATCGTGCGCGAGCCGGCGGTGTTCCTGTTCGACGAGCCGCTCTCCAACCTCGACGCGAAGCTGCGCGTGCAGATGCGCGCCGAGCTCCAGTCGCTGCACCGGCGGCTCGGAACCACGAGCCTCTATGTCACCCACGACCAGGTCGAGGCAATGACGCTCGCCCGACGCATGATCGTCATGAACGCGGGGCGCGCCGAGCAGATCGGAGCGCCGCTCGAGGTCTACGCCAGGCCGGCGAGCACCTTCGTCGCGGGCTTCATCGGCTCGCCGCCGATGAACCTGATTCCCGAGGAGCGCGACGGACGCAAGCGCTTCTTCGGGGTGCGTCCCGAGCACCTCGAGCCCTGCTCGGAGTCGGAGGCCAAGCTCGTGCTCGAGGTCGACCTGGTCGAGCCGCTGGGCGCCGACACGCTGGTGTACGGCCATCCGAGCGACAACCGCAACGGCGCGCGCATCGCCGCCCGGGTGCATTCTTCCCTGACGGTCTCCGCCGGCAGGCTGCCGCTGCGCTACGACCCGGCCAACGTGCACTACTTCGACGCCGAGACCGGCATGCGGCTGTAGGCATGCTGAAGACCACGCCGTTCCACGAGCGCACCTCTGCGCTCTGCGCGAGCCATGCGTGGCGGCGATGGGCCGGCTACGTCGTCGCGAGCTCCTACGAGCTCTCGCACGAGCGCGAGTACCACTGCATCCGCGCCGCGGCAGCGCTGTTCGACGTCTCGCCTCTTTACAAGTACCTGATCCGCGGCCGCGATGCGGCGCGCCTGCTCGATCGCGTGGTGACCCGCGACGTGGCGCGCTCGCAGGCGGGGCAGGTGCTCTACACGCCGTGGTGCGATGCTGCCGGCAAGGTGCTCGACGACGGCACCGTGGCGCGCCTGGACGAGGCGAGCTTCCGCATGACCTCCGCGGAACCGAGCTTGCGCTGGCTGGAGGCAAACAGCATTGGTTTAGATTTAACTGTTCAAGATATTTCAGAGTCGACCGCCGCGCTTTCGCTCCAAGGCCCGCAGTCGCTCGCGGTGCTGAAGGCGCTCGGCGACATCCCGCCGCTCAAGTATTTCCGCCTCGCGCGCACGCAGCTGCGCGGCATTCCGGTGGACGTCTCGCGCACCGGCTATACCGGCGATCTCGGCTTCGAGCTCTGGGTGGAGAGCGCGCACGCGCTGGCGCTGTGGGACGCGCTCATGGAGGTCGGAAGAGATTACGGTCTGCAGGCGGCCGGTATGCTGGCGCTCGACGTGGCGCGCATCGAGGCCGGGCTCATGCTGATCGACGTCGACTACGTTCCGGCGAAGAAGGCACTCATCGAGAGCCAGACCTCCTCGCCCTACGAGCTCGACCTCGCTTGGGCGGTGAACCTCGAGAAGGAGCAGTTCGTCGGGAAGCAGGCGCTTGCCGCGGAGAAGGCGCGCGGCCCGGCGTGGCAGTTCGTCGGCATCGAGATCGGCTACCCGGGCCTTGAGCGCCTCTACGCCGATGTCGGCCTCGCGACGCGGCTGCCGCAGGCAGCCTGGCGCACGAGCGTGCCGATCTATTCGGGCGCCGAACAGGCGGGCTACGCCACGAGCGGCGGCTGGTCGCCGCTGCTCAAGAAATACATCGCGCTTGCGCATCTGCGCTCCCGGTGGGCGCGTCCCGGGACGGAGCTCGACATCGAGATCACGGTGGAGCACCGGCGCAAGCGCGCGGCCGCGCGCGTAGTGAAGAAGCCCTTCTTCGACCCCGAGCGAAAGAAGGCATGAAGCGCTACGACGTCGCGATCGTCGGCGGCGGCCACAACGGCCTGGTGTGCGCCGCCTACCTCGCGCGCGCCGGGAAACAGGTGGTCGTGCTCGAGCGGCGTGAGCGCGTCGGCGGCGCCGCGATGAGCGAGGAGGTCTTCCCGGGCTTCCGCTTCTCGGTGTTCTCCTACGTGGTGAGCCTGCTGCGGCCCGAGATCATCCGCGAGCTCGACCTGCCTCGCCACGGCCTGCACATCCTGCCGCTCGAGAGCACGCTGACGCCGCTGCAGGAAGGCGGCAAGGCTGGTGATTACCTCGCGCAATGGAACGACCACGACCAGAACCGCCGCGAGCTCGCGCGCCATTCGCCGCGCGACGCCGAGGCCTACGACGAATTCGGCATGGAGCTGCACCAGATGGCGCGCCTCATCAAGCCGATCCTCGCCGTCGCGCCGCCCGACCCCGCCTCGCTCCACCCGCGCGAGCTTCTCGACCTGGCGCGGCTCGCGCGCATGTTCAGGAACATCGAGAAAAGGAAGTTCAACGCGCTGTGGCGGCTGCTGACGATGAGCTCGGCCGAATACCTCGACGCCTGGTTCGAGAGCGAAGCGCTGAAGGCGACAAAATCGGCGAGCGGCATCATCGGCACGATGCTCGGGCCGCGCTCGCCCGGCACCGCGTACGTGCTGCTGCACCACTACATGGGCGAGCTCGACGGGGTGTTCCGCGCCTGGGGGTTCGCGAAGGGCGGCAACGGCTCGGTGAGCGCGGCGATCGCTGCCGCCGCGCTTGGCTTCGGTGCAGAGATCCGCACGAGCGCTCCTGTTCACGAAATCGCGGTGAAAGGGGGGCGGGCAAAAGCGGCCGTGCTTGAAGGTGGCGAGGAAGTCGAAGCCGATATCGTGGTCTCCGGGGCCGATCCTCGCAGGACGTTCCTCGGACTGGTCGGAGAGAAGCACCTGCCGGGCGAGTTCGTCGACTCGATCCGGAGGTTCAAGTTCCGCGGCTCCTCGGCAAAGGTGAACCTCGCGCTCGGTGAGCTGCCCGATTTCACCTGCCTGCCGGGACGCGGGCCGCACCTGCGCGGCGCGATCTCGATCAGTCCGAGCATCGCCTACCTGGAGCGCGCATACGACGACGCCAAGTACGGCGAGATCTCGCGCCGGCCCTACATGGACATCGTCATCCCCTCGATGCTCGATCCGGCGATGGCGCCGCCGGGCAAGCACGTGATGTCGGTCTTCGTGCAGTACGCGCCCTACCACGTGAACGGAGGATGGACCGACGCGCGGCGCGAGGCGCTGGGCGACGCGGTCGTCGACACGATCGCCGGATATGCGCCCAACATCAAGTCCGCCATCGTGCACCGGCAGGTGGTGACGCCGGCGGACATCGAGCGTGTCGTGGGGCTGTCGGAAGGCAACATCTTCCAGGGCGAGCTCTCGCTGCAGCAGATGTTCTTTCTGCGCCCCGCGCCGGCGTGGGCGCGCTACCGCACGCCGATCGACGGGCTCTGGCAGTGCGGCTCTGGCACGCATCCCGGCGGCGGCGTCATGGGCGCCTCGGGCCGCAACGCCGCAGTTGCGATCCTCGGGGGACGCGCTTGAGCTTTCACGCGATCGTCATCGGAGCGGGCGTCGACGCGCTGGTCGCGGCGCATCTCCTCGCCGGGCGCGGAAAGCAGGTCCTGGTGGTGGAGGAGCGAGCGCCCGTCGCGCAGGACTTGGGCTGGGTGCCTCCTCAAGTGACGGGTGCGCTTGGTCTGGAGCTCAAAGCCGACGCGCCGGATCCGTGGATCACTGCGCTTCTGCCCGACGGCGGCAAGCTCGAGCTCTGGCGCGATGTCCGCCGCACCTCGGAATCGATCCGGCGCTTCAGCGATCGCGATGCGCGAAGATGGCCCGACTTCTGCCGGCGCATGGCGATGCTCGCGCGCCTCTTCGAGCGGCTCTATCTCGAGACGCCCGCCGATCCGCTGAACCTGCGGTTTGCGCTGCGCGTTCGCGGCCTCGGCCGCGAAGGCATGGTCGACCTGATGCGCCTGCTGCCGATGCCGGTGGCGGAGCTGCTGGACGACTGGTTCGAATGCGACCTTCTCAAGGGCGCGCTCGGGGCGATGGGCATCTACAACATCCGGCAGGGACCGCGCTCCGGCGGCACCGCCTTTCGCTTCCTGCATCACCACGTCGGCAGTCCGGAAGGCGTGTTCCGACCGCCGCGCACGAATCTGAGCTCTGTGCTGCGCCAGCGTCCCGGGGTGTCTTTCAGGGCGGCCGAAGCAAGAAAAATTCGCGTCAACGCAGGACGGGCGGATGGCGTGGTGCTGGATGACGGCGAAGAAATCGCCGCGCCGACCGTGGTCTCCGGCGCCGACCCGAAGCGGACGCTCCTCGAGCTCGCCGACCCTGGCTGGCTCGATCCCGAGCTCGCGCGCGCCATCCAAAATATCCGGCGACGCGGCGTGGCGGCACGAATTGCCTTTGATTCTTCTATGAAGGCTAACATCGTGCTCGCGCCATCGCTCGACTACCTGGAACGGGCGTACGACGAAGTGAAGCACGGACGCGTGTCCGAGCGACCCTATCTCGAGGCGCACTCCACGCCGCTCGGGACGGAGGTCCACCTGCAGTACGTTCCCTATCTCCATGACGCAAAGGACGACCTCGCTGCGACGGCCCGTCGCGTCCTGCCCGGGCTTGAGAATGCGAAAGTCGTCTCCATACTGCGACCTGCGGACCTGGAGCGCGAAGCAGGCTGGCCGGAAGGACAGCCTTACCATGCCGAGCTCACGCTCGACCAGGCGCTGTGGATGCGGCCGCTTCCTGAGCTGGCGCAGTACAGGACGCCGATCCAGGGTTTGTGGCTCT
>DATMJC010000086.1:0-70490 GCA_035554435.1 Burkholderiales bacterium | reverse complement strand
TTCGGCTACTCGATCCGCGTGGTGTCCGAGATCACCGAGTCGAACGGCTCCTCGTCGATGGCCTCGGTGTGCGGCGGCAGCCTCGCCCTCATGGACTCCGGGGTGCCGATCAAGGCGCACGTCGCCGGCATCGCCATGGGCCTCATCAAGGAAGGCAACCGCTTCGCCGTGCTCTCGGACATCCTGGGCGACGAGGACCACCTCGGCGACATGGACTTCAAGGTCGCCGGCACCGACAAAGGCGTCACCGCGCTGCAGATGGACCTGAAGATCGAGTCGATCAACAAGGGCATCATGAAGGTGGCGCTCGACCAGGCGCGCGAGGCGCGCCTGCAGATCCTGCAGATCATGAAGCAGGCGATCGAAGGCTCGCGCACCGAGCTCTCCACCTTCGCGCCGCGCATCATCAAGCTGAAGATCAACCCCGACAAGATCCGCGACGTCATCGGCAAGGGCGGCGTCGTGATCCGCGGCATCCAGGAAGAGACCGGCACCACCATCGAGATCGAGGACGACGGCACGATCGCCATCGCCTGCGTCTCGGCCGAGGGCGGCGAAGCGGCGAAAAAGCGCATCCTGGACATCACCGCCGACGTCGAAGTCGGCAAGATCTACGAGGGCCCGGTTCTGCGCCTCCTGGATTTCGGCGCCATCATCCAGCTGCTGCCAGGGCGCGACGGCCTGCTGCACATCTCGCAGATCAGCCACGAACGCGTCAACGCCGTGTCCGATCACCTGAAGGAAGGCCAGATCGTGAAGGTGAAGGTGCTCGAGGCCGACGACAAGGGTCGCGTGCGCCTGTCGATGAAGGCCGTGAAGGAGCAGGAGCAGGCCGCGAAGCAGAACGCCTAGAAAAAGGGGGCAGACCCCTTATAGACAGCCGACGAAGTCCCGGATGCAGCTGCGCACCCGCCTGTACCTGATCGTCGCCGCCTCGTTCGCGCCCATCGCGCTGGCGGCGCTCGCCGGCGCGCTGTTGTTGATCGAGCAGGGGCGCAACTCTGCGGCGCGCGAGGCCGTCGGCCGGGCGCGCGGCGCCATGAGCGCAGTGGACGCGCACCTGCGCGGCAGCATAGCCGCGCTCGAGACGCTCGCCGCCTTCAAGGGCCTGGAGAAGGGCGACATCGCGGCGTTCCACGCCGAGTCGCAGCGCGTGCTGCGCACGCAGCCCAGCTGGGTGAACGTCGGGCTCAGCAAGGCCGACAAGACGGTGCTGTCCAACGCGGTGTATGTCCTTGGCCCGCCGGAACCGCCGAACTCGGTCGACGCACTGTCATTCGAGGCGGTGGTGCGCACCGCGCGGCCAAGCGTCGGCAGCGTGGCGGCGGGCCCCGTGGTACGCGGCCAGACGGTGCGCGTGCGGGTGCCGGTATCGTACGGCGAGGAGGTGCGCTACGTCGTCTCGGCGCCGCTTAGCCTTAAGCACCTCGCCGCGCTGCTGGATGCGCAGCACCTGCCCGAGAGCTGGGTCATCTCGCTGGTCGACCGCGAGAAGCGGATCATCGCCCGCATCCCGGCCCTGCCGGCCGGCGTGGAGGAGTCGGAGGCGCTGCGCGACACGCTTGGGCGCGGCCCCGAAGGCTGGTTCCGGGGGCGCGCCAGCGAAGGCCGCGACGCCTACACCGCCTACACGAGCTCGGAGCTGAGCGGCTGGATGCTGGCGATCTCGGTACCCGCCGCCACGGTCGACGCGCTGTCGCGGCGCGTGTTCACCATCCTGGTGGCCGGCGCCGCGCTGGCGCTGGGGCTCGGCACCGCGCTCGCCGAGCACACCGCGAAGCGCTTCTCCGCCTAGGCGCTCATCGCTACCCGCAACTGTCGCGGTAGATCGCGTGGGCCTCGGTGCAACTCAAGCTGCGCGACTTGTAGGAGTAGGGTGCGCCGCAAGCGAGCTGCCAGTTGACGCGCGCGCTCTCGCAGACGCCCGGATCGACGGCGCGCGGCGGGGGCGGCTTCGCCGCAAACGAGCGCGCCTCCTCCGTGGCATCGCGCTTCGGCAGGTCGAGCTTCAGCTCGCTCTCAGGCACGCGGCGCCCGGGGTCGGCAAGATTCTGCGCGAACGCCGGCAAGGAGACGATGAGAAGGGTGGCCAGGGAAAGAATCTTCTACTTCGCGACCTGCCGCTCGCGCAGCTCGTCGAGCGTCTTGCAGTCGATGCAGAGCGTCGCGGTCGGGCGCGCCTCGAGGCGCTTCAGCCCGATCTCGACGCCGCAGCTCTCGCAGTAGCCGTACTCGTTGGCGTCGATGCGCGCGATGGTCTCGTCGATCTTCTTGATCAGCTTGCGTTCGCGGTCGCGGTTGCGGAGCTCGAGCGCCATGTCGGACTCCTGGCTCGCCCGGTCGTTCGGATCGGCGAACACTGTGGCCTCATCCTGCATGGTGTGCACGGTGCGGTCGATTTCCTCCGAGAGCTCGGCCTTCAGCGACTCGAGGATCTTGCGGAAGTGCGAGCGCTGCCTCGCGTTCATGTACTCCTCGCCCTTCTTGGCGGCATAGGGCGTGAAGCTTTTTCGGGTCAGTTCGACGGCCATTGGCTCAGTGGAGTTTTACGGGGTTGGACCGGCCGCGCCCGCGAATGAAAAGGGTGCCTTTGTAGCAGAAATGCCCCCCTTGCAGCAAGCGAATTAATTGCCCGAGGAATGGGCTAAGAGTATCATTTGCCGCCTTTTTCGGGGTGTAGCGCAGCCTGGTAGCGCGCTTGCTTTGGGAGCAAGATGTCGGGAGTTCAAATCTCCCCACCCCGACCAGGAATTGAGCAGTTTTGAGCTGCCCGGGAAGCTGCCCGTAGCTCAACCGGATAGAGCAACGGCCTTCTAAGCCGTAGGTTGCGCGTTCGAGTCGCGCCGGGCAGGCCACAATGCAGGTGTTGTAACGACTACGGTGACCGTAGCTCAAAGGTAGAGTCCCGGATTGTGATTCCGGTTGTTGTGGGTTCGAGTCCCATCGGTCACCCCAGATACCGCCGCTCGTGAACCTTGAACGCGAGCTGAAGTTCCGTCTCGACACCGGGGCGGCGGCGCGGGCGCCGCGGCTGTTGCCATTCGCCGCTCCCCCCCGGAAGACCCGCGTCGACAGCACTTACTACGACACGCCCGACCTTCGCCTGCAGCGCGCGGGGGCGGCGTTGCGCCTGCGCCGCAATGGGCACAAGTGGCTGCAGGCGCTGAAGCTGCCGCAGGGACCCCAGGGCGCGCTCGCTTCGCGCGCCGAGTGGGAGATGGCGGCGCCCAAGGGGCGCCTCGACTGCGCGCTTTTCCCGCGCGAGGCGGTGCGCGCCGCGTCGGGCCTGGACATCGTGCGCCTCGCGCGGCACCTGCGCCCGGTGTTCGCGACCCGCTTCGAGCGCCGCTCGGGTCCGCTCGCGCTCGGACATGGCGTGAGCGCCCAGGCGTGCATCGATCGCGGCATCATCGAGGCGGGAAGCAAGCGCGAAGACATCCTCGAGCTCGAGCTCGAGCTGACCGAAGGCGAGATCGGCCCGCTGGTCGGGCTCGCCGAGGGCCTGGTGCAGCCGCTCGGCCTGCACATCGAGACCGCGAGCAAGGCCGAGCGCGGCTACCGTCTGAGCGAGTCTGCCGGCCTGCCGCCGCCGGCCAAATGGACTCGCCCGCCGATCGACGAGAACGCCACCGCCAGCGACGCGTTCGCGGTTCTGTGCGGCGCGGCGCTCGCCCAGATCGGCGCCAACGCGCTCGGAGTGGCGGAGGGGCGCGACCCCGAATACCTGCACCAGATGCGCGTCGGCGTGCGGCGCCTGCGTTCGGCGCTGCACGCCTTCCGCAGGCTGCTGCGGGGTGCGCGCGCGCGGGCCGCCGAGCGACCGCTCAAGCGGATGATGCAGATCTGGGGCGCCGCGCGCGACTGGGACGTGTTCTGCGAGACGCTGGCCGACGCGCACGCCGATGCGATGCTGCTCGCGCGGGCTAGGCAGAAGCGCGCTTTTGCGCGCAAGGCCGCGGCGGCGGTCGCGGACTCGGCCGCGTTCCAGCAGGCGCAGTTGCGCGTGCTGCGCTGGCTGCATCGGGATCCATGGAAATCCGACGCCGCCCGCGCGGAGAGGCTCGGGCGCTTCGCCCGGCAGACGCTCGCGCGATTGCGTGCGCGCCTGATCGGCGAGGGGCGCAAGCTTCCCTGGCGCGACGAGCGCCGCCGGCATCAGGTCCGCATCCGCGTGAAGCGGCTGCGCTATGCCTGCGACTTCTTCTCGGGCTGCTTTCCGCACCAGGCCGTGCTGCCGTTCATCACGCGCCTGGCGTCGCTTCAGGATACGCTGGGCGAGCTGAACGACGTGTCCGTGGCCAAGCGGCTCGCCGCCGAAATCGCCCCGGGCAGCGAGGGGGTCGCGCTGCGGCGCTGGCTCGCGGCGCGGGAGCGCGAGCTCATCGGCTCCCTCGAGCCGGCGTGGGCCGCCTTCGAGGCGAAGCGGCCGTTCTGGGAGCCGAAGCGAGGGCGTCGCGGCGCGCGATGAACACTTCGTCCCTGGGCCAGGCGAGCTCGGCGCGCGGCCAGGCCCTTTCGACCGCGGCGCGACCGTCGCCGACTTCGCAGACCAGCACGCCGCGATGGGTGAGATGCCTTTCCGCCGCGGAGAGGATCCGCGCCACCACGTCGAGCCCGTTCCTGCCCGCGGCGAGCGCGAGGCCCGGCTCGTGCCGGTACTCCGCGGGGAGGCGCCGCATCGCCGCCGAAGACACATAGGGCGGATTGGTGATGATCAGGTCGTAGCGCTTCTCCCCGAGGCTGGCGAAGAGGTCGGAGCGCACGACGCCGATCCTTTTCTCCAGCTTGTGCTTCGAGACATTGCGTCGGGCGACGGCGAGCGCCGCAGCCGAGAGGTCGGCGGCGTCGATCAGGGCGAGGGGAAAGGCGCGCGCCGCGAGAATCGCGAGGCAGCCCGAGCCGGTGCACAGGTCGAGGACGCGCCGCAGCGGCCTCGGCTGCCACGGCTCGAGACGCGCTTCGAGCAGCCCGGCGATGTGCGAGCGCGGAATGATGACGCGCCGGTCGACGTAGAAGGGCACGCCTGACAACCACGCCTCGTTGAGGAGGTACGCGGCCGGCGTGCGCTCCTTGATTCGCTTTTGGACCAGGGGTTCGACCCGGGAAGGATCCGCGGCCTGTCCGAGGTCGGCGTCGAAAGGCAGGCCCAGCCCACGCAGCACCAGGAAAGCGGCCTCGTCGTGCGGGTTGTCGGTGCCGTGGCCATAGTGCAGCCGCGCGGTACGCAATCGCCTTTCCGTTCGAAGAATCAGCTCTTGCAACTTCAAGGAAGAAGGGCGCGCAGGATTTCCAGGTAGATCCGCGGCAGCGTCTCCAGCGCCGCGAGCTCGATGTGCTCGTTCAGCTTGTGGATGCTGGCGTTGACCGGACCGAACTCCACCACCTCGGAGCAAATCTCCGCGATGAAGCGCGCGTCGGAGGTTCCGCCGGTGGTGGAGAGCTCTGGCAGGCGGCCGGTTTGGCTGCGGATCGCCTGCGACACCACCTCGACGAGGCGCCCGCGCTGGGTCACGAACGGCTTGCCGCCGCCGGGAAGCCAGTCGAGCGCATAGTCGATGCCGTTCTTCTTCAGCACCGCCTCGAGGCGCTGCTTGAGGGACGCCTCGGTGCTTTCCGTCGAATAGCGGAAGTTGAAATCCAGCGCGAGCGAGCCGGGGATAACGTTGCCCGCGCCGGTGCCGGCGTGGATGTTCGAGCACTGCCAGCTCGTCGGCTGGAAGTGCGCGTTGCCGCGGTCCCACTGCATCGCGGCGAGCTCGGCCAGCGCCGGGGCGAGGAGGTGGATCGGGTTCCTGCCGAGCTGCGGGTAGGCGATGTGCGCCTGCACGCCGCGCACCGTGAGGCGGCCCGACAGCGAGCCGCGGCGCCCGTTCTTGATCATGTCGCCCAGCTCGCTCACCGAGGTGGGCTCGCCGACGACGCAGTAGTCGATGGTCTCGCCCTGCTTCTTCATGCGCTCGACGATGCGCGCGGTACCGTCCACCGAGGGCCCTTCCTCGTCCGAGGTGAGGAGGAAGGCGATCGACCCGGAATGGTCCGGCTTCTCGCGGAGAAACATTTCCGTGGCCACCACGAAGGCGGCGAGCGAGGACTTCATGTCGGCGGCGCCGCGGCCGTAGAGGCGTCCGCCGCGCAGCGTCGGCGCGAAGGGATCGGAGTGCCACTCCGCTAGCGGGCCGGTCGGCACCACGTCGGTATGGCCGGCGAGGCAGACGAGCGGCCGCTCCTTGCCGCGCCGCGCCCACAGGTTGGTCACTTCACCGCAGACCACCGACTCGCACTGGAAGCCGGCGCGCTCGAGGCGCTCGGCGAGGAGCGCCTGGCAGCCGCCGTCTTCGGGGGTTACCGACCTGCGGCCGATCAGTGCCCTGGAAAGCTCCAGGACACCGCCAAGTTCAGGCATTCACGTTGATCTTGAAATCTGTGAAGCCGGAGAGGGTATCCTTTTTCTCGTCGGACGGCTTGGCAGGCGGCTTGGGCGCGCCGTTGAGGGAGAGCTCGCCCGCGGTCGCCTGGTTGATGAGCCACAGCATGTTGCTCGCCGAGTCGGCGTTGGCGAGCGCCTCGTCCTGGGTGATCTTGCCCTCCATGAACAGCTTGAAGAGCGCCTGCTCGAAGGTCTGCGAGCCGGGCGCGAGGCTCTTCTCCAGCGCCTCCTTGATCTCGCTGATCTCGCCCTTCTCGATCAGCTCGGAGATGTTGCGCGTGTTGAGCAGGATCTCCACCGCGGGCACGCGCGCGCCGCTCTTGATGCGCACCAGGCGCAGGGAGATCACTGCCTGGAGCGCGGCGGCGAGGTCGAGGAGCAGGCTCGCGCGCGTTTCGAGCGGGTAGAAGTTGATGATCCGGTTCATCGCATGGTAGCTGTTGTTCGCGTGCAGCGTCGCGAGGCACAGGTGCCCGGTCTGCGCGTAGGCGAGGGCCATCGACATGGTCGGCTTGTCGCGGATCTCGCCGATCAGGATGCAGTCCGGCGCCTGGCGCAGCGCGTTCTTCAGCGCGGTCTCGAGCGTCTGGGTATCGGTGCCGACCTCGCGTTGATTCACGATCGACTTCTTGTTCTGGAAGATGAACTCGACCGGGTCCTCGAGGGTGAGGATGTGGCCGGACTTCCTCTCGTTGCGGTAGTCGATCATCGCGGCGAGCGAGGTCGACTTGCCCGAGCCGGTAGCGCCGACCATGAGGATCAGGCCGCGCTTCTGCATGATCACGTCCTTCACGATCTCCGGCAGGCCCAGCGTGTCGATCGGCGGAATCAGGTTCGGGATGTAGCGCACCACCACGGCGGGCGCGCCCTTCTGGCGGAACGCGCTCACGCGGAAGCTGCCCACGCCCTCGACCGAAATGGCGGTGTTCAGCTCCATCTCGTCCTCGAACTCCTTGATCTGGCGCTCGTTCAGGACCTCGTAGAGGAGCTGGCGCACGGTGTCGGCGGTCATGATGGCCTGGTTCACCGGCACCGCCACGCCGTTGATCTTGATGTTGATCGGGGCCCCGACCGACATGAAGATGTCCGAGGCTTTCTTGTCGGCCATCACCTGGAACAGCCGCTTCATCGCTGACATCTTGTCCCCCGTCTTCTTGTATTTGCGTCAGTCGCCGCGCAGCAGCTCGTTCAGGCTGGTTTTGGCCCGGGTCTTCGCGTCGACCTTCTTGACGATGACGGCACAATACAGGCCGTACCTGCCGTCGGGAGAGGGCAAATTGCCCGAAACCACCACCGAGCCCGCGGGGACGCGCCCGTAGAGGATTTCGCCCGTGGCGCGGTCGAAAATACGGGTGCTCTGGCCGAGAAATACGCCCATGGATATGACGCTGTTCTCTTCGACGATCACGCCTTCGACCACCTCCGAGCGCGCCCCGACGAAGCAATTGTCCTCGATGATCACCGGGTTCCCCTGGATCGGCTCGAGCACCCCGCCGATGCCCACCCCGCCCGAGAGGTGCACGTTCTTGCCGATCTGGGCGCAGGAGCCAACCGTAGCCCAGGTGTCGACCATGGTGCCCTCGTCGACGTAGGCGCCGATGTTGACGTAGGAGGGCATGAGGACCACGTTCTTCGCGAGGTACGCTCCGCGCCGCGCCATGGCAGGCGGTACGACGCGGAAGCCCCCGGCGGCGAATTGGGCCGCATCAAAATTTGTGAACTTGGAAGAGACCTTGTCGTAGTAGCGGGTCACCCCGGCGTCCATGACGCGGTTGTCTTCCAGCCGGAACGAGAGCAACACCGCTTTCTTGATCCACTGGTGGGTAATCCACTCGCCGCCCGACTTCTCGGCCACCCGGAGCTTGCCCGAGTCGAGGCCGGCGATAACCTCGTCGACGGCTTGCCGCAGCGCGCGCGGAGCGTTTCCTGGATTGAGGGCGCTTCTTTCCTCCCAGGCCTTCTCGATCGTGTCCTTCATAGCTGCCTCGCGAATTGGCTGATCCGGTTTACCGCTTCCACACATTCGTCCAAGGGGGCGACGAGCGCAAGCCGCACCCGGTTCCTGCCCGGGTTTCTCCCGTCGTGCTCTTCCCGCGCCAGGTAGCTACCGGGCAGACCGAGGACATTCGTGTCGATGTACAGGCGCCGCACGAACTCGGCGTCGTCGATCGGGGTGCGCATCCAGATATAGAACCCGCCCTCCGGCATTTCCGCCTCCACGGGTTTTTTCAGGAGAGGCAGGGAAGCCTGGAACTTGGCGGCGTAAAGGCGCCGGTTCTCCACCACGTGTGCCTCGTCGTTCCACGCCGCGATCGACGCGTGCTGGACGCTCAAGCTCATCGCCGAGCCGTGGTAGGTGCGGTAAAGCAGGAATTTCTTCAGCAGCGCCGCGTCCCCGGCCGCGAACCCCGAGCGCATGCCCGGACAGTTGGATCGCTTCGAAAGGCTCGAGAAGACAACCAGCTTTTCGTAACCGGTGCGGCCGAGCTTGTGCGCCGCCTCGAGGGCACCGAGAGGAGGGCGGTCGAAGTAGATCTCCGAATAGCACTCGTCCGAGGCGATCACGAAGCCGTGGCGATCGGAGAGCTCGAACAGGCGCTTCCAGTCCTCCAGGCTCATCACCGCGCCGCTGGGATTGGCCGGGGAGCAGGCATAAACGAGCTGAACCCCTGCCCAAGCGCCTTCCGACCCGGGCTGGCCGTAAACCGGGGTGGCGCCCCCGAGGATCGCCGCGCCCTCGTAGATTTGATAGAAGGGGTTGGGGCACACGACCTTCGCGTTTTCGCCGGGGCTGAGGATCGTCTGCGCGAAGGCAAAGAGCGCCTCGCGCGTGCCGTTGACCGGCAGCACCTGCGTCGCCGGATCGGGTTTCGGGATGGAGTAGCGCCGCGCCAGCCACCCGGCGATGGCTTCGCGGAGCTCCGGCAGGCCCGCGGTCAGCGGGTAGACCGAGAGGCCGTCGAGCGCCCGGACGAGCGCCGTGGTCACGAGCTCCGGCGTCGGGTGCTTCGGCTCGCCGATCTGCAGGTTTATGGGTTTGAGGTTCTTGTTGCCCGTAGCCCCATCGAGAAGGCGGCGCAGCTTCTCGAACGGGTAGGGCTGCAGCTTTTCGAGCAGGGGATTCACGCCCGGCTCGGCTGGGTGTCCTGCCAACCCTCTTTGCGATGCTCCGCGATGACGGTGGTGTAGATGCCGCCGCGCACGTTCCACTTCGACTCCAGCCTCATGTAGCGCGGCCGGGTGGCGCGCATCAGGTCGTCGAGGATCTTGTTGGTCACCGCCTCGTGGAAGGCGCCTTCGTCGCGATAGGACCAGACGTAGAGCTTGAGCGATTTCAGCTCGACGCACAGCTCGTCGGCGACGTAGTCGAGCGTGAGCGTGGCGAAGTCGGGCTGGCCCGTCATCGGGCAGACGCAGGTGAACTCCGGAATCTCCATGTGGATCCGGTAGTCGCGCTCGGGCGCAGGGTTGGGAAACGTTTCCAGCGTCTTGCTGGGACGCGACGGCATCGATCGACCGATCGGAGGAAGCCGGACCCGAAAAGCGGCCGGAAAAAGCGGCCGGCCGGACCCGGAAAAATTTCACAACGATGGTATCATTTTTCGCTGATGCGACTAACTCAAACAACAAGGCTGTGCGCTTAACTCAAATAAAGCTGTCTGGTTTCAAGTCCTTCGTAGATCCCACCTCGATTCACCTCCCCGGCCAGCTCGTAGGCGTGGTCGGCCCCAACGGCTGCGGCAAGTCGAACGTCATCGACGCGGTGCGCTGGGTACTCGGCGAGAGCCGGGCGGCGGCGCTGCGCGGCGACTCGATGCAGGACGTGATCTTCAACGGCTCGGCCAACCGGAAGCCGCTCGGGCGCGCCTCGGTCGAGCTGATCTTCGACAATTCGCAGGGCCGCGCCGCCGGGCAGTGGTCGCAGTACGCCGAGATCTCGGTGCGCCGCGTGCTCCAGCGCGACGGCGAGTCGAGCTATCACATCAACGGCACCCACGTGCGCCGCCGCGACATCACCGACATGTTCCTCGGCACGGGGCTGGGGCCGCGCGCCTACGCGATCATCGAGCAGGGGATGATCTCGCGCGTGATCGAGGCGAAGCCCGACGAGCTGCGCGTGTTCCTCGAGGAGGCCGCGGGGATCTCCAAGTACAAGGAGCGCCGCCGCGAGACCGAGAACCGCCTCGCCGACACCCGCGAGAACCTCGCCCGCATCACCGACATCCGGCTCGAGCTCGCCGGGCAGCTCGAGAAGCTCGAGGCGCAGGCCAAGGTCGCTACCCGCTACAACGAGCTCCATTCCGACCTGCAGCTCAAGCAGCACCTGCTCTGGTACCTGCGCCGGCGCGACGCCGCTGCCGAGCGCGAGCGCCAGGGCCAGGACATCGACAAGACCACCAACGCGCTCGAGGCCGAGAACGCCGCGCTGCGCGGCATCGAGTCGCGCGTCGAGACCGCCCGCGGCGCTCACTACACCGCCGGCGACGCGCTCAACCTCGCCCAGGCCGCCCTTTACTCGGCGAACGCGCTCGTCGCCAAGCACGAGTCGGAGTTGCGCCACCTCGAGGAGACGCGCCAGAGGCTCGAAAGCCAGCACACCGAGCGCCGCGCCCAGCTCGCGCAGTGGCGGGAGCAGCGCTCGCAGCTCACCCAGGCGCTGCACATGTGGGCCGCCCGAGCGGGGGGCGCCAAGCAGAAAGTCCATGACACCCGGGAAAAGCTGGAGGCTGAAAACAAGCGTCTTCCAGAAGCCGAGCAGGCCTTCCGCGCCGGCCAGGAGCACCTGAACGAAGCGCGCAGCCAGCTCATGCAGACCGAGAGCCGGCTCCAGCTCGAGCAGGCGAACCTCGCGCACCTCGAGCGCGGCCGGCATGCGCTCGCGCAGCGCCGCGAGCGGATCGACAGCGAGCTCCAGACGCTCGCCGAGCCCGACGCCGGCGCGCTCTCCGGGCTGGAAGCGACCCTCGCCGGGCTGCAGGAAGCGGTGGCTGCCGTCGAGGCGGCTTCCGAGTCGTTCCAGAGGCAGGTTTCGCATCTCGAAGAGCGCAAGGACCTGGCGGTCGAAGCGCTCGGCGCGGCCGCGCGCGAGCACGCCGCAGCCGAGGCGCAGATCTCCACCCTGCGCCAGATCCAGGAGGCAAGCGGTGAGAACGCGCCGCTACGCGACTGGTTCGAGCGCCATGGGCTCGGGCGGCAGGCCCAGCTCTGGCAGAAGCTGCGCATCGCCCCCGGCTGGGAGACGGCCGTGGAAGCCGTGCTGCGCGAGCGCCTGCATGCGCTCGAGCTTTCCGGAATTGACCAGCTCGAAGCCGTGGCGAGCGACCAGCCGCCGTCGAAGACGAGCCTTTTTCTCCCGGGCAACGTCGCGCCCGAAGAGCTGCACGGATTCGACTCGCTCTTCTCGAAGATCCTGGATGCCGATGCCTCGGTTTCGGGCGCGCTGCGCGACTGGCTCGGCGGCGTGTTTGTGGTCGAGGGCGTGCCCGATGCCACGGCGCTGCCGGTCGGCGCGGTGTTCGTGAATCGCCAGGGGCACCAGTTCACCCACTTCACCGTCAGCCTGCACGCACCCGATGCGGCGGACACCGGGCTTCTCACGCGGCAGGCCGAGATCGAAGCCTTGGAAGCGCGCCTGAAGGACCTGGGCATGCGCCTCGTGGCGGCCCAGCAGGACCTGGACAACCTCGAAGCGCAGCTTGCCGAGCGCAACGCTGCGCTGGAGGCCGCTCGCGAGGAGATCGACGCGCGCCGGAAGGCCCACCACGACGCGCAGATCGAGCAGCTGAAGGCGCTGCAGGCGCAGGAGCGCTACCGCGAGCGCAGCGAGCAGGTCCGCGCGGAGCTCGAGCAGATCGGCGCCGAGATGGAAACGGGCAATGCCGCCCTCGCCGAGTGCCGCGCCAACCAGGAGCGCATCGCCGGCGAGATCGCCGAGGCGAGGAGCCGCCGCGAGGCGGCGCAGACTTCGCATGTGGAAATCGAAACGGCACTCGCCGCGCAACGCGTGGCGGTGCAGCAGGCCGAGCGCGAGGCGCAGGACGCGCTATTCGGCGAGCGCGAGTGCGCCGCCAAGATCGCCGAGATCGACAGTTCCGTGAAGCTGATCGACCGCGAGATCGAGCGCGGCGACGCCGACGTCACCCGGCTCGACGCAGAGCTCGCCAACGATCCGATCCCCGCCGTGCGCCAGGAGCTCGACAGCGCGGTCGAGTCGCGCATTTCCTGCGAGAAGACGATGGGCGAGGCCCGCAACGCCGTGGAAGCCGCCGCCGGCGCGCTTCGCGAGCTGGAGGAGGCGCGCCTCCAGGTGGAGGTGCGCCTCGCTCCGCTGCGCGAGCGGCTGGGCGAGCTGCGGCTCAAGCAGCAGGCGGCTCAGCTCAGCTTCGAGCAGTTCGACGCGCAGCTTCGTGAGGCGAAAGCCGACGAGGCGGCGCTCGCGGCGGCGGCCGAGGACGCGCCGCGGCCCTCGAGCCTGCAGGGCGAGATCACCCGCATCAACACCGCGATCGCCGAGCTCGGCGCGGTCAACCTGGCGGCGCTCGACGAGCTCAACACGAGCCGCGAGCGCAAGAGCTTCCTCGACTCGCAGGCCGCCGACCTCGAGGAGGCGGTGAAGACGCTGGAGGACGCCATCCGGCGCATCGACCGCGAAACCCGCGAGCTGCTGCGCGAGACCTTCGAAAGCGTGAACCGCCACTTCGGCTCGCTCTTCCCGGTGCTCTTCGGCGGCGGCGAGGCGAAGCTGCTCATGACCGGTGAGGAGATCCTAGACGCCGGGGTGCAGGTGATGGCGCACCCGCCGGGCAAGAGGAACTCGAGCATCCACCTCCTGTCGGGCGGCGAGAAGGCGCTCACCGCGATCTCGCTGGTGTTCGCGCTGTTCCAGCTCAACCCGGCGCCGTTCTGCCTGCTCGACGAGGTCGACGCGCCGCTCGACGACACCAACACCGGCCGCTTCTGCGACCTGGTCAAGCGCATGTCCGCGCAGACGCAGTTCCTTTTCATCAGCCACAACAAGATCTCGATGGAGATGGCCGAGCAGCTCGTCGGCGTGACCATGCCCGAGTCGGGCGTGTCGCGCGTAGTGGCCGTCGACATCGACCAGGCGCTGCGGATGCGGGAGGAGCTCGCGGCCTAGGGCCAGATGACCGATCTTCAGCTCGGCTTGCTGGTGATCGGGGCCGCCGCGGTAGCCGGCGTGCTTGTTTACAACCGTGTCCAGGAGCGCGCCACGCGGCGCCAGGCCGAGCGGGCTTTCGGCTCGCAGCACGCCGATGTGCTTCTGGAGGCGCCGCCCGAGCGGCGCGAGCCCACGCTCGGACCTGAACCCCAAGTAACGACCAAACCCTCTCCGCCCGCGGACCCGCGCGTCGACTACGTCCTCGAAGTGCGCGGCACCTCGGCGGGGGCGATCCGGCCCGACTGGCCGGCGCTCCAGCGGCGCTTTTCCCGGCGGGCGGTGCTCTCCGAGGCGGGCGGCAAGTCGGCGCACGCGGCCCTCCAGATGGTGAGCCGCAACGGCGTGGTCAGCGAAGGCGACCTGGTCGAATTCCGCACGCAGGTCGAGACCCTCGCCGCCGCGCACGGCGGCCAGGTCTCGGCGCCGCCGATGCGCGAGGCGCTCGCCGCTGCGCAGGCGCTCGACCGCGTCTGCGCCGACGTCGACGTGCAGATCGCCCTGCACGTCCTGGGACCCGCCGAGACCGGCCTCCGGCACGAGGGGTTTTCCGTCGCACAGCGCGCCGACGGCGTCACCCTGGTCCTCGACGTGCCGCGCACGCCGGACCTTGCGCGCACCTACGCCACGATGGTCGAGGCGGCCCGGCGCCTGGGGGGACGCGTCGTCGACGATAACGGCAACAGCCTCGACGAGCGCTCGCTCGCCGCGATCGGGGTCGAAGTGGAGTCGCTGCGCGGCCGCCTTGCAGAGATCGGAATCGAGCCGGGAAGCCCGCTCGCCCTGCGCCTGTTCTCATGATCCCCAAGGAGGCGCGCGCTCGCGCGGAGGCGCTGCGCGCGGCGCTGGAGCGGCACAACCGGCTCTATTACGTCGAGGACAATCCGGAGGTCTCGGATGCAGAATACGACCTGCTCTTCAATGAGTTGCATGCACTTGAAGAGAAATTCCATGAGCTTCGCACGCCCGACTCGCCCACCCAGCGCGTGGGCGGCGCGCCGCGCGAGGAACTGGTCGCGGTGCGCCATGCGGTGCCGATGCTCTCGATCCGCACCGAGACCGACACCGAGGACAGCGGCGCGGAGAAGTTCGACGCGCGCATCCGCCGCGAGCTCGGTCTCAAGGCCGAGGACCCGCCGGTCGAATACGCCGTCGAGCTGAAGTTCGACGGCGTCGCGATCAACCTGCGCTACGAGGACGGCGAGCTCGCCCTCGCCGCCACGCGGGGCGACGGCGAAACCGGGGAAGACGTCACGCCGAACGTGCGCACGATTCGCAGCATCCCCATGCGCCTCAAAGGCAAGGGGCCGTCGGTCTTGGAGGTAAGAGGTGAGATCTTCATGCACCGCGCGGACTTCAATCGCCTGAACGAGCGCCAGCAAGCCGCCGGCGAGCGCCTCTACGTCAACCCGCGCAATGCCGCCGCGGGCGCGCTGCGCCAGCTCGACCCCAAGGTCACCGCGCGCCGGCCGCTGCGGTTCTCCGCGCACGGCTTCGGCGAGCTCGACGGGATCTCGTTCGCGAACCAGACCGAATTCCTCGACCGCATCGAGGCCCTGGGCCTTCCCGTCTTTCCCAGGAAAGCGGAGCGCAAGGTGGCGCGCGGCGGAGCGGACCTCATTGCATTCCATCGCTCCGTCAGCGAGCGCCGGGAAGCCCTGCCGTTCGACATCGACGGCGTGGTCTACAAGGTGAACAGCCTCGAACTGCAGCGCAAGCTCGGCTTCGTCGCTCGCGAGCCGCGCTGGGCGGTGGCGCACAAGTACCCCGCACAGGAGCAGACCACCGAGATTCTTCAAATTGAAATACAAGTGGGAAGAACGGGGGTGCTGACGCCGGTCGCCCGGCTGAAGCCGGTGTTCGTCGGCGGGGTCACCGTCACCAACGCGACGCTCCACAACGAGGACGAGCTGCGGCGCAAGGACGTCTGGGTGGGCGACACGGTAGTCGTGCGCCGGGCGGGCGACGTGATTCCCGAGGTGGTGGGTGTGCGCGAGAAGGGGCCGCGCGCGCCCTCCGACCGCTTCGAGATGCCCAAGGCGTGTCCGGTCTGCGGCTCGCCGGTGGTTCGGGTTCCTGGCGAGGCCGCGACGCGCTGCACGGGCGGGCTCTACTGCAAGGCGCAGCGCAAAGGGACGCTGCTCCACTTCGCGGGCCGCCGGGCGATGGACATCGAGGGGCTGGGTGACAAGCTCGTCGACCAGCTGGTCGAGAAAAGCCTGGTGGCGAACCCGGCCGACCTGTACAAGCTGGACGCTGCCACCCTCGAGTCGCTCGAGCGCATGGGCGAGAAATCTGCACAGAACCTCGTCGCCGAGATCGAGAAATCGCGCCGGACCGAGCTGCACCGCTTCATCTATGCGCTCGGCATCCCGGGGGTGGGCGAGGAGGTCGCGAAGATCCTGGCGCGGCACTTTGGCTCGGTGCAGGCGCTTGCGGAGGCCGATTGGCCTAAGCTCGCGGCAGACAAGGAGGCGGCGCGCAAGGAAAATGCCCAGCGGAAGAAGCGCGGCGAGCAGGCGCTCGAAGTGCCGCTCGAAGGCATCGGCCCGGAGCTCATGGACAGCATCCAGAAATTTATGCGCGAGCCGCACAATCAAGGCGTGATTTCTCGCCTTGTTTCCATTGTCGAACTCAAACGGGCCGCCCCGTCGCGGCGCGCCGCCGAGGGCAAGACCTTCGTCCTCACCGGCACCCTGGAGTCGATGACGCGCGACGAGGCGCAGGCTCGCCTCGAGGCGCTCGGGCACAAGGTCGCCGGATCGGTGTCGAAGAGGACGGACTACGTGGTGGCGGGCGCCGACGCCGGCTCGAAGCTCGACAAAGCCAAGGACCTCGGCGTCGCGGTCCTGGATGAAGCACAATTCGTGGAATTCCTGCGGAAGGGCTGATGCAGATAAGGCTTAAGAAGGCGGTGTTCCCGGTGGCCGGCCTCGGCAGCCGCTTCCTGCCGGTGACCAAGGCAAGCCCGAAGGAGATGCTGCCGGTGGTCGACAAGCCCCTCATCCAGTACGCGGTGGAGGAGGCAGCGGCGGCCGGCATCACCGACATGATCTTCGTCACCGGCCGCAACAAGCGGGCGATCGAGGATCACTTCGACAAGGCCTACGAGATCGAGACCGAGCTCGAGAAGAAGAACAAGGACGGCCTGCTCAACATGGTGCGCTCGGTGCTCCCCGAGGGCGTGCGCTGCATCTACATCCGCCAGGCCGAGCCGCTCGGCCTGGGCCACGCGGTGCTCTGCGCCCAGCCGGTGGTCGGCGACGACCCGTTCGCCGTGATCCTCGCCGACGACCTCATGGACTCGCAGCCGCCGGCGATCGCGCGCATGGCCGAGATCTTCGCCCGCGAGCAATGCTCGCTCCTCGGCGTGGAGGAGGTGCCGCGCGACGCCACCGCGAGCTACGGCATCGTCACCATCGACAAGATGCAGGGCGACACGGCCCGCATCCACAGCATCGTCGAGAAGCCCAAGCCGAAGGACGCGCCGTCCAACCTGGCAGTGATCGGGCGCTACGTCCTTTCCAACCGCATCTTCGAAATGCTCGGGCGCGTGACGCCGGGCGCAGGCGGCGAGATCCAGCTCACCGACGGCATCTCGGCGCTGCTCGCGCAGGAGCGCGCGCTCGCGGTGCGGCTGCCGGGGCGGCGCTTCGACTGCGGCTCGAAGCTCGGCTACCTCCAGGCCACCGTCGAGTTCGGCGTGCGGCATCCCGAAATCGGTCCTGAATTCACGAAATATCTGAATAACCGATAAACTTCAGGCATGCCCGACCTGAAGCAGGCCTGGGCCTTCCTCGAGAATTCCGATGGCGTCGCCGGCGCTGGGGAGGTCCAGGCCGCCATCCGCCGAGTCGCCACCGAAATCAGCGAGCGCCTCTCGGGCGCGTACCCGATGGTGCTCGCCGTCATGGGCGGAGCGGTGGTATTCGCCGGACAGCTCCTGCCGCTTCTTCGCTTCCCGCTCGACTTCGACTACATCCATGCATCGCGCTATGGCGCGGCCACGCGCGGCGCCGGCGTCGACTGGAAAGTGTCGCCGCCGGGCCTGGTGAGCGGACGCACGGTGCTGGTGCTCGACGACATCCTCGACCACGGCGAGACCATGAACGCGATCCGCAACCGCCTGCTCGAGCTCGGCGCGAAGGAGTTCTACTGTGCGGTGCTGGTGGAGAAGAACCTGGGAAAGAAAAGACCGATCACCGCCGACTTCGTCGGCCTCACCATCCCCGACCGCTTCGTCTTCGGCTGCGGCATGGACGCCAAGGGGTACTGGCGCAACCTGCCCGAGATCCGGGCAATGAAGGAATGACGATGGCGCTCGTCGCGATCATCGGCGGCAGCGGCCTGTCGCAGCTCGGAAACATGGAGGCGACTCAGCGGCGCGTCGCGCGCACGCCTTACGGCGAGCCCTCCGGCGCGCTCACCTTCGGCCACATCAAAGGCTGCGACGTCGTGTTCCTCGCGCGGCATGGCTACGGCCACACCATTGCGCCGCACGAAGTGAACTACCGCGCCAACATCTGGGCGCTCAAGGACGCCGGCGCCGACTGCGTCGTCTCGGTGGCGTCCGTCGGCGGCATCCGCTCCGACCTCGCACCCGGAACGCTTGTCCTCCCCGACCAGATCATCGACTACACCTGGGGACGCTCGTCGACCTACTTCGAGGGCGCGGGCGTGCCGGTAAATCACATCGACTTCACCGTGCCGTACTCGGCCCAGCTCCGCAAGCGCGTCCTGCAGGCCGCCGCGGCGTGCAAGGAAGAGATCGTCGACGGCGGCGTCTACGCCGCGACGCAGGGCCCGCGCCTCGAGACCGCCGCCGAGATCACGCGGCTCGAGCGCGACGGCGCGACCATCGTCGGCATGACCGGCATGCCCGAGGCCGCGCTCGCGCGCGAGGTGAGCCTCGACTACGCGACCATCGCCGTCGTCGCCAACTACGCCGCCGGCCGCGGCGACAGCACGCGCGCCATCCCGCTCGACAAGATCGGCGAAGTCCTCGACCAGGCCATGGTGCGCGTGCGCCACATCCTCGAGAAGTTCTGCGATAAAAAATGATCCGCGACGTGCTGAGGATGGGCGATCCTCGTCTCTGGCAGGTTTCCGAGCCTGTAAAAACTTTTGGAACTGCCGAACTGGCGGAATTACTGCAGGACATGCGCGACACCATGGCGCACCTCAACGGCGCCGGCCTCGCCGCGCCGCAGATCGGCGTGCTCCTCCGTGTCGTCATCTTCGGCGTCCACGCCAACCCTCGCTACCCCGATGTCGACGAAGTCCCCGACACCGTCCTCGTCAACCCGGTCATCACCCCGCTCGCCAACGACATGGAGGAGGGCTGGGAAGGCTGCCTCTCCGTCCCCGGCATGCGCGGCTGGGTGCCGCGCTACACCAAGCTGAAATACTCAGGCTACGACGAGCACGGCAAGCGGTTCGTCCGCGAGGTATCCGGCTTCCACGCCCGCGTCGTCCAGCACGAGTGCGATCACCTCGACGGCGTCCTCTACCCTATGCGCATCCGCGACTTCACCAAGTTCGGATTCAACGACGCGCTGTTTCCCGGACAGGATCTGCCGGCCGAAGAGTAGGGCCCTCCTGTCCCGCGATCAGCGAAACCACTTTTCGCGGATCGCGCGCGCTTCCTCGGAGGTGAGCGCCGACGTGCGCGGATAGCGCTCGCGCCAACCGAAGGGCTTGCAGGCGTCGATGATGAGCTTCGAGTGCGACGTTTCACCCCGAGCGCGCGCTTCGGGCGTGATGCGCGGATCGAGACCGGAGCTCCACGCGCTTTTCACGATGTCGACCTGCTCCGACGGCTCGCAGCGCGTGGTAATCGCCCACATGACGTCGGCGAGGTTCGACGGATCCACGTCCTCATCGACCGTGACGACGATGCGCCCCATGTAGCTCTGCGCGGCGGCAATCAGCGCGGCGCGCTTGGAATGCCCCGCGTAGCGTTGCCTGAGCGCGATCACCGTCATGAGCTGGGCGACGTGCTGCCAGGCGCCGACGACATCCGTGACGCCGGCCGCTTCGAGCTGCGACCATATGCTCGCCGCGCGGAACGGCAAGCCGAAGTGAAAGCGTGGCGGCTTCATCGGCGGCGAACCGAGCAGGATGGGGTCGCTGCGCCAGTGCATCGCCGCCACGTTCATCACCGGCGCCGGCCGCTTGTCGGCGGCGTAGTAGCCGGTGAACTCGCCGAAGGGGCCTTCCGGAAGTGTCTCCGGAACGAGATGCCCTTCCAGCACGGTCTCGGCCCGCGCCGGTACTGGCAGCCCGGTAGCGGGCGCGGCCAGCACCTCGAGCGGCCGGCCGCGGATCGCGCCGGCGAAGTCGTACTCGGAGGCGCCTTCCGGCAGGTACTCGAAGCCGGCGATGAAGAGCGAGGGATCGGGACCGTTCACCACCGCGACAGGGCAGGGCTTGTTCGCGTCCCAGTAGCGCTTCGCGATGATGGCGCCGTGGCGGCCCTGGTGATCGAACTGCACGGTGACGCGGCTCTTGCCGTGCACCTGCACGCGGTAGATCGACGCGTTCACCCAGCCCGAATCCGGGTCGCGCATGACGACGATGCTGCCCGAGCCGATGTAAGGCCCGCCATCGTCCTTGTGCCACACCGGTGCAGGAAAGCGGCCGACGTCGACGACCTTCATCTCCGAGTTCTCGAGGAGCGGGCCGTCCTTCACCGTCACCGGCTTGTGCATGACGAGATTCGCCCGGCGCGTACGCCACTGTTTGAGCGCGTCGATCGGCGGCAGGTGCGGGTCGATGCCGAGCGCGAGCGCCGCGCGCTGCGCACTCACCGTCGCGTTGGTGAAGACGCGCACGCCGCGCGGAAAGCCTTTCAGCCCATCGAAGAGAAGCGCCGGGCACTCAGGCGTGCCGGCCGCCACCTCGGTGATGCCACCGACCTCGCAGAGCGGATCGGCGCCTTCGACGCGGCGCAGCGCGCCGAGGTCCTCCACCTGCTCGATGAATTCGCGCAGGTCCTCGTACTTATTCATCATCCGGCAGCGTCAGCGCCCGATCGACCATCTGTGTCGCGCGCTTGAAGTCGTAGTTCCGGAACACGTTCATCTTCACGAGGAACGACGCGCCGCCGTAGAACTTCTCGTATTGCTGGTGGCGGCTGCCGAATTCGGTGCCGATGAAGTCCCACGCGAGCCGCATCAGCGCCACGCGATCGCGCGCACCCATCGCCCCTGAACGGAAGAAGCGCTCGACGTCCTTCGCCGGCTCGGGGTTGTCGAGGTCCGCGCGCGACGAAGGCAGCGTGATCATCGCCGCGCCGGTGAGCTCGCGGACGATGTCGATCATGTGCGGGTTGATCTCGGACTGCAGCGCCATCACGGAGTAAAGCGCGCTGCGGCTCGGCCAGAGGACACCTTCGTCGTCGATGGTCGCCACGCTCTCTTGCGAATGCAGCATGTGCTCGACGATCGACGCGTACGCGGCGAGCTCGCCCATCTCCACCATCACCGGCGGCGCCGCGTCGTTGCCGGTGGCCTCGTTCATGCGCTTCGCGAGGCCGAGGAGGAAGCGCAGCTTCGTCGCATAGCGCGCCTGCGCCTGGTGGTTGCCGTAGAGGTGCGAGGGCGTCTTCCACCACTGGTCGCGCGTGCGCTCGAGGTCCCGGTAGACGAATACGCGCTCCCACGGCACGAAGCAGTTGTCGAGCACCACGAAGCAGTCGGCCTCGTCGAAGCGGCTGGAGAGCGGATAGTCAAAGGCGTTCGTCGCGCCGAGCGCGAAAGGCCGGCGCGCGTACATGCGCAGCCCCGGATCGTCGGCCGGGATCGCGACGTTGAAGGCGTAATTCTCGTCCCCGGGCGCGAGCGGGTGGATGCAGCTCACCTGGACGTAATCGGAATAGACGCCCGCGGTGGCGAGCTGCTGGCCGCCGGAGAGGAAGATGCCTGCGTCGTTTTCCTTCACTACGCCCGCATAGAGCGTAGGGTCGGACTGCTTGTGCGCCGGCTTCGAGCGATCGATCTGCGGCGGCACGATCGCGTAGCTGAGATAAGCATGCGTGTCGCGCGCGTGCCGGTAGAAGTTGACGAGGTTCTCGCTCAACTTGCCGAAGAACGCCGGCTTGGCGGCATAGCCGGCAAAGAAGTTGGCGACGTGATCCGGCGTGCGCCCCATCAGCCCGAAGGAGAGCTCGGCCCATTTCTCCGCGGCAACGCGCTTCGCGCGCAGGTCGTCGTGCGAGCGCGGGATCTGCCAGCAGCGCCACACGGGTCCGCCGCCCTCGGGCGGCACGAACGTCATCGTTTGGCGGTTCTCGGGCGCGGCGGCGAAGTCGAAAAGCCGCGCCATCGAGCGCGCCCCGCCGCGGAACGCCCGATGCTCGGCGACGTTGGTCACCCGCTTGCCATCGACGTAGACGGTGCGCGGCTTGTTTCGCAGGTCGGACAGGAAGTCCGCGCCTGTTCTCAGACCCTGAGTGGCCATGGGCTTATTATCCTTTCGACATCGATCCATCGACGGGGAATTGATGAAACGCCGGCTCGCCTTCCTGGTGTTGCAGTGCACTGCCTGCTGTTCAACTCGAGGACGGGAAGGCTGACCGGCCCGCGGTGAGCACGCTGTCGCAGCGGATCTCCGAGCAGCTCGGCGCCGAGATCGTCGCCGGTAAGCACGCCCCCGGCGCGAAACTGGACGAGGAGGCGCTGGCGGCGCGCTTCAAGGTCTCGCGCAGCCCGGTGCGCGACGCCCTGCGCCAGCTCGCGGCGACGCACCTCGTCGAGTCGCAGCCGCGGCGTGGTTTCTCGGTGGCACTCATCGATCCCGCGGGGCTGCAGGACATGTTCGAGGCGGCGAGCGAGCTGGAAGCCCTGTGCGCACGGCTCTGTGCGCTGCGCGCCGGCGCGACCGAGCGCAAGAACATCGAGCGCATCCACGCGCAGGCGCTGGCGGCGGCGAAGCGCAACGACCATGAAGGTTACGCGCGCCTGAACGAGGACTTCCACCGCGCGATCTACAGCGGCGCCCGCAACCGCACGCTGGAGGCGGCGACGCTCGCCCTGCGCCAGCGCCTCGCCCCGTTCCGCTCCCGAGTCTTCTTCCATATCGACAACCGGATCCGCTCGTCCTCGCGCGAGCACGACGCGGTGACGGCGGCGATACTGAAGGGCAACGCCGCGGGAGCAGAGGACGCGATGCGAGGCCATACGGCGAGCGCCGCGATGAATGCCTTGGAGTACTTCCGTCGCCGTGTATACAAGGATGGCCGGATGTACACAAAGCTGGGGTACGATACTGGCGCCAGATCCACCAAACCGAAGAAAAGGGCACCATGAGCTGGTTTGCACTTGCGACCTATCGCGCGGGCAAGACGGAGGCACCGGCCATCGTCGTCGACAACAAGCTATACGACGCGCGGCAGGCGCTGCCGAACGGCATTGCGGGCGCGATCGCCGACTGGTCAAAGGCACACGCGGCGGTGCGCCACCTTGGCGAGCAAGCGCGCGCCGGCAAGCTGGCCGTGGTCGCCGAAGGCGCAAAAGCGCTTACCGCGCCGATTCGGCCGACGCGCATCTTCTGCGCGGCATCGAACTATATCGAGCATGCCAAGGAAATGGGCTCCGTGCTTGCCGCGAAGGCGCAGAGCAAGCCGTACATGTTCCTCAAGCTGCAGGACACGGTGGTGGGACCGGGCGACGACGTCGTCAAGCCGCCGGAGACGACGAAGCTCGACTGGGAAGTGGAACTCGGCGCGATCATCGGCCGGCAGGCGCGGCGCATCGGCGTCGGCGAGGCGCTCGACTATGTCGCGGGCTACACGGTCGTCAACGACATTTCGGCGCGCGACCTCAACACTCGCACCGACTATCCGTTCAAGTTCGACTGGTTCCAGGGCAAGTCGTGGGACAGCTTTGCGCCGCTCGGCCCGTGGATCGTGCCCGCTTGGCTGATTCCAGACCCGCAGGCCCTCGGCCTGAGACTCACGGTCAACGGCGAGGAGATGCAAAAGGACAGCACGAAGAACATGATCTGGAACGTGCGCGAGCAGATCAGCTACCTGTCGCAGATTCTCACGCTGCGTCCGGGCGACGTGATCGCCACCGGCACGCCGACCGGAGTCGGGATGGGGCGCGGCATTTTCCTGAAGCACGGGGACCAGGTGGAAGCCACCGTCGAGAACATCGGCACACTCTCGAACCGCGTGGTCGACGAGAAGCGCTAGTCTTACATCGGAGGAGGGAAGCATGAGCATCCGCAACGTCGTCGTGGTCACCGCCGTGCTCGCAACGCCGGCGCTGGCGCAGGAAAAGGTCACCTACAACATGGCTTGGCTGCCGCAGGGCAGCTCCATCGGCGTGATCGTCGCCCAGGATCGCGGTTACTTCCGCGACGCCGGCCTCGACACGAACATCGTGCGCGGCTACGGCGGCAACCGCACCGCGAACGAGCTCGACCAGGGGCAGTTCGAGTTCGGCTACGTCGACCCGATCAGTCTGATCCTGAACCGTTCGAACGGCGGCAAGATCAGGATGGTAGGCGCGATCAACACGCGCTGGCCAGCCGGCGTGTGCTACGTCACCAAGCGCAACCAGCCCAAGTCGATCGACGACCTCAAGGGTCTCACCCTCGGTGGCGGCGCCGGCTCGCCGGTGCACAACGTCGTTCCCGCCTGGCTCGAGATGAACGGCAAGCCGCGAGATTTCATCAAGCTGGTGCGCCTCGACCCGGCGGTGGTGGACGCGTCCTTTATGGAAGGCAGGACCGATCTCGCCGAGTGCTGGCAGGCGAGTAATCGCCCGGTGCTTGCCAAGCTCGCCAACGCGGCCGGCGTGCAAGTGGCCTGGCTGAACTACGCAGACTACGGTCTCGATGCATACGGCAGCGGCTTCGCGACGAGCGAGGCGATGATCCAGAAGAAGCCCGAGACGGTGCGCAAGTTCCTGCGCGCGTCCTATCGAGGTTTCCAGGAAGCCTTCGCCAACCCGGACGCCGCGGCAGACATCCTCCTCAAAATGTTCCCCGCCTCGGATCGAGCGATCGCGCTGGCCCAGATTAAGGAGACCGCCGACATCATGGCCGACCCGCAGGCGAAGGCGCAGGGCTTGGGATACCTGCGCGAAGACCGCATGGCGGCGACGCTCAACTTCGTCGACAAGGCCTACGACGTGAAGGGCAAGGTCAAGCTCGGCGACATCTACACCAACAGCTTCCTGAAATGAGCGCCCGGCCCCGGCCGCGCAAAATGGGGCACCTGGTGCTCATGGTGCGCGATATCCAGAAATCAGCGCAGTTCTACAGCGAGATCGTCGGGCTCGAGGTGTCGGACTGGATCGAGGACCAGATGGTGTTCCTGCGCTGCGGCGCCGATCACCACGACCTCGCGCTCGCCCAGCTGCCGAAGGAAGCCGAGCATTTCGACAAGATGTACAACCCGTTCAGCCGGCCGGGGACCGAGCATTTCGCCTACCAGCTCGGCTCGCTCGCCGAGGTCGAGACGGCCGCCGAGTTCCTCAAGGAGAAGGGCGTCGAGATCGTGCGCGGCATCGGCAAGCACGGACCCGGCGAGAACGTGTTCCTCGTGTTTCGGGATCCGGACGGCAACCATGTCGAGTTCTATTGCGACATGGTGCAGATCACGCGCGATAAGCCGTACCAGCCCAAGGTGCACCCGAACACACTGGAAGCATTCGACCAGTGGCAGTTCAAGCGCTTCGTGGTGCCGCCGCCGGACTGGGGACCGCGCAAGTGAAATGGTGGAGGAGCGGGCGCGCAATCGCCGAGCCAGCGATCGTCTTCGTCCTGCTCGCCCTGCTGTGGGAAAAGGCCGTGGCGATCTTCGGCATCAAGCGCTACCTGCTGCCACCGCTGTCAGACGTGCTCTCCGCGCTGTGGCAGGGCCGCATGATGATCCTGAAGGAGACCTGGATCACGACCGGCGAGATCCTCCTCGGCTATTTCTGGGCGGTGCTGGCCGGGCTCCTCGTCGGGCTGGGTATCTTCGCCTGGCCGATGATGCGCCGCACGCTCTATCCGCTGATCGTGCTGTTCCAGGGATTGCCGAAGGTCGCGCTCGCGCCACTGCTTGTCATCTGGTTCGGATACGGTCTCGCGTCGAAGGTGCTGATGGCGTTCCTCTTCGCCTTCTTCCCGGTCGTCGTTGGAACGCTGGGCGGCCTCGCCGGCACGCCCGAGCACCTGATCGAGCACTTTCGCGCCATCCGCGCCTCGCCGATGACGACGTTCGTGCGCCTGCGCATTCCGGCGGCGCTGCCCTCCATCCTCGACGGCTGCAAGACGGCGATGCCGCTCGCGGTGATTGGCGCCATCGTCGGCGAGTTCGTCGCCTCGGAACACGGACTGGGCCACCTCATCCTCGAAGCCAACGCCAATGCCAAGAGCGAGCTTCTCTTCGCCGCGCTGATCGCCATCTCGATCCTGGCCGGGGTTCTCTACCTGCTGGTCGAACTCGCCGCGCAGCGCGTGTGGTGGCGGGCGCTGTAGAGGCGCAGCCGGCGATCCGGCTGCGCAACGTGAGCAAGACCTTCACCGGCGCGCAACACGTCCAAGCGCTCGGCGCCGTCGGCTTCGACGTGCCGCAAGGACAGTTCACCTCGGTGCTTGGGCCCAGCGGCTGCGGGAAGAGCACGCTCCTTCGCGTCATCGCCGGACTGATCGCGCCCGACGCGGGCGCCACCGTCGAAGTCATGGCGCACGCGCAGAACGCGCCGTCCGACGACGTTGGTGTGGTGTTCCAGACCCACAACCTGCTGCCGTGGCTGACGGTCGAGAAGAACATCCGCCTCGCCGCCGAGGTGCGCCGGCTGCCCGCGGAAGAGACCACGCGGCGGGTCGAATCGATCCTGCCGGTGCTGCGGCTGGAAAGCTTCCGCCGCCACTACCCGCACCAGCTTTCCGGCGGCATGCGCCAGCGCGCCGCGCTCGGTCAGATCCTGGTCCTGCTGCCGCAGGTGCTGCTGCTCGACGAGCCGTTTGGCGCGCTCGACGCGCTCACGCGCGACCAGCTGAACGTCGAGCTCCTGCGCCTGTGGCAGGATCTGCGCAAGACGGTGCTGCTGATCACGCACAGCATTCCCGAGGCGGTGTTCCTCTCCGACCGGGTGCTGGTCATGTCGGACCGGCCGGGCCGCATCGTCGAGGACGTGGCGATCGACCTGCCGCGGCCGCGCGATCCCCAGGCGACAAAGGAGCGTCCCGAGTTCGCGCGTTACGTCGTGCACCTGCAGAAGCTGATGGGGGTGGCATGACCGGGTTCGCCGCGCTCGCGCAGCCGTTCGAGCTCCGCGGCAAGCGCTTTCGCAACCGCCTCGTACAGGCGCCAATGTGCGCGATGTACGCGGCACCCGACGGCAGCGTGACGCCGCAGGTCGTCGAGTACTACCGCGCCCGCGCGGCTGGCGGAGCGGGGCTCGTCATCGTCGAGATCACCTTCACCGACCGCCTTGGCAGCCGGGCCTTCCATGCCCAGATCGGCGCCCACGACGACACCATGATCCCGGGTCTGGGCGAGCTCGCGGCGGCGATTCGCGAGGAAGGCGCCGTTGCAGGACTGCAGCTCGGACACTGCGGGCCGCAGCGCGTGGTCGCCGAGCCGCCGGTCGTGGCGCCGTCGCCGATTCCGTGGACCCAAGGCAAGCGCGTGCCGCACGAGCTCACCACGGAAGAAATCGACGCGCTCGTAGAGGATCACCGCCAGGCCGGTCGCCGCCTGGCGCAAGCAGGCTTCGACCTCGTCGAGCTGCACGGCGCGCACGGCTATTTGCTCAACGCCTTCCTTTCCCCCGCCACCAATACGCGTGCCGACGGCTACGGCGGCTCGGCCGAGAACCGGCTGCGCTTTCCGCTCGAGACTGTGCGCGCCCTCCGCGAGGGCATTGGCCCCAAACGGCTCATCTCCTTTCGCCTCAACGGCGACGACCTGCTGCCCGGCGGGCTCGGCATCGGGCAGTATCGCGAGATCGCTCGGGCACTCGCGCAGGCGGGCGTCGACATCATCCATGTGTCGGCGGGCACCTATCGCGTCATGGAGCAGCGCATCCCGCCCATGTACCTGCCCGAAGCGCCGTTCGCGCGCTATGCGCGCCCGATCCGCGAGGCGGCAGGCGTGCCGGTGATAGCTTCCGGAACCATCCACGACCCGCAGCTCGCCGAGCGCCTGGTGCGCGACGGCGACGCCGATTTCGTCTCGATGGCACGGCCGATGTTCGCCGATCCCCGGCTGGCGGAAAAAATCATTTCCAACGCCGTCGAGGACATCCGGCCCTGCATCCGCTGCAACACCTGCCTCGCGCGCGAGCAAAGCGGTCTGCGCGGCTACTGCGCCGTCAATCCGCGCACGGGCCGTGAGCACCGTGTCCCGCCCCTTCCGGCCAGGAAGAAGGCAGTGGCGGTCATCGGGGCCGGGCCGGCGGGTATCGAAGCCGCGCTTACGGCAGCCTCGCGCGGCCATTCCGTGACGCTTCATGAGCGCACCGGCCGCATTGGCGGACAGCTCGCCGCCGCCGCGGTGCTGCCGTTCAAGAGCACCTTGCCTCGCTTGCTGCGCTACTACCAGCACGCCCTCGAGAAAGCCCAGGTGAAGGTGGTTTTGCAATCGGCCGCGCTGCCCGAAGCGGTGGACGCGGAGCACGTGATCCTGGCGACGGGAAGCCGTTGGCCGGGCAGTCGCGATGCTCTGGGCTGTCTGGACGTCCTCCGCCATCCCGAGCTCGTGCCACACCGTGTGACCGTGGTTGGCGCCAATACCATCGGCGCGGAGATCGCGTGGTGGCTCGGGTCGCTCGGCAAGCAGGTGACCCTGGTCGAGCGCGATGCGGAATTCGACGACGACGTGAACCTGATCCAGCGGCTGGTGCTGCCCAAGGCGCTCGCCGATGCCGGCGTGTCAGTGGTTTTCAACTCGGAATTCACCCAAGGGAAAAGCAATGAGCCCGCCGTGCTGGCGTGCGGCGCCGTGCCCGACCTTCCCGCGCTCGACGCGTGGCGAGCCGGTGGTCGGGTCGTGGAGCTCGCCGGCGAGTGCGCCGGCACGCGGACGTTGATCGGCGCGACCGCCAGCGCGTACGACGCAGCCTTGCGAATCTGAGAATGGAAAAGACCGTCTTCCTGCACTACACGCAGGCCGAGCTCGACCGGAATTTCGACCAGCGCGGCTGGGTGAAGAACGCGCTCGAGATCATCGGCCGCTACCCGGAGCTGAGCAAAGCCACGCGCGCGCGCTTCGAGCACCGCACGCTCGCCTTCGGCCCGGGCGAGGACGATACGCTCGACCTCTTCCCGGCCCAGGCAACGAAAGCCCCGGTGCAGATCTTCGTACATGGCGGCGCGTGGCGGAACTTCACCAAGGACGACTACTCGTTCCCCGCCGACGCCTACGTGCCGGCCGGCGTGCACACGGTGGTGCTGAACTTCACGAACGTGCCGAAGGTGCGCCTGGCGCAGATGGCGGACCAGGTGCGTCGCGGCATCGAATGGGTGTATCGAAACGCGGCGGGGTTCGGCGGCGACCCGGAGCGGATCTACCTCTCGGCGCATTCCTCGGGCGCACATCTTTCAGCGCTCGCGCTGCAAAAGGACGCCTACGTCAGGGCCGCGACCCTGGTGAGCGGCCCCTACTATCTCGAGCCTGTCGTGCTGAGCGCACGCTCGAGCTACGTGAAGCTCGAGCCGCATGAACTGGCCGAGCTGAGCCCCGGCCTGCACGCCCAGCGGATGACCTGCCCCGTGCTGATTGCTTATGCGGAGAGCGACACCGACGAATTCCGCCGCCAGTCGCGCGAATTCGCTGCCGCGCTGCGCAACGCGGGCCGCCTGCAGGACGAGGTCTGCCACCCCGGGGTGAATCACTTCGAACTTATGGAAAAATTCGCCGATCCGGATCACGCTCTGGTCCGCGGCATCCTGCAGCAGATGGGCATTGAAAGGAGACAGGCATGGCAGCCAGACTGAGGCACTTTGCGGTGGTGGTCGGCGACCTGGAGAGGTCGGCCAAATTCTACGAAGGCGTGTTCGGCCTGAAGCGCGTCGGCCAGGAAACGCTCGACTTTGCCGCCGCTATATACCTCAGCGACGGCGTGATCAACCTCGCCCTTCTCAACTACTTCGGCAAGCGCGGTTCGGGCCTCGACGATGCGAAAAGCTACATCGGCGCGCACCACTTCGGCTTCCAGGTCGACGACCTGGCCGAGACGCAGAAGAAGATCGAGGCGCGCGGCGGCAAGTTCTTCTTCGACCTCGGCAATGACGCTGAGAAAGAGAACTTCGAGCGCAAGTTCAAGGATCCCGACGGCGTCATCTTCGACATCTCGAAGAAAGGCTGGCAGGGAACGCAGTGATCGATATCGCCATCGAGAACCGCGTCGCGCGGCTCGTCCTGCAGCGCCCGGCAGCATCGAACGCGTTCACCACCGAGATGCTGTCGCAGTTGCTCGCCGCGCTCACGCGCGCGGCAGGCGAGGCGGACATCCTCGCCATCTCGGCCGCCGGGGCCGATTTCTCGCTCGGCCGCGACCGGCAGGACGCGAAGGCGGGCGGAGCGCCGTTCGAGGCGTTCAAGCTCATCACCGAGGTGAACTCCGCGCTGTCGAACTTTCCGGGCATTGCGGTGTGCAGCGTGCAGGGCCGCGCCTTCGGTTTCGCGGTTGGCATGGTGATGAGGAGCGACATAGCGCTTGCGGCCGCTGATGCGCGCTTCATGCTAGACGAGGTAAAGCTCGGCATCGCGCCGATGTTCATCATGGCCGAGATCTCCGAGCATCTCGCGCCGAAGGCCGCGCTCGACATCGTGCTGTCGAGCCGCGAGTTCGGCGCTGCGGAAGCCAAAGAGATCGGGCTCGTCTCGCGCGTGGTACCGGATCTCCACCGTGAAATCGAAAGCCTGCTGCAGGATCTACGCTCGCGCGAACCCGAAGTGCTCAAGACGAGCAAGCGCTATTTCGGCGCCGTGCGCCGCCTTGCGCCGGAGGCGCGCAGCGCCTACGCGCTGGTCGAGCAGACCCGCTTCGCCGAGCGGAGAAAGCATTGAACGAGCGCGCCTGGGCGGCCGCTTGGCCCACTGAGGGCGACGCCCGCGTTCCATACTGGGTGTACACCGACGAGGCGGTCTACCGGCGCGAGCTCGAGCGCATCTTCGAGGGGCCGACCTGGAGCTACCTCGCGCTCGACTGCGAGCTGCCGAAGCCGGGCGACTGGAAACGGAGCTGGATCGGCGAGAAGTCGGTGCTCGTGGTGCGCGGCGAGGACGGCGTGGTGCGCGGCTTCTTGAACCGCTGCGCACATCGCGGCGTCCAGCTCTGCCAGGAGGCGAGTGGCCACGCGCGCCAGTTCAGGTGCCCGTACCACCAGTGGACCTATGACCTCGACGGCCGCCTGATGGGGATGCCGTTCCGCAATGGCGTGAAGGGCGTCGGCGGCATGCCGACCGAGTTCGATTTCTCGCAGCACGGATTGACGCCGATCCGCATCGCGGCGCGCCGTGGCGCGGTTTTCGGATCGCTCGACGCCGGCACGCCGTCGCTCGAGGACTACCTCGGCGAGAAGATGCTCGCTTTCTATGACCGCGTGTTCGACGGCCGCGAGCTGCGCCTGCTCGGCTACTCGCGCCAACGACTCCGCGCCAACTGGAAGCTGATCCTCGAGAACATCAAGGACACCTGCCACGCGAGCCTACTTCACGTGTTCTTCGTCACTTTCGGTCTTTTCCGGGTCGACAACCCGTCCAAGGTGCGCATGGACGAGACTGGGCTTCACACCGCGCTCATCTCCGAGCGCGGCAAGCAGGAGCTGAACGAGGGTACGCGGCAGATGCATTCGTTCAAGCAGCAGCTCGCCCTGCAGGATCCGCGACTTCTCGACACGGTGCGCGAGTTCCCGGGCGACGCGACGGTGATCATGCATACCTTCTGGCCGAACCTGATCCTTCAGCAGCAGTCGAACACGCTCGCCACGCGCCAGATCGTGCCGCGCGGCCCGCACGAGTTCGACCTGCACTGGACCTTCTTCGGCTACGCCACGGACGACGAAGAGATGACGCGCCGGCGCCTGAGGCAGGCGAACCTGATGGGGCCGGGCGGCCTCGTCTCCATGGACGACGGCGAGATCATCGAGCGGGCGCAGCACGGCTTCGCCGCCGCCGCGGACGCGGCCGGCATCAACGAGATGGGCGGGCGCGACTACGCCGATTGCGACCACATGGTGACCGACGTGGCGCTGCGCGCCTTCTACCGGGGCTACCGCAACGTCATGGATCTATGAGCCTCCGCGAGGAGCTCGAGGAGTTCTACGCCGAGTACAGCGAGGTCATTGACGGCGGCGCGCTCGAGCGCTGGCCGGAGCTCTTCGTCGAACCGTGCCTCTACCGCGTCGTCTCGAAGGAAAACCACGACATGGGCCTGCCGCTCAGCCTCATGCTCTGCGAGAGCGTCGGCATGCTGAAGGACCGCGCCCACGCGTCGAAGGAGCTCAACGTCTACGCGCCGCGCGCCTGGCGCCACAGCATCACGCAGATCCGCGGGCGCGAGGAGGGCGAAGGCATCTCGGCGCGCGCGAACTTCGTCGTGTTCGAGACGCTTCTCGATCAGCACACGCGCATCCTCTGCGCCGGTCGCTATCTGGATAGGCTGGTGAGAACCGAAGCCGGGCTCCGGCTGCGCGAAAAGATCTGCGTCTACGACACAGCGCTGATCCCAGGCTCGATCGTGATGCCGTTGTAATGCCTATTTTTCGGTCGCCTTGGCCCGCTCCACCATCAGCTGGTAGGCGTCCTTGATGCGCGGGTTCTTGTCGGCGACCTCGTCGGCTGCGGCGCGCATGCGTTTCTGGAACTCGACCTGGTCCGGACCGGTGATGCGGTGGATCTGGCCGGCGTGCTGCTTCCACTGCGCCTCGGCCTTGCCGATCTCGTCGACGCTCCACTGGTTCATCTCCGGCTCGAGCTTCGCCGAAGTGTCGAGCGCGGCCTTGCGCACGTCGGCCGGCAGGCCGTCGAACCATTTCTTGCCGACGTAGAACATCGACAGGATGGTGCCGTCGCCGTCGACCGCGGTGACGTCCTTCACGATGTCGTAGTACTTGAACGTGGTGAAGATGGTGATGCCGGTGCGCACGCCGTCGATCGCGCCGGACGAAAGCGCCTGCACCGCCTCGGAAGGCGCCATCGGCACGCCGGTCACGCCGATGCGCTCGAGGGGCACCGTATGCATCTGGGAGGCAAGCACGCGCACCTTCATCCCCTTGAAGTCGGCAAAGCTGCGCACGGGCTTGCGAGTCGCCCAGACGTTGGCGCCGTACACGACGACGCCGAGGCCCTTGATGCCCTTCGCCTCGCCGAAGCCGAACAGCGCCTCGCGGAACTTGGCGTCCTGCGTCAGGCGCACGGCATGGTGGATGTCCTTGATCAGGCCCGGCGCGCCGACGATCTGGAAGCGCGGATCGACGCCGACGATGAACTCCGGCGGCCCGACCACCCCCTCGATCGTGCCGAGCGCCAGACCTTCCAGCATGCGCGCGTTGTTGCCGAGCTGCTCCGCCGGATAGACCTCGACCTTCACCTTGCCGGCGAGCTGCTTGTTCATGCGCTCGGCGAAGCGCTTGAGGTACTCGTGCTGCACATCGTTGATCGTCGCCGTGCCGAGCTTGATCACCGTCTGCGCGCCAGCCGGCGTGGCCCCAAGGTATGAATTCGCGCTCAGAATCAGCGCGACGAGCGCAAACAGACGTCCTGGTTTCATCATCCTCCTGCCTCCTTTGGGCTTATCTTACAGTCCGGGCTCGATCGGCGTCTTCACCGGCGTTCGCGCTTCTATAGCCTCGGCCGCCGCGAACAGCATTTCCTCGCCGTAGCGCGGCCCGACGAGCTGCACGCCGACCGGCACGCCGTCGGCGAGCGTCGCCGGGCAGGCAAGCCCGGGCAGGCCGAGCGCGGAGCAGGCGAGGGTCGGCACCTGCGCGCGCAGGAGCGCGGCCATGGCCAGGTCGCCTTTCTGGTCCTCGTCCACCGGGAACGGCCGCTGCCAGGAGACCGGCAGCACGACGAACTGATAGCGCTCGAAGAACACCATCCAGCGGCGCAGGAGCGCGGCGCGGCGGGCCAGGGCGGAAACATAGCCCTCGTAGTCGAGCGGCTTGATCGAAGCCACCATGGAGCGGCGCGCCTGCTTGCACGCCTCGTCGCCGAGCGCCTCGATCGCCTTCGTCGTGCCGGCGCGATCGTCGGTCGAGACCGCGTTCTCGCTCACGACCATAGTGAAGAAAAGCGATCCCGCCTCGTGCAGGTGCGGCGGCGCCACTTCCTCCACCTCATACCCGGCCTCGGCGAGCCATTTGCCGGCTTGCTTCACTGCCGCGGCGACCGCCGGGTCGACGTCCGCTTCCGGTATCCCGCTGCAAATGGCCACCCGGCCGGGTCGCGGGGCGGCGTCGGAGAGAGGAACGGGCACCCACCACGGATCGCGCGCATCGCGGCCCATCATCGCGGCGGTGCCGAGGCGCAGGTCCTGCACCGAGCGGGCAAGCGGTCCCTGCGTGTTCGCAAGCTGCGTGGCGATGGCGAGCGTCTCCGGTACCCCCGGCTCGAACGTGGCGATGCGCCCAAGGGACGGGCGCAAGCCGTAGACGCCGCACGCGTAGGACGGATAGCGGATCGAGCCCGCGCGATCATTCCCATGTGCGAGCGCGCCCATGCCGGTGGCAACCGCCGCCGCAGCGCCGCCGCTCGAGCCACCCGGTGTGCGCTTGGGGTCCCAGGGATTCAGCGTGCGGCCATGCAGCGTGTTGTCGGTGAAGTAGCGGGTGCTGAACGCCGGCACATTGGTGCGGCCGACGAAGATGGCGCCGGCATTGCGCCACTGGATGACGCAGGGACTTTCCTCGCCCGGCACCTTGTCCTTGAACGCCACCACGCCGTTGGTGGTCGGCCGACCCGCCACGTCGACGTTGATCTTCAGGGTGACCGGCACGCCGTGCAGCACGCCGAGCGCGCAGCCTTTCTTCAGCGCCGCATCGGCCTTGTCCGCAGCCTGGAGTGCCTCGCCGGCCATCAGGTCGACGATGGCGTTGATGCGCGGGTTGATCGCATCGATGCGAGCGAGGCAGCTCTCCACCGCCTCGCGCGACGAGATCTCGCGCGCGCGGATCCCGCGTGCCAGTTTCACGGCGCCCCAGCGCCAGAGGTCTTTCACGTCACCGCCACGGCCTGGATCTCGATCATCATGGACGGGTCGGCGAAGCCGCCCACCGTGATCGCCGCGCTCGCCGGAAAGTCGCGGCCGAGGATCTCGGTGCGAAGCTCCGTCATGCGCGTGGTGTGGCGCGCGTCGATGAGGAACACGGTCATCGTGACGAGGTCGGCGAGCGTGCAGCCGGCCTCGGCGAGCGTCTTCTCGATATTGCGGAAGGTCTGGCGACACTGCGCGTCGAAGTCGCCGGCAAGCGAGCCGCCAGCGCCATCCTTGTGGCCGGTGTGCCCCGCGACCCACACGATGCGTCCCGCGCCCTCGGTGATGACGGCCGGCGAGAAGGCGCGCTTCTGCTGCCAGGTGCCGCGAACGAAGCTCTTCTTCATCGGCGCCTACTTGCCGAACGGCTTCTCGGCGTCGAGGCGGCGCTTCGCCTCCTGGGCGACCGACAGGTCGAAGAGCTGGCTGCGTGGCGTCTTCTTCTCGACGTAAGTGAAGTAGTCGGCCCAGTAGTCCTGCATCGCGAGGATCGAGTCGATCGGCGGAATGCCGTCCTCGCTCACATAAGACCAGTGCGGCGCGATGGCGCGCACGATCTCGGGCTTCCCGAGGAACGTGTTCTTCGCGAGGATCTGGGCGACGTCCGGATGCTTGTCCGGCGCCGCGGCGGCGGCATTGAACTCCTTCACGCCCTCGAGATACGCCATGGCAAAGCGCACCAGCACGCCGCGCTTGCTCTGGACGAAATCGCGCCGTGCGGCGTACACGGAGATCGAGCTGTTCGGCTCGACCTGGTCGCCGGTGGCGACGATCGGGCCCCACTTGTTGTTCTGGGCGAAGAAGCCGAACTGGTAAGCAACCTCGATCGCGTCGACCTGCTTCTGGCCGAGCATCTTCATGAGCTCGGGCTGCGGGATACCGGTGACCCACTGCACGTCCTTGCGCGGATCGAGCCCGGCCTTCTGCAGCGCGCGCGACATGTCGTACTGGTTGATGCTGCCGACCGCGTTGACGCCGACCTTCTTGCCTTTGAGCTTGGCGAGGTCCGCCATCGTGCGGATCCCCCCGTCGTAGAGCTCCTGCGTCACGTTGATGGTGAGGTAGCCGAAGCCCGGCCGGTTGTGGCCGCGATCGAGCACGAGGACTAGCGGCGCGCCCTTCGCGATGCTGTTGAAGAGGCTCGCGTTCGCCGGCATCAACGCGAGGTCCAGCTCGCCGGCGACCAGACCCGGAACGGCGAAGGCGCCGTCGTTGAACTTCTTCACCTGCACATCGATGCCGAGCCGCTTGAAATAGCCGCGCGCTTCGGCGACGAAGAAGCCGCCGCCGGAGATGAACGGGCCTTCGCCGACGCGGACCACGTCCTCGGCCGCCGCGGGACGCGCGAGCGCAGCAAGCAGGCATGCTGTGAGCAAAATTCGCCAGACCATGTGCATCCTCCGTTTTAGTGAGCCCAGGGAGCGACCTTGCGGTCGATCCACCGCTGCAGCTTGACGATCAGCGCGCCGACCACGGCGAGCACCACCAGGTCGGCGAACACCTTCTCGGTCTCCATCACCTGCCCGGCCTGCATGAGCAGGTATCCCATGCCGCTCGTGCTCGAGCCGCCGATCATCTCGGCGGCGATGACGAGGATGATGGTAACGCCCATTCCGAGGTGCAGGCCGGCGAAGATGCTGGGCACGGCGGCGGGCAGGACCACCTTGAGCTGCACCTGTCGCCGGCTCGCCCCGAGGTCCTCGGCGGCCTTCATCAGGCCCCGATCGACCTCCCGGATGCCGGCGTAAGCGCTGATCACGATCGGAAAGAAAGCGGTCACCGCGCTGATCACGATTTTGTAGGCTTCGCCCGTGCCGAGCCAGGTGAGGAGGAGCGGAATGAGGGCGATCTTCGGCAGCGGATAGAGCGCGGCGATCCACGGATCGGCGATGCGCGCCACGAGGCGCGACATGCCCATGAGCACCCCGAGCCCGACGCCCGCCACCGCCGCCACGGCGAAGCCGCCGAGCACGCGTCCGAGCGTGATGCCGAGGTTCACGGGCAGCGAGCCGTCGGCGATCATGCGCCAAAGATAGACCGCGATGGCGCTCGGCGCCGGCAGGTAGATCGGCGCGATGCCGCGCGCGCGCACGAGCGCTTCCCAGGCGAGGAGGAACGCGACGACGACGATCCCCGGCAGCGTGCGCTCGGCAAGCGTCATGCGGCACCCAGGGCAGCCGCCTGCTGCGCCATCGACGTCATCACTTCCTCGCGGATCAGGTGGAATGCCCGGTCGAAGATCGCGGCAAAGGCCCGCGTGCTCACCATCTCGAGCGAGCGCGGCCGCGGCAGGTCGACGAACAGCACCTCCTTGATGCGCCCCGGGCGCGCGCTCATCACCACCACCTCGTCGCCGAGGAGGATGGCTTCCTCGATGGCGTGCGTGACGAAGATCACCGTCTTGTGCGTGCGGTCGAAGATGCGCGCCAGCTCCTCCTGCATGACGATCTTGGTCTGCGCGTCGAGCGCGGCGAACGGCTCGTCCATCAGGAGGATCGGGCGCTCGAGCACGAGCGCCCGGGCCAGCGCGACGCGCTGGCGCATGCCGCCGGAGAGCTGGCCGGGCAGGTGGTGCTCGAAGCCGGCGAGCCCGACCGATGCGACGAGGGCGCGGGCGCGCTCATGGCGCTCCCCCTTGGGCATGCCGTGCACTTCGAGCCCGAAGGCGACGTTGTCGAGCACGCTGCGCCACGGAAAAAGATTGAGACCCTGCCACACCATGACCGAATCGGCGCCGGGCGGTCGAGCCTCTCCCGGCCGCGCTGGATCGACGATGCGGACCGTGCCGCTGGTCGCGGGCTCGAGGCCGCCGACGATCTGCAGCAGCGTGCTCTTGCCGCAGCCGCTCGGGCCGAGGAGACAGGAGAAGCGTCGAGAAGCGAAGCGGTGCGAGAAGCGCTCGAGCGCGACGAGATCGGCGCCCGCGCTCCCCGCCCATACCTGCGTCAGCTGTTCGACGATGACGTCCATCCCGACCCCGGCCGATGGTACGACGGGCATGAGATCGCGTCATCGCGCCGATGACAACGTTTCATTGGACGGGCCGTCGTGGGCCAGCCAGTATCGCGCGCATATGAAACGATGCCTCTTCATCCTGCTGCAGTGCTTCGCGATCACGGCGTTCGCGCAGGACTGGCCGAGCCGGCCGATCCGCGTCATCGTGCCGTTCGCCCCGGGCGGCGCGACCGACGTGCCGGCCCGCCTGCTCGCGCCGAAGCTGCAGGAAGCGCTCGGCCAGCCGATCGTGGTCGAGAACCGCACCGGCGCCGGCGGCATCATCGGCATCCAGGCCGCCGTCGCCTCGCCGCCCGACGGCTATACGCTGCTCATGGCGACGAACGCCGAGCTGGTGATGCATCCCTATATCTACGCGAAGCTTCCGTACGACCCGGTGAAGGATTTGGTCCCCGTCTCGATCATGATCGAGAGCCCGCTGGTACTGCTCGCCGCCGCGTCCAGCCCGTTCAACAGCGTCGCCGACTTCATCGCCGCCGCGAAGGCCAAGCCCGGCACGCTGACCTACTCGACCGCGGGAACCGGCTCGACGAGCCACGTGCTGACCGAGATGGTCGCGCAGCAGCTCGGCATCAGCCTGCTGCATGTGCCCTACAAGGGCGGAGCGCCGGCCTCTGCGGCGATCGCGAGCGGCGAGGTGAACATCGGCCTGCTCAACCTCGGCTCGGCCATCGGCCTCATCCGCGGCGGCAAGACGAAGGCGTTGGCGATCACCAGCGCTGCGCGGGATGCCGAGTTCCCCGCCGTGCCGACCGTCGCCGAGTCGGGCGCGCCGGGATTCGCGGACGGCATCTGGATCGCCATGGCCGCGCCAGCGGGCGTGCCGCGCCCGATCGTCGATCGTCTCAGCGTCGAAATCGCGAAGGCGCTGCAGCTTCCGGACGTACGCGCGCGCATTGCGCAACTCGGCGCGCAGCCGGTCGGCACCACTCCGGAGGAAGCTACTGCGCGCATCAAGCGCGAGACGCCGCGTTTCAGCGCGGCGATCAAGAAAGCGAATATCCGGTCGGACTAGCCGGCTAGACCTTGGGCGGCGGGCGCCGCGTCTGCGCCTGGATGGCGGCCGCGGTGAAGGGGCCGGCGCCGAGTACTTGGCGCACGTCCCACTCGATCAGCTCGAATTCGGTTTGGCCGTCGCCCGTATAGGGATCGGCGGCGGCGATCTCGGCGGCCTCGGCCTCCGAGTCGGCGCGGATGACATAAATTCCCAGCCCGCGCTTCGGCGAGGGCCCGGAGAAGAGCACCTTGCCGGCCTCGTGCTGGCGTCGCATCCACTCGAGGTGCACGTCGAGGTCCACCTTGCGCGGCCCCGCCGGCTGCACCGCCTTGCGCTTCCTCAGGCAGAGATACCACATGCGCTCATCGTAGCGCCTGCGGCGATGACGCGCGGTAATCCGGCCGATGACAACGTTTCATTGGACGGCGAAGGATGAGCGTGTGATCGTCCGCGCATGAGCAAGAAGATCAAGGAGTTCGTCACCTACTGGGGTCCGTCGGTCGCCGACTGGAGCGATACCGAGAAGCGCTTCGTGATCGAGCGGGACGAGACGATCCTCAACGACGCCGCCGACGGCGGGCGCAAGATGGAGAAGATCTCCCTCAACGATATCTTCAAGGAGGGAGTGGTCACCGGCGTCGACATGGTGAACGGCTACATGCCGCTCGTGCTCTACGCCAACGAGGACATGATCATCGAGGTCGCCAACTGCGACCGGGAGCAGGGTGGCTGGCACCGCAACATCGGTGCCGATGAATGGGCGTTCCAGTACAAGGGGAGCCGCACGCTGCGAGCCGAGACCGGCCCGGTCACGATCAACGAAGGCGAGATGACGGTGATCCCGCGCGGCGTCTCGCACCAGAACGTCGGCCACGGGCCGAACATCGAGATCACCATCTACGCGCGCAAGCCGCTCAAGCGCCTGTGCCCGACCGACGCCGAGGAAGCGCGCAAGCGCATGAAGATCAAGGATGGCAAGCCGATCGTGCCGCCGGTGACGCTCGACGATGACGGCAAATAGGAAACTGGCGAGAGCACTTGTCACCATCGTCGGCTTGGCGTTCGCCGCCCTCGCCGGCGCGCAAGCGTGGCCGGCCAAGCCGGTGCAGATCATCGCGCCGACCAACGTCGGCTCCGGCCCCGACCTCCTCGCGCGCATCCTCGGCGCGAAGCTCGCGGAGCGCTGGGGCCAGCAGGTCGTGATCGTGAACAAGCTCGGAGCCGGCACGATGATCGGCACGGCCGAAGTGGCGAAGTCGGCTCCGGACGGCTACAACATGGTGCTTGTGCCGGACGCCTTCGCGAACAACCCGGCGCTCATCAAGCTGCCGTTCGATCCGATCAAGGATCTCACACCCGTAGCGCAGGTCGCGCTCGGCGCGATGGTGCTGTGCGTGCATCCGTCCATGCCGGTGAGCTCGGTGGCCGAATTCGTCGACTACGTGAAGAAGAACCCGAAAAAGGTGGCCTATGGCTCGGCGGGGAACGGCACCACGCACCACATGTTCATGGCGATGTTCGCCCACCTTGCCGGTCTCGACATGGTCCACGTGCCGTACGGGGGTGGGCCGGGCCAGATGCAGAACGATCTGGTCGAGGGCCGGCTGAACGCCGCATTCCTCGCCTCGAACGGCGCCATCCCGCTCGTCAACGCGAAGCGCCTGCGCGTGCTGGCCGTGGCCGGGGAGAAACGCATGAGCTATTGGCCGGAGGTGCCCACGTTCGCCGAGCAAGGCTACCCGGCGTTCGACCTCGAGCTCTGGTACGGTCTTCTCGCCCCCGGCGGTACACCGCGCGCGATCGTCGACAAGATCTACGCCGACGTCTCCTGGACACTCGGCCTGCCGGATGTGAAGGACCGTCTGCTCAAGATGGGGATGGAGGCCGCGCCGATGGCACCCGATCCATTCGCGCGCTACGTGCACGCCGAAATCGCACGCAAGAAGAAGCTCGCGCAGGACGCGGGCATCAAGGCCGAATAGCGATGAAGAAGACGTATCAAAACCCCAAGGGCGTTTTCCGGCATCCCGGCTTCACGCGCGTGGTGACGGTGGAAGGGCCGATGCAGTTCATCTTCATCGCGGGGCAAACCCCGTCCGACGAAAACTACAAATGCGTGGCGCCGGGCGACCTCAAGGCGCAATACCTGCAGGTGATGCGCAGCCTCGAGATCCAGCTCAAGGCGGCCGGCGCCGGCTGGGGCGACGTGATCTACCGGCGCAGCTTCGTGCTGGACATGGACGAGTACCTGCGCATCCGCAAGGATCCGTCCTTGCCCGCCTACTGGAACGCCGACAACATGCCCGGCAGCACCACGGTGCAGGTGTCGCGGCTTTCCGACCCGCAGTTCCTGGTCGAGATTGACTTGCTCGCGGCGGTGCCGGCCTAGACACGCAGTCCCGCGAGCCCTGAGAGGAGGGAGCATCGTGCGGTACAACCTGAAGGTGAACGGCAAGCCGGTCGGCGTGGACGCGGAAAGCGGCGCGCCCCTGCTGTGGGTCCTGCGTGAGCATCTTCAACTCGCCGGCCCTAAGTTCGGCTGCGGCCTCGGGCAGTGCGGCGCGTGCATGGTGCTGAGGAACGGCAAGCGCGCTTTCTCCTGCCAGGTGCCGGTCGAGCAGGCCGCAGGGCAGCGCATCACCACTGTGGAAGGGCTCGACAGCAGCCGGCTCGGACGCACGGTCAAGCGGGCCTGGCTCGACGAGGCCGTACCGCAATGCGGTTACTGCCAATCCGGCCAGATCGTAAGCGCGGTCGACCTGCTGTCGACGGTGAAGAATCCGACGCGCGAGCAGATCAAGGGGCACATGGCCAGCAACCTGTGTCGCTGCGGTACCTACGAGCGGATCGTACGGGCCGTAGCGCGCGCGTCGAAATCAGCCTGAGGAGACCCCATGAAGACCAAGATCGCGGTATCGCGCCGGCAATTCCTGGGGTCCGCCGGGGCGCTTGGATTTGCATTCGTTCTTCCGTCATTCGCCGCGTCGAAGGACGGGACGCCTGCGCTGGCAACGGAGCTGCGCCCGAACGCGTGGGTTCGCATCCATGCGGACGGCACGATCGTCATCCTGTCCGGCATTTCGGAGCTGGGGCAGGGTTCGATGACGACGCTGGCCTTGCTGGTCGCAGAAGAGCTCGACGCCGACTGGAACAAGGTGCGCATCGAGATGTCTCCCGCGGTTGACGAGCTCTATGGCAATCCGCGACTGGGCAACCTGATGGTCACGATCGCGAGCTTCGGCGTCATGGGCTACTACACAGCCCTTCGCCTCGCCGGCGCCAAGGCGCGCGCGTCGATGCTGCAAGCGGTTGCTGACGTCTGGAAGGTGCCTGTATCCGAGCTGGAGACCGAACCGAGCGTCGTGGTTCACCGCCCGTCGAGGAAGCGCATGAGCTACGGACAGATCGCGAAGAACGTCCGCAGCCTGCCGCCACCGCCGGACCTCAAGGAGGCCGACCTCAAGCCGGCCGCGCAATTCCGCCTGGTCGGCAAAAATGCTCAGCGCCGCGACCTGCCCGCGAAGATCGCGGGCACCGCGGACTACGCGCTCAATGCCCGATTGCCGAACATGGCGTACGCGACAGTCATGCGCACTCCGGTGCTCGGCGCGGCCCCCGAGCAGGTCGACGATGCGGGCGCGCGTGCCATCCCAGGCTATGTCGGGGTGAGGAAGCTGGCGGATGCCGTGGCCGTGATCGGCAATACGATGGAATCGGCGCTCGCCGCAAAGGAGCGGGTGAATGTGACCTGGGGCGCGGCGCCAGCGGATTCGTTCAGCGACCGGGAGGCGATCGCGACCTATTTCGGAGCCGTCCGCAATGTCGAGCTGGCCGGACGCGCCTGGGACAAGAAGGGCGAAGTCGGGCCGGCGTTCAACGGCGCCGCGAAGACCATCGAGCGCGAATACCGCTCCGACTACTTCTACCACGCGCAGATCGAGCCACTGAACGCTACCGCTTCCGTATCGGACGGCGGAACGCGCGCCGAGGTCTGGGCAGGAACGCAGGCGCCGGCCTATGCGGTCAGGGCGGTCGCCTCCGCGCTTGGCATCGACGCGTCCGCGGTCACCATCCATCGCTCCTATTCAGGCGGCGCCTTCGGCCGCCGCGCGGCGTTCGATCAGGACTTCGTGGTCGACGCGGCCGTGCTGTCCAGGGATCTCGGCCGACCGGTCAAAGTGGTGTGGAGCCGGCAGGAGGATATTCGCAGCGGACGCTTCAAGCCGATGACCGCGCAATGGATGAAAGCCGCGCTCGACCAGGACGGCAACGTGACCGGGTGGCGTCATCGCGTCGCCTGCGAGGACCCGCTCATGATGGCGGACCCGCCCCGCTCGAAGGCGCGCAAGGAGTCGCCGGCGGTGGCGATGCTCGGCTCGGACATCCCCACCTACGATGTGCCGAACCGGCTGGTCGAGCATCTGCGGCAGCCAATCGTCGTGCGCATCTCGCCGATGCGGGGCGTCGGCGCGCCGCCGAACCGGTTCGCCGTCGAGTCCTTCGTCGACGAGATCGCCCTCGAAGCCGGTATCAACCCGCTCGAGATGCGGCGCCGGCTGCTGAAGAACACGCCACGCGGACTGCGCGTCCTCGAGCGCGTCGCGCAGATGTCCGGATGGGGCGAGGCCGCGCCGAACCGGGCGAAAGGGCTCGCTTTCTCCGACTACGACGGCACCATGCTCGCCGCCGTGGCCGAGGTCTCGCTCGAGCGCGCGAGCGGGACGATCCGCGTGCACCACATCTGGGCCGCCGCGGACCCTGGCCTCGTCCTGCAGCCCGACAATTCGCTCGCCCTCATCGAAGGCGGGCTGGTCTTCGGTACGAGCATGGCGCTCAAGGAGCGGATCACGTTCTCGAAAGGCCGCGTGGAGCAGACGAGCTTCGACGATTACCCGATCCTGCGCATGAACGAGGCTCCCGACCTGCGTGTCGAGCTGGTGCCGAGCGATGGGCCGCCTACCGGATTGGGAGAGATCTCGCCCATCGTTGCGCCGGCCGCAATCGGCAACGCATTCGCGGCGTTGACGGGCAGGCGGGTCCGGCATCTGCCGCTGCTCCCGGAGCGGGTATTGGCTGCGCTCGCCTAATTTTCTACGCGATCTCCCGTGCAACGGCCGATTCCACCGCCGTCCCCTTGAAGAAGTCCGGGTTCATGGACGTGTACATCCTCGCGACATTCGTAAACGTGAACTTGCGAAAGTCTTCCGGCGACAGGATGCCGTCCTCGACAAGCTCGCAGGTCTGTTCCATCACGCGGGCCATCTCCGGCACGTCCCAATGGCCGAGGTCGGAGCTGAAGATCGCATTCAGCTGATGCCCGAAGTGATTGAGGCGGCGGTCGAATGCCATCACGGTGGCCCGGTCCTCGCCCTCGCAGCCGAAGTAGAAGCCGTCCACGAACTGCTTCGCGAAGGCCTGCGCGTCTTCGGCGCCGGTGGCGGCGAAGTCGTCGACTCTCGCGCGGTCCTCGGGCGGGTTGAGCATGGAGCCCTGATCACGACCGATGCGCTCGGCGTAGCGCGAGAGAAGCGGGCCGCCGTGCTGCTCGAAGAGCTTGCGCATCAGCGCGCGGTCCTGCCGCTCGGGATCCAGCGTGCGCAGGATCTCGCGCCCATTGCGCTTCTCGAAGCGCTCGACCAGCGTGTTGTAGAGAAGCGAGGCCCAGCCTGCGCCGCCCTCGAGGAAGGCGACCCGCAAGCGGGGAAAGCGCTTCATCACCCCTCCTAGGATGAGAGCGCGCGCGAGGATGTGGCCGGCTGCGGCGAAGGAGCCGGCGTGGTTGAACGTATAGTTGGTGATCGAGCCGTGCGTCGGTCCGCCCAGCGTGCCGACGTGCGAGGCCGGCACCACGCCCAGCTCTACGCACTTCGCCCATACCGGGTCGTAGTCGAGCTCGCTGTCGAGCGCAAGGTAGTCCATGTAGCGCCCGCCGCCGGGCAGCGCCCGCCAGAAGTGGCCGCCGAGAAACGCAGCCTTGAAGCCGAGCGTCTTCACCGCGTATTCCAGCTCTTCGATCGCCTCCTGCGGCGAGCCCATCGGCACGATCGCCACCGGCGTGAGACGGCTCGAGTGCTCCCGGAAAGTCCGGGCGTTGAGCTGGTTGAGCGCGCGCGCGATCGAGCGGCGCATCTCCTCGTCGGGGATGCTGACGAAGCTCAGGCCGAGCGTCGTGTACACCACCGCGAAATCGATGCCCAGCTCGTCCAGGCGGCTGCGCATCAAGCCGGGCAGCATGGCGGTGGCACGGTCGAGCGTGTTGGAGGCCGGTACGTGCCAAAAGGACGGCCGCCCGAGCCGCTGGCGCCGGCGCGTAGGCTCGTCGGCGCGGTACCACCTGTGCATCGAGATCAACTCCAACACCTCGGCGAACCGCGCGGCGATGCGCGGGCCGGCTGCTTCCTTCAGCGTGTCCTCGAGGGCGAACTGGCATTCGACGACGTGCGCGTCGGCATCGATGATCGGATGGCCGAGCTTTTCCCTGGCGGCGCGCATGTCTCGACGTTAGCGAGAGCGCTTGGCGCAGGTCAAATGAAAGCTCTTCATCGCATGGATCGGCAAGCTTCATTGGACAGGCGGCGTGGCCCGCCGTTACATGCGCCATGACCAAGCGCCTCCCATCGTCGGCGGTTACGGCGCAGTGCCGGGAGATCTTCCGCGCCTGGGGCATGAGCCCGGAGCACGCGCGCGTCACCGCCGAGCGGCTGGAATACGCCGACCTGCACGGCGTCGATTCGCACGGCATCGCGCTGCTACCGCTCTACGCGCGGCTGCGCGGCGAGGGGCACCTCAACTTCCAGCCGCAGCCGCGCGTGGTGCGCGAAACGGGGGTGACCGCGCTCATCGACGCCGATCGCGGCCCCGGCCAGGTGGCCGGCACGCGCGCGATGCTGCTCGCCATCGAGAAGGCGCGCATCGCCGGCCTCGCCGCGGTGGCGGTACGCAACTCCAACCATTTTGGCGCGGCCGGTGCCTACGCGGTGCTCGCCGCCGAGGCCGGGCTCGTCGGCGTGTGCGTCTCTGCAGCGTGGGATCCGGCCATCGTGCCGACGCACGGTGCGGAGCCGCGCTTCGGCACCAATCCGATCGCTTTCGCCGCTCCGGCAGGCGAGGCGCCGCCCTTCTGCTTCGACGTGGCGACCAGCACCGTGGCCATCGGCAAGCTGCGGCTCGCGGAACTGAACGGTCGGCCGCTCGCAACGGGATGGGCGCTGGACAGCACGGGGAGCGTTACCACCGACCCCAAGGCCGCGCTCGCCACGCGGCTGCTCACTCCGCTCGGCGGCACGCCTCAGCTCTCCAGCCATAAGGGCTACGGACTCGCGGCCGTCGTCGAGATCCTCTCCACCATGCTCTCGGGCGCGTCGTACAGCGTCACGCGCGACCGCACCAGCAACGCACTCGACGTGGGCCACTTCTTCATGGCCATCGACCCGAACGCCTTCCGTCCCGACGGCGGCTTCGAGACCGGCGTCGCCGGCATGATGCGCGTGCTGCGCGAGACGAGGCCGGCGAAGGAAGGCGAGCCGGTGCTCGCTCCCGGCGATCCGGAGGCACGCGCGTTCGCCGAGCGCTCGATGAATGGCATTCCACTTCCGGAATCGCTGCTGAAGCAGGTTCGGCGGATCGCCGCGTCCGCGAAGGCGCCGTGGCTTCTCGAAGGCGCCTAGGCGAAAGCCGGCTTTCCGAGGGACTCGATGGTGAGCCGCCGCAGCTCGGGGCCGCGGCGCTCGAGACAAAACGCGCGCAGCCGGTCCACCGTCCTCATCTTCTCGCCACGGCGATAGGCGAGGCCGAAGTCGACTTGCAGCGTGCGGTCGGCGAGGCGCAGGAGGCGCAACGAGTGCGCGCGCGCCTCGCGCGCCACCGCAATCACCGGGATGAGCGCCACGCCGGCACCCATGGCTACCACGCGCTTCACGAACTCCATGTCGTTCGACTCGGTGGCAATCGGCGGATAACCGCCGGTGGAGAGAAACAGGCGGTCCGATACCGTGCGGCTGCCGCTGTTGGGATGAAAGCGCACGAAGGGCCACTCGCGGATGTCATCGAGCGCGAGCACCCGTCGCTTGGACAGTGGGTGGCTGCGGCCAACGATGAACACGTCTTCGGTGGTGCCGAGCACCAGCTGCTCGAGAAGCGGGTGCGGACCGAAGAACGGAATGAAGGCCGCGTCGGCTGCGCCTTCCTCGACGCGCCGCGCCGCCTCCTCCGGCGTCTCGGTGGCACGGAAGGTCACCTCCATGCTGGGATAGCGGGCCATGAAGTCCTCGCACAGGTCACCGTACAGGCTCGCCATGCCGAGGTTGGTGGCGGCGATGCGCAGCACGCCGGTGACCGGCCCCGGGCTTGCGGCCTCGAACCGCTCGCGGATCGCCGTCACTTCCGCGAGGATGTTCTGCGCTGAGGCGAGCACGTGTTGTCCGGCCGCGGTGGGGACGACGCGCGCCCGGCCGCGAATCAGCAGCGTCTCGCCCAGCTCGTCCTCGAGGTTCTTGATCTGGTGGCTGAGGGCCGACTGCGTGAGGCGCAGCTTGTCGGCCGCCACGCTGAAGCTTCCGGCCTCGGCGATGGCGCTCAGGGCCTTGAGCTGCTTGATTTCCACGGGTCCTCCTCGGCTCGATCAGGCCACGTAATGCACCGTATCGAGCGATTTCATTTGACGGCCGGCCGGAAACAAAAATAATCATACTGTGGAAATAGAGGCCTCGGACGCTGGCGAAGCCGTCGTCGCCGCCATGACGGCAGGCGGCGTGGAGCTGCTGTTCTTCACCTCGGGGTCCGAGCTCGCCTTCTACCAGGAAGCCATCGCCAAGGCGCGCGCGCAGGGCCGCAAGGCGCCGCGCCTCGTGCTCCTGACCCACGAGGTGCCCGCGCTGAACGCCGCCCTTGGCTACGCCGCGTCCACCGGCAAGCCTGCAGCCACCGCGGCCCACGTCGATGTCGGCACGCAGCACTACGGCTCGGCCATCCACAGCGCGATGCGCAGCGGCCTGCCCGTCCTCATCACGGCGGGCGCGCCGCCCGTCGGCATGCCGGGCACGCGCCGCGGCGCGCGCGATGCCGGCCATTTCTGGGTGCAGGACCTCTACGACCAGAACGGCATCGTGCGCCAATACATGAAATGGGAGCACCGCCTCGAGATGCAGGACAACCCCGGCCTCGCGGTGAGCCGCGCGCTGCAGGTGGCGTGCACGGCGCCATGCGGCCCGGTGTATCTCAGCCTGCCGCGCGAAGTCGCGCTCGCGCCGCTTGGCCGCAGCGAGTTCCCGACCGCGCAGGAGCTCGGCATCGCCCGTCCCGCCGCGCCGGATCCGGATGCGATCGAGGAAGTCGCGAAGCGCCTCACCTTCGCGTCGAATCCGGCGCTCGTCGTGTCGGGCTCCGGCCGCGATCCGGCGAGCGTGCCGCTCCTCGTCGAGCTCGCCGAGCACCTCGGCATGGCGGTGGTGGACTCGAGCTCGCGCTCATATCACTGCTTCCCCATGGACCATCCGCTCTACCAGGCGACGATCGACCTGAGCGTGATGGACGTCGTCGTGGCGCTCGACGCCGAAGTACCGTGGATGCCAGGCCCCAAGGCGCCTTCGCCCAAGGCGTACGTCGCGGTAATCGACGAGGATCCGGCCAAGCTCAAGATTCCCACATACGAATTCCGGGCCAGCGTGCGCGTCACCGCGAACGCCACAGCCGCGCTGCACGCTCTTCTCCGCGAAGTGAAGCGTATCGGGAAGAAGAGTCCGGAGCGCGGGGAGCGCTGGGCGGCCGTGTCGAAGGCGCGCAGGGACAAGGCACGCGCCGACGCGCAGGCCGTCGCGAACAAGTCGCCGATCGATCCTTCGTACCTCGCGCATTGCGTCGGCGAGCTGCTCGATGCCAACTGCGTGCTCGTGGACGACACGCTCAGCCACAACCCGATGTACCACTATCTGCACCGCCTCGGCGGAGCTGCGCGCTACTTCCGCAACCCCGGCAGCGCAGGCGGCTGGGGGCCCGGCGCGGCGCTCGGCGTGAAGATGGGCTTGGCGCAACGCGACGTGGTGCTGGTGACCGGCGACGGCTTCTGGATGTATGGCTCACCCACTGCGGCGCTCTGGACCGCCCGCCAGCACGGTGCGCCTTTCCTGTCGGTCATCTTCCAGAACCGCAGCTACAGCACCGGCACGCGCGCCACCGCCTCGCTCTATCCGGACGGATATGCGGTAAAGGGCGGCCTGGACGGCGGCTATTTCGATCCGCCGATGGATTTCGCACTCGAGGCGCAATCCGCCGGCGCTTACGGCGAGAATGTGCGCGAAGCGGCGCAACTCCTTCCTGCGCTGCGCCGCGGGCTCGAGAAAACCCGGGCTGGCATCCCAGCGGTGATCGCCGCATGGCTCCCCCGCATCCTGCAGAAAGACTAGGAAAGCAATGAGCGCAAAACCGCTGGACGACAAGGGCACCTCGGCGGGCAACATGTTCGAGTTCTTCCCCGGCCATTACCGCTGGTCGTACAACACGCTGCTCGCCTTCGCCGCGGGCGGCCAGCTCGGCGACTTCGCGCTGATCCAGCGCAATCTCGCGAAGGACGTCGGCAAGGACGATGCCTGGCATCGCGAATGGGCGCGCCTCGCCGATACCCTGGAGAAACGCGCGAAGGCGGGATCCCGCTTCACCGCATCCGAGGACTACTTCCTCTCGGCGCTGTACCACACCATCTCCGAGCACTTCATCCCGCCGGCGTCGCCCGAGCGCCTGGCTTCGTACAACGAGGTGCTGCGCACCTTCGACCTCGGCCGCGAGGCATCGCACCATCCGGTCGAGCGGGTGCTCGTGCCTTTCGAAGGCACCACGCTTCCCGCCTATTTCGTCCCCGGGATCGGCTCCGGCGCCCGGCCCGCGGCCATCTTCATCTGCGGCCTCGATACCACCAAGGAGCTCTGGTTCCTGCGCGCGCGGCTGCAGTTCGCGCAACGCGGCGTCTCGGCGCTCTTCATCGACACGCCGGGGATCGGCGAGGCGCTGCGCCTACAGAAACTCGTTACGCGCGCCGATTACGAGAAGCCCGTGGGAGCGGCGATCGACTGGCTGGAGAAGCGGAAGGACGTCGACGCGAAGAAGATCGGCATCGTCGGCTCGAGCCTCGGCGGCTACTACGTCGCGCGCGCCGCAGCCTATGAGCCGCGCCTCAAGGCTACCGTGGCCTGGGGCGCGATCTACGACTACCACCGCGTCTGGGTGAGGCGCATGCAGGGCAACGGCATCATCGCCGCGCCGCGCTTCCAGCTCATGTTCATCACTGGCACCGACACCATGGAAGCAGCGGTGGAGAAGGTGAAGGACTTCCGCGTGGCCGACTTCGCCGGCCGCATCAGGTGCCCGTTCCTCGTCATGCACGGCGCCGAGGACCAGCAGGTGCTGATGGAGGACGCGCGCGCCATGTACGACGCCATCGGCTCGCCCGACAAGCAGATAGTGGTGTTCGACGGCGAGAATGGCGGCGCCGCGCATACGCAATTCGACAACCATCTCCCGGCGCTGCAGGTCTGCGCCGACTGGCTCGCGAGGAAACTGTCATGAAGACTGCCATCGTCAACCTCGGCGCCATCGTGACCGGTGACTGGCGCGAGCCGTACGCGAAGGGCGATTCGATCCTGATGGCCGAGGGCAAGATCACTGCGGTGGGCACCGCGCCGTCCTCTCTCAAGGAGTTCGACGTCGTGATCGACGCCGACGGCGCCACGGCGATTCCTGGCCTGATCGACTCGCAGGTGCACAACACCTTCGGCGACTGGACGCCGCGGCAAAAGACGGTCGGCTTTCTCGAGAGCTACACGCACGGCGGCACCACCACCGCCATCAGCGCGTCCGAAGTGCACGTGACCGGTCGGCCGAAGGATCCCGCGGGCGTGAAGGCGCTCGCCGTTGCGGCGCGGAAATGCTTCCTCAATTTCCGTCCCGGCGGCATGCGCGTGCATGCGGGGTCGATCATCCTGGAACCCGGCCTCGTGGAACAGGACTTCGCCGACATCGCGAAGGAAGGCGTGTGGCTCGCCAAGGCGGGCTTCGGCGCGTTCAAGACACCATACGACTACGCCCCCATGATCGCCTGGGCGAAGAAGCACGGCATGGTGACCATGGTGCACACCGGCGGCTCGTCGATTCCCGGCTCGTCCGGGATCTGGGCCGACCATCTCATCAGGATGCAGCCCGACGTCTCGTTCCACGTGAACGGCGGGCCGGTGGCGATGCCCGACGAGGACTTTCCGCGCATCGTCAACGAATCGAAGATCAACCTTCAGGTCTGCACCGCCGGCAACCTGCGCACGACGCTGTGGCTCTGGAAGCTGGTCAAGGATGCGAAGCAGACCGACCGCTTCCTCATCGCCACCGACACGCCGACCGGCTCCGGCATCATGCCGCTCGGCATGATGTACACCATCACGCACCTCGCGAGCCTCACCGACATGCCGGTCGAGACCGCGATCGCCGCCGCGACCGGGAACAACGCCGTGGTGTATCGCCTCAACTGCGGCTTCCTCAAGCCAGGCAAGGACGCCGACGTGGTGCTGCTCGACGCCTGCGTCGGCGGCTCGAAGAACAACGCGCTCGATGCCCTGCGCAACGGCGACATCGCCGCCGTCGGCGCGGTGATCACCGACGCTATCCCGCGCTTCGTCGGCCGCAGCCGGAACACCCCCGCGCCGAACCGCAAGATTCGCGTTGCCGAGTGCCGCGTGCCGATGGACTTCTCCGGAGTTGCACACTGATGAGCTACAAGATCCGTAGCTGGCTCACCTTCTCCGAGGAGATCCTCGCCAACGAGACGGGGAAGGCGGCCGATGGAGCGCCGGCGCGCAAGCTCGCCGTGGTCTGCGTGCTGGAGAACCCGTACGCCGGCCGCTTCAGCGAGGATCTCTCGCTGCTGGTCAAGGAATCGCCCGCGCTCGGCCGCGAGTTCGGCCGGCGCCTCGTTGCTTTGTCCAATAACGAGAAAATTTCCAGCTACGGCAAGGCCTGCATCGTCGGCGCAGAGGGCGAGTACGAGCACGGCAACGCGCTCCTCACTACCGCCTTCGCCGATCCGGTGCGCGACGCCGTGGGCGGCGGCAAGGCGTGGATCTCCTCGAGCGGCAAGCGCGGCGGGCCGGGCACCACGATCGACGTGCCGCTCGCGCACAAGGACGCGCTCTACGTGCGCTCGCACTACGACACGATGAGCATCACGCTGCACGACGCGCCGATGCCGCGCGAGGTCGCGGTCATCTTCTGCGCCGCCACGCGCGGCCGCCTGCACGCCCGCCTCGGCGGGCTGGCAGCGAAGGACATCCAGGGCAAGGACGGCTTGCGTTAGAGCAGCGTCGTCAGGGCAAGGGAGATCCAGGGAACGTAGGTCACGATGACGAGCGCGATGAGCGCCACCATGACGAACGGGATCACGCCCAGGTAGATGTCGGCAACCGGCGCCCGGGTCAGCGCCTGGACCACGAAGATGTTCAACCCGAACGGCGGGTGGAACATGCCGATGGCGAGGTTGAGCGAGATGATGACGCCGAAGTGGATGAGGTCGATGCCGTAGGCCTTGCAGATCGGCACGAGCAGCGGCGTCAGGATCAGCGTCGCGGAGGCGGGGTCGATCACGCAGCCGACGATCAGAAGAAAGATGTTGATCGCCAGCAGCACCGTCCACGGATGTTCGGCGAGGCCCTTCACGAGCTCCACCGCCGCCTGCGGCACGCCGTTCACCGTCAGGATCCAGGAGAACACCCCCGCCGAGGCGACGATGATCATGATCTGGGCGGTGATGTACATCGAATTCACCCCCACGTTCCACAGTTCGCGCCAGCTCAACTCGCGGTGGATGAACTTCGTCACCAGTATCCCGTAGACGCACGCGATGCCGGCCGCCTCGGTGGGCGCGAAGACGCCGCCGTAGATGCCGCCGAGGATGACGGCCGGGCCGCCGAGCGACCAGGCGCCTTTGCGTGTGGCGATGAGAAACGTGCGCCAGCCGACGCTCTCGGTGTCCCGGATTCCGTTCCGCTGCGCGTACCACAAGACGTAGAAGCCGTTCAGCAGCGCGAGCAACAGCCCTGGCAGCACGCCTGCGATAAACAGGCGCGCCACCGACTGCTCGGCCGCCGCGCCGTACAGGATCATCGAGATCGACGGCGGGATCATGATGTCGATCGCGCCCGTCGCCGAGATGATGCCGGTGGCAAAACGCCGGCCGTATTTCTCGCGCAGCCCCGGGTAGGTGAAGCGGCCGATCGCCGCCACGGTGGCGGGCGCGGAACCCGAGATCGCGCCGAACACGGTCGATGCTCCGATGGTGGTGAGACCCTGCGCGCCGCGCACGCGGCCGATGATCGACATGCACCAGTCGAGGATGCGCTTCGACATGCCGCCGACGCCCATGATCTCGCCGGCAAAGAGGAAGAACGGCACCGCCAGGAGCGAGAACTTGTCGATCGCCCCGAAGAGGGTCTGATGCGCGACGGCGAACGGCACGTTCATGAAGAACATCAAGAGGCACGCCGACGATGCGATCAGGATGACGAAGATCGGGAAACCGAGCAGGAGCAGCGTGAGCGGGACGAGCAGGACGAACCAGGTCATCGGCTATTCGAAGGTACCGAAGGTCTCGGTGACCTGCTTCTGGGCGGCTTCGGTCTCGCTGCCGAAGACGTTGCGCACGTAGTGGCGCAGGCGCAGGAGCACCGCGACCAGCATGCCGGCGAAGCCGAGCAGCACCGCCACATGGGCGAATGCCATCGGGATCTCGGCGGCGACGCTGCGCTGATCGATCTGCCTGGCCATGCTGACGACGGTCCAGGACTGGAAAATCATGAATACGCACACCGCCGCGAACACCGCGACGGTGATCGCATTCAGGATCTCCTTCGCCGGCGACGGGATCCTCACCGAGAGCAGGTCCATTTTGATGTGCCGCCCCTCCCAGGTCACGAGCACCGCGCCGAGGAACACCGACCAGACCATCAGGTAGTTGAGGATCTCCTCCGCCCAGAGGATCGGCTCGCTGAAGAGGTAGCGGCCGGCGATGTTGGCGAAGTTGATGCCGATGGACACGAAGATCGCCGCGCCGACGATGACGCGCACCCCCGCGATCAGAATCCCCTCCACGCGCAACAGGACTGACATGGATTTTTCACGAAGCATACCGCCGCAGGCCACTCCGATGTCGCAAAGTAGCGACGTCGTTCACTATCCACCGCACTCGGTTTGTAGTAGCCTGCTGCTCCCGCCAAACGGGAGGTCCAAAGTGGCGAAGATCAGATTCTGGAGATGGCAGCAGACCGACCAATTCGGACTGCCGTGCCCGACTCGCTTTCGGATGGCCGACGTGGAACGCAAAGAAGCCGAGGATCTCGATCGTCGCCCGCGCTCGGGCGAGACGTGGCATCTGGAGCATCCGCGGACCGACATCGCTAGGGGCACTCTCCCGAAGTGAAGTCCAGCTTGTAGCCTCCCGCGATGGGGGGCCTCGACGCAACGCATGATCCGGAGCTGAAGAGCTGGGTCGAGTCGGCGAACGACCCGGCGAGCGACTTCCCGATCCAGAACCTGCCGTTCGGCGTTTTCCGGCGCAAGGGCACGAAGGAGAACCCGCGCGGCGGGGTGGCGATCGGCGACCAGGTCTTGGACCTCGCCGCGCTCGGGATCGAGACCGGGCCGACGCTGAACGAAATCGCCGCGGCCGGTCCTTCGGCTTGGCGCAGGCTGCGGAAGCAGATCTCGAAAGCGCTCTCTGTCGGTGGTTTCAAGAAGGGTTATTCAAGGCACGTGGTGCCGATGAAGCGCGCCGAGCTCTTCGTGCCGATGGCGATCGGCGACTACACCGACTTCTATACCGGCATCTACCACGCGACCACGATCGGGAAGCTCTTTCGCCCGGACAACCCGCTGCTGCCGAACTACAAATGGGTGCCGATCGGCTATCACGGCCGCGCCTCGTCGGTCGTGGTCTCGGGGGCGCCGGTGGTGCGGCCGATGGGACAGGTGAAGCCGCCCGACAGCGAAGCGCCGGTGTTCGGACCCACGAAGCGCCTCGATTACGAGGTGGAGCTCGGCTTTGTGGTTGGCCCCGGGAATCGCCTGGGCGAGAGGATCGATATTGATAGAGCCAAAGACCATTTGTTCGGCGTGGTGCTGCTGAACGACTGGTCGGCGCGCGACGTGCAGGCCTGGGAGTACCAGCCGCTGGGACCGTTCCTCTCGAAGAGCTTCGCCACCACGATCTCGCCGTGGATCGTGACCCTCGAGGCGCTCGAGCCTTTCCGCTGCGCCGCGTTCGAGCGGCCGTCCGGAGATCCGAAGCCGTTGCCGTATTTGTTTGAAACAAACGATCAGGAGAAGGGCGGGCTCGAGATCGACCTCGAGATGTACCTGAGCAGCGAGGGGATGCGAAAAGCGAAGGTGCCGCCGCTACGTCTCTCACGCGGAAACGCGCGCGATGCGTACTGGACCGCGGCGCAGATGCTGGCGCACCACAGCTCGAACGGCTGCAACCTGCAGCCGGGCGACCTTCTGGGGTCGGGAACATTGTCTGGTGCCTTGCCGGAGCGGGCCGGGTCGCTCATGGAGCTCACGCAGGGCGGCAAGGCGCCCTTGCGGCTCCCAAGCGGGGAAACCCGGGTCTTCCTCGAGGACGGCGACGAAGTCACCATGCGCGGCCGCTGCGAAAGACAGGGTGTGGCGTCGCTTGGTTTCGGGGAATGCAGCGGCGTGGTGCGAGGCGCGCGTACAAAGCGGCAACAGTAGGTTTCCAGAATTAAGCAGGACGGATACCGCTCGCGCCTAACGTGCGGGGTCGAAAGGAGGGTGTGTGACCCCCCAACAGATCGACCTCGTGCAGGCAAGCTGGAAGCAGGTAGCTCCCGTCGCCGAGACCGCGGCGCAGATGTTCTACGGCAGGCTCTTTTTTCTCGACCCGTCGCTGCGGCCGCTGTTCCTCGGCGACATGCGGGAGCAGGGACAGAAGGTGATGGCGATGATCTCCTACACGGTGAATGGCCTCACGAGGCTGCAGGTGCTCCTCCCGGCCATCCGGGCGCTCGGACGGCGACACGCCACGTACGGCGTGCGCCCCGAGCATTACTACACCGTCGGCGCGGCGCTTCTCTGGACGCTCGAGCAGGGACTCGGCGCGGCGTTCACGCCGGAGATCCGCGAAGCGTGGGTCGCGGCCTACGGCGTGATCGCCAACACGATGCGCGACGCTGCGGAGATCTCCGCCTAACGGCTTGCGGTGCTGCCCGCGGAAGCGGTGTCCTCGATGCCCAGGCGGGCGAGGGTGCGCGGGTTGGGCCGTCCTGTCACGGCGATGCTCTCGGATTTCTGGAATTGGCGCAGCGCCGCGCGTGTGGCGTCGCCGAGAATTCCGTTCGCGGCTCCCGCCTTGTAGCCGCGGGCGTTCAGCGTTTCCTGGACCTTGCGGATCGTCGAGGCCGGGTAGTGGCCGGAAGTGCCTTGCGCCGTCTGATCCGCCTTGTTCAGGCCCAGGGCGGCAAGCGTCTGCCGGTCGAGCTTGCCCGTTGGCTGCAGCTTCTCGGCGCGCTGGAAATTCACCAGCGCGGCTTCGGTCTGCGGGCCCATGCGCCCGTCGACGCCGCCGGTGCGAAAGCCGCGGTCGTTCAGGACCTTCTGCGCCTGGCGCACCGTCTGTGCGTTGACAAAGGGTGCGTCCGCCGCGGACGCGGAGGCGATTCCCCCAGCCGCGAGCGCTGCAGCAAGCAACGAGTACAGAGCTTTCATGACGAGATCCTCTCGAATAGTCGGGCGTTAACCAAACCAGCAAGCGCTGTTCCCTGTTGCATTGCATCGAATCCACCGCGGAGGCCGTGCATGCCAAAATCGTGACCTCCGAAACCCTCCCAGGTAATTTCTGCCGCGATGGACCGGGTGGCGTACGAGCGCGCGGCGGCGACCCTCCACGCGCACTGGTGGTTCACCGGGCGCGCAGCGATCCTCGAGCGCCTGCTCGCGAGCCTGGCGTTGCCCCCGGCGGCCCGCATCCTGGAGATCGGCTGCGGCGCCGGCGCCAATCTTCCCGTGCTGCGGGCGTTCGGCTCGGTCGCGGCGCTCGAGCAGGATTCTTTCTCGCGCGACCAGGCGCGCGCGCGCCACGACGTCGAGATCTTGCCCGGCTCGCTGCCAGACGATCTGCCGTTCGCGGATCGGCGCTTCGACCTCGTGTGCCTGTTCGACGTCCTCGAGCACGTCGAGCGCGACGAGGACGCGCTGCGCGCGGCGCGCGAGCGCCTCGCGCCGGACGGCGTCATGATCGTCACGGTGCCGGCGTACCAGTGGCTCTATTCGGCGCACGACAGGTCGTCGCATCACCTTCGCCGCTACACGGCCACGCAGCTCAAGACTATCGCCGGGGCGGTATCGCTTCGACCCGCTCGGCTGGGCTACTACAACACGCTTCTCTTTCCGCTCGCTGCGATTGGACGGCTCGCGAGCCGCGGGGCGGGCGGCGCGGGAGAGGACCCTTTGGTGCTGCCGCCGGCGTTGCTCAACCGCATGCTCCACTGCGTCTTCGCGGCGGAGTCGGCGCTGATCGGACGGACGTTCTTTCCCTACGGACTCTCGGTCATCGGCCTCTTCCGAAAAAGCGCCTAGTGCCGCCGGAGGAAATCGCGCACGAGCTGGAAGGTTTCCGGCTTCTCGCTCATCACGCCATGAAGCGTATCGGGAATGATATGCAGCTCCGCGTTTGGCAGGCGGCGCGCCATTGCCTCGCAATGCTTCGCCGGCGTGATCATGTCGTCGGCTCCGCAGAGCAGGAACACTGGCGCCTCGATTTCCCCAAGGCGGTCCCACGTATCGTGGTGGATGAGCGCATGCCCCATGTGCAGAAAGCCTTTCAGCGGACGGTGCACCGAGATCAGCGCCTGCTCCGCGCGCGCGATCGCGTCGGGATGCGCGTCGTAGTACTCCGCGGTGTAGAAGTAGGTGAGCTCGCCGGGGAAGAGTGCCGCGAAGCCGCTGTCTCTCGCGGTATCCATCCACCACCGCACCATCCTGCGCGCGCGGCTGCCGAGCCTCGAGGTGGTCGAGGTCATCGCGAGGCACCTCACGCGCTGCGGCTGCTCCAGGGCGACCCATTGGGCGATCGCGCCTCCCATCGATTTGCCCAATACTCGCGCCCGCTCGATGCCCAGATGATCCATGAGGCCGAGCGTGTCGCGCGCGAGCATCTGCGTCGTGTACGGATAGTCCGGCACGTCGCTGCCGCCGATGCCGCGGTTGTCGAACGCGAGCACGCGATAGTCCCTCGCAAGCTCGGTCAGCACCGCGCCCCAGGACTGCCAGTCTGAGCTGGCATAACCGCCGATCAGCACCAGCCAGTCTCCCGAGCCCTGCACGCTGTAGTTGATGTTCAGGTCACCGACTCTCGCCAACGGCATGGCAGATTTCTCCTTGTCTCCTCGTCCGGGAAATCGAAACAGCAAAGTGAGCCCGGCAGCGTAATGGTAGGGTAGGCGAATGCGCATCCTCGCGCTCGCAGCGCTCGTCTGCGGCTGGATCGGCTTCTGCGCGCCGGCGCTTTCGCAACCCGGGTATCCCGCGAAGCCGGTGCGCCTGATCTGCCCCTTTGCGGCGGGTGGCGCAGCCGATCTGGTGGCGCGCCTCGTCGCCGGCCAGCTGTCCGCGAGGTTGGGGCAGCAGGTGGTGGTCGAGAACCGGACCGGCGCCAACGGCAACATCGGCACGCAGCAGGTCGCGCTGGCCGAGCCCGATGGACACACGCTGCTCCTCGGATTCGACGGCACGCTGGTCATCAATCCGTACATCTTCTCCAGGCTTCCGTTCGATCCGGTCAAGGATTTCGCGCCGATCGGCAAGATCGGCGACGTGCCCCTGCTGGTAGTAGCGAATCCGCAGGTGCCGGCAAGAACGCTGGCCGAGCTGATCGCGCTTTCCAAGACCCGCGAAGGCGGGCTGCCCTACGGAACCGCCGGCACGGGAAGCACGCAGCACATCATGTTCGAGCTGCTCAACCAGCGGACCGGCGCCAAGTTCGTCCATGTTCCCTATAAGGGCGCCGCGCCCGCCATGGTGGACGCGCTGGGCGGACACCTGCCGCTCGTCGGAGCGGCGCTCGCCGGCTCGCTCGACTACATCAAGGCGGGGAAGCTTCGCGCGCTGTCAATCTCCACCGCGCAGCGCTCGAAATTCCTGCCCGAGGTACCGACCCTCGTCGAAAGCGGCATGGGCGACCTCGTCATCACTGCGTGGCACGGAATTCTCGCGCCGGCGAAAACACCCAAAGCCGTGATCGACAGGCTGAGCGCCGAGCTGAACGCCGCGCTGTCGGAGCCCGCGGTGATCGAGCGCCTCGACGCCATCGGCAGCATCGCCGCCCCCGGCTCGCCGGCGCAGCTCGCCGAGCAGATCCGGCGCGACCTCGAGCGCTACGGGCCGGTGGTGAAGGCTGCCGGCATCAAGGCGGAATAGCGTTCGCGAACGACTGAAGCATCACGGAGGACAAGACCATGGAGCTCACGCCCTTCCACCTTTCGGTTCCGGTGACCGACCTTCCTTCCGCGCGCAAATTCTACGGCGAGCTGCTCGGATGCTCCGAAGGCCGCAGCGCGGCCATGCGGATCGACTTCAACTTCTTCGGCCACCACCTGGTGACGCACGTCGAGCCCAAGGACGCGTCGCACAGGACGACCGACATCGACTCCTTCGGGGTGCTTACGCCCTGCCGCCACTTCGGCATCGTGGTTCCCATCGGCTACTGGAACCAGCTTGCCGAACGCCTGCGCGCGGCGAAGGCGAACTTCTACACCGAGCCCCAGGTGGTCTTCCCCGGCGAGGTCAAGGAGCAGCACATCATGCTGGTCCACGACGGCTGCGGGAACATCGTCGAGTTCAAGGCCTCGCCGAAGTACGGGCTGTTCCAGAAGGAAAAATAGGCCAGCGAACCGTCACGCCCACCACAGCCAGCCCGTGAGCAGGTACTTGTGCTGGGTGGGAGAGACCACGCCGCGGTGAACGTGCGTGAGCGCCGCGGGAAAGATGACGGTCTTGCCTTTCACCGGCGACGTCAGCATGCGCTGGTAGTGGAACTCGGTGCCGCCGCCGTCGGTGACGTCGTTCAGGTAGGAGGTAAACACGATGGCCCGGTCGCACTGCCCGGCGGCGCCGTCGATATGCCAGCCGTAGAAACCCTCGCCGGGCTTGTACCACTGGATCTGCGGCGGAAACTTCATGGTGAAGCTGCCGCCGTGGCTCATCAGCTCCTCGATGTAGCTGTTCAGGAAGCCCGAAACTTCCCGCATGTACGCGTCGAACCTGAACTCGCGCAGGTCGAAATGCTTCTGCGCGACGCCGATGCCGAGATCGGTGCTGCGCTTGACGCTGGGCTCGACGATCGACTGCGGGCCGACCGTGCCTGGAAGCGCCAGGTTGGCGGCGACGGCCTTCTTGTGCAGCTCGACCAGCGAGTCGCAGATCGAGGGGTCGGACAGCATGTACTCGCGGATGAAGGTTTCGATCACAGCTTCTCGAACATGTCGTCGCTTGCCATCGCCGTAGCGTCCGCAATGATGTTTGCGTAGACCGCGAACGCCGCCATGTCGATGATTTCCATGATCTGCGCCACCTGAAGCCCGTAGGCGCGCAGCCCGCTGAAATCCTCCGGCGACAGGCCTTGCGGGCTGCGCGAGCACTTGAGCGCGAACTTGATCATGTCGCGCAGCTTCGGGTCGGAGATGGCGTCGACGTTGCTCTGGGCGGTCGCCTGGGTCCATTCGGGATTGACGTCCAGCATGCCGCAGCAGGCGACGTGCGCCGCCGCGCAGTACATGCATTGGCGGTCCACGGAGATCGCGACGAACATCAGCTCCTTGATCCAGCGCGGGATGATGCCCCCGACCAGGATGTTCCTGACCGCCTCCCACGTGGCGCGCGCCACGTTGGGCGCGTGTCCCTGGGTCATGATGAAGTTGGGCGGCGCGGAAAAGTGCATGCCGCGATAGAACTCCTCGTAAACCGCAACCGATTCCTTCGGCGCGATAGCTGGCAGGCAGGGAGGGATGTGCGGCATCCTGCTTGGCTTTCTACGAAGGGGTGACCGCGAGCACCGGGGCTATTGCTTGCGGACTGAGCGAGAGCTCCTTGAGAAGATCCTGCTCGAGCTGCAGCACGGTCTTCGAGTTGGAAAGCGCCTCGCCGGAGACCAGGAACACGTCTTCGGCGCGGTCGCCCAGCGTGTTGATGCGCGCGGTCTGGAGGCTGATGCGGTAGCGCGCGAGCGTCCGCGCGACGCCGTAGAGTAGGCCAGGCCGGTCCGCGGCGACGATGTTCAGCGCGTAGAGCGAGCCGCGCTCGTCGGGGCGGATGTCGACGGAAGGCGAGATCGGAAAGTGGCGCACGCGCCGGGACAGCCGGCCGCCGCGCGGCGGCGCGAGCGGCGCCTGCGACTCGAGCTCGGCGGCGAGCTCGGACTCGATCAGGCTGATCATGTCCCGGTAGTGCGCGCCGCTCCCCTGGCCCATGACCATGAACGTGTCGAGCGCGTAGCCGTCGCGCGTGGTGTGGATCTTGGCCTCCGCGATGTTGAAGCCGGCGCGCTCGAAGTAGCCGCAGATGCGCGCGAAGAGCGCCTCGCGGTCCGGCATGTAGATCATCACCTGCAGGCCCTCACCGAAGGGCGCGAGCCGCGCCTTGACCACGGGCTGGGCGGCGCCGACGCGATAGTGCAGGCTGCGCGTGTGCCACGCGATCTCCTGCGGCTCGTGGCGCAGGAAATAGGCGGTGTCGAGCTGCTTCCAGAAGCGGTCCTTGACCCCGTCCGAAAGGGCGTAGAGCCGAAGCAGTCGCGTCGCCTCGGCCTGCTTTTCGGCGAGCGCGGCGTCGCGCTCGAGCGGCGCGCCGGTGAGGACGCGCCGCGCCGCACGGAAGAGATCCTCGAGCAGCTTCGCTTTCCAGCCGTTCCAGACCTTGGGGCTGGTGCCGCGCACGTCCGCCACCGTGAGGAGATAGAGCGCGACCAGGCGCCGCTCGCTGGCGCAGAGCTCGGCGAAAGCGCGGATCACCTCGGGGTCGTAGACGTCGCGCTTCTGCGCGACGTGCGACATGGCGAGGTGGCGCTCGACCAGGAACACGACGAGGTCGGTGTCTTCGTCCGACAACCCGTGCCGCTTCGAAAAACCCCTAACATCCAAACTTCCTAATTCCGAGTGGTCACCACCGCGGCCCTTGGCGATGTCGTGGTAGAGCGCGGCGATGTAGATGAGCCAGTGCCGCTCGAAGCCGTTCATGAGCTCGCTGCAGAGCGGGAACTCGTGCGCGAACTCGGGCATGGTGAAGCGGCGCACGTTCCTCAGGACCATGAGGATGTGCTGGTCGACCGTGTACACGTGGAAGAGGTCGTGCTGCATCTGGCCGACGATGCGGCCGAACTCGGGCAGGTAGCGGCCGAGGATGCCGTACTGGTTCATGCGCCGGAACTCGTGCACGATGCCGCGCGGCTGCTGCAGGATCTGCAGGAACAGGAGCTGCGCGAGCGGGTCGCGCCTGAATTTCGCGTCGATGCGCCGCCGGGCGCGCCACAGCGCGCGCAGCGTCGGCGCAGTCATGCCGCGCAGCTCATGGTGCTGCATCATCAGGAGGAAGCTCTCGAGGATGGCGCTTGGCTGACGTTCGAACAATTCCTCTTCCACCACGTGGAGCAGTTCGTTCCGGATCTCGAAGCGCTCGTTCAGGCTGCGCGCAGAGTCCTCGGGCTGCGGAAAGAGCCGCGCGCCGATGTTCTGCAGCACGATGGTGTTGAGCTGCGTGACGGTCTTGGCCGCGCGGTAGTAGCGCTGCATCATCGCTTCGCTCGCGCGCCGGTCGGGCGTGTCGACGTCGCCGTACTGCGCGGCGAGCGCGTTCTGGAAATCGAACACGATGCGGTCCTCGCGGCGCCCGGCGAGGTAGTGCAGGCGGATGCGCAGGTCCTGGAACGCGGCCTCGTGGCGCGCGAGCTGGCGCGCCTCGTGGCGCTCGAGCAGCCCCGCGGACACGAGGTCGCTCCACCTGCGGCCGATGCCGCTCGCGCGCGCGATCCAGATGATGCTGTGCAGGTCGCGCAGGCCGCCCGGGGCTTCCTTGAGGTTCGGCTCGAGCGAGTAGGGGGTGTCCTGGTGCTTGGCGTGGCGCTGCTCCTGCTCGAGCTTCTTCGCCTTGAAAAACGACAGCGGATCCTCGGTTTCCTCCAGCGCGTTGACCAGCTCGGAAAAGAGACGCCGGCTGCCGGCGAGGTAGCGGGCTTCCATCAGCGTGGTGCGGATGGTGATGTCCTCGGCCGCGCTCTCGACGCAGCCCCGCACGGTGCGCACGCTGTGGCCGATCTCGAGGCCGATGTCCCAGAGCGTGCCGATCAGCTTCTCGACCTTCTCCTTGCCGGCCTCGGTGATCGCGTCCGGGAGCAGGACCAGGAGGTCGACGTCCGAGCCCGGGTAGAGCTCGCCGCGGCCGTAGCCGCCGGTGGCGACGAGCGCCGCGCCGTCGAGCGCGGCATCGCGCCACACTTCGCGGATGGTGCGGTCGACGAGCGCGCAGTGCCGGCGCAGGAGCAGCTGCGGATCGGGCTTGCCGAGGTACGCGAGGCGCAGGGCCTGGCGTTCCTCCGCGAGGCTCTTCCTTAGATCAACCAAGAAGCGCCGGCTCCGCCATCGACCCGGCGGACTGGGTCAGAACCTCGAAGCCCGACTCGGTGACTGCGACCGTGTGCTCCCACTGCGCGGACAGGCTGTGGTCCTTGGTGACGATGGTCCAGCCGTCGGCGAGCTCGCGGATGCCGGCCTTGCCGGCGTTGATCATGGGCTCGACGGTGAAGGTCATGCCCGGCTCGAGCACCAGCCCCGTTCCCGGCCGCCCGTAGTGCAGCACCTGCGGCTCCTCGTGGAACTTGCGGCCGATACCGTGGCCGCAGAACTCGCGCACCACCGAGAAGCCGTGCTTGTCGGCGTGGGCCTGGATCGCGGAGCCGAGATCGCCCAGCCGGGCGCCCGGGCGCACCTGGCGGATGCCGAGCCACATGCATTCGTAGGTGACCTCCACCAGCCGGCGCGCCTGGATGCTGGGCTCGCCGAGGTAGTACATGCGGCTGGAATCGCCGTGGTAGCCGTCCTTGATTACCGTGACGTCGATGTTCAGGACGTCGCCCGGCTTGAGCACCCGGTCGCCCGGGATGCCGTGGCACACCTGGTGGTTCACCGACGTGCAGATCGACTTCGGGAACGGCTTGTAGCCCGGCGGCGCGTAGTTGAGGGGCGCCGGAATGGTGCGCTGGACCCGCACCATGTAGTCGTGGCAGAGGTCGTTCAGCTTGCCGGTCGTTACGCCCGGCTTCACGTGAGGCGCGATGAAGTCGAGCACCTCGCCGGCGAGCCGCCCGGCGATGCGCATGCGCTCCAGCTCCTCGGGAGTCTTGAGTAAAACGGCCATTGATGCCTGATTATGCTAGAATTTCGCGCTTAAATTCGCCTGCTGGCGGCAAAAACAGGGTGCCTCGATCACAATATCGGGGTGATCGCCGCAAGCTAAAGGCCTCAACCCTAAAGGAGAGTGTTTAGTGTCGGTCACGATGCGCCAGATGCTGGAGGCTGGGGTCCATTTCGGCCACCAGACCCGTTACTGGAACCCGAAGATGGCGCCGTACATCTTCGGCCACCGCAACAAGATCCACATCATCAACCTGGAGAAGACCCTGGCGATGTACCAGGAGGCGCTCAAGTTCGCCCGCCAGCTCGCGGCGAACCGGGGCAACCTGCTCTTCGTCGGAACCAAGCGCCAGGCGCGCGACATCGTGCGCGAGGAGGCGCAGCGCTGCCAGATGCCCTACGTCGACTACCGCTGGCTCGGCGGCATGCTCACGAACTTCAAGACGGTCAAGCAGTCGATCAAACGCCTGAAGGAGATGGAAGGCATGGCGCAGGACGGGACGCTGGAGCGCATGGTGAAGAAGGAGGCGCTCGGCATCCAGCGCGAGCTCGACAAGCTGAACCGCTCGCTCGGCGGCATCAAGGAGCTCGGCAGCCTGCCCGACGCGCTCTTCATCATCGACGTGGGCTACCAGAAGGGCGCGGTCGCCGAGGCGAACAAGCTCGGCGTGCCGGTGATCGGCGTCGTCGACACGAACCACAACCCGGCCGGGATCGACTACGTGATCCCCGGCAACGACGACTCGAGCCGCGCCATCCGCCTCTACGCGCGCGGCATGGCCGACGCGGTCCTCGAGGGCCGCACCCAGTCGCTCGAAGAGGTGGTCGCCGCCTCGCGCGACGAGTTCGTCGAGGTGGAAGAGGACGAGGCCGAGAAGTAGGGTGCTGCCCACCCGAACCATGGAAAAGGGGCCTCGGGCCCCTTTTTTTCAAATCGAGTAAGGAGTTTGCAAGGATGGCGGAAATCAGTGCAGCGCTGGTGAAAGAGCTCCGCGAGCTCACCGGCCTGGGAATGATGGAATGCAAGAAGGCGCTCGCCGAGGCGGGCGGCGACCTCCGCAAGGCGGAGGAGCTGCTTCGCATCAGGAGCGGCGCCAAGGCGAACAAGGCTGCGAGCCGCATCGCCGCCGAAGGCGTGATCGGGGCTTACGTTTCGCCGGACGGCAAGCTCGGCGCGCTGGTGGAGCTGAACTGCGAGACCGACTTCGTCGCCAAGAACGAAGAATTCGTCGCGTTCGCGCGCTCGCTGGCGGAAACCGTCGGGTCGCAGAACCCGAAGGACGTCGCTGCACTCGCTTCCGGCAAGGTCGAGGAGCGCCGTCAGGCCCTGATCCAGAAGATCGGCGAGAACATGACGATCCGCCGCTTCAAGCGTCTCCAGGCGAAGGGCAAGCTCGCTCTGTACCTGCACGGCGTCAAGATCGGCGTCCTGGTCGACTACGAGGGACCGGAAGAGGTCGGCAAGGACGTGGCAATGCATGTCGCGTTCGCCAAGCCGCAGCACGCGACGAAAGCCGAGGTGCCGGCAGACGTCGTCGCCCGCGAACGCGAAATCCAGCTCGCGCGCGCGAAGGAATCGGGCAAGCCCGCCGAGATCGCCGCCAAGATGGTGGAAGGGGCGGTCAACAAGTTCCTGGGCGAGATCACCCTCATGGGCCAGCCGTTCGTGAAGGACGACAAGCAGACGGTGGAAAAAATGCTCGCCGCGAAGAAAGGCAAGGTCAACGGATACGCCTTCCTCGTCGTTGGTGAGGGCATCGAGAAAGCGTCCCCAGTCCACTAGAAAAGCGCCACCTTGACGCCAAAATACAAACGGATCCTCCTCAAGCTCTCGGGCGAGGCCCTGATGGGAGAGGATCCGTACGGCATCAACCGCCAGACCATCCTGAGCATCGTCTCGGAGGTGGCGCAGGTCTCGCGGCTGGGCGTGGAGATGGGCGTGGTGATCGGCGGCGGCAACATCTTCCGCGGGCTCGCGCCGGGCGCCGAGGGCATGGACCGCGCCACCGCCGACTACATGGGGATGCTCGCCACGGTGATGAACGCGCTGGCGCTCTCCGACGCCATGCGCCAGGCCGGCATCGCGAGCCGGGTCCAGTCGGCGCTCAACATCGAGCAGGTGTGCGAGCCCTACATCCGCGGCAAGGCGATCCGCTACCTGGAGGAGGGCAAGGTGGTGATCTTCGCCGCCGGCACCGGCAACCCGTTCTTCACCACCGACACCGCGGCGGCGCTGCGCGGCAGCGAAATGGGCGCCGAGATCGTGCTCAAGGGCACCAAGGTCGACGGGGTCTACACCGACGACCCCAAGCGCAACCCGCGCGCGCAGCGCTACGCGAAGATCAGCTTCGACGAGGCGATCAACAAGAACCTCAAGGTCATGGACGCCACCGCGCTCACGCTGTGCCGCGACCAGAAGCTGCCGATCAACGTGTTCAATATCTTCAAGAAGGACGCCCTGCGCCGGGTGGTGCTGGGCGAAGATGAGGGCACCCTCGTTCACGTATGATTAAAGTACGCGGAGAAACCGCTTAAGGGTCGCATACCTATGGTCATCGCCGATCTGAAAAAGAGCACCGACCAGAAAATGGACAAGAGCGTGCAGGCGTTCAAGGGGGACCTCGCCAAGGTGCGCACCGGGCGCGCGCACACCGGCATTCTCGACCACGTCATGGTCGACTACTACGGCTCGCAGATGCCGATCAACCAGGTCGCCAAGGTGACGCTGCTCGACGCGCGCACCATCGGCGTGACCCCGTTCGAGAAGAAGATGTCCGGAGCGATCGAGAAGGCGATCCGCGACTCCGACCTCGGGCTCAATCCCGCCGCGCAGGGCGAGACGGTGCGCGTGCCGATGCCGGCGCTCACCGAGGAGCGCAGGAAAGAGCTGATCAAGGTGGTGCGCCACGAGGCCGAGAACGCTCGCGTGGCGGTGCGCAACGCCCGGCGCGACGCGATCCACCAGCTCAAGGAATCGCTGAAGAAGCACGAGGTGTCCGAGAACGACGAGCGCCGCGCCCAGGACGAGGTGCAGAAGATGACCGACCGGCACGTCGCGGACATCGACAAGCTGCTGGCAGAAAAAGAAAAGGAACTGCTCGCCGTATGAGTCATCCCAGCTCGACGCAGGAGGTTCCCGCGCATGGCGACGTGCCGCGGCACGTCGCCATCATCATGGATGGCAACGGCCGCTGGGCGAAGCGCCAGCACCTGCCGCGCATCGCGGGCCACCGCCGCGGCGTGGAGGCGGTGCGCGCCACGGTGCGCGCCTGCGCGGAGCGCGGCGTGGGCTTTCTCACCCTGTTCGCGTTCAGCTCCGAGAACTGGCGCCGCCCGGCCGAGGAGGTGGCGCTGCTGATGCAGCTCTTCCAGATGGCGCTCACCAGCGAGGTCGAGAAGCTGCATCGCAACGGCGTGCGGCTCAAGGTCGTGGGCGACACGCGGCGCTTCGACGCCAACATCCGCCGCGCCATCGAGCAGAGCGAGCGGCTCACCGCGGGCAACCGCGGCCTCACGCTGACCATCGCGGCGAACTACGGCGGGCGGTGGGACATCCTCCAGGCGATGAACAAGGTGTTGAAGGAAAAGCCGGGCCTGACGGAAATCCAGGAGGAAATGCTCGCGCCTCATCTCGCCATGAGCTACGCGCCGGAGCCCGATCTTTTCATCCGCACCGGCGGCGAGCAGCGCATCAGCAATTTCCTGCTGTGGCAGCTCGCCTACACCGAGCTCTACTTCACCGACACGCTGTGGCCGGATTTCGACGCCGCGGCGCTCGACGAGGCGATCGCCTCCTACCGCAGCCGCGAGCGGCGCTTCGGGCGCACCAGCGAGCAGCTCGAGCAGGCGAAGCAGGTCGAGGTCGCCTGAGCGGTCTGGGTCGCCGGCTTGCAACGGCCGGGGTGCTCATCGGCGCCCTGCTGGCGGCGCTTCTTCTGCTTCCACCTGTCGGCCGTGCGATCCTCGCCACGGTGATCGCCGCGCTGGCGGCTTTCGAGTGGGCGCGCTTGTGCAGGCTGTCGACCTTCTTTACCTGGGTCTACGCCGCGGCGGTGGTGGTCGCATTGGGGCTGGCCTATCACCACGCGCAGCTGCCTGCGTTTGCGCTTGCCGCAGTCTTCTGGATCGGCATCGCGCCGGCGTGGATGTGGCGCGGCGTCTCCGCTTCGCACACACGGCTGCTCGCGATCGCCGGGTTCGTAGTCCTGGTTCCGGCGTCGCTCGCCATGGCGGTGCTGCCCGGACTGCAGGTGATCCTCGTGCTGGCGCTCGTGTCGCTGACGGACGCCGGCGCGTATTTCGTCGGCAGCGCCTGGGGGCGGCACAAGCTCGCGCCGTCCATCAGCCCGGGCAAGACGCGCGAAGGCGCGCTCGGCGGCCTCGCCGTGGCGCTCGTCTACGCTATCATCTGCGCAGCGTTCGTCGAAGGAATCGCCTGGGTGCCCTATCTCCTCTCCGCCGCCTTGCTCGCCGTGCTGAGTATCGTCGGCGACCTGTTCGAATCCGCGGTCAAGCGGCAGGCCGGCGCCAAGGACAGCGGCACGCTGCTACCGGGCCACGGCGGGGTGCTCGACCGCGTGGACAGCGCCACCGCGGCGCTGCCCCTGGCGGCGCTGCTGATCCCGTTGGTGTCGCGATGACCGGCATCGCGGTCCTCGGCGCGACAGGCTCGGTGGGCGCGAGCACGCTCGACGTGCTGTCGCGCCACCCGGAGCGCTATGCGATCTTCGCGTTGACGGCGCACGATGCCGCCGACTCTCTGCTGGAACTGTGCCGCCGCCATCGCCCGCGCTTCGCCGTGCTCTCGGGCACCGCCGAGAGCAGGGAGCTCGCGAGGAAGTTCAAGGATGCCGGCAGCGAGCTGCTGTTCGGCGCCGGCGCGCTCGAGCGCGTGGCGAGCGCGCCCGAGTGCGGCGTGGTCATGGCGGCGATCGTCGGCGCGGCCGGCCTGCCGGCCACGCTCGCCGCCGCGCGCGCGGGCAAGCGCATCCTGCTCGCGAACAAGGAGGCGCTGGTGATGGCCGGGCCGCTGTTCATGCGCGCCGCGCGCGAGGGCGGGGCGCAGGTGCTGCCGGTCGACAGCGAGCACAACGCCGTCTTTCAATGCTTTTCCGGGAAAAAATTCGTCAGGAAAATAGTGCTTACCGCCTCGGGCGGCCCGTTCCGCACCCTGCCGGTGGAGAAGCTGCACGCGGTCACGCCGGAGCAGGCGTGCGCGCACCCGAACTGGGTGATGGGCCGCAAGATCTCGGTGGACTCGGCGACCATGATGAACAAGGGCCTGGAGGTGATCGAGGCGCGCTGGCTGTTCGACCTCGAGCCCGAGCGCATCGAGGTCCTCATCCATCCGCAGAGCATCGTGCACTCGATGGTGGAGTACACCGACGGCTCGGTGATCGCGCAGCTCGCCAACCCGGACATGCGCGTGCCGATCGCGCACGTGCTCGGCTTCCCCGAGCGCATCGCCTCGGGCGCCGAGCCGCTCGACCTGGCGGCGCTCAAGTCGCTTTCTTTCGAGACGCCCGATGAGCAGCGCTTCCCCTGCCTGCGCCTCGCGCACGCCGCGCTGCGCGCCGGCGGAACCGCGCCTGCGGCGCTCAACGCTGCGAACGAGATCGCGGTCGAGGCGTTCCTCGCGCGCCGCCTGCCGTTCACCGCGATCGCCGCGGTGATCGAGGACACGCTCGCCGCCAGCCGCAGCTCGCCAGCCGCCGACCTCGCGGCGGTGCTGGCGGCCGATGCCGAGGCGCGCCGCCTCGCCGCGCAGCGCATCGAGCGCACCATCGGGCGCGCCGCATGAGCTTCATCCAGACCGTGCTCGCCTTCATCGCCGCGCTCGGCGTGCTGATCGTGGTGCACGAGTACGGCCACTACCTGGTGGCGCGCCTGTGCGGCGTCAAGGTGCTGCGCTTCTCGGTCGGCTTCGGCCGGCCGCTTTTCCTGCGGGCGCTCGGCAAGGACCGCACCGAGTGGGTGCTAGCCGCCATTCCATTCGGCGGCTACGTGAAGATGCTGGACGAGCGCGAAGGGCCGGTGGAGGCCGCGGAGCTCGACCGGGCGTTCAACCGGCAGTACGTGTGGAAGCGCCTCGCCATCGTCGTCGCCGGCCCGCTGTTCAACTTCGCCTTCGCGATCGTGGTGTACGCGGGCCTGTTCATGTACGGGCTGCCGGAGGCGCGCCCGGTGCTTGGCGAGCCGCCGGCCGGCACGCTCGCCGCCGCGGCCGGGC